>JBOGLC010000108.1:0-17019 GCA_050746005.1 Terriglobales bacterium
GTGAGTAAGTAGCAAACATCGAAGGCCGGGTGGCGAGAGACGAACCTTCCTGTTTCGGTCGCTTCGCCGTCGCCACCCCTGCCAACTTACGCCAATTGCCCGCTAGAAATCCAATCGGATTCCTATCTGCATCACTCGCGCTCCGTCTTGTGGATTCGCCACACCGGAACCAGCTCCAGAACCGGAACCGGTGATTGTGCCGAAGGCACCATCGGTAAGGTTCGTGTCTGGGGTTCCCCACTGTGGACTGTTCAGCAGGTTGAAGAATTCCGCAACCAGCCGAAGGTCGTAGCCCTCGTGCACCGAAAAGCCCTTGCCTAACGTCACGTTCACCTCGGCATTGTTTGGTGAGTACAGCTTGCTGCAGCAGAAATTGCCGATCGTCCCGAAGGTCGGAGCGGCAAACGCTGACTTATTCAGGTAGTGCGAAGGGTTCTGGTCAGCCGGGATCGCAGTGCCGACAAGATCGGCACGGTTGCCCAGAGGACTGTTCGCATTTAACGAGTCGGACCCGGAGGTGATGTTGAAAGGTACTCCGCTGTGGACAGTGAAGATGCCTCCGATGTCCCATCCGCCAAGCAAATTGGCCGCGAATCCGTGATTAAAGTAGGACCGGCCCACGCCAAAGGGTAGCGCGTAGGTCCAGGAAATGGTCGCCTGGTGAATCGGCAATCCCGTGGCGCCGTTGGCGGTATCGTAAATTGTGAGCTGGCGGCTGTACTGCGGGAAATAGATCGATCCGCCCACAAATCCGATGCTCTTGCCCCAATTGTAGTTCGCGATCAGGTTCAGACCGCGGGCGAACCGTTTATTGAAGCGGACGTAGCCGGCGTAGTAGTCGGTGCTTCCTTCCGGATACTTGACCTCGGTGACGTTGTTAAATTGGGGAAAGGGTCGCCGGGCGAAGTTCGATCCCGCGATTCCCCACTCCGAGGGTGCAACTTCATTCAGGTTTTGACCGTAAGGCAGCTTTCGTCCCAACGATCCCTGGGCCGCCACCTCCACCACCATGGAGTTCGAGAGTTCGTGCTGCACGGAAACGTTGAAGTTCTCTGCGTAGCCAAACTTCCAGTTCCTCTCCACAAATGTCGGACTGGCGATGGGAGTCGAGCCGACCGGAACCGAACCGAAGGATGCATTCAGAATATTCGGATCGCCGCCCAGGGGATAGGCCGGGAAGCCGTTGCCGAGAATGAAAGCCGGGGTGATTCCGCTGTCGGGAGAATTGAACAAAGCATTGGTGGTGTAGCCGTCCGACGGAGCTCTGCGATTGGCCCCCAGAATCGGACTGATCCCGTACATGCCATACCCTCCGCGAACCACGGTCTTGCTGGTCAGTTGGTAGGCAAAGCCCACTCGAGGGGCAAAGCGATGCCAGTCGGTGTTGAAGAAATTCGTCGGCCAGCCATCTTTTCCCAGGAATTCGTAGATCCCCGGGGTTCCCGAAACCGGGTTGATGGCTGTGGGGTTAAATGCGTTTCCGCGATTGTCCTGTTCGGTGATGGGAAAATCAATGTCCCAGCGCAGACCAAGATTTACCGTAAGCTTCCGTGAGACCTTCCAGTCGTCCTGTACCCACGGAGCCATGTACACATTTCTCCAAACCAGGAGAGGTCCCAGTTCGCCGGATCCTTGATCCACCTGTCCCAGCAGGAACGAGGCAAAAGCATCGCCCGTTCCCCCGACTCCAGGTTGAGAAGTTTCCAACGCACCGAAATTGAAAGAGCCCGTCGGCGTGGTCTGATCGGGGACGCCATGCTTTCCCCGCTCGAGTTGTACGCCGGCCTTGATGGTATGACTGCCCCGCACCAGGGAAACACTGCCCTGATAGTCGAATTCGCTGATCGGATTTTCCTGGAACAACAGCAGACCAGGTCCCAGGCCGGTGTAGCCGCTGAAGTTAAAGGTCGGGAAACCGAGGTCTCCACCGTAGGATGCCGGGAGTAATGCGCCCGGGTAATTCTGGATGCCCAGGGTTTCGGCGTACATCTTTGACGGATCTACCGCGGGATTCAGCCGCGTGATGTAGCGCGGACGCCAGATCACGCGGTTGGTCATGAACGTACGCGGAGAGAACAGGTGGGTTTCGCTGAAGTTATAAATTTGGGTCTGATACTGGAAGCCGAATCCGCCAAAGGTAGGACTCGCGGCCGGATCAATTGCGTTGTACGCCGGCACTCCCAGGTTGGTCTGCGTCACCCGGTCCATGTTCCAGACGCCGCTCAGGGTGTCATTCCCGCCGATGATCCAATCCATCTTCACCGTGCCGCGGTAACGGTGCTGGTTCAGTCCGGTGCTGGCGGTCAGATTATTTACATCGCCGGGTTGATTCGGGTCGGGGAAATACTTAAGCAGGTTGATCGCCACGGGGTCAAATTCCCCCACCGGAATCTGGTTGGCGGCAAACTGGGTACGGGTGCAAACTCCGCCCACGCAGGTGGTGCTGGCGGGATCATAAATGGCGGGCAAGCCGGTAAAATCGCCCGCCTTCATCGCTGCCGTTGGCACCGTGAGTACGACGCCTTGCGGACTCTTGAGATAACCACGTTCTTGCGCGGTAAAGAAAAACAGCTTGTTGCGAAGAATCGGCCCCCCGAAGGTCCCGCCGAAATTGTTCTGGCGGTCGATCGGCTTGGTGTGCGAGAACTGATTGTCGGTGTCGAAGAATTCGTTGCGCAGATACTCGTAAGCCCCGCCGTGCCACTTGTTGGTGCCGGACTTGCTCTCCATCAGCACCAGGGCTCCTACATCCTGTCCAAACTCCGCGCTGTATTGATTGGTGATAACCCGAACCTCGGAGAGAGACTCCACACTGGGGTTGAGGGTCATCTGGGCCACGTCGGTGCGGTCTCCATTGACCGGGGCGCCATCGACCATCACGTTCACGTTCGTCCATCCCGCGACGCTGTAGCGGGAGGCGCCATACGAGATCGAATCTTCGCCCCCGTAGCGTACGCCCGGGCTAAGCCCCAGTAAGGCTCCCGCCGAGCGACTGAAGTACGGCAACCTTGATACCTGGGAGAAGTCCACCGATTGCCCCAGGCCCGAATCTTCCGTCTTGAGCAAGGGGGCACTGGCGTTGACTTCAACTTTCTGTTCCGCCTGGCCGATGACCAGGTGAATGTCCAGACCTCTGGGCTGTCCCACCTCCACGGCGATGCCGTTGGTCACCGACGTCTGAAACCCGGTGACGCTCACCGTGATCGTATAGGTTCCTGGCTCAAGCGCAGGAGACCGATAGATGCCCGCGTCCGTCGTCTGCAGACTCAGAGTGGTTCCGGTTACGTTGTTCTTGATCGAGACGGTCGCATTCGGAATGCCGGCATCGCTGGGATCCAGAACGTAACCCGTCAAATACGCTGTGCCTTGTGCCCACAGGAGCGACCCCAGGCAAACCACGCTCGCGGCCACCATCAGCAACGACCACCGCTTCCAACCTAGAACCAATCTGTCCATGTGTCCCCCTCGTGTTTGTTGGCCTAGCCGCATTTCGCCGGCCCGGCACGTCTGCTTGCGAACCCACGCGTTCGGCAACTCTTCGAACGGACCCCGGAAATCACCAAACGGGCGCTAGCCTACCGCTATCTTTCCGATGTTGTCAATACAAATTTTTTCTAGTTTACCGATTGACTACATTCAATTAAGCGGTTAAGCACTATTTCCACCGGCAACCGGAACCGGGGCCGGCGCCCCAGGCCATGCGAAGCCCAGGAATCGGGCAGGGCGCGCCTTTGGGCCAGTCCCGTCCCTACTTCAAAGCGGCATTGAATGCCGCGATTTCCTCGTCGGAATAGAAGGGCAAAGGTCGCAGATGCAGCCCTCCATCGATAACCATCGAAGCGCCGGTGGTGTATCCACTGAGTTTGTCAGAGAGCAGGAGCACGGCCTGGGACCCAATGTCCGAGGGCATGCCGGCACGCCGCAGCGGGATCTCTTTCAAGATCTTCTTTAAACCATCGTCCGTCATGGACGAAGACGTGAGCTTGGTGAGGTAGAAGCCGGGGATGATGGTGTTTACCCGTATGCCGTAGGGCGCCAACTCGATGGCCAGAACCTCCGCGTAATAGGGCAGCCCGGCCTTCGAGATGCGGTACGCACTCTCCTGATAGAACGGGTTCAACATGGCCGTGGACCCGGTGATCAGAATGCTGCCCGATCGCCGCGCAATCATGTGCTTGGCGACCTCGCGGCACGCCCAGACGCAGGCAAACAGATTGGTGCGAAGGGTCTTAAGCAGCGACTCGGTATCCAGCCTGGTAACCGGCTGGTGCCAGGCCCAGGCTGCGTTGTTCACGTAGAGGTCGAGCTGGCCAAATGCGGCAATCGTCTTTTGTACCAGCCCGACGGTTTGCTCCTCCTGGCTCAGGTCACAATGAAAAGCCTCGACGCGGACTCCCATGCGCCGCAGTTCGTCAATGTTCCGGGGCTCGAGATCCAGGCTGGCGATCGCCAGGTTGACTCCCTCAGCCGCCAGCGCTCGGGCAATGCCAAACCCGATACCTGTGGCTCCCGCCGTGATCAAGGCGGTTTTTCCTGCCAATCCTGTGTCCATTTAGGCCTGCCCTCCTTCAACCGTGACGTGTCCGGGTCGAACACGTTGTCCACAAACAGCTCACGTCCGATTTCATGGTCCCGATCCAGCTTGGAGATCAGCTCTTTCCCGCCGCGGACAGGATGCGCGCGATGAAGCCGCCAGACGCGCAAGTGTCCGCGATACTCTCGCTGTCCAGCGCAAGAGGAAGCCCCCACAGAATCATCATTTGATAAAAATCGTTCCCGTGCAGGACGCGACCCTCGGCATCGAGGATGTTCGGCATCTCCCAGCCCGCGCCGTCTTGCAGCACGATCGCGGTCATCAACCGCCGGGCAATTTCCACTCCTGCGGCCTCGTCGCCTTCGTACACCAGGGTGGCAGCCAGGCAAAGGCATTCCCCGGTGAATATGCCGTCCGACTGGCGCGCTGCGGTGTGGTCCGCGGATCCGTTGGGCCGGGTGGAATTGAGCGCTCCGTGCGCCGTCCCGCAGACACAGCATTGCTGGATCTTGTCTAACGTTTTCCCCACGCGCTCGCCGGGAAACGCGCCCGGCAACCCGTGCAGACGCGTACACCACTGCCCCGCCAGTTGATTGGCCAGGACCGTGTCACACTTTTTTCCCGACTGCGAATCGCGGTACAGCAAGTAGTAATCCTCATTCCAAAGTTGTTCTTCGAGTGTCTTCTGCGCTTTCTGCTTCCACAAAAGACAGCGTTGCTGCATCGGCCCATCGTTGGCCGCCTTGGCCATCCGTTCCATCATGGCCAGGGCCGCCAGCCAGAATCCACTCACGTGCACGGCAACGCCATACCAGGGCCAGTCCCCGTAAAACTGGTTGGGGATGGGATCGGCATCGAGTTCGGGCAGGCCATCGTCATTGCGGTCCCACCTACTCAAGAAATCCAGCGCCCTGGTTGCGCTGGGATAAAACTCGTGCAGTATTCCGGGGTCGTGGTTTCGCTGCCAAAGGCGGTCAATGAGCTGGATATGCACGCAGCTGTTCATCACCTGGAACAAGTGATGCGCCGGATGAAGCAGGTCGGAGCCCTCCCCCACGCCCAGCGGAATTTCCCCGGTGGGAAGCTGAAAGTGGACGTACAACCGCAGCAGGGACTGCATCAGCTCCGGGAAAAAGAACACGATCGGGAGGATGCCGTACCAGTCGCTGGGATTGCACACATGCGGGGTGGTGCGGGGGCTCTCCGTAAGACCGAACAAACCCACCGGCCGATACCAACTCTCGGATGGAATGCTGTCGCCCGCCCAGAAAGCGTCTTCGGTAATCGTATGCAACACGTTGATGAGCTGGTCCCGCAGCCATGGTGGGAGTTTGCGCCGGGAATAAATCTCACTCTGCCAACGGGTGATGCGCTCCATCCAGCTTGACTTGTTGGCCAGAGCGTACTGCAGAACGTCTTCCACCCCGGCAAAACGTCCCGCATACGCATGGCGAAAATGGTGAGCCGGGCTGCCTGCCCACCGCGGAACGTACCAGGCCAGGACAAAATGAGTTTCTTTTTCTTCCCCGGGCGCGAGTTCAAATTCGACCTCGACTCGTGCCCTTCTTTCAGACCCGGCTGAGACCGGCGAGACCTTGGTATCGCCATCGAGCGCGGCCACGATGGAACTGCCGCCGTCCCAACTGATGCGCGTGCCGCGATATTCCCCGGGACGTATAACTCCGCTGCTGGTGGTCGACCCGGCTTCGGCTTCGCTTGGTCCCGGAAAACGACAGGCAACGGCTCCGGCCTCCTTCGTATCCGACAGGTTTCGGATGGTGACGTCGAAAAAGACTGCCGGCGTGTTCGAATCCGTCGCGTCGCCGGGGAGAAAGGGCGTCCATGCTCGCAAACCAATGCTAATGGGCGCTTGCAGCTCATATTCCAGGTCGGCAACCGGGTAGTGGCCCCAATAGTGAATCTGCTGGCAGAAACTGTCCCCCGCCTTCGCAGCGTCCGCCAGGGTCAACGGCAGCGACCGGTTGTTCAGGTTCAGCTCGAGCAAGGGGGACTGCAACTCGCGGGGCGGGGCAAAGCTGTTGAAGATTGAACACAAACCAAGGGTGCCGTCTACATTGAGATCGAAGCAGCCCGTGCCAATGCCTCCCAACGGCATCCCGCGCGAACAGTCCCCTGCTCGGAACACAACTCCGCAGACCGGTTCGTCGAAGCCTTTGGCCTTGAACTCGGACCACTGCAGACGGGGCAAGTGGGTCGGAAACAATGTCGATGGCATAAAGGTAACGAACTAGGGATAGCTGACTCGTGAATCCGGCAACTCGCCCTTCAATCGAGCCATCGCATCCCTGTAGCCCTGGAACAGCACAGAAACATCGCTCCCATAGATGATGAGTCGCGCCCCCAGCGAACGTGCTTTGAGTGCTATTTCGATATTGCCGGATTGCAATCCCGTGGCAATTCCTGCCTTCCGGCAGGCCGCAATGACACGTTCCACGGCTTGCCAGAACACCGGGTTGTCGAACTCCTCAACAATGCCCAGCGAGAGCGAAAGGTCATACGGACCGATGAACAGGACGTCAAGATTGGGAGTGGCGGCGATGGCTTCTACGCTTTCCAGGCCCTCTTTGCTCTCGATCATGAGGACCGCCAGAGTTTCCTGGTTCGCCGACTTCACTTCGTCGCTGGCGGCGCCGCCGCGAAAATCGGTAACCGTGCTGCGCAACCCAAAGCCGCGATGGCCGAGCGGCGGGAATTTCATCACGTCGAGCGCAGCCCGGGCCTGCTCTGCACTGTGAACCCGGGGAACAATGACTCCCATGGCGCCTACATCGAGAGCACGAGATATCAGGTCCGGCTCATTTTGCGTAACTCGAACCAGAGGTATGATTCCCGCCCCCCGGCCGGACCGGCACAACGCCTGGATTTGAGCGTAGCTGGCGGGACAGTGCTCGGTATCGACAAAGAAAAAATCGAAGCCCGCCGCCGCCAGCAACACCGCGATTTCCGCGTCCAGGCAGTCCTCCAGCGAAGTCCCGTAGACACAATCTCCCGCTTTCAACTTTTCCTTGACGCTATTGCGCTGCAATCATCCTCCCGGGAACCGAGTCAATTGTGTTCTTGCCCTGATGAGCCAACAGCCCGGCGGCCGAGATTTCTCCCGTCCGCCGGGTTCAGCGCGGGGGTTACACTTTTTTGCCGGCGCGCAGCACGCGATCAATCAGGGTTCCGTCCGCTGCCGCCTTGCGAATATCGTGCCCGTCCAGCGCCGCTGGAACCGCCCACAGCATCATGTTCTGGTAGTAGTCCGAGCCGTAGATCACTTTGCCGGTGTCGCCGCTCACCACGTTGGGCTGCGTCCAGGTGCGGCCCTCTTTGATAGAGATGCCTTCCAGACAGGTGCGGACGATCTCCTTCCCGGTTTCGACGTCGCCGGCGTAAATATAGGTCGCTCCCAGCATGTAGACCTCGGGAGGAAAGTATCCGTGAGCCCCATAGCCCATTCCCCAGGCGGATGCGGCGAACTCTTTCGGATCAGCCGCCGAAGCCGTGGGACGGGCGAAGTTGGCGGCGCCGTATCGATTGATGGCAATACAAGTGTCTTTGATTTTCTTCAGGGTCACGTCCGCGCGGTCGGTGCGAAAAACACCCGGCAGCCCGTGATACTTGGCCATCCAGTCCCCGTCCAGTTGGTAGCCGAACACCAGGTCGGACTTTAAATTCTTCTCCGGCTCAAAATATGCCAGATAGTAATCCCCGGCCCACAGTTTGGTTTCCATCTCGCGGCTGCCCTGGGTAATCCAATCCTCGCACTGGCGGGCGAACTCCTCGTCGTTCATGTGCTTCGCTATCCGCTCCGCCATGCGAATCATGGCCAGGTGAATTCCCCCCACGTGGGGCGTCATTCCAAACCAGCCGTTGCCTTCGAACCAGTCCAGGCCGCCCCCCGGTTTGGCATTCGGCTGCGTGGGATTGCGATCGCCGGCGGGGACGGAGACGATTCCCTCCGGGCCGGGTCGCAGGTTGATGGTGTAAATCACGGCTTTCTTGATCGAGGGATAAAACTCTTTCAGAATTTCGTCGTCTCCCGTCCTCTGCCAATAGCGATCGAACATGTCCACATAGCATGGACCATTCAGAGTGTTCTGGTAGCCCGGCGAAGGCGTGGCCATATCGCACGGGTCGGTCGCTTCGTAACCCTCGGCCGCGCCCGCGGTGCATCCCCCAAACACCCACGGCGGAGCGCCATTCGGATACTGGTAGGCCTTGTATCCCCGCAAGGTCGAGAGGGCGAGATCAGGGAAGAAATACACCAGGGGAACATTGCCGTAGAAGCTGCAGGGTATGCACTCGATTTGCGGGCATTCCCGGGGACATTCGCTCATTCCGAACAGACCGTCTTCCTCGCGACACCAGTCGCCAAGCGGCTTTTGTGCCACCGCCCAATATCCGGTCTTGGGCGTCAGGTGAAAGATGTTCACCAAAGACTCTCGCAGCCAGATTGGGTACTCCTCCGAGGTGTAAACCGCTTGCTGCCAGGACACGATGCGCTGCAGCAAACTGTCGTGGTTCTGCGCGACAAACCGGGCTACATCGGCCGCGCCCTTGTATTCCTTGGTGTACATTCGAGCGTAGTTGTTGGTTTTATCGCCCTTCCAGATGGGCGAGTACCAGGCGACCAGCATGCGAACGACCTTCTCTTCGCCGGCGCCCACCTCAAAGTCGGTAGCCATGCCGGTGCTGAAGTCTCCCAGGGATTGGTGAGGCAGGTGGCGGGCCATGTTGATCCAGTTCTGGCCGGTGACATATTCGTATCCGTAAACCCACATGGCGCCGCCAAAGCGCACCGGTTCATCGCCGATAACACCCACTGCGTATTCCGTGCCCATGGGTGAGCTCACCAATTGTCCATGAAAGGCGCCGGCATCCAGCTTGCTGCGATGCGCGGGCACCACGCCGGAGTTAATCGCCTCGGAGATCGGCCAGTCGACAAAGCGCAACTCGCGCTCGCTGGTCCGGGAGATCTGCGCTTCCGCCTGGGTCGGGCCGGGAAAACTAAAGCCCAACGTGACCTTTTCGGACTTTCCGGAATTGTTCCGCACGCGCACTTCAAAAACCGCGGCAGGGGTGTTGGAGGCCTTGGTGTCGCCGGGAATAAACGGGCACCAGGTGCGAAGCCCGACGCTGAAGGGACCGTCCAGTTCGTACTCCAGGTCCGCGATCGGGTAGTGCCCCCAATAGCGGATATCTTTGGCGTTTTCGGCGCCGGTCATGTCCAGGGTAGTGAGCGCCCAAGATCGATTGCCACTGGTTATGCCGAGAAAACCGTGCTGTATCGGACCTCGGGTCGGGACCCCAGAGTTGAACAAGTCGAAAAATCCAAAAGTGCCGTCGGTCTGGATATCCATGAAGCCGGTGGCAACTCCCCCCAGCGGCATGCCATGAGGCACGTCGTCAGCCTTTTGATATACGATGCCGCAAGCTGGCTTGCTGTAACCTTCAGCCCCGAAGCGCGCCCATTCTTTCGCGGGTACTTCGCTAGGAAAGAGCTTGTGCGTCTGTTCCGCGTAGACCTGGTCCGCAGCGGCAGCCGCCTTGGCGGGCTTTGCTTGAGATTTGCCCTGTTTCTTGCCTTCGGGTAAATATTCAGCCATGGCCACCGTGGCGCTTGTGGAGGCGATTCCCAAAACCGAGTTCCTTATGAATTCTCGACGTTTCATCCCATCATCTCCTTAGAATCAAGAATTTTGTTTTACCGCTTAATCTAAATGTCGATATTCGTGTCTTTCTCGTCAGGGGCCGCAGGGTTCTGCCGGATCTTTTCCTTCTTCTTTTTCTTATGAAGATCGACGGGAACGTTCAGACTGTTTGCCACTTTGACGATGGTCGCCCAGGTGGTGGCATCGACGTCGATTCCCTCCGTCGCTCGCTTGGCGCGCTTCTGCTGCTCCAATTGTCCGGGAAGCAGCACTTCTACCACCCCGCTGGCCGGACGCGAAGAGTGAATGTAGTCGGCTAGTTTGTTGAGGTTGCTTTGGTAGGACTCTGAACTCACGAGCAGCGTGGGATGGAACAGGATGAAGGTAACACCGTTTCCGGGGCGATCTTCGGTCGAGTCATAGCCAGCCAGAATCGTACCCATGATTTCGACCAGCAGCCCGAGCGCGTATCCCCGGTATCCCAAACGACCGCCGAAGGGCAGGATGCCCCCTTGCGGGGGGCCATAGAAATCGGAGGGAGAGGTGCTGGGCTGTCCGGCCGCGTCCAGAATCCATCCTTCCGGCAACGCCTGGCTGCGGTTCTTGTACAGACGGATTTTGCCTTCCGGCGTCTGCGAAGTGGAAAAGTCGGAAATGATCGGAGCTCTACCCTCGACGGGAATGCCGTAGGACAAGGGATTGGTGGAAAGCCGACCATCGCGCCCACCCCACGGCACCACAAAATGGCCGTGGCGCGGAGAGCTGCAAAAGCCCAGGCCCAGAAATCCCTGGGCCGAAATCTTCTCCAGATAGTGGCCGAGTCTTCCTGCATGGTTACAGTTTCGAGTGGCCACAATAGCGATCTTGTGCTGACTGGCCTTTGCCAGTGCGATCTCGGCTGCCTTCTCGGCCCCCACCACGCCCAGGTTCCAACCGCAGTCCACCAGCGCCGACACCGGGGTCTCGTGGGAGATTACGGACTTCGCTCCCGGACGAGCCGCACCGTCGCGAACTTCCTGGACATACTGGGGAATCCTGATGACCCCGTGTGAATCGACGCCGGAAAGGTTCGACCCGACGAGGTGGTCGGCAACCACGCCGGCCTCGTCGAGCGGCGCACCGCAGGCGACGAAAATATCAACCGTTAATTTGCGTAGTTCAGCAATTGAGATGAGCGGCATCGCAATTAGGCCTCTGTCGCCTTTAATTCTGTATTCCTTCGATCACCACATCCTGCGTCAGCCTGGAAGCATTTTGTCGAGCTGACTTCACTCCGCATGCAAAAGTTGCGTGACTTTCTGAGCCATCGCTCCAGCGCCGGCGCGCGAACCCGACACCGGCGCAGGCTCCGCCGTCGCCATGGAATTCCCCTTGGCCAGCAGCACCATGGCAAAAATGAGCACCGCCAGTCCGGCAAATAAAACGTTGCGCGATCTTGAAGAAGCCGTACGCCATTCTCCGGTGAAAAACCCCAGCGCGTTGGCCACGATCAACGAAGCGGCGATGCTGATCGCCCAGCCTACCGAGGTCCCCAACCTGCCGAGGTAATAAGCTCCCATGCCGTAGGGAATCATGGCGAGAAACCACAAGACGCCCATCCAGACAGCCAATCCCAGATCGTGCAGAGCGCCGGGGCCAAAATTCTTTCTCCAGGTTCCCCGGCGTATTTGTAAGCCTCCGAACCACAGCAAGGTCGCGGCAAAGCCGCCCCAGTAGACCAACATCCAGCTGCCCAGCCCCGAGATGACGGGAGAAGCTCCCAACCGTTGCGCAGTCGCTCCCACCTGAGAAGTGAAGGCAAACCCCAGGTTGGCGCATGCGCTGAGAAGACCCGAGATCACGCACATGGACAAACCCAGAACGACGTTCTGCTGTTTCACCCCTTCCAGGGGAGGTTTGCCCGCGACTCGTTTTTCTCGCAAGTGCCCGGCCCAACCACAAATCACGACGCCCACAATGCATCCAAAAATTCCTGACAGAACCACCTCTCCCGAAGGTTGCATAAGCGACTGCGATTGCGCCATCAAGGGAAGGATGGAACCCACCGCCGTATTGATTCCCATGATCACGGCGTAGCCAATCGACAGCCCCATCATCGAGATGCTGTAACCAAACGTGATGGCCCCCAGGCCCCACGCAAACCCAAACAGCAACCCCCTCCAGATGACCGGGGACCCAGCCTGCGCGATGGCGTCCCGCCAATGGGGCAGGTAGATCGGGGCAAGGACCAGTGGAATAACAATCATGGTGATGCCGGCGGCGATCACGTACAGGTTTTCCAATTCAAATCGCTTTCGCAACTTGATTGGAACTGCAAACGCGCCTCCACAGACTGCGGCAAAAACGATGAGCGCAAAACCCGCCGCCAGCCCGCTCATAAACCATCACGCAGGAAGTTCATCAGCCTATTCCTCGCTACCGAAAAATGACATTCAACGTTATGGTCAACACAGCGACCGCCACGGCCAGAGCCGCGGGCCGAAAAATCCAGGGGGAACGGCTGGCCGGCAGGCGCTCCCGCACCCAGAACACCAGTCCATTCAATTCGCCATCTGGTTTTCTCTGTCCCGCCAGGCTGACCACCCAGGCCACGATGGCATTCGCGCCAAATCCATAAGTGCCGTCCATAAAATCCATTTGCATGATGCTGCCGTAGTGAATCACGCCACGTTCGTACAACACGTAGTGGCCGATGGCCACCACAAATCCGACCAGCATTCCGCTAAAGGCCCCGGTTGGGGTCACCTTGCGGGTAAAGATTCCCAGCAGAAACGTTGCAAAGCTGGTGGCGATGAAAATCGACGACAACAGCGCCCAATAATCGAACATGTTTTCAAAATGCAGTGCCAGATATGCCGTCCCGATCGAAATCGCCACGCCGGCCACCGTCGCAATCCTGCCCACCCGCAAGTAGTGGAGGTCGCTGCGACCGGGAGCAATGTAAGTCTGATAAAGATCGTAGGTCCAGACCGTGTTGAAGGCGGTTACGTTGCCCGCCATGCCGGACATGAAACTTGCCATCAGCGCGGTCAGCCCAATCCCCAGTAATCCCGGCGGGTAAAAGCGCATCAGCAGAAGTGGGAGCGTCATGTTGTAGTTGCCCTTGATGAGGTCGGGAATCAGTATGAGCGCCGCCAAACCAGGCACTACCGTGAAAAACGGAAACAGGGCCTTCGCGAAGGCCGCGATCAAGGGTGTCTTCTGGGCCGCTTCCAGATCGCGGGCAGCGAACGCGCGCTGCATCACCAGAAAATCCGTGGACCAATAGGCAAAGCTGACCACGAATCCCAGAGGAACAATCACGGAGAACAAGCCGCCGCCGTAAGGGGTCCCTGCGGGATGCAGCACCGGCAGCCACGCATGCATCATGTTGGTGGGAAGGCGCGCCGCCAGGCCGGCTCTTCCGCCCACCGAATGCAGGACCATAATGGAAAGCGGGAAAAGACCAATGACAATCAGGAAGAACTGAATCACCTCGTTGTATATGGTGGCGCGCAACCCGCCCCATCCCACGTAAAGCAGGACGGTTCCTGCGGCCGCGAGTATGCTGGCGTTGATCGGCCAGCCGAACAAAACCCGGAAAACAATGGCCAGGCCATAAAGATTGATGCCTGAAGTGAGAATCGTCAGGATGGCAAAGCCGGCCGCATTCAAGGTTCGCGTCTTCTCGTCGTACCGCAGCCGCAAATATTCGGGGACGCTCTTCACCTTGTTGCGGTAAAAGAAGGGCGTCATCACCAGGCCGGCAAAGATCATTGCGGGAACGGAGCCAATCCAATACAACTGGGCGGTAAACATGCCATACTTCGCTCCGTTCGCCACAAAACCCATCAGTTCTAAGGAGCCCAGGTTGGCTGCCATGTAAGAGATTCCCGTGATCCACGGCGACAGCGACCGGCCGGACAGGAAAAAGTCTTCCCCACTGTGAACCCGGCCCTTCAGCCTCACCCCGATATAGAGAACCAGCGCGAAATATCCGCCCAGGATCAGATAGTCGAGAGCATGCATAGGTGAACACTTTCGGCTCCGCTACTTCTGAAGTGTGGGCTGACTCCGAACCAGCAGTCGCCCGCACTCTCGCCCAACATTTCTCAGCTCGCGCGTGAGGCGGATGTTTCCCGGACCGGCTTAAGCCCTGTAATGCGCCGCGCCTCTTCCGGCGATGCGATTTCTCGTCCCAACTCATGCGCGATGCGAACGATCTTCTGGACCAGCTCTTCATTGCGGCGCGCGTAGGTCTTGCCGCCATCGAGGTAAGGGCTGTCTTCCATGCCCACTCGCACATGTCCACCCAGCAAAATGGATTTGGTCAGCACCTGCCAATGCGTCGGCGGATCCATGACGCTTACGCTGTAATTGAAATTTTCTGGCTTGTGATCGTGCATGTACTGCATGGCCTCCACGGTGGGTGGAGTCCAGCAGCCGCCCGGCCACCCCAGGAAGAAAGTGGTCCACACCGGCGTGTCCAGAAGTCCCGCTTTCACCAATCGCATCGCATTCCATATTCCGCCGTAGTGAAAGCTTTCGACTTCCGGCTTCACCCCATATTTTCGGGTCTCGCGGCAGTACCCTTCCAACTCTTCCCGGGTGTGAATGCCATAGAGTTCGACGGGCGGATAATCTGGGTCCGGCTGAAAGGACTCGTCATGGGCGTTGAAGCAGATGGACATCATATCGGGATGTTGTTTCATCGACTCGACGCGTTGCGGATAACGGCCATTGGCGATGCCATACTGGATGATGGGCTGGCATCGCGATGTGATTAAATCCTTGAGGCGCTGCCAACCGGGCAGATCGAGATTCGAAAGCTTGTTGCCGTCCGGTCCAATCTTGGCGTCGACTGTGTAAGGCCCGTGCAGGTGGCAGATCGAGGCGCCCGCTTCGACCGCCCGCACATACTCGTCGGCAAGAGCTTCTACGCCTTGCGGGTTATGCGGGTTGCGCGGGTATGACATCGTCGAATCGCACGTAATCGTAATGACCAGCTTCTCCACGACTTTCTCCTGTACTCCCAAGCTCATTGGCTTACCTGAACGACCACTCTTCCTACCACGCCTTCACGTACCCGCTGCATCGCCTGATTAATGTCGGCAAGAGCATAGCGCGCAGCGATGGGAGGGCGAACCGCTCCTGCGGCCACCAGACGAATGCCCTCCACCAGATCCTGGCGGGTTCCGTTGCGGGAGCCGATTATTTCCAACTCTCTTTGCGCAATCACGGTAGAAGTCACCGGCAACGTGTCGCCCTGTTCCCCGATCACCACCACGCGTCCGCCATTCATGACCATGCGGCATGCACTATCCAGCGTTGCCGCGGACCCGACACAATCGAAAACCCCTTGCACGCCGTCGTCGCCGGCCCACTCCCGCACGGCCGTAATCGCCTGCGGCGCCAGGAACATGGCGGCTGCGCCCATGCTCTGCGCGGCCTCCAGCTTTGCCTCGTCCACATCCACCGCCGCCACCCGTACCCCGGAGGCGACCAGCATCTGCAGCAGGCAGAGGCCTACCCCCCCCGCCCCGATCACCACGCCCGTGCTGCCCGCGACCAGTCCACCACGCCGCGAGGCGTGAACGGCGGTCACGACGGCATCTGCGATGAGGCCACCGGTTTCGAAAGAAATGGAGTCCGGAAGATGAAAAGCATTTTGCGCCGGCACTTTGAAATACTCAGCGAACGCGCCGGGAGATAAGACCCCTAGAATGCCCCGGAGATGAGCGCATTGTTGGTTCCGCCCGACGCGGCAGTAGTAGCATTCGTCACAGGTAAAGAACAGGCTCGGAATCACGCGGTCTCCCACTTTAACGTTGGTGACTTCGGCGCCCACGGCGGCGACGACACCGGCGGGTTCATGGCCCAGGATGTGCGGTAAGTCCGGAACATATCCATGTCCTGCAATAATGTGAAGATCGGTCCCACAGATACCGCAGGTACGTGTTTGCACCAGCACCTCTCGGGCGCCAATTGTCGGTGTGGGAACTTCCCTGAGGGCCAAAGGCTGACACACGGCGTCCAGGAGAGCGGCCTTCACGAGACCTGTTTTTAGTATCGAACCGCGGTTCTGTCAAGCGAAAAGTTTATCGGTTAACTACTAGAAGATATCGCAACATATTGCGCCCAGGAACCGTGCCGGCATTCCCTCTCAGAAAAGTGCCAGGGGATTGATCGGAGAACCAGTGCCGCCGGGCACCGCCAATGGGCTGGCCACAAACAGAAACTCCCATCTTCCCTGCTCCGCCGAATATCGGCTTAATCGTTCGAGATCGCAGTTGTCGATGATGGGAACTCCAAGCGCCGCGATGGTCACCAGGTGAATCGGAAGACGCACGCCTTCCACCTGGGACGGCATGAGGTCGGAAGCAAGATCGCTGGCCAGAAGAGCAATATTGTGCCGCTTTAGCCAGGGTAAACACGAGGCATGCAATCCCGCGGAGCCAGACTCGATGTCCCAACGCCCTTCTTTCTCCTCGCGCGCCCAGCGGCCGGTGCGGACGATGAGCGCGTCTCCGCTCTCCACCGGCAGATTCGTCTTTTCCAGCCAACTATCCAGGTGCTCGGGGTAGATGGCGTCGCCCGCGGTGAGGTAGGGGCGGCCCAGAACGCGAGGAATATCCATCAGAACGCCGCGCGTGAAAACCCCGTCTTTCATTGCCAGAACCGACATTTTCGCGGCCCCCGCGCTCGACACCGTGTCCTTGGAGACTCCGTTGAACATGAGGTCGCCATGGAAAATATGACAAAGGGCATCGAGGTGGGTCTGGGTGAAGCCATGGTATTGCACGGAGAAGATGTCTCCGGCGCTCTCCGCACCCGGAGTCTCTCCCGATT
>JBOGLC010000109.1:0-34027 GCA_050746005.1 Terriglobales bacterium
CAAATGTAGGCGCGAGCGCCCCGCTCGTGCGGGCCAATCTTACGACCGCATCAGAACTGAGAATGCGTGGATCAGGACGCACGAGCGGGGCGCTCGCGCCTACATTGCGGGTGCCGTACAATTACAATCGTGAGCATGCCGGTCGAGAGCAAAAGACGCCACGGGGCGGGGAGCGGTGAGAACGCTCACGGCGGGGATAGCTTCGCGCCCGACTCGCACGGGGCCATCGCCATGCTTGCCGGGCGTCCATTGATCTCGAATCGCGGCATTCCACTCAACCTCGACTGGCTGCAGCAGGTCCGTGTCAACACCAGCGCGGTCGAACGCCGAGCGCAAAGTCACGTTGCCCGCCGCACCGTAAAAAAAGAGTGGCAGGCGGCCTGGTTGTTGCGCGCCGTTTCCTGCATGGACCTTACGACTCTCTCTGGTGATGACACGGAGGAGCGGGTACGCCGCCTGTGCGCCAAGGCTCGGAGTCCGATTCAGAGTGACCTGGTCAAGCGGCTGGAAATTGAAGAACTGGATATCAAAGTAGCGGCGGTCTGCGTATATCACACTTTCGTGGAAACGGCGGTGCGCGCGCTCGAAGGCAGCGGCGTGCGGGTGGCCGCGGTTTCAACCGGCTTTCCGGCGGGACTGTCCCCGCTGGCCGAGCGCGTGAATGAGGTCCGCCGTTCCGTGGAGGCGGGGGCGAATGACATTGATGCGGTCATCACTCGGGCCCACGTGTTCGGCGGCAAGTGGCAGGCCCTTTACGACGAGATCGCAGCTTTCAAACAAGCCAGCGGACCGGCGCATATGAAAGTGATTCTCGGCGCCGGCGATCTGCTTACTCTTCGCAACGTCGCTCGGGCCAGCTTTGTCGCCATGATGGCAGGCGCAGATTTCATCAAGACTTCAACCGGTAAAGAGCCGACGAACGCCACGCTGCCGGTTGGGTTCGTCATGACGCGGGCGATTCGCGAGTACGCTCAGGAAACCGGAATGGCGGTCGGCTTCAAACCGGCCGGAGGAATCCGCACGGCGAAGCAATCCATCGAATGGCTGGCCCTGATGAAGGAAGAACTCGGCCCCTCCTGGTTGAGATCGGAACTTTTCCGCTTCGGAGCCAGCGGGCTTCTGAACGATATTGAACGGCAACTGGAGCACTATGCGACCGGGCGGTATTCGGCGGACTACCGTCATCCTCTGGCGTAGAGGAAGCTGTGGGATGGACATTTTGTCCGCCCGCTTTCGATTTTTGGTCCGACGCAGCGCACGTCTATGAGCATCGCTGAAAAGTTCGTCACCATGGAATACGGTCCGGCGCCCGAGGATCCCAAGGAGGCCCTGGCCTGGCTGGATCTTCATGGCCGCAGCTTCGGACATTTTATTGATGGCACATGGCGCCAGCCGGTCGAAGGCGGACATTTCGATACCGCCGATCCATCGACGGGCGAGAAGCTCGCCACGGTTGCCCAGGGATCGGCTGCGGACATCGACGCCGCGGTTCGAGCTGCGGCCGCCGCTTTGCCCGAATGGCAGGCCCTTACTCCCCACGCGCGCGCCCGCTATCTGTATGCGCTGGCGCGAACCGTGCAAAAGCATTCCCGCCGCCTCGCCGTGCTCGAGACCATGGATAACGGCAAGCCGATTCGCGAGAGCCGGGACATCGACATTCCGCTGGTCGCGCGCCACTTCTATCACCATGCCGGCTGGGCCCAGCTGCTGCCTCAGGAATTTCCCGGATACGCGGCTTGCGGGGTAGTCGGGCAGATCATTCCCTGGAACTTTCCCTTGCTGATGCTGGCCTGGAAAATCGCGCCGGCGCTGGCAACGGGAAACACGGTCGTACTCAAACCGGCGGAATTTACTCCGCTGACTGCGCTTGCGTTTGCCGAAATCTGCACGGAGATCGGACTGCCGCCGGGCGTGGTCAACATTGTGACCGGCGACGGCTCAACCGGTGAAGCGCTGGTAAAGCATCCCGAGGTGGCGAAAATCGCGTTCACGGGCTCGACCGAAGTGGGACGCGCGATCCGCAGCGCCACCGCCTCGAGTCACAAAAAGCTCTCGCTCGAACTGGGCGGCAAGTCGCCCTTCATCATCTTTGAAGATGCCGACCTCGACAGCGCGGTTGAAGGACTGGTCGATGGCATCTGGTTCAATCAGGGACAGGTTTGTTGTGCCGGCTCGCGCCTGCTGATGCAGGAAAGTATTGCGGAACCGCTGATCGCCCGGGTGCGGGACCGCATGAGCACACTGCGGGCCGGGGCCCCGCTCGACAAGTCCATCGACATCGGCGCCATTGTCGCAAGAGTCCAGTTAGACCGGATCAAGCGGCTGGTGGATCAGGGAGTGGCGGAGGGTGCAACCTGCTGGCAGCCGCAGATCGAATTGCCCTCGGGTGGACTCTACTATCCTCCTACCTTGCTCAGTAATGTTCATCCCACGTCAATTGTGGCGCAGCAGGAAATTTTTGGTCCGGTGCTGGCGACCATGACATTCCGCACGCCCAGCGAAGCGGTGGAACTGGCGAACAACACCGTATACGGTCTGGCAGCCTGCGTCTGGAGCGAGAGCCTCAATGTCGCGCTGCATGTGGCTTCGCAGCTCAAGGCCGGAGTCGTGTGGGTGAACTGCACCAATTTGTTTGACGCTTCCTGCGGATTTGGCGGTTATCGCGAAAGCGGCTACGGACGCGAGGGCGGCCGGGAAGGTTTACTGGAATATCTGGAGCCGGCCTGGTTCAAGAGTGCTCCCGCCCTGCCCGCCCCGGCACCTTCCGCGAAACAGAAATCGAATGACCAATCCGACACGGCAACGCCGGCAATCGACCGAACCGTGAAGCTCTACATTGGAGGCAAACAGGCACGGCCCGATTCAGGCTACAGCATGGAAGTGCGGGCCGCGGATGGCCGTCTGCTGGGCGAAGCGCCGCTGGGTAATCGCAAAGACATTCGCAATGCCGTCGAAGCGGCGCACAAGGCCTTGGCGTGGGCCAGGACTACGGCGCACAATCGGGCGCAGGTACTTTATTACATCGCGGAAAATCTTTCGCAGCGGGGCGATGAAATTGCCCGCCGGTTGGCTGCGGTGGTCGGGGAAACTCAGGCCGCGGCCGAAGTGAGCCTGGGCATCGAACGCATCTTCTCTTACGCGGCATGGGCAGACAAATTTGATGGGGCGGTGCACAATCCTCCCTTCCGCAATGTCGCGCTGGCCATGAACGAACCCTTGGGGACAGTGGGCATCGTTTGTCCAAATCAGGCGCCGCTACTCGGGTTCCTGTCACTGGTGATGCCGGTGCTCGCGGCCGGCAATGTGGCGGTCGCAGTGCCCTCCGAGGCCTATCCTTTAATTACCGCCGAGTTGTACCAGCTTTTCGATACCAGCGATCTGCCCGGTGGCGCGGTCAACATCGTCACCGGATATACCGCCCAACTGCTCAAGACTCTCGCCGAACACGACGACGTGGATGCAATCTGGTGTTTTGCCGATGAAGCCAGCGCCGCCGCCGCCAAGGCTTTTTCGGTGGGGAACCTCAAGCAGGTGTTTACCAACGAAGGCCGTTCGATTGACTGGTTTGATGTGAAACAGGGCGAGGGCCGCTGGTTCCTCCAGCATGCCACCCAGGTAAAGAACATCTGGGTGCCGTACGGGGAGTGAACTCCGCGGTTACAACGTTGACACGATCCGAGTCGCTGCATAGACTCGGCCTTCTTCATTTGTGCGTGCATAGCCGGCAAATTCATTTGCAGGTCTCTTAAATCATGGCAAAAATCCCTCGAATTGCGGTGGTGGGCAGCGCGAATATCGACTTGACCACTTTCACTGACCGCTTTCCCAAGCCCGGCGAAACCATCTTCGGCCAGAAGTTCGACCTCGGATTCGGCGGCAAAGGCGCCAATCAGGCGACCGCGTCCCGGCTGTGCGGAGCCTCCGTATTCATGGTTGCGCGCGTGGGCAGCGATCTGTTCGGACCAGCCACCATCGAGAATTTCAAGAAGCTGGGCATCGACTCGACTTGCGTGAAACAGGTGGAAGGCGTTTCCAGCGGCGTGGCGCCGATCTTTGTCGAGCCCAACGGACAGAACCGCATTTTCGTGGTGAAGGGCGCTAACGACGAATTGAAAGCGGCCGACGTGGACGCCGCCGCCGACTTACTGAAAGGGGTCGATTGCATCGTGCTGCAGTTCGAGATTCCGGTCGAGACTGTCTACTACACAATCGCCTTTGCGCGGAAGCACAACATTCGCTGTATTCTCAATCCCGCGCCCGCCCAGTCCATCGATTTCAAGGCGGTGGCTGACCTGGACTACTTCGTCCCCAACGAAAGCGAAGCGGAAACCGTGACCGGAATGCCGGTAAAGAGTGTCGAAGACGCAAAGAAATGCGCGCAAAAGCTGCTGGGTTACGGCATTCGCCGGGTCATTCTTACGCTTGGCGCCAACGGTTCGTTGCTTGCGGGAAAAGACGGCATGGAGCATTTACCGGCGTTTCCGGTGAAAAGCATCGACAGCACCGGTGCGGGCGACGCTTTTATCGGCAGCTTTGCCGTGTTCCTCGGAGAAGGGCTCCCCGAACTCGAAGCCGTCCGCCGCGCCAATCTGTACGCGGGTCTCTCGACCACCGGAGTGGGGACGCAGAAATCATTTTACGATCGGGCGCGATTCGATGCGGAATGGGCGGCGCGGAGCAAGTCCTGAAGCCGCTCTTCAGGAAAATCCTTTGCGATCGTTGCGGAGTCCTCTGCGAGCTTTGCGTAAAAGCCTTTGATCGCAAAGTCGAAGGGCTCCGCAAAGCTCCCAAAGTGGCAGCGGCCAGATCCCAGGAGTGCGTGGTTATGCAGAAAGCTTCGATCCGCGTCGTGATCATGTGCCTGCTGCTTTGTATTCTGGCGCCGGCCCAGTCGAAGAAAATCAAGGTCATCGCCGATCAGGACAGCGCCGGACCGCAAGGCACAAATTTTCTCTCTCTCCTGATGCTTCTTCGCGCGCCGCAAATTGACCTGCTGGGTATCACGACCGTGAGCGGAGATCAGTGGGTGGAACCCGCGACTGTGTTTGCGCTATGGGGTTTGGAGCAAGCCGGCCGCCCGGATGTCCCCGTCATCAAGGGCGCGGAAATGCCGCTAATAAACACACCCCGGGAGCAGAAGCTTCGCGAAGCGCTTTTTGGCTCGTATGTCGGGTGGCACGGATCGTTCAATCCCGACGCCCCGAAACCAGACCGGACTTGGGCGCCTCCGGGCGGCTATCCGAAACTCAAGCCTCGTCCCGGGCGCGCGGCCGATTTCATCGCCGACACCATCCACGCCAATCCGGGGGAAGTTGTCCTGTATTGCGCTGGCCCTTTGACCAACATCGCGCTTGCCATTCGCATGGATCCGGCCATTGTGCGACTGACCAAGGCCATCTACATCATGGGCGGAAGCAGTTCCGGAGGTCCGGAGTTGAACTGGTGGTGGGACCCGGAAGCGGCGGCCATCGTGCTGCGCGCCCCCTGGAAAGAGATTGTGGTGACGCCCTTTGAAGCGGGCGCCCAGGTGTGGTCCAGCGAGGCTCTGATGCGCAGGGCGGTCAAGGCCGGCGGACCGCTGGCTGGCCATCTCCAGAAGATGTACCTCGATTTCCAGCCGTCCAAGGGGACATCGCTCTGGTCGATGATGTGGGACGAGTTGATGGTCGCTTCCATTCTCGACCCCGGCGTCATCAGAAAATCCGAAACGATGTACCTGGATGTAGATATCGACCATGGTCCCAAGTACGGATACACCGTCGTCTGGAAGCAACCGGATGGCGTTCCGCAGTTCTTTCTGCCGTACAGCGGCCCCGATGGACCGGATCGGGAGAAATGGCTCTCTCAACTTATTCCGCCCGCACAGCTGCATCCTGCAAGCGTGCAGACGGAAGTCGACGTAAAGAAATTCGAGGACATTTTTGTCGAGGTGATGGGTCACTAGAAGCCGTTGTCCGGTCGCATCAGTCAAGACCCGCTGCCAAATCTCCTGTTAATTCAAAAGACAAATAACTACAATAGAGAACTTTCAGAGGAGCCTCTGCTTATGTCCGAAGCAATGGTTGCGGGAGTGTACCGGCAACGTCGCTGGGTCCAACGGATGACATCTTCGCTCGCGCTTGTGTTTCTTATGAGTGCACCATTTTCGATCGCTGCTCTGGCGTTCGAAGGCAATGCCCCCGCGCATCTGCAATGCGAAGGCATGCAGGAGCCGCTAGGGATCGATGTGACCCATCCCCGGCTATCCTGGTGGCTCGAGGATTCGAGGCGGGGCGCCCGGCAAAGGGCCTATGAGATTCGAGTGGCCAGTTCACTCGATGGGCTGGCGCAGGGTCGAGCCGATGTCTGGGACAGCGGCCGCGTCGAATCCGATGCGTCGGTCAATGTTCCCTACGGCGGCCCCGCCGTCGAGTCTCGCAGGCGCTATTACTGGCAGGTGCGAGTCTGGGACTCGCAGGGACAAGCTTCCTCCTATAGCCAGACCAGTTGGTGGGAGATGGGACTGCTTTCTCCCGAAGACTGGAAAGCCAAATGGATCACCCGAGATATGCCGCTTGAGCGCGGAGACTATGAATCCTCCCCGAAGTGGATCTGGGCCGCCGATGACCATGCGCTGACCAATGCAACCCCCGGCAAACACGATTTTCGCTTCAGCTTCAAGCTAGCGCAAACGCCAAAGGAAGCAACCCTATTCATCACCGCCAAAGACAATGTTTCGGCCTGGGTCAATGGCCAGCAGGTGGTGGCTGAGTCGCCCGAGGGCAAGTTCGGACGAGCCCAGGATCCTTGGGGATATTTTCGAGTCATACCCGTAGGCAAGCTGCTTCACGCGGGTGCGAATTCCGTGGCGGCTGAGGCCATCGTGCAGCAGGAGCGCGAGCGGCCTGCGCAGGCTGGATTCATCGCCCTCCTCCGGGTGCAAATGGCCGACGGAAAAATCGAGCGCCTGGTTTCCGGACCGGAATGGAAGACGTCCTCAGAGCAGACGGGCAACGCCTGGGTCGGGCAAGCCTTTGACGATTCGTCGTGGCCCGCTGCGGCGGTGGTGGCGGAGGTCGGCCAGGCGCCGCTGGGCACTCCGTGGCCGGCCCAGCCGGTGGATATGCTGCGGCGAAACTTCAGTCTGGCGAAGGCGGTGCGCAGCGCCCGGATTTATTCGACCGCGTTGGGAACGTATCAGCTTTATTTGAACGGCGAGCGCGTGGGAAATGACGTTCTCGCTCCGGGCTGGACTGACTATCGCAAGCGCGTGGTTTATCAGGTCTACGACGTCACGTCGCAAGTACGACAGGGAGCCAACGCCATCGGCGCAATCCTGGGCGGAGGCTGGTATGCCGATGGCTTGGGCTGGTTGCAGACTCGATACAACTTCGGACCGCCGCCGGTGCGTTTGCTGGTACAACTCGAGATCGAATATTCCGACGGCGCGCGGGACACGGTTCTGAGCGATGAATCGTGGAAGGCGAAACAAGCGCCCATTCTCAGCTCGGAAATCTACAACGGCGAAAACTATGATGCCCGGCTGGAACAAAGTGGGTGGAACCAGGCATCGTTCTCCGACGCGCGCTGGGGAGCGGTCACAGCCGCGCCGCAGCCGCCGGCTCAGTTGGTCGCGCAGGATTTCCAGCCCATCCGGGTCAACGACATTCTCAAGCCGAAGACGGTCGCAAATCCAACGCCCGGAGTCTACATCTTCGATCTTGGTCAGAACATGGTGGGCTGGGCGCGGTTGCATGTTTCCGGCAAGGCGGGAACCAAGGTCCGCCTGCGTTTTGGAGAGGTGCTCAAGCCGAACGGCGAGCTCTACACCGAGAACCTGCGAACCGCTGAGGCCACCGATACCTATATCCTGAGCGGGAAGGGAAGCGAATCGTTTGAACCTCACTTCACTTTCCACGGTTTCCGTTACGTCGAACTTACCGGCTATCCCGGAACACCTTCGAAGGATGCAGTTGAGGGCAGTGTGTTTTATACTGCCGCCCCTTTCACCATGCAGTTCAGCACCGGAAACCAGATGGTGAATCAGCTGTGGAGCAACATTCTCTGGGGGCAGCGGGGAAATTTCCTGAGCGTGCCCACCGACTGCCCGCAGCGCGACGAGCGCCTGGGCTGGATGGGCGATGCCGAAGTCTTTTGGCGCACGGCTTCGTTCGACGCGAACCTGGCTGCTTTCTCCCGCAAATTCACCACCGACATTCGCGATGCTCAAAGTCCTGCGGGAGCTTTTGCCGATGTGTCACCGCGAGTGGGCCCAACCGGAGAGAGCGTGGCAGGCTGGGCTGACGCCGGCGTAATCATTCCGTGGACCGCCTACCTGCAATTTCGCGATGCCCGCCTTCTCCAAGACAACTGGGCGGCGATGGAAAAATGGATGGAGCACATCGCGGGCTCGAATCCCAATTATCTCTGGCTGAAAGAGCGCGGCAACGACTACGGCGACTGGCTGGCCATCGGCAGCACCACTTCAAAAGATCTGATCGCCACCTCCTACTGGGCCTACGATGCCTCGCTGATGATGCGCATGGCGCAGGTGCTCGACCGGCCCCAGGATGAGCAGAAGTACAGAGAAGTTTTCGAGAAGGTGCGGACGGCGTTCAACCAGGAGTATGTGAAGCCCGACGGCACGGTTGGAACCGGCAGCCAGACCAGTTACGTGCTGGCGCTGCACATGAATCTGTTGTCACAAAAAGACCGGGCTATTGCGGCCGAAAAGCTGGTCGAAGACATCAAGGCCCACGACTGGCATCTCACCACCGGCTTTCTGGGCACTCCCTATCTGATGATCGAGCTCAGCAACAGCGGCCACAGCGACGTGGCTTACAAGCTGCTGCTCCAGAATACCTATCCTTCATGGGGATACATGGTCGAGCACGGCGCGACCACCATGTGGGAGCGATGGAACGGCGATCGGATGATGGGCGATCCCTCCATGAATTCCTACAATCACTATGCTTACGGAGCGGTTGCCGAATGGCTCTACCGTTATGCCGCCGGCATCGACGAATCCGCGGAAGACCCGGGCTTCCACCGCATCCTGCTTCATCCGCAATTCGATGCCACCCTGGGTGAGGCCAAGGCGACATACGATTCGTCGTACGGACCGATCACCTCGGACTGGAAGGTGAATGGCAACTCGATCCAATGGCAGGTTGTAATTCCTGCCAATGCGACCGGGTTGCTTTATTTTCCGGGCGGTGTAGCCACCAGGATCCTGGAAGGCGGCAAAGACATCCGCCAGAGCGAGGGCGTATCGCTGATTCTCAAAGACAGCCGCAACACCATCTATGAAGCCGGCGCGGGATCCTATACATTCACGGTTGAAGAGTAAAGGGTTCGTGGAAATCGCTCTATCTGAAAGGTGTGGTATGGATGACGGCGACGACGAAATATACGTTTGCGGATGTGAAATCCTATACGGCGAACTCGCCGCTGCTGGAATCGGGTTTGCTGGGCCCGGTGAAGATCGAGCGGGTAACCACGCCGTAAGAAAAATGTAAGCGCGAGCGCCCTCGCTCGTGCGGAAGCTACGCGTGTCCTGGTCCATTTTCACTGCTGCACGAGCCAGGGCGCTCGCGCCTACATCACGCGCACATTACCAGCGGTCTTACGCGTAGGTGGTTACAGAAACCGCATTGTGCTCGCGGCGCTCGGCCGTGATTCGCTCCAGGTATCCACTTTCACGGAAGGCCTGCATGGGATCTTCCGGCAGGCCGTGACTGCGCCGCCATTCGCGCAGCACCGGGCGCACGTCATACCAGAATGCTCCGCGCAAGGCTTCCTCGGCTTCGACCAGCGAGCAGTTCTGCTGCAATGACGCCAGCCGGGCATGGTCCACGATGGCCGCCTTCGCGTACAGTTCCTGGGCGGTGCAAACCGTCTGAATCATGGCCTCCATCTTGCCCTTCAGATTGTGGCTCTGGTCAACCATGTAGGCCACGTCCGCGAAGGCGCCGGTTTCCCATGCGTAGTTGTGAATCTCGTGGAAGATGCGGAAAATCTGGTAGGGATCGATTGAGCCCAGCGTGAGATCGTCATCCGCGTACCTGCGGTCATTGAAATGGAAGCCGCCGATCATTTTATGGTGCAGCAGCCAGGCCACGATCTGCTCGATGTTCTGGGCTTGATAATGATGGCCGGTATCCACCAGAACGTAGGCCTGCGGGCCAGCGGTGCGAGCCAGCAGGAAGGCCATGCCACAGTCGGCGATGTCGGTGTGGTAAAAAGCGGGCTCGAACGGCTTGTACTCGATCAGCAGACGTTGTTTCGGGCTCAGACTCGCGTGGGCCTTTTTGAGCGCTTCCTCAAACCATCCGATGCGGTGGCGCATGCTCTGCGTGCCCGGATAATTCGAGCCGTCCGCAAACCAGGGTGAAACGTCGCGACACTCCAGAGCCTGGGCGATGGCTACACAATCCAGAATGTGATCGAGGGCCCGATGGCGGATCGCAGGATCCGGATTGCCCACCGACCCGAATTTGTACTCCTGATCCTGAAACACATTGGGATTGATGGAACCGGGCTGTACCCCATATTTCTCCGCCAGGCGCTCGACCTGGGCGACATCTTTTAAGCCATCGGGAAGGTCCCACTGCACATGCAGCGCAACCGTTGGGCAGGCGCCAGTCAATGCGTGCACCTGTCCTGCATCGCTGAACTTGTCTTCCACCGTGACCGCGGCCGCGAGCTGTATGAACTTTCCAAAACGGGTTCCGGTGTTAGCAAAACCCCAGGAGGGAAGCTCGATATTAAAATTGTCGAGCGCACGATGTATCAGTACTTCCAGTTTTTCGGTCATGCGAGTGCCTTTCCAGTCGGCGGTTGAACCGTTTCCACTTTATGCGCGGGCAGAGAGTTGCCCCGCGTGTCGCTTGAGGCAGCATCCATCGGAAGGGGCGCGAGGAGGCTCGCCCACTTCGCCACAGCGTCCGCTCGTACTCCGAGAGCGTCGGTGTAATTCCCTTCGAGCGCGGCCAGTTGGATCGCAAAGTTGCCGACCGTCGCGCTCTCGGTCGCTCCAGTCAGGACCTGGAGGCCGGTGGTTTTAGCGGTCAGCCGGTTCAGCACCACGTTCCTGCTTCCGCCCCCGACAACGTAAAGGCGCTTCAAAGTTCTTCCGGTGATACTCGAAGCATCTCGCAAGACCGCGGCGTAGCGGGCAGCCAGACTGTGAAGTATCAGGTTGGTCATTCTGACGGCCATGTCCTGGCCCTGGAGAATTGGGTCACCGCCAATCCGATTCAGTTGCGCATTGATCCGTGCCGGCATATCTCCGGGCAACAGCAGGTCGGGCTCATCCACGTCGATGAGGTAATCGGGAGCGCCCTGCGACGCGCAGGCTTCAACCAGTTTTTCCACCGTCCAAACTTCGCCTTGCAATCGCCAGTGTTCCATGCATTGGCGTAGCAGCCACATGCCGTTCACATTCTTCAGGAAATAAATGTTGCCGCCGACTCCACCTTCATTGCTGAAATTGCTGCGCCTGGCTGCTGCGCTGACGCATGCGGAGTCAAGCACGCAGCCCACCAGCGACCAGGTTCCCGAGCTGATAAAGGCGCAGTCGGCTCCGAGGGCCGGAATTCCCGCGATGGCGGACGCGGTGTCATGACAAGCGGGAGCGATCAACCGGGTATCGCCGAATGCCGGCAGCCCAGCCAGCTCGCCCTGCATTCGGCCAAGGTCAGTTCCAGGTTTCACCAGGGGAGGCGCCGCTTTTGGGTCCAGTTCGGCAGCCTCGAAGACTTCCGGACACCAGGTCTGTTCTTGCACGCTGAGCAGCTGGGTATGGGTGGCGTTGGTGTATTCGGATACGCGCCGACCGCCCCACCGGTAGAGCAGAAACTCCGGTAAATTCATCCACAGAAGATTCTGCTCCGGGCGGCCGTCGGCATGCAGTTGATACAGCGTGTTCAGGTACAGGATTTGAACCCCGGTCAGTTGGTAAAGGCGGTCCGCGGAAATGCGGGAGAGAACCTGCTTCTGGGCTTCTGCCGCGCGTCCGTCGCGATAACAAAAAGGATCAGCAACCGGCTGTCCATCCTGGTTCAAACGGACATAGTCCACGGCCCAGCCGTCTACGCCAATGGCGGCGATTCCCTCAGGCGCAAGTGAGGCGCAGGTGCGCAGGCCCTCTTCCACGCCCTTAGCGATGGAAGCGATATTCCAGCGCAGACCATTTCCATGGTTTTGGGCCGAGTTGGCAAAGCGGTGCACCAGGCGAACTTCCGGTTCGCCATCGATCCAGCGCAGCAGGGAAACGCGACAGCTTTCCGCGCCCAGATCCACGGCGACCAGGACTGGCTTCTTCCTCTGGGCCCGATCGTGCGAGACATCATTCATCTCAGGAACGCCTCGGTAAGACCCCCATCCACGGGAATAATGTGCCCGGTAGTACAGGGCGATTTCGGTCCCGCCAAAAACAGGATTGCCTCGGCGCAATCCTTCGGGTCAATCGGGCGATGAGTGAGCGTGCGCCTGGCGTAAAACTCGGCGAGCAGGGTTCGCAACTGCTCGTCGTTGGAAGTTTCCTCATAGGGGATCTCGTACTTTTTCAGGGCCATGATGACGCGATCGCGAGGAAACATGGTCGATCCCTTGATCACAGTGGCCGGGCTGATGCCATTGACTCGAATCTTCGGGGATAGCGAAATCGCTAATTCCCGCACCAGGTGACTGAGCGCCGCCTTGCTCACATCGTAGGCCTCACTGCCGCGCTTGGGCACTACGGCATTGGCCGAACTGGTGAGCACGATTGAAGCATCAAGATTCTGATCGCGAAGAATGCGCGCTGCTTCATCGGCCAAAAGATAATTCGCCGTGACGTTCACCTCAAGCGTCACGCCCCATTGTTCGTCTGTGATGTGACCGTCAGCGGACGAGGGAAAGATCGCGGCGGTGTTGATTAACACATCCAGTCCGCCGTAGGCGGCAACCAGGTCGCGCAGGCTCTGCCGGATGGCATCGCGCCGTCGAATGTCAACGGCAACGGCCAGTCCGGCTTCTTTTCCCGCCAGAGCCCTGGCTTCCTCCGCCACTTTCTTTGCCGCTTCATGATCACGGTCCGCGACTACGATATGTCCGCCGCGTTCCGCTGCGAGCAGGGCCACTTCGCGACCGATTCCGCTTCCGCCGCCGACAATCAGGACCACGTGACGGCTCAACTCTTTTTCTGCAGGCTGCCGACGAATCTTGGCTTCCTCCAACTGCCAGTATTCAATCCGGAACGCCTCCGAGGGGGGCAGGGCTACGTAGTTCGAGTGAACTGTAAACCCACTGGTGGGCACGGCTTTGCCGGCCTGGGGAAGGGTCGAAGGCATTTTCCCCGTGTCCATTGCGGTGGCGCCTTCCATCACGTGAATAGCATTTACATAGAATTCGCCCGTGAGCCGGGCCTCGGTCTTGCTCTTGCCGAAACTGAACATGCCGATGCCGGGAACCAAAACCACGGTGGGATTGGCGTCCCGCATGGCCGGAGAATCGGGTTGCGCAAACGAGTTGTAATATTCCGCGTATTCCTTGCGGTAATTCTTCAGCGCGGAATCCACCTGTTCGCGCAGCCCTTCCGCGCTCGCGCCCGGCTGCCACGGCACAAACAGAGGTCGAACCTTAGTGCGGATGAAGTGATCGGGACAGCTGGTGCCCGAATGCGCCAACCGCTCGGCGTCTGCCGAATTCACAAAGCGCAACACTTCCGGAAGGTCGCTGAAGTTTCCGATCAAACGCCGCGCGCCTGAAACTCGCCCGCGCAGGAAAGGAAAAATATCGAGTGCGAGATCACGACGGTTGTCGAGTGCCTGATACCGTGGACCGCCGAATAGACTGGCGCCCTTCTTGTCTACATGATCGAACACAAACTGTCCCAGCTGGTCGATAATTCCAATGGTATTTTCGTAGCACTCCTGCTGCGTATTTCCCCAGGTAAATAGGCCGTGCCCTCCCAGAACCACCCCGTCGCAGTTTGGACTCTCCCGCACCGCGCCCCGCAGTATCATGGCCAGCTCGAAGCCCGGACGCTGCCACGGAACCCAGACCAGATGGTGGTCAAACTGGCGATTAAACTCCTCCATCTTTTCCTGGCCGTTGGCGGAAGCCGCCAGCGCGATCCCCCAGTCCGGATGCAAATGGTCGATGTGCGGGAAAGGCAGAAAGCCATGCAGCGGCGTGTCAATCGAAGCGGCAATGCTATTTTTGCCGAAGGCGCACAGGGGATACATTTCCACCATTTCATCTTCGTGCTCAGGGCCGCGATATTTGCGCTCGAGTCCCAGGAGCTTTTCGGAGTACAGCGCCGCCAACCCGCTGAGCTTGATGCTGCCCAGATCGCCGCCGCTGCCCTTGATCCACAAAACCTCCTCTGACTTGCCGCTCAAAGGGTCGGTTTGGGTGATCTTCGAGCTGGTGTTTCCTCCACCGAAGTTGGTGATACGAAGATCGGAGCCCAACAGATTCGAGCGGTAGCGCAGCAATTCTGGCGGATCGAGGGTGCGCGCTACCTGTTTATCCCAACGGTCTTCCAGATAGCGCAAACTTGTCTTGACCTGCATAGGGAGATGCTCTCAGAGGGAAAATATGTCGGAACAGGGCGACTATCTCATCATACCCAACCTTCCGGCCCGCGCCGAAAGTCGCACCTATAATACTCTACGAATGCAATAGGGCAACAATTTCTAACAGAGAATTCCCATAGAGTGGCGACACTGTCCGGCAATCGGATCTGCGCCAACCGTCTAGGCGGTTTTGCTGCTGTCCGGCAACCAGGAGCCGGTCACCAGTTTGTGTTTTACGTAATTATAGGGTGCAACGCGGTGGCCGCTGAGCAACGACAACCCAAGATGGATCAGGCGGGGACCGTAGCTTTGGGCTTCGTGGGAGACCGAGCCGATCAGAGGGCTATCGGCTCGGGAAATTTCTTTCACAGCTTCCGGAATACAATCCTGTCCAACAATGGCGACATATTTCTCCCGCTTCAACTCCCGCACCGCCTGCACCGCGCCCAAAGCACTGGTGTCGGTGGCGGCGGCGATCAGAATTCCACGATCTTTCGGATGACGCCGCAGGAAATCGAGAACCAGTTGGCAGCTCTTGTCGCGCAAGCCGCGCGCGTCCATGCGGACCAGAAATTCAGCGGGGATTCCCGGCAGGCGTGAGCGGATCGCTTCAAAAGCTCCGGTCACGCGACTCTGCACCAGGGGACCGGCCTCGTCAATGTCCAAGCCCAGGGCCCAGCGCACTTTGCCATCCCAAAGTTTCTTCGCATACTGGGCCAGGCATTCCCCGGCTTCGAAGCCCACGCGATAGTTATTTACCCCAAAGAAGGTCGCGTGAGGATGAGGTATGTCCACGGCAATCAGCGGGATACCGGCGGCATCTATTTTGTCTGCGAGGACGGGCGCGACATGCTGATCGATTTGGAATTCAATGACCAGATCTACCCGGTTGCGCACGAACTCCTCGGCATTATGCAAAGCGGTGGAGCCGTCATATCGATTGTCCAGCACGATCAGGTCGACGCCGGCGGCAGAAGAGGCGGCCTTGAGACTATCGGTTACGGCTTCGGAAAAAGGCATCTCGGCCGATTGACTTCCATAGCCGAAACGCGCCTTCTTGGGGCGCGCCACCAGACGATACAACCCGTCCTGCGACTGCGCCAGGTAGCCGCGATGCACGAATGTCTTCAAAATGCGATAGACGGTTGTCTTCGAAATATTGGTTCGCTGGTAGATGGCTTCGAGCGCAAGCGGACCGTGCTCGTTTTGCAGTAGCTCCAATATGTCGAGCGCCTTCGAGAGCACCGGGATCAAATAGAGCCGCTTGGGAGTTGAGCGTGTCAATTCGCGTGGGCCTCAACGAAGGCGATCAAATGCCTAAAGACTATAACTTGGACTGCGAGTTTCGACTATAGAGGCCAGCTGGAAGATGCGTCAGTCTTGAGGAATTCTCGCACACTCCTGACACTCCGCCTCAGACATAAAAGCTGGTCCTGCCAGCCGCTTGCAAAGTCAATAGAGAAACAAAGTCAATTCGTTCCTGATAACCATATTTACTGCTCTCCGGCAGGGAGATATCAGGGCAAATGCCGGCATTCACTGGGCGTCGCTGTTGCGGCCGGAAAAATATCGAGCCAGCCGTCGTTGTCAAAATCGAAAAACGCGCCCCCGCGACCCGGGGTTTTCGACTAGGGACTCTTTGTGGTCGCTTTCGCCGTAGACCGTGACCGCCTGCAGGCCGGCTTTGGCGCTTACGTCTGTGGATGTCGAATTGAAGGGAAGATCGGATGGTTGACTGCGGGTCGCGCAGCGGCTTTGTGCCATGAAAGGCAGCCCGCTACTCCATATAGAAGACTTCCTTCATCATAGCGAAGCGCTCTCCAGGTTGAATTTCGGGCATGGGCTCAAAGTACTTGGCCATCTCCGCCTGCCAGCGCAGATTCACCGGGTCGGTGGCCAGCGCATCCCAGGATGCGTCGAAGTCCTTTACCCGCATGACCAGAACAAGGTCCTGATCCCGGCGAAAGATGGAGTAGTCTGAAATGCCGACTTCTTTAAGCTTCGCCAACAACTCCGGCCATACATGGGCATGATCTCTTTCATAGCCTTCGATGGCGTCGGCCTTGATTCGCAAGCGGAATGCTACGCGTGCCATACCAGGATCTCCTCAAGTCGTATCTTATGAGTGAACATCATGAGCGCAGCCGGAGTCGAAGCATCTTTACGCTCTCAACCATACTTCATTCTTCCGCTTTTCCGCGCGATCTCTTAGCCTTCGGCCGCAAGTTGGCTGTAGGGGTCCTTCGACTGCGTGGCTGCCTCGCGAGGCAAAGCAGCTACTCCGCTCAGGATGACAACGATTGATGACAACCATTAAGTTGCGGTGCGTCGCGCCGCGCCGGTTATGGCAGCGTGACCATCGCCGGCTGGTCACCGGCCGAAGTATCCTGGGCCAAGGATGAGGACGCTGCAATCACGCAGAACAGAATTGCCAGCAACATGCAAGGCCGGTGTCGATTCACGCGAATCCTCCCTGGTGAGCAGTATTGTGCTCGAATGAAGAAGATAAATTCAATAGGAAAATAAACTTACTATTGACAAAAACCTAGGCAGAAACTACAGTTCAGCCGCTTGCAGCGAGTAGGATTTGTCCGGCACAGATTTACCCATGGACCAGCCCGCGCATACGCCGAGCCGAAGATTGGGCTCTTCGGGATCGGCTTGGACGCCTATTGGCCCCAGGTTCCCGGTCTCGAAGATCGCCCGGGTGGTGAATCGGTTGAGCGGTGTAGTGTTCGCATCGCCGAAGTCCAGATCCTGAGGATGATATGAATCCGAATCCCGTAATAGGCGTGATGTACCACTGGATGGGCGGCCTGGCTTCAGGCAGCTTCTATGTGCCCTACCGCGGCGTGAAGCGATGGGCATGGGAAACCTTCTGGCTCGCCGGCGGATTCTTCAGTTGGATCATCGCTCCCTGGTTTTTTGCCCTGCTGATGACCAAAGATCTGTTGCCGGTTCTCCATGAGACCTCCAGAACAGTTATTTTCTGGACATTCTTCTTCGGCCTTCTATGGGGTATCGGCGGTCTCACCTTTGGACTGACCATGCGCTATCTGGGATTGTCACTCGGAATGGCCGTGGTACTCGGCCTTTGCGCCGCCTTCGGCACACTCATCCCGCCCATTTTTCGCGGCGAATTCATGTCTCAGGTCGTAGGCACGGCCTCCGGGAGAATCATCCTGCTGGGAATTTTTGTTTGTCTCCTCGGAATTGCGGCGGCTGGACTGGCGGGCATCTACAAAGAGCGCGCCATGTCGCCGGAACAGCAAAAAGAAACGATCAAGGAATTCGATTTGAAGAAGGGCGTGGGCGTAGCCGTTCTTTCCGGAGTGATGAGCGCCTGTTTCGCCTATGGCCTGGCGGCGGGAGATCCCATCAAGGCCCTGACGATCAAACATGGAACTCCAGACTTGTGGCAGGGCCTGCCGGTTCTGGTCGTGGTGTTGCTGGGCGGCTTCACCACGAACTTTATCTGGTGCGTGATTCTGAATATCCGCAACAAAACCGGCTACCAGTATTTCACCTCAAAATCCCGCGAGCCGGATGATCGGGGTCAAGACGAGACCATCATCGAAACCGCGGTCGACGCCCCCAGCCGGGAGGTGGTTGAGCACATTTCGTCGGCACAAGCACAACTTCGCCGGCAGTCCTCAGTGGCGCTGGCAGATGCGCCTGCCGCGAGCAAAGCAGGGGTAGCCCGAGTTCCCATGCTGGCAAACTATTTGCGCTGTGCGCTGGCCGGCACCACCTGGTACTTTCAGTTCTTCTTCTACTCGATGGGCGAGACCCAGATGGGCAGGTACAAGTTTTCCAGCTGGACGCTGCACATGGCAAGCATCATCATCTTCAGCAGCCTGTGGGGCATCGGCTTAAAGGAGTGGAAAGGCGCAGGAGTGCAAGCCGGCAGGTTACTGGCGTTGGCTCTCCTGCTGCTGGTGGGGTCGACTGTGATCGTCGGCTATGGTAATTACGTGGGACTTTCACACTGAAAGACGGGGACGCCCCAGACCCCGCCCACATTTTTGCTCACCACCAGCAAGGACAGCGTGGTGTCCGCGGAAAACAGCGTGAACGTTTATGTGGCTCTGCGTAAAGCACGCGTCCCGGCAGAATTGCAATACAGCGTTACCCTTGATCTGAGCGATCCAATCCAACGAAAATCGGTTATGCATTTCCAATTTTGCGGTTTCACTCTTTTGCTGAGGGTGTAGAATTCGATTAGTAAGGACGAAAAAGCTTCACGGGATCCGCTACCCGTGTTCTGAGGCTTGGCATGAATGTCCACATCAGCTATAAGCTGCGTAAGACCCCTGATCTCGAAAAAGAAACCAATCACCTGATCGAAAAACTGCGCAAGCGGCTGCAGGTTTTTCGACCGGAGCTCCTGCATCTGAAAGGTGTGGTGGAGCAGAATTCTCCGCGCAAGGCGGTAAAAGTGTCGCTGAACCTGCGCCTGCCATCGGGGCAGTTGGCAGCAGAGCGGTCGGCGCCCACGGCGCTGGCTTCGATCAAGAGTGCGTTCGACGATTTGCTGCAGCAGATCACGCGCCATAAGGACCTGCTGCGCAGTAGCCACAAGTGGACCCGGCGCCGTTCGGCCAAGTCCCGTCCGCAGGCGCAGGTCCCGTTTGAGGAGACGCTGGCGGCGGTTCGTCCACCGACGGTCTCAGCCGAGGACATCCGTTGTTACGTCAATGCGAATCTCTCCCGCCTGGAGCTTTTTGTCGAGCGCGAACTTTATTTTCGCGAGGCGGGCGAGCAGATCGTTCCCGATTCCATCACCAAGGACGAAGTCATCGATGAAGTCATCGCAGGAGCCCTGGGCGATGGCGGCGACAAGCCCGACAAACTGGCTCTGGAGCCCTGGTTGTACCGGCTGGCGATTCACGCCATCGGCGATTTGCAGGCCCGGGGTACGGACAATGTGATATCCATCCACCTGGAAGAGTCGGCGCGCTTGCCCAACGTGCGCGCGAGCGACGAGCCTGAACTCCAGTTCCATCAGCCCGACGAAACCCTGACCAGAGAAAGCGTGATCGCGGACCGGCGGGCGGCCACGCCCGAAGAGATCGCCTCGTCCGACGAGATCAACACACTGGTCGAACTGGCCCTGGCCACCGCCACGCCCCGCGACCGCGAAGCGTTTATTCTGCATACCGTCGAGGGATTCTCGGTGGAAGAGATTTCTGCCATCACCGACCGCAACCCGGAGTCGATCAATGCCTCGATCATCGCCGCCCGCGAGCAACTGCGCCGCTCACCATCGCTCGCGAGCCGTTTCAAAAATCGACCGCTCCAGAATACGGGAACCGACTGATTTCTTCGGCACTCGGGAGAGAGTGAAATGATTAGCCGTGAAGACATCCGTGAGCTGGCCGAGTTTCAGGGCAGCGAAACGGATCGCGCGATCAGTTTTTATTTTCAACCGGCGCGGCCCAGCAACAAATCGCACCGCGAACACGACATCCTGGCCAAGGACCTGGTTCGCCACGCCCTGCGGGAGGCCGAAAAGAACGGCCGCAACGGATTTGCCCGGGCTGACCTGGAGCGCCTGCTCGACCTAAGCGCGGAATGGCCGGGAAACCGCGCCCGGGCCAAAGCGGTGTTCGCCTGCGGCGCCAGAAAGATCTGGCGCGAATTCGATCTGCCCCCTCAACTGGCGAAGACCCAGCTGTTCGTCAACCGTCGCTTTCACCTGAACGAACTGGCCGTGGTTCTGAACCGGCAGCCGCGTTTATGGGTAGTGTTTGTGGATCGGCACCGGGCCCGATTTTTCGATCTGCATCTCGACGAAGTCAGGGAACACGAAGCTCTCTTTCATGCTCTCCCCCGTCGGGGCCGGGGCGATGGCTTTGCGGGTTACGACGCCGGGCACGCTGAGCGCAGCGTGAATGACGACGTCCTGCACCACTACAAGAACGTGGCGGAAGCCCTGAAACACGGCCTGGAAAAAGGCGAGTTCGACCAGTTCATCGTTGGATCGCAGGACATCCATTGGCACGAGTTTGAAGCTCACCTGCCCCCTTACGTCAAGAAAAGACTGCTGGGACGCTTCGCAGCCGAAGTCGGCAACGTGACCGAACCGCAGGTGCGGGAGCAGGGCGAGCGCATTTTGAGGGAATCGCTCACCCAGCACCGGCACGACCTGGTCCATGACGTTCTTGGCCAGTCCAAAAGCAACGGGCGGGGCGTGACCGGACTGCGAAGGGTGTTGCGCTCGCTTGAAATGGGTGAAGTGCAAGTCCTGCTGATGGCTGAGAATTACGCCGCGCATGCCGTCGAATGTTCCAGCTGTGGTCATCTGGATGCTCACATGGTGCGATATTGCCCAGTGTGCGGACGAGGGACGCAGAAGCTGGAGGATGTATGCGAAGCCCTGGTCCCGGCGGCCATCCGTCGCGATGTTGAGCTGGTCTACGTGAAGGATGAGCCGGAGTTCGACCACGTCGGCAGCATTGCCGCCCTTTTGAGGTTTCGCACCGGCCGGAAGAAGGCCGGAGTCGCTACGGCCTCATAGACCGAAAATCTTTCGCCACGGATTTGCACCGATTTATTTACCTTTTCTGATCCGGGCAACCCGTAGCTGAGCATCCATCCCTGCCGGCGTGCTATCCTTTGCGGTTTCTTACGCTTTCTTCAAAAAAATCGGAGGACCGCCGTGGCTTTTTCGCGCCGTGATTTTCTCTCTACTGCCGTAGTTGGGGCCGTGTCCCTGGGGTTGGAAGGCGAAGAACGCAAAGCGACGACAGAGTCAGGGACGGGCAAGCGGCCGATTATCATCAGCGCGGGCAATGGCTTCGATTACCTGGACGATGCCTTCGCCATGCTGAAAAACGGGGGCGACACCCTCGACGCCGCGTTGAGAGTGGTAAAAGGTCCCGAAGACGATCCCAACGATGACAGCGTGGGTTTCGGCGGTCTGCCGAACGAGGAAGGCGTGGTGGAACTCGATTCCTGCTGCATGCATGGACCCACCCGGCGGGCCGGGTCGGTGGGCGGCGTTCGCAATATCAGGAACGTTTCGCAGGTAGCCAAGTCAGTGATGGAGCACACCGGTCACGTCATGCTGGTGGCGGAGGGCGCCGAACGCTTTGCCGTGGCTCAGGGTTTCTCGCGTGAGAACCTCCTGACCGAACATTCCCGCAAGATCTGGCTGCTGTGGAAGGAAACTCACTCCGACTGGTGGGGGCCGGGATTATCCAGTCCCGGCTGGAAGAAGCGGATGACCACAGCGCCGCACGCCGACGATTTCGAGCGCCGCATCGAGCACATGAAGCAGGTGGCTGCGGATATCGGAATCGAGCCCGAACACCGCATGATGGCAATCCGCAAGGTTCTGTTTCCGCCCACGGGCACGATCCACTGTTCAGCCCTGAACGAAAAAGGCGAGATTTCCGGCTGCACCACCACCAGTGGCCTGGCCTGGAAGCTGCCCGGACGTGTCGGTGATTCACCCATTATCGGGGCGGGTTGCTATACCGACCAGGATGTAGGTTCGGCCGGCGCCACCGGCAGTGGGGAAGAGAACATCAAAATCGTGGGCGCACACACGGTCGTAGAAAACATGCGCCATGGCATGTCGCCCTTTGACTCCGGCATGGACGCGCTCAAACGCATCGTGCGCAACTACAACGGCGATATGGATCGCCTCCGCTACATAGACATGACGTTCTACGTGCTGCGCAAAGACGGCGCCTACGCGGGAGTCTCGCTGTGGGACGGTTACGAGGCGGGCAAGCCGCACAAGATCGCCGTGCATGACGGCACGAAGCGGGCGGAAAAGACGGTCAGCCTGTTCTCCGGCGTTTCCCAGGAATGGCCGCCAACGCCGCAGTAGGACACGCGCGGTAAAGATTGGCTGGAAGGTGACACTATAATAGTGTACACTATTATAGTATGAAAAATATCACTCTTAGCGCTGAAGAGAGCCTGATCGAGCAGGCTCGGCTGGTGGCTCGGGCGCAGCACAAGACGCTGAACGCGGCCTTTCGGGAATGGCTGGAGCAGTTTGCGGCGCAAGCCGGCGGGGGAGCTGCGGTAGATGCCCTGATGCGCCGTCTTCGCCATGTGCGTTCATCCGGACCCTACACTCGGGATGAGATGAATGAGCGGTAGATTCTTCCTCGATACGAACATCTTTGCTTACACTTTCGACGCGAAATCACCTGCGAAAGCCCGGAGAGCGGCCCAACTGGTTCGACAGGCTGTCGACAGCGGCCAGGGAGTGGTCAGTTACCAGGTGGTGCAGGAGTTCTTCAACGTTGCTTTTCGCCGTTTCCAGCAACCGATGACCGTGGCCGAGGCCGAGCAATACCTGATTACTGTGTTCCGTCCTCTGTTGGCTGTGCACTCTTCGCCGGCTCTTTACGTTGAAGCGATGCGAATAGCGGAGAAATATCACTTGTCCTGGTATGACTGCATTATTGTGGCAGCCGCGCTTCAGGGCGAGTGCGGCGTGCTCTACAGCGAAGACTTCCAGCACGTACAGAAGATCGACCACCTGCGCATTGAAAATCCCTTCTTGTGAAACCGTCGCACGCAGCCTGTCCGCCACTACTATACAAACCTGACCTTGATGTCCGGCCCCTTCTCCAGATGAATGCTGTCGATGAAGCGCACCTTTCCGGTGCGCAGGGTCAGGATCACGGACGAGGTTCGCGTGCCCTCGCCGAAGAAGCGTACTCCCTTCATCAGGGCGCCATCGGTGACGCCGGTGGCGGCGAAAATGAGCTGTTTGCCGGGAGCCAGGTCCGGCGCTTCGTAGATCTTGTTTTTGTCTTTGATCCCCATGCGGGCGATGCGCTCTTCCAGTTCCGGCTTGTCGATCACCAGGCGTCCGAGCATGTAGCCGTTCAAACAACGAATGGCGGCGGCAGTGATCACGCCTTCGGGCGCTCCGCCCGAGCCCATGACCGCGTGCACACCCGTTCCAATGACAGCGGCGGCGATGCCGGCTGACAAATCGCCATCGCCGATCAGCTTGATTCTTGCACCGGCCTTGCGAATGTCGGCAATCAATTTCTCGTGGCGAGGGCGGTCGAGCACGATGACCACCAGGTCTTCGACGTCGCGACCCATGCGCTTGGCGATATTCTTGAGATTGTCGATCACCGGCGCGTCGAGATCCACGGCGCCTTTGCAGGAAGGGCCGACCACGATCTTTTCCATGTAGCAGTCGGGCGCATTCAGCAGTCCGCCACTTTCGGAGGCGGCTAACACAGTGATGGACCCCGGCGCGCCGGTGGCGCACAGATTTGTGCCTTCCAGGGGATCGACCGCGATATCTACTTCCGGAACTTCGGTGCCATCGGGAAACTCGGCGCCGACTTTCTCCCCGATGTAAAGCATAGGCGCCTGGTCGCGCTCACCCTCGCCGATGACGATAGTGCCGCGCATCGGAATCGAATCCATGGTCTTGCGCATGGCTTCGGTGGCCACCTGATCGGAAAGCTTGCGTTCGCCCTGACCCATGGTGTGGGCGGACGCGATGGCCGCGGTCTCCACCACCCGCAGGAACCTTGACGCGAGATCGCTTTCAATATTCCGGCCAAACGTCCGGGCCTTGGTTTCAGATTTTGTGGTAGGTGTCATGCGGGCCCCCGGTTCGCCAAAGTGGTATGCAGGCGCGGTCAATGAATATAACGCCAATGGACGGTAAAGGGAAAGTTACGCGCGGGGGAACAGCCATTCGTTTCGGTAGCGCGACAGTGTTGCGAGAGCAGCGATCAAGGAGGAAATAAGCCGCGTGTTCCTCTGGGTATCCGTACTAGGGGACGCTTTCGCGCCCTCTGCACAAGCTTCTGTCCGGGCAACCGCTGACTGTCCCGAAGGAGGCCAGGGGCCGGGAACTGAAACGAGCACATCCCGAAGGAGGCTCAAGTCCCTGTGGAACACGCGGACTGAAAAATTTTGCGCCCCTCACATTTGTCTTGTCAATGCCCGAAATTGGTGCAATTGAAACTGGGTTGGTTTTAAAACGCATCAATCCCGGTCACACTCTGCCCGATGATCAGGGCATGAATGTCATGTGTGCCTTCGTAAGTCTTCACCGACTCCAGGTTGGCCATGTGGCGGAAGATGGGGTATTCGTCGGCAATCCCATTGGCGCCCAGGATGTCGCGGGCCATGCGGGCGCACTCCAGCGCCATCCATACATTGTTTCGCTTGGACATGGAAATGTGCTGCGGCGCGGCTTTGTCTTTATCTTTGAGGCGTCCAACCTGCAGCGCCAGCAGCTGGGCCTTGGTGATTTCGGAAATCATCCAGGCGAGTTTTTCCTGGACCAACTGATGGGAGGCGATGGGCTTGTCGTGAAACTGTTTGCGAAACAGGGAATACTGCAGAGCACAGTCATAGCAGGCCATGGCGGCTCCGATGGCGCCCCAGCCAATACCGTAACGCGCCTGGCTCAAACACATCAGCGGGGACTTCAGGCCTCCGGTCTTAGGCAACAAATTTGATTCCGGGATGCGTACGTCCTGCATTGAAAGGCTCGATGTGACCGAAGCACGCAGCGACCATTTGCCGTGAATGTCTTCGGCGCGGAAGCCCGGCCGATCGGTCTCGACCAGAAAGCCGCGGATTTTGTTGTCTTCGTCCTCCGCCTTGGCCCAGATGATGGCGACATCGGCGATGGAGCCCGAGGTGATCCACATTTTCTCGCCGTTGAGGATGTATTCCTTGCCCGACTTTTTGGCGCGGGTTCGCATGCCGCCGGGATTGGAGCCGAAATCGGGCTCGGTCAGGCCGAAGCAGCCGATTTTCTCTCCCTTCTGCATAACCGGGAGCCAGGCCTGTTTCTGCTCGTCGCTGCCGAAGGCGTAAATGGGATACATCGCGAGCGCCGAATGCACGCTCACGAAAGAACGAACGCCGCTATCACCCCGCTCCAGTTCCTGCATCACCAGACCGTATTCGACATTTGACATCCCGGCACAGCCATAGCCTTTGAGGCTGGCGCCGTACAGGCCCAGCTCCGCCATGGGCTTGACCAGTTCGCGAGGGAACCGGCCGGCACGGTTGCACTCTTCGATGATGGGGATGAGATTGTCCTCGATGAACTTGCGCGTGGTATCGCGGACCAGGCGTTCGTCGTCGGTGAGCAGGGAATCGAATTCGAGGAAATCAACTCCCCGGAACTTGATGGCCATCAGGGTCTCGTTTCTGTTTCTTCGCCGGGATGCCTCTCCGGCGCTCTTCGCCCGCGAACGGGGCCGGCACTCACGGAGTGGAAACCCTCAGGGAAACTCTTGAAGGTAGCAAAGGGCTGGAAGGTCGTCAAACCAGCCTTGAGAGTATCCGAATTCCTCGCGGGATGGACTGTATGTTTACCTTAATTGTGCGGTGTTGAAACCCAAACGACCATGAACTGGGTAGACTGTTTAAGACCTGGGGCCTGGCATCAACTTTTTGTTCTTCCGAACCTGCGGAGTTTCCAATTCGATCGAGACGGATTTGGGTCTCAGCTCTTATCCAGAACACGGGCAGACGCACCGGTGGTCAGCGAACCACGGTTTTTACAAACTTTTTGCAAGTTCCCGACGTGCTTTTGGCTGATTGCATCTAACCTTTAAGTAATTTGCGCTGAGGCGTGAAGACAGGCACAATACTGCGGTTTGCCGAAATGACACTGCAAGCGATCAATGGACGGGTGACGCAAGCGGTTCTGTCGGGCGCGGTGTGCCTGGCGAGCTTGCTTGTCCCCGCGACTGCGGCCGATGTGCCGGCGATTCACACCTCCCTGGACCAGGGATTTCACCTGCTTTACAACCTTGACTTCGATCAGGCGCACCAGGTGTTTCTATCCTGGCAGCAGGAGCATCCCCAGGACCAGGTTGGACCCACGGCGGAGGCGGCGGGAATCCTTTTCTCGGAATTTCACCGGCTGGGAGTGCTGGAAGCGCAGTTTTACGAGAATGACAAGAGCTTTCTGAATCGCGACAAACCAAATCCGGATGCCGGCATGCGCGACCGATTTAACGCGGCACTGGCCCGCGCGCAAAGCTCCGCCAGCGCCCGGCTTGCGGTCAGTCCGAAGGACCGCGATGCGTTATTTGCGATGACATTGTCTTCCGGTCTGCAAGCCGACTACGCCGCGCTTATCGAAAAGAGCAACATGTCTTCCCTGAAGTACACGCGCGATGCCAATGAGTGGGCCGACAAGCTGCTGGCGGTCGATCCCGATTGCTATGACGCACGGGTGGCGACCGGTTTCAGCAAGTACATTATCGGCAGCATGGCCGCGCCCTTGCGTTGGGTATTGCGACTGGGCGGGGTGTCAGGAGACAAAAAGCAGGGAATTGCTGAGTTACAGATGACCGCCGACCACGGCCGCTACCTGGGTCCGTTCGCGCGCATATTGCTGGCAATCGCATATGTCCGGGACAAGGACAATGCCCGGGCCCGCTCCGTGCTGGCCGCCCTGCGCGACGAGTTTCCCAAAAACCCATTGTTCGCGCGCGAAATCGCCCGCCTGGATACCGGCCATTAAGGGCGCGAATTCCCTCCTCGAAGGTCCCGTTTACCGGAAATTTACCATGTCGTAACAGTCCTGTAACAATGGCGGCGTAGAACTGCGTCATTCAAATTAATAAGGAGGAAACATCGCGTGATACGCCGCATTGCGCTTCTGTGTGTTGTTCTGGCTATGCCCGCTTTCGGTCAGACGACCTTGAATGGGGCAGGCGCTACTTTTCCTAACCCGATGTATCAGAAGTGGTTCAGTGAGTACCACAAGGAGCATCCGGATATCCAGTTCAACTACCAATCGATCGGCAGCGGCGGCGGCATCCGGCAGGTTCTGGCTCAAACCGTGGACTTTGGCGCCAGTGATGGCCCCATGACCGACCAGCAACTCTCCGAGGCCAAGACCAAGATCCTGCACATTCCGACCGTGTTGGGCGCGGTTGTCCCCGCCTACAACATTCCTGGGGTGACGGCCGAACTGAAATTCACGCCGGAGGCGCTGGCTGGAATCTTCCTGGGAAAAATTACCACCTGGAATGATCCTGCCATAGCCAAGGCAAACCCTGGGGTCAACCTGCCGGGCCAGACCATTATCGTGGTTCACCGTTCCGATGGCAGCGGCACCACCTATATTTTCACCGATTATCTCTCCAAAGTAAGCTCTGAATGGGCGAATGGTCCCGGGAAGGGGACCTCGGTGAAGTGGCCGGTAGGCTTGGGCGGCAAGGGCAACGAAGGCGTGGCTGGAATGATCCGGCAGATGGAGGGTGGGATCGGGTACATCGAGCTCATCTATGCCGTACAGAACAAAATTGACTACGGAAGTGTCAAAAACGCTGCCGGGACTTTCGTGAAAGCTTCACTGGAGAGCGTGACCGCCGCGGCCGCTTCTGCACCGAAGATGCCGGCAGATTTCCGGGTATCCATTACCAACGCTCCGGGAAAAGACGCCTATCCCATCTCCAGCTTTACCTGGCTTCTGATTCCGGAAAAGTCAAAAGACGCAGCCAAAGGCAAGATCCTGGCTAATTTCCTGACCTGGATGGTGGACGACGGACAGAAAATGACTGCGGATCTGACTTATGCTCCGCTGCCGGAAAATGTCGCGGAAAAGGTGAAGGGCGCCATCAAAATGGTGCAGTAGAAGCCATTCGGTGGTGGGCGGAATCAAGAGACGGTGCAGGGATGGGTGATGGAAATTCGTCCTTGCATCGTCCTATTCATTACTGACAGAATTCAACAGAGACGCAGGGCATCCCCCCTTTTTAAGGTTGTACTATACTGACTCTGCTGAAGTACATGTGTCGGTGAAGCAACCGGATGGAACGCAGCTGCAGTTGATGACCGTGAAGCGCAGGCCAAGCATGGCGCGCTCGTCGGCCCCCAAATCCCCATCTTTTCCGAAGTGAGCCGGAGTCTCTTTTTCCGGCGTCAGGTTGTCTCTGCCGACATTCGCTCTGCAAGATTATGACTCGCCTCGCGCTCGATAAACCGGCCTACTACATCAACCGGGAGGCTTCCTGGCTGGCTTTCAATCGTCGTGTCCTCGAAGAAGGGCAGGATGAAAAGAACCCGTTGCTGGAGCGGCTGAAATTTCTTGCGATCTCCGCCAGCAACCTCGATGAATTTTTCGAAGTACGCGTGGCCGGGCTGGTGCAGCAGATTGAAGACGGATACACCGAGGCGGGACCGGACGGTCTCACGTTGCTCGAGGAGCGCGATGTGGTTTCGCGCGAGACCCACGAGTTCGTGGACGATCAGTATCACTGCTGGAATGGCAAACTGCGCCCGGCGCTCTCTGAAAATGGAATCCGGGTTCTGGGTTTGCACGAACTGGATTCGCGCGCCCGCGCCTTCGTTGAAGAGTACTGCGAGAAAGAACTCGACCTGCTGCTCACGCCGGTCACAGTGGATCCGGCACATCCCTTTCCGCGGGTGATCAATAAAGCGCTGTGCGTGGCTTTTCTGCTGCGTCGGCGGCGCCGTTCCTCGCTTACTTACACGGGCGTGGTGACCGTGCCGCGGGCACTGCCGCGACTGGTGCGCTTGCCTTCGGACGGGACCGACGACTTTATCTTCCTCGCCGACCTGGTGGCCTTTCATGCCTCGCGGATGTATCACGGCTACGACATTGTTTCTGCGGCGGCATTCCGGGTTACGCGCAACAGCAATCTTTACCTGGCGGAAGAGGAATCCCGCAACCTGCTGGAGTCGGTGCGCACCGAATTGCATAACCGGCGTAAGGGCGATGCGGTGCGTATGGAGATTGAGGCTGATGCCGATCCCGAGATCATCGAACGCCTGCGCATTAACTTTGAACTGGAGCCGTGGCAAGTTTTCTCCGTCAATGGGCCGGTGAATCTGTCGCGATTGTTCAATATCTATGAACAGACGGGGCATCCCGATCTGAAGTTCAAGACGTTTTCTCCCCGCGAACTTCGACTCACCGCCAAGTCGCAGGATCTGTTCGAGGAACTGCGCCGGCATGACATTCTGCTGCACCATCCCTTCGATTCCTACGACGCGGTGGTGTCGTTTATTGAAGCTGCGGCGCAGGACGCTCGCGTGCTCTCGATCAAGCAGACGCTGTACCGGACCAATGAGCATTCGCTGATCGTGCCGGCGCTGATATCGGCCGCCGAAAGGAAGGAAGTCACCGCCGTGGTGGAGTTGAAAGCGCGCTTTGACGAAGACACCAACATCCGCTGGGCCCGCGATCTTGAAGACGCGGGAGTGCAGGTATTCCACGGCCTGGTCGGGCTGAAGACGCACTGCAAGCTGTCCCTGCTGGTGCGGCGCGATTCCGATGGGGTAATTCGCCGTTACGTGCATCTGGGGACGGGGAACTACAACGCCAATACCGCACGTATCTACACCGACTTGAGTCTGCTTACCGCCGATCCGAAAATCACCAGCGCCGTGCACGACGTGTTCAGTTTTCTTACCGCCTACGCCGAACATCCCAACTATGATCCCTTGCTGGTGGCTCCTCTGGATCTGGCGGAGCGTTCCCTGGGCTTGATCGAGCGCGAAGCGGAGCATGCCCGTCATGGACGTCCCGCCCGCATCATCGCCAAGATGAATGCCCTGCTGGACAAAAACATCATCATGGCCCTGTATCGGGCGTCGCAGGCGGGAGTGGAGATTGACCTGATCGTCCGCGGCATGTGCGCGCTGCGTCCCGGGGTGCGCGGAGTCAGTGATCGCATACGGGTGCGCAGTATCGTGGGCCGCTTTCTGGAGCACAGCCGGATTTTCCATTTCGCCAATGGCGGCCAGGAAGAGGTCTATCTCAGCAGCGCCGACTGGATGCCGCGCAATCTCTACGAGCGCGTGGAAGTGATGTTCCCGCTGAAAGACACGCTGGCGCGAGAGCGCGTGCGCCATGAGATCCTGGCCGCTTACCTGGTGGACAATGTAAAGTCCCGCGTGCTGCGCAAGGATGGCGCGTATGTGCGCAGCTGGCAAGCGGAGGGAAAACGCAAGCCTCCGGCGGCGGCCACGGCCTTTAGCGCGCAGGATTTTCTGCTGGGGCTGGCGGAAGGCAAACAGGCGGTGGAGGCCATGCCGGCGCCTATGCCGCGCCAAGGCCGCCGAGTCGCCATGGCGAAGGGACGGTAAAACGAAATGATTCTTTATTTTCTGCGGCACGCGAGTGCTGGTGATCCGGTCAGCAATCCCAGGAAGGATGAGAAGCGGGCGCTGGACGAAACCGGCGTGGAACAATGCGGCTATGTGGGCCGCGCCCTGGCTGCTTTGGACGTGCAGGTGGACCTTATGATTTCGAGTCCCCTGAAGCGCGCAGCGCAGACAGCTTCACTGGTGGGCAATGAAATGGGTTACGAGGGCAAACTGATGTTCGAAGACGGTTTGCGTCCCACCGCAGCGTTCGCCGATTTCCGGAAGATGCTCGACAAATACGCCCGGCACGACGCCATCATGGTGGTTGGCCACAATCCGACCCTGAGCGAGTTTGTGGGGCGGGCGATCAGCGAAAGCGGTTGTGAAGCGGCGATAGACCTCAAGAAAGGCGCGGTAGCGCGGGTAGAAATGAACCGCAATTCGGCGGCCCTGACCTGGTGCCTCACTCCCAAAATCCTGCGTACTCTTTATGCGGCAGCGGCGGAAACTTCGCGACCGAAAACTTCACGGAAATAGCCGTTCTCTTTTTCCACCGCCCACAACTCCAGGTCCACGCTGGCGCGTGGTTTAGCCCGCAGGGTCAGCCGGACCTCGCCCTGGGTTACGCGCACGTGCACCCCCCGCACCGCGCCGCTGCGCCCCAGATTGAGAGCGCGCGCCAGGCGCAGCAGCAGAGAAGCTTTGCGCACAGATTCGCGGTCTTCCGGAGGCAGGACTTTTATAACTGCATCTCCCGCTGTGGGACGCGATTTGCCCAGGTAGCGTGCCGTGGTGGCGATAATCCGTCTTTGATCCGGCGTGTATCCCAGGATTTCAGAGTGGGCGATGATGTAATAGGCGTGGCGGTGTCTGCCATTGCGATTGACATAGTCGCCGACTTCGTAAAGCATGGCAGCCGCCGAAAGCCATTCCCCGTACTCGGGGGGCAGCCGGTGCAGTGACTTCAAAGTCTTGAACAGGTGCATGGCGAATTCCCTGACTTGCAGGGCGTGATCCATGTCCACGTGGTAGTGCTCGACCGCAGCGCGGATCGAGTCCCAGCGCTCGGATTCGATGTGCTTTCCCGAGCGGGTGCTGCGATCGTACTCCGCTGCCATTTGCGCCAATTGCCCATCACGAAGTCCCAGCGGAGAATAGCGGAAGCCGGACAGCTGGCAGCGTTCAAGCAGTTCGGCATAGACCATTGCTCCTGCGATAACGATCTCAGCCCGCCGCGGCCCCACTCCCGAAAGCTTTTTGCGGTCCGCCAGGGGAAGGCGGGCCAGCATTTTGGCGATCCGGCGCATCTGGGCGCGGGAGACCGCGGTGCTGCGCGAACCTTTGGTCTTGTAGAGGCCGTGACAAACTGCGGCCAGAGAAGCGGCGGTGCCCGAGGTTGCGATCACGATTTTGGGCCGGGACCCGGCAATGCGATCGGCGATGCGTCTGATTTCTCTTTCCACGAACCCCCGCAAACGCCGCAGCTCGGACTTGCGGGGCGGATCGTGATGCAGAAATTCATTGGTCAGGCGCACCGCGCCCAGGGGCAGGCTCACGGTATCGCGAATGTGTCCTTTGCTCGAAATGGTCAGCTCACAACTGCCGCCGCCCAGGTCAATCATAAGGGTGGTTGCGGAACTCACCCGCAGGCTTGAGACCAGGCCGAGGTGGATCAGGCGCGCCTCTTCCAGTCCCGAGATGATTTCGACCTTCCATCCGGTTGTCGAGTGCACCCATTCAAGAAAAGCGCGCGAGTTCCGGGCATCGCGCAAGGCGCTGGTGGCCACCACGCTTACTGTGTCCGCGCCTTCGTCCTGGACGGCACGGTGAAAACGCCGCAGCGCTTTTACCGTATCGGCGATGGCGTCGGGCGAGAGAAAGCCGGTGCGAAAAACGCTTTCGCCCAGCCGTGTAACCTGGCGATCTTCGTGCACCTCGATCAGGTGGCGTCCCGAAAGGCGGGAGATCTTCAGACGAACCGAGTTCGATCCGATATCGACCGCGGCTAAAGTGGGCATGGCGAGGCAAATAGTGTACCGCGCGGGGCAGGAACCTGGGCGCCCCAGTTTGCTATCCTAAGGCGGATGCCGCGGGCCTTCCTTATCGACACCGACGTAGCCTCAGACGACGCGGTCGCCCTGATCATGGCTCTTCGCGCCCCCGAGGTGAGGGTGGTCGCGATCACGACCGTGGCGGGGAATGTCGAAGTCCAGCAGGCCACTCGTAACGCCCTCTACACGGTGGAGCTTTGCGGAGCCGACGTCCCGGTCTTTGCGGGGGCCGAAAAACCGCTGCAGCGCACGCATCAGAGCGCAACCTGGTTTCACGGTCGCGATGGGCTTGGAGACCACGGCTATCCGGCGCCACATCGAAAGCCGGAAACGTTGCCTGCCACGGATGCGATCCTTGCAGCAGTTAAGGCCAACCCCGGACTCGTGATCGTCACTCTCGGACCGCTCACCAATCTTGCCCAGGCCGTGACCCGACATCCCGGCATCGCGGCCCAGGTTGGACGCTGCGTGATCATGGGAGGAGCTCCTTGTTGTGAAGGCAATGTGACCCCGGCGGCCGAATACAACATCTGGGTCGATCCTGAAGCGGCACGGATCGTAATGCGCAGCGGCCTTCCGGTCGAAATGGTGGGTTGGCAAACCTGCCGCGGAGACGCTGTCCTCAACGAAGGCGACATCGCGCAGGTTCTGGGATTCAATAACCGGCTCGCCTGCTTTGCCATCGAATGCAACAGTCTCGCCCGCGATGCTTACAAGGAACAGACTGGAGAAGACGGCATCTCGCTGCCGGATCCGGTTGCCATGAGCATTGCGCTCGACCCCACGGTGGGAAATCAGTGGAGCGAACACTACGTGGATGTGGAGACCCAAAGCCAGTTGACGCGAGGCATGACGGTAGTGGACCGCCTCAACGTGGCGGCTGATGAACGGAATCAGGCAGTCTGGGCCGAGGTTCTACAGCAGGGGAGGAAGATCAAAGTCTGCTGGACAATCGATAGCAGGGGCTGGAAGGCAGCCCTGTTTTCGGCGCTGCAGTGACACAAGCATACAACTCCATGTCATCCTGAGCGCAGTCGCGCATTTAGCTTTGCGAAATGCACGACGGAGTCGAAGGATCCCTATCGTAACCCCGACTGCCGGCAGCTGGTATTTTAGCCGTTTGCAGCGTAAGAAAAATCCCATTTGCCGCGGGAGCGCAGCGAGGGTAGGGGTCCTTCGACTCCACTTTTCCATTCGCAAGCGAATGGAAAAGCTGCGCTCAGGATGACAGGGGTAGAAGTCGTTGCGGAGGCATCAAAGAAGGGGCTGGAAGGCAGCGCGGTTTTCGGCGCCGCAGTGACATAACCCATACAACTTCGTCTCATCCTGAGCGCAGTCGTGCAT
>JBOGLC010000110.1:0-12697 GCA_050746005.1 Terriglobales bacterium
CACTCGCGAGGCGTCATGCTGAGCTTGCGAAGCGTCTGGCGTGCAGCGGATGGGCGGCCGCGTCAGCAATAGGGAGAGCCACGCCAGATCCTTCGGGACTAAAGTCCCTCAGGATGACGCCAGGGAAAGATCTGTTCAAACTGAGGCACTACCAGCGGTTTGAACTACCTCCCACTCACTCCCGAGGCGTCATGCTGAGCTTGCGAAGCATCTGGCGTGCAGCGGATGGGCGGCCGCGTCAGCAATTGGGAGAGCCCGCGCCGGCACTAAAGTCCCTCAGGATGACGCCAGGGACGGTTTGCGGGCTTCGGATTTGGATTTTTCGCGGAATTGGTGAGATCATCGGAGCATAGAGTTGGGGGTGGTGGTATGAAATACCGAATTGCCATGTGGGCGAGTGTGGGCTTTCTGGTTGCGGGCGGCTGGGCGCTCTATGCCTTCGCAACCTTTCCGCTTACAAACGAACGAATGCACGACCTGTGGACCCTCGTGACGTTTACCTGTCCGGTTGCCATAGCCGGCATGCATTACCCCATTAGTCTGTACGAATCACTGGTCGCAAATGCCGCTACCTACGCGCTGGTCGGTCTGATCTTCGAAGGTCTCCGGCGGCAATTAAGTCACTTGAAAAACCCGATGTAGGCGCGAGCGCCCCGCTCGTGCGGCAGCGCCCGAATTTCCAGCCCCTGCCTTGAGCAAAGTCGAAGGGAGCCTACGCCCCACGACTTCCGCTGGTTGCAGGCGCGTCCGGGTATCATGGGCACTGCCAGATTGAACCGCCCATGACCGAAACCTCCGCGCCCGCGAACTGGCAACAGCGCCTGGAAAATCCATTCGAATCTCACCAGACTTTTGCCGCCAGGCTCGTACTCCTGGCGGCATTTCTGTTGCGACTTTGGAAAGCTTCCGGCACCTTCCTCAATCTCGACGAGGCCATGCACTTTCTTGCCGCCAACAAGTCTTCTCTGGCGGACGCGTACCGGACCAGCCTTAATCTGGCCCATCCTCCGCTGCTGATTTTGCTGTTGCACGCCTGGCGAAAACTGGGAACTTCAGAAGCGCTCCTTCGATTGCCGTCAGTTTTGGCGGGCACGATTTTCTGCTGGATATTCTTTCGTTGGTTGACCCGGCTTCTGGGCCCCGCTCCGGGCTGGCTCGGCTTCCTTCTGGTAAGTTTCCTGCCGGCATTCGTTGAGCTCTCAGCCGAGGTCCGCCAATATGCCCTACTGCTGTGCTTCATGATGGCCGCGGCTTACATGCTGGAGCTTGCCCTCGTCGAGAAATCCGCCGCGAAGATGGCCGCCTGTTTCGTCTTTCTCTATCTCGCCATGTTCACGCATTTTTCGGCCCTCCTCTTCGCCGGCGCCATGGGAGTGTATTCCTTGTGGCGACTGCTGAGCGACCACCACCCTCCGCGCAGGCTCACCGCCGTCTGGGTTGCCGGCCAGGCCGGTGCAATCGGCCTCTTCGCGTTTCTGTACGTTTTCCAGATTTCAAAGCTGAAAGGCGGTGCGTCCGCGCAGCATATGCAGGTCTTGCTGGCAAATTCTTATTTTCATGCGGGGCGCGACCACCTGCTGGGATTCATCTTCGCCAGGAGTTTCGGAGTTCTCCAATACACCTTCGGACAGCTTGCGGTCGGGGACATTGCCGGGCTACTTTTCGTCGCCGGCATAGTCCTTCTTTTGGTTGGGAAAGAAGTGCCGGAACAGCCGGGGCCATCCGCTCGTCAGCTGGGGCTTTTTCTGTTGCTGCCCTTCGCCATCAACGGCGTGGCCGCAATTGTGGATCTCTATCCCTACGGCGGGACCCGCCACTCGGCCTTTCTGCTGCCTTTTGCAGTCGCAGCCGTCAGCCTGGCGATTGCCAGGTTCACCAACCGGCGGCTATCCTCTGCCCTGGGCATTGCAGTTCTGATCGTTGCCGCCTGCCAGGTCTTCGGCGCGCCCCATCGTCCGTACATGCGCCGTGAAGATCAGCGGAGCAGCAACATGACTCAGGCCACCGATGCGATTCGGCAAAGGGTTGCGCCGGACGACGTGATCTTCGTTGATTTCCAGAGCAGCTTTTTGCTCAGGTTCTATCTTTGTCCCGAGATCAGCTTCAGCGGCCTGCCGCCCGCCGACTTCAGAACCTTTTCCTGCGCCGGCCATCGAGTAATTTCCACCAGTTCCGAAACCAACGTTTGGACTGCGGATTCATTCCTCCGCCGCTGGAACGAAATGGTCGCGACCTGCGGACTGAAGCCCGGGCAAACCGTCTGGATATTTCAGGCAGGATGGGACATTGGGCTGGCGCGCGAGCTAAAGGAAAAACTTCCTCAGTTTCGCAACCTGAAGGCCGATTCCTTCGGCCGGAATATTTTCTTGTTCGAAATGACCGTCGGCCCAGACCGCGCCCGAGTTGGCAGCTAAAGTTTGAGGACACAGTTTCCAATTCGCCTCGACGACAAGAATGCTCGCAGTCGCGGCTGCTACACTATTTTCCATGTTGCCCGGACACGCCACCGCCGCCGGCACCGCCCGTTATCGCGACCGCTTTCCTAACCTGCGCGACGCTGGACACTTCCGCCAGACGGAGCACGTACCGGGAGTGAGCCAGCTGTGGCTTTCATCGATCGGCCTGGGAACGTATCTCGGCGAACCCAGCGATGCGGCCGATCGGTCCTACATCGCGGCCATTGAGACCGGGCTCATGTCGGGCATCAACGTTCTCGATACCGCCATCAACTATCGCCATCAACGCTCAGAACGTAATATCGGGACCGCACTCAAACAGTTGATCGGGTCCGGGGAACTCCATCGCGATGAAGTTCTGGTGTGCACCAAAGCCGGCTATCTTTCTTTCGACGGCGATCCGCCCCCCGACCCGCGCGCATATTTCCGTCGTGAGTACATCGAAACCGGTGTTCTTGATCCCCGGGACCTGGCGGGCGGAATGCATTGCATGTCACCGGCATATCTGGAAAATCAGATTGAACGCTCGCGCCGGAACCTGGGTCTCGAAACCATCGACCTGTTCTATATCCATAACCCGGAATCGCAGTTGCCGGACGTGACGCGGGAAGTTTTCCGCCAGCGCTTGAAGGACTCCTTTGCGACTCTCGAGAACCTGGTAAAGGCGGGCAAACTCCAGTCCTACGGAGTCGCGACCTGGAGCGCGTTTCGGGTCGCGGACAGCTCGCGCGATCATATGGATCTTTTTGAGCTGGAGAAAATCGCTCATGAAGTTGGGGGCGAGCACCACCGCTTCCGGTTCGTCCAGCTTCCTTTCAATCTGGCGATGCCGGAGGCTTATGGCCTGATCAACCAGCGCGCCGGGAAAGAGAAGATGTCTCTGCTCTCGGCCGCAACCCGCCTGGGCATCGCCGTAATGGGCAGCGCCACACTTTATCAGGCGCGGCTCACCCAGGGTTTGCCCGATTTCGTGGGCAGCGTTCTGGGAATGAAGACCGATGCCGACAACGCCATTCAGTTTTCGCGCTCAGCGCCCGGCCTGGCGACTTCCTTAATCGGAATGGGACGCACAGAGCATGTGGCGTCGAATCTGAAACCCGCCCTGACCAATCCGGCTCCGCCCCAGGAGTGGAAAAAACTGTTCACCAGAACAAAAGAGTAGAGGCTTTGAGCGGCAGCGTGCGGCTTTGAGCGGCAGAGTGCGGCCTTGAGCGGCAGCGTGCCGTTCATGCCGGCGCGTTCCCCTGCTCTGTCATCCCGAGCGGAGCGCGGATCGCGCTTGCGCGATCCGCGCAGTCGAGGGACCTGCTTTCTGCCGCCGCTCACAATGCTGCAAGCCAACCGCAGGTCTTTCGACTCCGTGAACGGACTCGCAAAGCGAGTCCCTTCTCTCCGCTCAAGATGACAATGGGAGGGGCTGGCATGGTGTTTGGGTCGTGGCCAACGCTCCGGGTCTGAAGGCTCAGTTCCACAACCCTGTCATCCCGAGCGGAGCCGGATCGCGCTTGCGCGATCCGCGCAGTCGAGGGACCTGCTTTCTGCCGGCGCTCACAATGCTGCAAGCCAACCGCAGGTCTTTCGACTCCGCGAACGGACTCGCTAGCGAGTCCGCTCTCTCCGCTCAAGATGACAATGAGGTGGCTACTTTAATTCCTGAAGCTTCTGGGTCGCGAGTTGGGCTACTTCGCTGGCGGGATTTTCCTTCTGAACCTGCTCGTAGATGCGCTTGGCTTCGGCAGGCTGTTGGCTGGAGGTATACATTTCGGCCAGCTCCATCTGCGCCATCGCCTTACCCACGCTCCGCGTCGGCTTGGCCATCAATTCATGGTAAAGGTCGATCGCATCCTTGGTGCGGTTGGTGTCGCGATAAACCGACGCCAGAGCCAACTTGGCAAGGGCCGCGAGGTCCTGGTTGCGAGACGAAGCCACATTCTTCAAGTCTCGTTCCGCGGATGTATTATCGCCGAGTTGCGAGGAAGTAAGACCGAGGAAATAACGGGCAAATTCAGCTGTGCGGGTGTGGGGATACTGGTCCACGATTGCCTGAAACTGTTTGTGGGCCTCGGTGGTGCGCTCCCGGGCGGAGGTGAAACTCGGAAAATCGGGCTCGGCCGGGGTGCCCGCGGGCCGCAATTGGGTGTCCAGCGTGCGCACCGCCTGATTTAGCTGGATGCTGGCTTTCTGGTCCTGCTGGTTGAGGTAATACCAGCCGCCAAAACCGGTGCCCAGCACCACCGCTAGAATCAGGCCTCCGACAATGAGCCTGGCTTTGTGCTCCTCTGACCAATGAACAGTGGCTTCCGCGGCATCCATGGTTGCCCGGCTGAATCTATCTTCTTTAAGTCGTCGACGAGTTTCTGCGCGCACGAACGTCCCTTGCTATGAGATTAAGACTGTGGATTGGCCGTTGTTAAGTTTAACACGATGGCAGTGTGGAGCGGACAGGAGTGTCAGCACCCACGGCTACCGTGAAAAGCGAAAAACCGCCGGATGGCCGGCGGCGTTTTGCTCTGGGATTTTCTGCCCGCTAATGCGAGGTCTCTTCCAGAATTCCCTGTTCCAGCTTCTCCTGGCAATCGATGCAGTGCCGGGTCCAGGGAACAGCTTCCAGGCGCTTGGCGTTGATTTCCTTGCCGCAGGCGATGCACTCGCCAAACTCGCCTTCGCGCAACCGCTCCAGAGCTCCGTCCACCATCTGCAGCAATTGACGGTCGTTGTTGCTCTGGTGAAAAAGAAATTCCTTGGTGTAGGAACTCGCAGCCCGGTCGGCGATGTCCTGGGCCGAGTCTTCGTCCACCGTGCGGCCATCCTGCTCGGTGCGGGTGACCGTGCGGCGCAGTTCCACCTGCCGTGTTTCCAATCTCTTCTTGAAGTACTCCAATTTCTTTTTGTCCATGGATAATAACTTCGCGGCCCGCAGGCCGCGTCCTTAATGCGTCATCGGCTATGAGTCAAACGGAAATAATATGCGCTTAAATTGAGATGCGTCAACTGGCCCCGGCGGCTAATCCCGGGCGGCAGCGTTTTTCGGCGGGGAGGCTCCGCGCTTGATCGCTCGTTCCAGGGTCTGGTCCAGCGCGGCCCGGGCGCGCTCGTATTCCGGCTGAGAAATGCTGCCCTGTTTGTGCTCCACTTCGAGCTGAAACAACTCTTCCTTGAGGGCTTCGAGCAGCAACCCCGAGCGGCCTGAGGGCTGCCGCCGGGGCGATGGACCGTTACCCACGTTTACATCAGATGCAGCGAAGTCGGGACTGGTCGCAAGCGATAGTTCGGCGGAACGGGAGCGGGTTGTTATGTAGATACCACCCGCAACCAGGATCACGGCGAACCCTCCCAGGATGTACCAGCGATATTTTTCCAGGGGATCGGGTGCATCGATGGGCGGGCCCAGGCCTCCGCCTGGACGCGAATCCCGTCCGGCGCTGGCGGACCCACTATCGGCAGGGGGAGCCCCGTTATCGTTGCCCCGCGACTCGTTGTCGCTGGACTCGTTCAGAGTCCCGGTGCCAGAAATCTTGAAACTCAGCGGCTGGCCCACTTCGGTATCTGACGCCACCTGCACCGCGGTGTCCGGTTCCCGTGGATTCTCCCGGGACTCGAAGCCGCCGCCCGGGCTCGCCGAAAATTGCATGCTCTTGGGCAGCATGACCACAAAGTGTTGCGATGGGTACAGTGGCTTGGGATCGATGCTCAAGGCCCCGCTGTAGGGGAGCTCGAAGCCGACCTGAAACAGGGTCTGGCCCGGGCGCAACGGAAAAACAAAAGCGTATCTGTTCTTTTCCTTCTGCGGAACCGGATCGATCTTGAGCGGTTGCCCTCCCGCAGTCTCGGCGGAGGAATCCAAGATTCGAGCTCCCTCCGGAAGGTAAAACTCGAAGTTCTGGTCGTTCATTTGGGTACGCGGGGGATTGGAGGAGTTGTTCACCGCGAACAGCCGCGTGCCCTGCAGTTGGTTTCCCTGCGCCTGAAAACGCATTACGTCAGCCGTGACGCCAATGTCGTTGAGCTTCTTGGATACGTCGAAAACCTGCACTTCGACCGAGTTCGATCCCGGAGGCGCCATGCTGTGATAGGTCACCCCCTGGTGAACGGCTCGAATCAGATGAGGTCCAGTGTCCGGAAGTTTGAAGCTGAAGTGGCCGCCGGCGCCGGACTTGGTGCGGGCAGCCTCCTCCATACCCTGGCCCAGTTTGATCAGGATGACCTCGTCGCCCGCAGCGGGTTTGCCGGTGGTGCCGTTCTTGAGAGTGCCGCTTAGAGTTTGCGCCGAAGCAACGGTAGCCAGCAGGGCGGCGAGAGCCAGCCCAATCATCTTTGAAGAGAATTTCAAACTCTACTTCCTTTTCTGCCGTGGACGGGCGCAGGGGCGGCCTGTTCAAGCCGTGCCATCTCGGCTAAGACCCCGGCTGCTTCGTCCTCGAGGGAAGATTTCAGCGACTGGTAGTCCTGATCGGGAAGTTTTCCCGCCTGATGTTCGAAATTCAGATCGCGGAGATTTTCGTAAACCACTTCCTTGCGCTCCTGCAAATAGGCCAGCCGGGTCTTGGCGGGGCCCAGGTATAACCTTCCAGGGAGGTAGAAAACATAAAAGAGAACGCAGAGAGTCACCATGATGCAGGTGAGAGTCGCGACCGTCATATTTGGGTGTCCTTCCTGGCCTGGGTGCGAAAGCGCTCAAGTTCCTGACCCCTGACCGGCACAACGCCGCCAGGAGTCGCCGGCGCCGGCCTCTTTTTCCAGGCCAGCACGATGAATATGGTGGTAAGCAATCCGAGCACCAGCGCCAGGAAAGGCATGATCCATGCCACCCGGTTGAAGCCGATGGCCGTGGGTGCGGCCAATACCGTAGGGCCGTACTTCTGCACAAAATCCTGGAGCGTCAAATCGTCGTTCTCGCCGCGGTCGAGGCCGGCCATGAGTTCGCCGCGCATGCGGTCGGAATAAGTGCAGCCGACGTGGTTGCATTCCAGCAGGACCTGGCTACATCCGCAGACGCACATCAGTTTGTGGCCCAGACTGTTGAATCGCGCCCCTTCATCGCTGGCGCCCATGAAAGCGAATACCGCGAGGCACAGCAATGCCGCGCCCAGACTGCGTCGGAAGAGCGGAATCCCCCTGGTCCTTGTCATGTGGTTCACGTCATGGGCTCCGCCCTGCGGAAGATGACGATGAGCGTGGTCAGCGAAAAACCAAACCTCCATCAGTCTCCGGCTCCCACCGGCGCTTCCTGGATACGGACGGGCACGGCGACTCGGACCGACGCCGCGTTCGGAATCAGGGCCAGCACGGTTCCGCCAATCATGATCAGAACTCCCACCCAGATCCACATCACCAGAGGATTCAGGTGCGCCTTGATGATGGGACGGCCGGTCTGCTCATTAAGACCTTCATAAGTCAGATAAAGATCTTCCTTGTAGGTCGAGCGAATTCTGGGCAAGGTCTGCGGCTGCTGGCTGGCCTTGTAAAAACGCCGCTCGGGATACATGGTCTCGATCTTGCGATCGCCTTTGAAGACGTTGATGATGGCCCACTCATTGCTGTAGTTCGGATTGTCGTCCTGGGTGTAAGACTCGCAGACCAGAGTGTAGGGGCCGATGGTCATTTTGTCGCCGAAGCCCATCTCCTTTTCTTTGTCCTGATTAAAAGGAGTTCCCAGGATTCCGATGATTACTACGGCCACGCCGAAGTGCACAATGTACCCGCCGTAGCGGCGAGTGTTGCGATGCCACAAGTGCACCATGGAGCCCAGCAGATTGTGTCCGGTATGACGGGAAATCACGCGGCCGCCGCGAATAAATTCGGAGGTGACGGTGAGTCCCACCAGGGTCGCCAACATGGCGGCCATGAGCGCGTAGAGATAAGAAATATCCTGCCAGGGCCGGACCCCGAACGCGATCATGAGAATCCCGACGGCAAGCGCGCCCAGCGCGGGCCACATAAAATTGCGTCTCAGGCTTTCCAGCGACGTTTTTCGCCAGGCCAGCAGCGGGCCCACCGCGGTCAGCAGCAGCAGCAGGAGCGCTACCGGAATGGCCACCTTGTTATAGAAAGGAGGTCCCACCGTGACTTTGTTGCCTTGCACATATTCCGAGATCAGGGGAAACCATGTGCCCCAAAGAACGGTGAAGCAGGCCAGCAACAGCAGCAGGTTGTTGAACAGGAAACTTGATTCGCGCGAAATCAGCGATTCCAGCTTGTGCTCGCTGCGCAGATGCGATTTGTTCTTGAAAAAGAAAAATGTGAACGTGACAAAAGTGATCAGCAGAAACCACTTGAACCAGCCGCCGATCGAGGACTGGGCGAAAGCATGCACCGAACTGATGATCCCGCTGCGCGTCAGGAAAGTGCCCAGAATCGCCAGCCAGAACGTGGCAAAGATCAGCCACATGTTCCACATCTTCAGCATCCCGCGCTTTTCCTGCATCATCACCGAGTGCAAAAAGGCGGTTCCGGTCAGCCACGGCATCAGGGATGCGTTCTCGACCGGGTCCCACCCCCAATAACCGCCCCAGCCCAGGACCGAATATGCCCAGTGCGCCCCGAGAAATACTCCACAGGTCAGGAAGGCCCAGGTCACCATGGTCCAGCGGCGGGTGATGCGGATCCATTTTTCGCCGGGATAGCGCATGATCAGCGCGCCCAGCGCGAATGCGAAAGGCACGGTGAAGCCCACATATCCCAGGTACAGCATGGGGGGATGAATCACCATCTCGGGATACTGCAGCAGAGGATTCAACCCGGCGCCGTCGGCGGGCAATTGGCCTTGCATCAGAGCGAAAGGATGGGCGGCAAAATTCAGCAGCAGCAGGAAGAAAATCTGCACCGCAGCAATAATGGCGGAGGCATAGGCAAAAAGCCGGGCATCGGTCTTGTGCCGCAACCGTAGAACCAGTCCATATGCCGCCAGCAGGAGAGACCAGAACAGCAGTGAGCCTTCCTGCCCCGACCACAACGTGGCGAACTTGTAAGGCGCCGGCAGATCGCGATTGCTGTGGTGGAAAATGTAGGCGATAGAAAAATCGTTCTGGAAGGCGGAGATGACCAGGATCAGGGCCGCGAGAAAGACCACAGCAAAAGTGGCGATGCCGGCCCGTCGCGCGGTTTCGCCCAGCCGCTCCGACCCCGGGCCCGGACGAGCTAAAGCCAATACTCCTGCCAGGAATGAGTAGGTACTCAGAGCCAACGCGAGCAAAAGAGCAAAACTGCCAATTTGGGACATGGGGAGCCCGAATGGGTATTTTTTCAGAAACGGAGGGCTGAGGCAACCGTCGAATCAGGCCAGATGCAAATCAGAGGGCAAAGGAATGCGTGCCGGGCTACTGGGTTCCCGATTCCTGAACCCTGTTTTAACTGCAAAACAAGTCCTCAGCCTGGCCCCCATAGGATGCAAGGCGCAGCAAATCCGCACTCCCGGACCCGATCCTAAGCGCTCTGCTGCTGCTGGTAACGAGACAGTATTTCCTGCTCGGCCACCAGCCAATCCTCGTCTTCATGGCCAGGCAGATATCCCCGTCGCTCATAAAGTTCATAGGCGCGACGGCGGATCTCTAATTCCAGGTCAGTAGTGATCGAGTTCTTTTTGAGTTCCGGCGGATTGACGGCAGGCATGGTAGCAACCTGCTTCCTGCGGGTATTGCCGTTACCAGGGGTTTTTGCGCGAGACAGAATCGCTACTCCTTAACATATGCCATGGTTCAGCGATGAACCGAATGGATGAATGAGCCACACAGACGTTGGGCTCCGCTTAGAAAGACCCTACATAAATTGTGGCGAATGAACTCAATAATCATAAACCGGATGACTGTGGATGGGGAGAGAAGAAGCAAGAAAATATTGATTTACTTGGAACAATTTTGGTAATCGCTTACATGAAACGCTAGTAAAAATCGTGCGAACTAGTCTCTGCCCGGGTAATCGACAGCGGCATTACCCGCTGCGCCTTCACCGAGATAACGTTATCCTGATTCTGCAGGACCCCTTCCACCATTAGAAACTGTTCAGAAGTCACCAGCAGGCGATTTTTCTGAAACAGATCTGGCATGATGATGGCATTGGCCACGCCAGTCTCGTCTTCCAGGCTGAGAAAGACAAAACCTTTGGCGGTGCCCGGGCGCTGGCGGGCGATGACGCAGCCTCCGATGCGCACATCTTTTCCGTTGGGAATGCCGGCAAGGTCGCTGGCTTTGTGGACTCCGATCGCGTCCATACGCTCGCGATGATAGGCCATAGGGTGCGGGCCCACGGTCAGGCCGGTGCCGCGGAAATCGGCCACCAGTCGCTCCTCCGGATTCATGGGGCGCAGCGGAGATTTGGCATCAGGCTCGGGAAGTTCATCGAGCAACGGGCCCGAGCGACGGACCGAGCGCTCAATTTGCCAAAGCGCATCCCTGCGATGCAGACCGGAACTGGGAACCGGGAACTCAAAACTGGAAACTGAATTCAAAGCCCCGATTGCCGCCAGCGTATTCAATTCATCCTTGCGCAATTCAGGAACGCGCTGGATGAGATCGTGAATGGAAGTGAACGGTGCGAGATTGCGCTGGCGAACCAGGGCCTGGACGGATTCTTCACGCAGACCGCGGACGTAGCGAAGGCCAAGGCGTAGCGCGAGCGTTCCGCCGACTTCGCTCAGGACGGCTCCTGACCCACGGCTTACGCCGTGGGCTACATTCTCTCGCCGCTCCGCGGCTGGGCTTTTGTTTAGATCGCAATTATTTTCCTGGTCGGTTTTGTGGCCAACGGCCAATGACGAACCCCCGACGACGGTGCACTCCCACTCCGACTTCATCACATCAATGGGAAATATCTTCAGCCCATGGCGCTGCGCGTCTTTCACAATCGTGGCGGGACGGTAGAAACCCATGGGCTGGTTATTGAGCAGGGCGGCGGTGAAAGCAGCCAGGTAGTGACACTTCAGATAAGCGCTGGCGTAGGCGATCAACGCGAAGCTGGCAGCGTGGGACTCGGGAAATCCATATAACGCGAAAGAAGTAATCGAAAGCACAATCTGCTCCTGCGCTTCGCGTGAAATTCCGTTGCGTTCCATGCCGGCGCGAAGTTTGGCTTCAATTTCCTTCATGCGTTTTTCCGAACGCTTGAAGCCCATGGCCCGGCGCAAATCCTCCGCCTCGCCGCCGCTGAATCCCGCAACCACCATGGCCATGCGCAGTAACTGTTCCTGAAAAAGAGGAACTCCCAAAGTGCGTTTCAGCACCGGTTCGAGCGAGGGATGCGGATAGATGACCGCTTCCCGTCCCTGGCGGCGTTGCAGAAACGGATTTACCATCTGCCCCACGATGGGTCCGGGGCGAATGATGGCAACTTGCACCACGATGTCATAAAACCGCCTGGGGCGCAGGCGCGGCAGGCACGACATCTGGGCCCGGCTTTCCACCTGGAACATGCCGATGGTGTCGGCCTTTTGAAGGGTCGAATAAACCGCTGGATCGTCAGCCGGCAGGTGGGCAAGGTCCACTTCTTCGCCGTAATGATTGCGGATGAGCCTGATGGAATCTTCCAGAGCCGCCATCATGCCCAGGCCCAGCAAGTCCACCTTGATGATGCCGAGGTCGGCGCAGTCTTCCTTGTCCCACTGCACCACCACGCGGCCCGGCATGGACGCGGGTTCGAGCGGCACCACGGAATCAAGCTGTCCCTGGCAGATGACCATGCCGCCGGAATGCTGCCCCAGATGGCGCGGCAAATCCTGCACCGCTTCGCACAGCTCGAAATATTTGCGCAAGCGCGGATGGTTCAGATCCAGACCCGCGTCGTGGAAACGATGGTCAAGCGCGTCATGAGCATCGCGATATTCCCAGGTGGAGACGGCGGTCGAAACTTTGTCCAGAGTTTCGGGATCGAAACCCAAGGCCTTGCCCATTTCCCGCCCCGCCATGCGGCTGCGGTAGGTGATGACGTTGGCAGTCATGGCGGCGCCGCGTTCGCCATAGCGTTTATACAGATATTGAATGACGCGCTCGCGCTGGTCGCCGCTGGGCAAGTCGAGATCGATGTCGGGCCACTCACCGCGCTCTTCGGACAGAAAACGTTCGAAGAGCAGTTCCATGCTGATGGGATCGACCGCCGTGATTCCCAGCGAATAGCAGACGGCGCTGTTGGCGGCGGAGCCGCGTCCCTGGACCAGAATATTTTCCTCGCGGCAGAAGCGGACCAGGTCCCACACAATCAGGAAGTAGCCGGGAAGCTGGAGTTTTTCGATCAGCGCCAGTTCACGCTCAATC
>JBOGLC010000111.1:0-38614 GCA_050746005.1 Terriglobales bacterium
GGATCAAAGCGAACCGAGGTGGGAAGTCCGAGCCGGCATGAGTGGAGATTGATGAACTGGCGCAGGTAGGTCACATCCTGGGAAGCCTCGTAGGACACGCCGGCCACGTCATAGTGGTAAATCAGAAAGGTGGAAGGCTGCGCGCGCGTGCCGGGCATTTCCTGAACGTCAATCACGGTTCCGTCGGTGATGCGGCCGATGCGGTCGAGCCAGGCCCGCCGCTCCTGCTCCAGATCATCGGCGGTCTTCGGCTTGCGGCGTAACAGCAGGTAGGCAAGGGCCAGAACGACGCCGGCTGCCAGAATCACAAGATAAAGACGAAATGGGATCATGATTGATTGGACCGGTCACGGCCGTGGCGTGCGGCGTTCCAGAAACAGAATACAGAATAAGGCCTGGTGGAGAATCGGGGAAGTCTCGATGTAGGCGCGAGCGCCCCGCTCGTGCATTCTGGGAAATCGCCACGGACCAAGTGGGGACAGCCGCGCTCGGCTGTCCTGCGGAGCAACGCTCCGCTATTTCTGGCGCCGGCAAAGCCTGTCGATCTTGCCCCGCGGGAAGGCCGGGCGCTATCCCCACAATGGCCGGTGCTGGCTCCTGCACGAGCGAGGGCGCTCGCGCCTACACGACTCAGACCACCGGATTGCTCAGGGTTCCTATGCCTTCCACCGTGACTTCCATGGTCTCTCCCGCGACCACCGGGCCGACGCCCTGCGGCGTTCCGGTCGGAATCAGGTCTCCGGGAAGCAGGGTCATGACCTGGGAGATATAGCGGATGACGACATCAAGCGGGAAGATAAAGTCGCGCGTGTTGCCCTGTTGACGGACCTCGCCGTTGACCCTGGTCTCGACACCAACCCCCGCCCACGGATCGATTTCATTGGTGACCAGCGGGCCGACCGGGCAGAAGGTATCGAAGCCCTTGGCGCGGGTCCACTGGCCGTCTTTCTTTTGCAGGTCGCGTGCGGTCACGTCGTTGATGCAGGTGTATCCCAGAATGTACGGCCGGACATCTTCGTCGGCTGCGAGTTGATAACACTTCCTGGCGATCACCACTCCGAGTTCGCCTTCGTAATCCACGCGCTCGGCGATCGGGGGCCGACGGACCTGAGCGCCGGGGGCCAATAATGAAGACGGCGGCTTGAAAAAGATCAGCGGCTCAATGGGAATCTCGTTGCCCAGTTCGGCGGCATGCTCGCGATAGTTGCGGCCGACACAGACGATTTTCGACGGGCAGACCGGAGGCAGCAAGACGGCTTCGGCCAGCGGAAGATGGTCCATCCGCCGGGTAGGGACGTCTTCAAGATCTCCATTCGCATCCTGCGGGGAGGTGAGAAAAAGGCGGGTAATCTGTTCCAGACCGGCTACGGATTCTATGAGACCGTAACACGGTTGATTATCCAACTGGAAACGGCAATATTTCATTGAAACCAGCTTTCAGTTCTCAGTTCTCAGTGAACAACTAAAGATACGAGTTTTATAAAGACAGTCTGCAGTGACGGCGGACGACAGTCAGTTGCTATGGTACCCGCTCACTGGCCTCTTCCGATTTTGCGCTTGCGTTGTTGCGCTCATCAACCGCCGACACTGAGTAGAAATACTTCTTCCCCGATTGCACATTCAGATCGCGGAAGGCCGGGGTCTTTACCAGTTCGGGGTTGAGCTTCACGGGCTGGCCGCCTTCTTCGTGGCGGAAGACGTTGTATCCGGCGAGGTCGGCTTCGGTGTCCGGAGACCACACCAGGTCGATGAACGGGGCCTGGCCCACCCCCGAGAAAACAGCCTGCAGGCCGGTGGGCACCGGTGGAGGAAAAACATCGTGCGCAAAAATCGATACCACCGGGGTGTCATCGCCTTCAACTTCTACCCCGGGTTTGCTCGGCTCTGCAACAACCGTTATCACCGCCGCGCGATAGACGTAATGGTTCTCCCACTCAAAAGCCTGATCCAGAAGTTCAGCTTGCCGGTTGGTTTGCGCCCCGGCGCCCGGGTTGGCTGGCTGGATTTGTGGACAGCTGCCGTAGTCGACATCGCTGACTTTCGCATCCCCCGGCTTTCCCTGCTCGCGGCGATAAATGCGCAGCTTGTGCGTGATTACGTCCGAAGCTGGCGGCGCGGGTGGACAGTCCCAGGAAAGCAGCACACCGGAACTGGTGACTTCCGCATGGAAATTGTTTGGCGGGGGCAAGGCCGGCGCGGATGGCACCTGCACGCGGTTGGATAGTCCGGCGCTGCGCCCGCTTTCATTCTGTACCGACACCGCGTAACTGATCTCGGCTGTGGGATCTTGCTTTTGCAGTTCCTCCGGCAGGATATCGGTATAGCTGGCCTCAACTTTCGGCGCCGGGGACCCGGGCTTGGCGGGTGCGGAACCGGGCAGAGGAAACCGTGCTGCCGGAATCTCCGCGACCGGATTCTTGCACTCGGTCACTGGTACTTTCAGGCTGCGGCAGATGCTGGTCGCGCCCAGATGTCGCAGGGTCTGGCGGTCGGTGGTACGGATAGGCACGGTCCAGGCAAGGTAAACCCTGTCGCCTTTTCGCGCCGCCCGCAAATCCGTAACCGGCTTGGCCAGTTCGAGAGCAGGGGGGATGGGAACGCCCGGAGCGCCGCAGGAAACCAGCATAGCGCTGCCCAGCACGCAGATCAGAACATTCCAATCGGATCGCTTCATCGCGAGAACAAACAGGGTAACAGACGGGGTCCGGGTTTCCTCCCGAGAGGGCTCGGGTGAACGGCCACGTCCGTCGCGGCTAGCCCACCAATTCCTTGAGCGCTTCGCGGAAGATCCGGGTGTGCTGATCGACATCGTCGGGATCGGTCTGCGGCGACATCAGCGCCATGTTGTGAAACGGAGTCAGCAGGATGCCACGGTTCATGGCATACAGATGCATGAAGCGTTCCAGTTCGAAGTCCATGGCGTCATGAGCCTGACTCCCATTCTTGGGGGGCTGGGGAGAAAACTGGTACTCGGCGCGGCAGCCCAGGCGGGTGACGTGCCAGGGCAAGCCGGATTCCGTGATCGCTTTTTGTACTCCGGCCGTCCAGCGTTCAGCGGGAGGAATCATGCGGGTGAATGCCTCCTTGGTCAGGACTTTGGTCAATGTAGCCCGCATGGCGGCGAGAGAAAGCGCGTTGCCCGCCAGAGTTCCCCCAATGCCGCCGGTGTCGCAGTCTTCCAGATTCTGATTTTTGGCGATCGAGCTCGCCACCTGTTCGGTGAATCCGTAGGCTGCACCGGGCACTCCGCCGGCGATGGCTTTGCCGAAGATAAAAAAATCTGGATCGAGATTTTCCGCGCGAGTATATCCGCCCGGCCCGGCACAGATGGTATGAGTCTCGTCGATAATGAGCAAGGTGCCAGATTTTTCGGTAAGGTCCCGCAACGCCTGATGGTAGCCGGGATCGGGATGCACGATCCCCACATTGGTCATGACCGGCTCAGCCAGCACGCAGGCTACATCGCCCGGAGCCAGCGCCTGCTCCAGCGCCGGGAGATCATTGAACTCGACCACCTTGGTCGTAACCGCCGGATCGACAGGCGGGCCGATGTTGCCGCGGCGAGCCTGTGCCACGCCGTCTTTCAAAGTGATGAAACTTTCGTCCACCGTGCCGTGATAACACCAGTTGAATACCAGAATTTTGGGCCGCTTTGTGATCTGCCGCGCCAGTCGTATGGCGAACCGGTTGGCATCGGTCGCAGTCAGAGCGAACTGCCAGTAGGGCAAGCCGAAGCGTTGCTGCAATTCTTCAGCGACGAAGATCGCGTCTTCCGTGGGCAGCATCAAGGTAATGCCCCGCTTCATCTGCTCTTCCACCGCTTTGACCGTCGCGAAGGGAGAGTGCCCAGTCATGGCGCCGGTGTCGCCCAGGCAGAAATCGATGTAACGATGTCCGTCCACATCGTAGAAGTGCGCCCCCTGGGCCTCGCGCACGAAGGGCGGGAAAGCGCCGGCCCACTTGATCATCCAGTTCATGGGCACGCCGCCGAGGAGTGATTTGCCGGCGCGTTCGAACAGAGCTTTGGATTTCGGGCGCTGGTTTACAAAGCGTATCTGCTCGCGCTGCATGAGCGACTTGAGGCGTGGGCGATCGATGGCGTTCATGCTTGGGGTTGCATGGAGGACGGGCGTCCCCGCCCGTCGGGAACGAAGCTAGAGTCTAAGCAGGCACGCTCCGTTATGCAAGCCAGCTTTGCGAAAGACCTTGCTCGCGAAGAATTGCCCTCCGAAACCAATTCGGGAGGTGCATCGGCTCACCGGATTAACAAGGCTCTTGGTAGAAGAGGAAAAGTCTGGGAGGAAGAGTCGTTTGACCGCGCCCTTCGACGGGAAGAAAGCATTGGCGACAAGGTCGATTACATATTAGGCAATCCGGTCGGAGCGGGGTTGGTAAAGAATCCTTTGGAATATCGGTGGTTGTGGAGGGAAATAGGGATCGCGTGAGCAATCCGCAAAGAGCGACGGGCGGGACGCCCGTCCTCCATTTTGTATCTACAGAATATATCTCGACAAATCCTGGTCTTTCACAATATCTGCCAGCATCTTGCGCACGTAGTCGGCATCCACTTTGATGTGCTCGCCTTTTTTGTCGGGGGCGTCGAAGCTGATTTCATCGAGCACGCGCTCCATGATGGTGTGCAGGCGGCGGGCGCCGATGTTTTCTGTGCCTTCGTTCACCCGGAAGGCGAAGCGGGCGATTTCTTCCTGAGCTTCCCGGGTGAATTCCAGCTTCACCCCTTCGGTGTCCATCAGAGCCACGTACTGCTTTACCAGCGATGACTTGGGCTCGGTCAGAATGCGGATGAAGTCTTCCATGGTGAGCGATTGCAGCTCGACCCGGATGGGAAAGCGGCCCTGCAACTCGGGAATCAGATCGCTGGGCTTTGAAACGTGGAACGCACCCGCCGCGATGAACAGGATGTGGTCGGTGCGTACCATGCCGTAGCGCGTGCTCACCGTGGTGCCTTCGACGATGGGCAGGATGTCGCGTTGCACACCCTCGCGGGAAACGTCGGGACCGTGGCCGCTCTCGCGTCCGGCGATCTTGTCGATTTCATCGAGGAAGATGATGCCGGCATCCTCGACCCGATCGATGGCCAGGCGGGTGACCTGGTCCATGTCAATCAGGCGCTGCTCTTCTTCCTGGATCAGATATTCGAAAGCCTCGTTGACCTTCATCTTCCGCTTCTTGGTGCGCTGGCCGAAGAGGTTGGGCAACATGTCCTTGATGTTGACGTCCATCTCCTCGACGCCCTGATTGGAGATGATTTCAAACGACGGAAAATTGCGTTCGCGGACATCGATTTCGACCGTGCGGTCATCGAGCTTGCCTTCGCGCAACTGTTGGCGAAGCTTTTCGCGGGTGCGGCTTTGCGACTCATTGCCGGAAGAAGCCGCCGTCGTCCCTTCGAGAACCATGCCGCCCGCCGATGCCTCGGCGGGACGCGGAGCCGGCGGAGGAAGCAGAATGTCCAGCAGGCGCTCCTCGGCGTTCAGTTCGGCTTTGTCGGAGACGTCTTCAAGTTTTTCTTCCCGCACCATTTCGATCGCGATCTCTACCAGGTCGCGAACCATGGACTCGACATCGCGTCCCACGTAACCGACTTCGGTAAACTTAGAGGCTTCCACTTTCAGGAAGGGCGAGTTGGCCAGCTTGGCCAGGCGCCGCGCGATTTCGGTTTTGCCCACGCCGGTGGGGCCGATCATGATGATGTTTTTAGGAATGACTTCTTCCGCCAGGTCGGGAGCGAGCTTCTGGCGTCGCATGCGATTGCGCAGGGCAATGGCCACGGCGCGCTTTGCGTCTTTCTGGCCAACGACATGCTTGTCCAGCTCGGCGACGATTTCGCGCGGCGTGAGCTCATCGAGAGCGATCTGCTCTTCTTCAGCGGCAGCAGGTAAGTAGATAGCCATAAATCAGTCGTGCTCGTCAGCCTAGAGTTCTTCGATCGTTACCTTGTCATTAGTATAGATGCACATTTTGCCCGCAATCTTCATTGCTTCTTCAGCGATCTGGCGCGCGGTCAACTGGGTGTGCTCGGCCAGCGCCTGCGCGGCTGCCTGGGCGTAGGGGCCGCCGCTGCCGATGGCGGCGATGCCGCCGTCCGGTTCGATCACATCGCCCTGCCCGCTGAGCAGGAAGGTTTGTTCCTTGTCCGAAACCAGCAGCAGGGCCTCGAGGTGGCGCAGAAACTTGTCGGTGCGCCAGTCCTTGGCCAACTCGACCGCGCCCCGCCCCAGGTTGCCGTGATACTGCTCCAGTTTCGATTCAAAGCGGCTGAAGAGGGTGAAGGCGTCGGCCGTAGAGCCGGCAAATCCAGCCAGAATCTTGTCCTGATACAGGCGGCGAATCTTCTTGGCGGAGTGCTTAATGACACCTTCGCCCAGAGTAACCTGTCCGTCTCCGGCCATGACGACGGTGCCGTTGCGGCGGACGCAGAGAACTGTAGTGGAGCGAATCAGACGCTTCGTAGGCATGAGCGCAATTCTTGATTATAACAGCGCAACTGTCTCCATGTAGGCGCGAGCGCCCCGCTGGTGCGGAGGTATCCAGCATTTGGTGTCCCTGCCTACGCGCGGAGCCGTTTCATTGCAGCGCAATCAGGGGTACAGCCAGCAGTGCGGCGACGATGCCCGCCGTCTTCCAGGGTGTGAAGTGTTCCTTCAGAATGAAGCGAGCCAGAAGGACGGTCAAGGCAGGATAGAGTGACGACAACACTACCACTGAATCCAGGCGGCCGGTCTGGGCAGCCCGGATAAAGACTGCCGTGCCGCTGACGTCCAGACAACCGGCGACCAGAGCGACGGTCGCGTCGGAGCGTCGCAATGGACCCCAACGCCCGCGGCCGACCACAATCGCTCCCACGAGAAGAAGCGAAGCAATGCGCGAGAATACCGACGACCACAGAACGGAGCTGGCACCGGTGCGGCTGATGCAGAGAAAGAATCCGGAGAAGCCTATACCCGCCAGCACGGCCATGAGAATTCCGCGGCGGTCGCCCGAACCGTCGGGTCGGGAAATGAGCCAGATACCGAATCCGGCGAGCAGGAAACCGGTAATGGCGAAGACGCCGGGCATGCCTTGCGTGCTCATAGTGACGGCCGCGGGAATGGCGGCGCCGATTACCGCTGCCACGGGTGCGGTGAGCCCCATCCCCTGGGACAGGGCGCGATAGAAGATAATCAGGGCCACGCCGCCGGAGAGACCTGCGGCCGCCGCCCACAGTTGGCTGGCCCGCGAAGGTAAATCGGAGTGGGCCGCCAGTGCGAACGTCAGCATGAGTACGAAGCCGCCGGCGTGCGAAAGCAGCGTCACCAGGAAGGCGTCGGAGCGGCGCGAAGCATATCCGCCGCTGAAATCGCTGGTGCCCCAGCACAGCGCCGCCGCCAGACTGAACCCGACGGGCAGGAGTTGTTCGGCGGAGGCCAATCTCAATTTTCTCCTTTTGGGTATTTCGTCCGGTGGACGAGAGTAGCACGCGATAAGATGTCGGCGGTATTGCGGGTGCGAGCGTCAGGGCTGGTGTCGAGCTTCCGTTGTTGCGGCTTTCCTGGCGCTGCCGCACGAGCGGGGCGCTCGCGCCTACATTGTCATGGAGCACAAATGTCCGCGGCATTAGTTCTGGGACTGGTCGGCGGTCTGCTGGTGGTGGCCTTTCTGGCCAACCGCGTCTTTGGCCTGACCCGAATCCCGGATGTGCTGGTGCTGATGATGCTGGGCGTCCTGCTCGGACCGGTGCTGGGCCTGGTGCAGCCCGGCACTCTGGCCAAAACAACTAATCTGCTGGGAACGCTGGCGATCATTCTCGTGCTCTTCGAAGGCGGGCTGGAGCTGAACCTTCGCGACACCCTGAAGCACTTCCCCGGCAGTTTGCTGCTCGCCACCCTGGCCTACATTTTCAGCACGGTTCTGGTGGCGGTGATTGTCGTCAAGGGTCTGGGATTGCCCTGGACTGACGGGTTGCTGGTGGGCGCGGCGCTGGGCTGCACCAGCAGCACGGTGGTGCTGCCGGTTTTGCAGCAACTGCAGGCGTCGGAGCCGGTCCGAGTCACCCTGATGCTCGAAGCGTCATGGGGAGATGTGCTGGCCGTCCTGACGGTGGGACTGCTTCTCGACCTGCACACCCATGGCGGGGCGGTGGCGCAGGGACTCGTCCATGGCTTGCTGAACCAGGTCGGGATCGCGTTGCTGTTTGCTGTCCCCGTCGGGGTTTTGTGGTCGCGTCTGTTGCACATACTTTCCGAACAGCGTTTCTGGCAGGTGCTCACGTTCTCCATCGTCCTCGTCCTTTACGCGGGAATGGAAGCGCTGGGCGCCAACGGGTTGATCGCGGTGCTGGGCTTTGGACTCACGCTCTCGAATTTTCCCGGCATCGATCCCGGTCTGGGGCTGAGGTTGCCGGTCGCGCAAATGGCGGGGTCCCAACAGGCGTTGCTCACATTTCATTCCGAGCTTGCGTTTCTGGTGCGCACGTTCTTTTTCGTGCTGATCGGCGCGGTGGCCGAGCTGGGAGTTCTCCGTCAACATCCCTTGCTCATGGCGGGGACGCTGGGGTCTCTCTTTCTGGCGCGTTGGCTGGCCATTCAATCCAGCCGCTGGGCCTGGCAGGGAATCGAAGCGCACAGCCGGGAACTGATTTTCTGGGTCTTGCCCCGGGGACTGATTACGGTAGTCCTGGCCATCGAGGTGGCGAAAGAGCGTGGAAGCGGGCTGGCATTCGTCCCCGGACTGGCGTTCGCAGTGATTCTGATCACCAATGCGCTGCTGGTGCTGGCCGCCTTCCGCGCCCGGCGTTCCGCGCCGGAAGCGGCCGCAGCGCCTGGCGGCGAACTCGCTGTGGGTGCTCCGGCTACCGCCGGACCTCCAGTGGCGGCCGGACCCCGCAGACGCTGGGCGGTGAATGCCGTGATGCTCTGCCTGCTGGCGCTGGGCGCGGTGGTGCTGTGGTATGGCAATCACCCAGGGAAGTTACAACCTGGAGGCGTGGTGGAGTGGATTCGAGTGCACCTGCATCGCGGACAGTAGGTATCCACGCCAGATGCTTAGCAAGCTCAGCATGAAACCTGCGTGAGCGGGAGACAGGTAAACCGATCCACCGCCAGACTACCGACAAAATTGACTTGCCAAAGCTCCGCAGCCTAACATGGCCGAACCTGCACCAGCTTCTATGATCGGGCAAACCATATCGCACTACCGCATTACCCAAAGGCTCGGTGGCGGTGGTATGGGCGTGGTTTACGAGGCGGAAGACCTGCGCCTCGGTCGCAGGGTTGCTCTGAAGTTTCTTCCCGATGAACTGGCCCAGGACGCGCAAGCGCTGGAACGGTTCCGGCGCGAGGCCCGGGCCGCGTCCGCGCTCAATCATCCCAATATCTGCACCATCTACGACATCGGCGAAGACGAGAACCGCCAATACATCGTGATGGAATATCTCGATGGAACAACTCTGAAGTATCGCATCGAAGGGAAACCGCTTTCGGTGGAGCAGTTGGTGGATTTTGGAGCGCAGATTGCGGACGCGCTCGATGTGGCGCACACCGCGGGCATCGTGCATCGCGATCTGAAGCCGGCGAATCTGTTTCTCACCAAACGCGGACAGGCCAAGATCCTCGATTTCGGCCTGGCCAAAGTATCGGGACGGCCAATGCCGCAACTGGAGCCGGTGGGGGCGTCGATGGCGACGGCCGCCAATGATGCCGCGAACCTTACCAGCCCGGGAAGTACCGTGGGTACGGTTTCCTACATGTCTCCGGAACAGGCGCGGGGCGAGGAGCTCGACACGCGTACCGACCTCTTTTCCTTTGGAGCGGTGCTCTACGAGATGTCGACCGGGCGGCAGCCTTTTACCGGCAATACTTCCGCGGTGATTTTTGACGCCATCCTGAACCGGGCGCCGACCGCTCCGGTGCGGCTGAATCCCAACCTGCCGCCGGAACTCGAACGCATCATTAACAAGGCTTTGGAGAAGGATCGCGACCTGCGCTACCAGGTGGCGTCCGAGATGCGCGGCGATCTGAAGCGGCTGAAGCGGGAGATCGATTCGGGCAGAAGTTCGTCGGTAAGTGTGGCCACACCGGTAGACTCGACGCCTTCGGGGCCGTCGGCGGCAGTTTTGACGCCGCCGCCCTCTGCCCCGGCTGTGCAACCGGCTTCGGCGATTTCAGGGCCGGCTTCGTCGGCTGCAGCCCCGGTTCCGGCGCCGGCGAACCGAAAACGCTGGTACATCGCAGCGGCTGTATTGCTGGCAGCGGCGGCTATCGGCGGCTACTTCTATACCCGTGGCCCACGGGCGCTGACGGAGAAGGATTCCATCCTGCTGACCGATTTTGTAAACACCACGGGCGATCCCGTCTTCGACGACACGCTGAAACAGGCGCTGGCCGTGCAGCTGGAGCAATCGCCTTACCTGAACGTGTTTCCCCAGGGGCGGGTGCGGGACACCCTGAAGTTTATGGGCCGCTCGCCCGATGAACGTCTCACACCCGAGCTGGCGCGCGATGTCTGTCAGCGGGAGGGCATCAAGGCCGTCCTCAACAGCTCCATCAGCAACATCGGCACCCAGTATGTGGTGGATGTAAACGCAGTGAACTGCCAGACCGGCGACAGCCTGGCCCATGAGCAGGTGTCGGCCGACAAAAAAGAGCAAGTTCTGGGAGCGGTGGGCAAAGTGGCTTCCAGCCTGCGCGGCAAACTGGGAGAGTCGCTGGCTTCAGTGCAGAAATTCGATGCGCCGGTCGAAGAAGCCACCACCTCATCGCTGGAAGCGCTCAAGGCGTTCAGTCTGGCCGAAGCGGAGAGAAACAAAGGGTCCGAGTACGCTGCTATTCCTCTTTACAGACATGCCATCGAACTGGACCCCAATTTCGCCGTGGCTTACGCGCGCCTGGGCCAGTCCTACGCCAACACCGGGCAGAGCGCTCTCTCCATCGAAAGCACGAAGCAGGCTTTTGAGCGGCGGGAGCGAGGAAGCGAACTGGAAAAGCTCTACATCTCGTCGCACTATTACGAAATCGTGACCGGCGAAATTGACAAGGCAATTGAGACCTACCAGCTCTGGAAGCGGACTTATCCCCGGGATTCCATTCCCCCCAATAATCTCGCCGTGGAATACTCCTGGGCCGGCAAGTTCGATCAGGCCCTAGTGGAAGCTCAGGACACGATTCGCCTGGATCCGAACAGCACGTTCAGTTATGGAGTGGTGGGCGGCGCCTACATCGGACTAAATCGCTTTGCCGAGGCCAAAGCCATTCGACAGAAAGAACTAAGTCTCCAACTGGGCGGGATGAACGACCACGCGGACCTCTACATGTTGGCCTTTCTGGAAGGCGACCAGGCCGCGATGCAACACGAGGTGGATTGGGCAAAGGGCAAGCCCGACGAATTTGTCATGCTGGAAGCAACTGCCGAAGTGGCGGCATCCGGCGGAAAGATGCGCCGGGCGCGAGAGTTGTACCAGCCGGCCGCGGAAAACGCACAGCAGGCGAAGCTCACGGACAACGTAGCCGGGATTTTGAGCCGCCAGGCGCGAACCGAAGCCGAAGCCGGTGATGCGGCGCAGGCCCGTGAGAGCGTGCGGGCAGCGCTGGCTCTGGGTCGCAATCGTTTCGAGTTGGCCTCTGCCGGCTTGGCGCTGGCAACCGCCGGCGACGCCGCCCAGGCATCTGCGATCGCCGACGAAATGACCAAGAATTTTCCCGCTGACACTCTCGTTAATAGTGTTTGGGTGCCATCGATGCGGGGCGCGGTCGAGGTCAGCCGGGGCAATCCGGCAAAGGCGATCGAGTTGTTGCAGCCCGCCGCTCCTCTCGAGTTTGGGTGGCCGGCGCGAGTGATGCCCAGTTACGTTCGCGGGCTTGCCTATCTCCACATGCGCCAGGGGAAAGAAGCTGCGGAGCAATTTCAGAACATTCTCAATCATCGCGGAGTGTGCGGGACCCTGCCGACTTGCTCCCTGGCTCATCTCCAGTTGGGACGCGCCCGCGTGCTCTCCGGCGACAACACTGGCGCGCGCGCAGCTTATCAGGATTTCTTCGCGCTGTGGAAAGACGCCGACCCGGATGTACCCATCCTGAAAGAAGCCAAAGCAGAGTACGCCAAGTTGCCGCAGTAACATGGCCATGTGGTCGCGGGCGACTCGCCCGCGCAGAAAATCACCACAAGCCACGTGGGGACAGCCGTCCCTGGCTGTCCGGCGGAGTAGGGCTCCGAGATTTTCCTCCGAAGCAGACTGTCGATCTGTGCTCGACCGAGCAGGCGAGACTTCCTCGAGTTCGTTCAGAACAGTCTCTGCTCGAACTTCGGCCGGTGGTGCCTCCCGCACGAGCGGTGCGCTCGCGCCTACATTGCGTCTCGGATGTGGGTGGCGATGTACCACTTGTTGCCGAAGGGATCAGTGACCCCGCCGCTGCGGTCACCATAGGGCTGATCCACGGGCTCGGAGATCGAAGTTGCGCCGGCGCTCAGGGCGCGCTTGTAGAGCGCGTCGCAGTCTTCGACGTAGAGATAGAACATGGTCGGCATCGGCTGGTAGGGGCCGTGAGCTTCGCCCATCTCCATATGAGCGTTGCCGATTTTCAGCGTGACGTGATGGATCACCCCGTCCGGCGTGGCATGCCGGCCAAGGTCCTCGGCTCCGAAAGCGCGCTTTAAGAAGTTGATCACGGGATCAGCGCGCAGCGGATGCAGGTACGGCTGCAGCGTGGGGGCTCCCGTCCACTTGTAACTTTCACCCTTGTACGTGGCGATATACCAGGTGTTTCCCGCCGCATCTTTGACCGCGGCCGAGCGCTCGCCGTAGACCTGATCGACAGGCTTGTGGACGGAAGCGGCGCCCGCTTCCAGGGCGCGAGCGTAAGTCGCATCGCAATCCGGGACGTAAATGTGGAAGGCGCTGGGCATGGGAGTTCCACGCCACTTCATCCCGGCTCCGCCGCCTCCGACCATCAACATCGAATCGCCAATCCGTACTTCGCAGTGCAGGCCGCCCTGTGAGCCGGGGCCGCTGCGGAACAGTTCCTCGGCATCGAAGGTCTTCTTCAGGAATTCAATCAATGCGTCGGCATCTTGGGCGATCAGGTAAGTGGTAAGAGTCGAATACCCCTTGGGTACCGGATCAACCGCCGGCTTCTTCTTCTCCTGCCCCTTCATCATCGCCTGGAACCGGCGGTACATCTCCTCCACCGGCATTTCTTCCGTCCGGGTGTAAACGCCCCACACATATCCGAAGGGATCGACCAGAGTTGCGTCCCGGTGTCCGTAGAATTGATCGGTGGGCGGGTGGGTAAGCTTGGCGCCGACTGCAGCGGCATGCTCGACGAAGCCATCCACGTCGGGCACTTCAAGCGCCAGGCTGATGGGAGATTTGCCCAGGGTTTCGGCACTGAACCGGTCCCCTTCGGGCCACTCCTCGGTCAGCATGATGAGCGAGTCTCCAATCTTGATTTCAGCGTGCGGAATTCCTGTAGGAGTTTGAAAGCGCATGATTTCTTTCGCTCCGAAAGCGTTCTTATAAAAGTCGATGGCTTTGGCCGCATCCTTGAAGGCTATTCTCGGAGCTGCGGCCGTATGAACGGCAGTGACGGGTTCAGTCGCGGTGGTCATGGATGATTTCCTTTCCAAATCAGATTTAAGTCGTGCTCTGAAATCTTCGCGCGGGAGCCGGCGCAGTTCGGCGGCGACACGCAGCAACGGCAGCAGTTCCGGATCGCCCGATGGCGGTTGCGTGCCGGGAGCGGCGAGAAGCTCGGTGACCGCCTGATCCAGTTTGTCTAATGTCGATCGATTCGGCATCGAGCGATTCGGCAGAGAGCGCTTAGGCATGGGCACCCTCCAATCGGGAACGCAGGTTTTGCAGGGCGCGGAACTGCAGTTGTTTCACCGCGCCCTCGGTGCGTCCCAGGGCTTGCGCAATTTCACGAATACTTTTCTCCTCGGCGAAACGCATTCCGATCACGCGGCGCTGATCGGCGGGCAGCTGGTCCACCAGGCGAAAGAGGCGGGCGCATTCATCGGCTTCCTCCAGCTTCGGCCGGGCGCTCAGGTCGGGAAGGTCGGGAAGATCGTCCTGGCCGATCTCCTTCACTCCGCGTTTTGACCGGTCGACAATCATGTTGGCGGCAATCCGAAGCAGCCAGCCCGCGAAGGGTGCGCCCCGCCATTCAAAACTGTGAAGGTTGGCCAGGGCTTTGTGGAACACATCCGAGGTCAGGTCCTGGGCGGTGTCGCGGTCGCCCACCCGCCTAGCGATGTATCCGTAGACGCGTCCAAAATTCAGTTCATACAGCTCGGCGAACCGGCTGGGATCTCTCTGGGCGGCTTCGACCAGCAAACGGTCGTCTCCCGGGGGAGAGCCGGAGGCTTCCCCAGGGGGCCTTTTCGCTGCCGATCTTCGGACCGCCATCGTGCCTCTAACTATATAAACTTTCGCGGAGGGAAAAGGTTACGGCAGGATTATTTTGCGGAACTTACCGGAGACCCAGGTGGCCATTATGCTGCTGCATAATGCCGTAGCATTCGCAGGCAAAGGCTTCAAGTTTCTTGCGATTGACAATCGAGACTGCGCCCGGCGTATAGCGGATGAGGCTCTTCCGCTGCAAATTGGCGGCGGCCAAGCTCACGCTGGACCGGTTTGTGCCCAGCATGGTGGCCAGAAAATCATGAGTAATCAGTAAAGCCTCTGAATCCACTCTGTCCTGAGCCATCAGGAGCCAGCGCGCCAGACGCTGCTCGATATCGTGCAGCCGGTTGCACGCCGCCGTCTGGGCGACTTGCATTCCATGAACCACGGCAAAGCGATTCAGCAGCAGTTGAATATGCGGGGCCGATGTCAAAATCTTTTGCAAGGCCCCTACCTCTACCCGGAACCCGTCGCCCGTGATTTGTACGATGGCCTGAAGCGGGCTCCGGCTCAGGCCGACAGCCGCCGGTATTCCGGTAAAACCTTCATGACCGACAACGCCGGCTTCCGCGGTTTTCCCGTCTTCCATAGCGACCACAAGGGAAATCAGTCCCCGGTTCGGGAAATAAGCATATTCCAGCTTGGCCCCCGCTTCGTGAAGGATCATGTGGTTGGGCAATTCGACGTATTCGAGGTGCGGACGAAGCGAGTTGTATTCCCTCTCCGAGATTGACAGCAAGATGCCGTTGTTAACGGGCTTCCCCGCGGCATTTGTGCGCTCGCCCGGGTGCACCATCGGAAGATTTTTGTTTTCCACTCTTGGTCCTCGGAAAATTAGAAGCGCCGCCTCGAATCAGAGCTGACCGCGGCATCCCGGATCGAACGCCTACGACGACAGGGCATCGGAGAATTGTTCAGAGCCCTGGTCTCATGTTTCCTGAAGCCACGATTGCACTCTGGACTCATTCGTCCGACTTGGGGGGCGAATCGAGGCCTTTGAGGCGTCGCTCTTTGGCTTCCAGTAACGCGTTGATCTCGACGATCAGTTCCATGAGCTTTTGCGGATCCTGCTCCTTTGCAGCCTGCGCACAGAGCTGCATCCATCGCTGTTCCTTTTCTTGCATGGAGGATTCCCCGGGAACACCGATATCACAGCCACTAATATTCATAGTGTTCGATGCCAGACACTCTTCCCGGTTGGATGCCGGATCGGGGACGCGTGAACAGGACTTCAGAGGCTTGTAACTGCCAGACATTGAATAACTTAAGTCGACTGCTCCAGCGGTGTTCTGCTGTTGTCTACTTACTTATAGATAGCGAATGGTTTACCGACCGTATTTCTGGCGCCGCCCAGGAAAATTGGTGCCCGCCTTGGTTCGACCTCAGCTTAAGTGCAAGCTCTGCCGGGACGAGGGCGCCGCGAAGAATCGAACGCTCTGCGGGCATTTCATGGGGGCGAGCCCAGATAAATTAAAAGCTGCAGAGAGCCGCAGCCCCGCAGCCGGGGCTTTTCCTCGCCGATATCCGATCACACACGGGATGGACGCCTGCTTCGGTGCGATCACCGTGGTAGAATTTCCTGACTTAAGCCTTATTGCGGGAACCCACGTTGATTGAACTCGCACCCTCGATTCTGGCGGCTGACTTCGCCCATCTGGCAGACCAGGTTCGCGATGCTACCGCAGGCGGCGGCACGGTCATCCACGTGGATATTATGGACGGCCACTTTGTCCCTAATCTGACCATGGGGCCGCCCCTGGTAAAGTCCCTGCGCAAGGTGACTGAACTGCCGCTCGATTGCCATCTGATGATCGAGAACCCGGACCAGTTCATTCCTGAGTTCTGCGCGGCTGGGGCCAACTGGATTTCCGTGCATCAGGAAGCCTGCCGGCACCTGAATCGCACTTTGCACCTGATCAAGGATCACGGCTGTCTTGCGGGCGTGGCGATTAATCCGGCGACTCCGGTCGAGACTTTGAGCGAGGTGCTGGACCTGGCCGACTATGTACTGGTGATGTCGGTGAACCCGGGGTTCGGCGCTCAGAAATTCATTCCTGCGACCGTCCACAAGTTGCGCCGTCTGGCCGATCTCAGGGCGCCGCTTGGAGTGGATTATCGTATTGAAGTAGATGGAGGTATTGACCTTGACACCGTCTCCCAGGTGGTCCGCGCCGGAGCTGAAATTTTAGTGGCGGGCAACGCTATCTTCGGTAAAGGCGATCCAAAGGTAAATACACAACAGATGCTAAAGACTGCGGTGGAGGCGACACTGCAGAAGGTCTAAAATCAGTCTTCAGTCGCCGGTCATCAGCCACACCTGACGGCCGGGGACAGACGACTGGCGACTCACTTCCAAGGGGTTCTCATGTCACGTCGTATCCCGGTCATTCTTTTGCTGGGCGTGCTTGCGTTTGCCGTCGGCTGCACCAACAAGAAGGTCAACAATCCGCTCGCCAATGTGGGCTCCAAACAGCCCGACAAGGTCCTGTTCGACAGGGCCATGGACGCCATGAAGCACAATCGCTTCGACGTGGCGCGGATCACGCTGCAGACTCTGATCAATACCTATCCGGATTCCGAATATATTGCCCGCGCCAAACTGGCGGTGGCGGACTCCTGGTACGCCGAGGGCGGCGGTACCGCCCTGGCGCAGGCCGAAATCGAGTACAAGGACTTTGAGACTTTCTTTCCCAATATGCCGGAAGCTGCGGAAGCGCAGCTGAAGATTGCCAACATCCACTATCAGCAGATGGAAAAGCCGGACCGCGACTACACCCATGCCATGCGTGCCGAGGAAGAATACCGGCAGCTGATCCTGCAATATCCGGACAACAAGAAAGTGGTGGCCGAGGGCAAGCAGCGTCTGATGGAAGTTCAGGAAGTGATCGCGGAACGCGAATTCCGGGTCGGGCGTTTTTATTACCTACGCCAGTCGTATCCGGCGTCGATCGCGCGGCTGCGCTCATTGATGGACAAATATCCGCTGTACAGTAAAGCGGATGAAGCTCTCTACCTTCTGGGGCAGGCCTACGAGGGAGAAATCGCGATGGTGCGGTCGCGGCCGGGCAACGAGGCCGCCAAGGCGCGCATGATCGAAGATTTCACCAAGAATGCGGCCGACGCCTACTCCCGCATTCTGACGCGCTATCCGCTGATGGACCGGACCGCGGACGCCAAAAGCCGCCTGGAGGAATTGCACGTGCCCGTGCCCAGGCCGACCAAAGCGGCCCTCGCCCAGAACAAAGCCGAAGAAGACAGCCGCCGGGAGAGCACCGCGTTGTCCAAGTTGATGAGGAACTTTGAGAAGCATCCCGACGTGGCCCAGGCCGCGCACGTAGGCGAGCCCACGCTGGTGGATCCGCAGGTGGTGAGCGCCACCTCGGTGGTGCAGGAGGCAACGCGCGCCATGATGGGCACAGCCGCCGGAGACAAGAACTCGGTGGCGATCGAAACCGTGGGCAAAGGCGCCCCCCTTCCCGCGGATCAGCCCGCGCCCCGTTCCGACAGCCTTGTGCCGGAGACTGCGGCGACGTCAGCGCCTCCCGCTCAAGCCGCCGATCCAGGCGAACTGCAGCCTAACGTGGCTGCCGACCCCAATGAACTTAAGCCTAACGTCGATAACAATGGCCAGACCACGGCGGCGCCTCCAACCCAGGTCAACGAGCTGCAGTCCGGGCCAAACACTCAAGCCGCTGCCGGCAGCGATGGCAAAACTGCCGACGCAGGGTCAGCCACTGCCGATGACAAGGACATTGAAGCGGCGTCGTCTTCCAGCAAACACAAGAAAAAGAAGGGTCTGCGGAAGGTTGTTCCCTTTTAGACTCGGATGCAGGGTCAACGCCCGGCGCCCGAACTGCCCGCCTCGCAAGCAAACCGGGGGCCATTACGCCCATCCGTCACTGACCGCCGGTAACCTTCTTACTGTATTCATGTCATTGACTTACGATTCGCCAGCAATTAACTTCAGGCTGTCTCCCCCTCACCAAAGGAAACCCCTTGGCGCGAAGAATACTGCTTGCCGACGACAGCGTGACTGCCCAGAACATGGGCAGGCGCATCCTCACCGATGCCGGCTACGAAGTCGTTACGGTCAATAACGGGTCCGCGGCGCTCAAGAAGATTGCGGAGAACAGACCCGACATCATCGTGCTGGACGTGTACATGCCGGGCTACAGCGGCCTGGAAGTTTGCCAGCGCGTGAAAGCCGCCCCGGAAACGGCCCGGGTTCCGGTGTTACTGACGGTAGGAAAGCTGGAGCCGTTCAAGCCAGAAGAAGCCAAGCGGGCGGGCGCCGATGCATTCATCGTCAAGCCTTTTGAAGCCACCGAACTCCTCACCGCGCTCACCCGGCTCGAAGACAAGATTGTGGCTGCACCCCAGCCTCAGAAATCCGGCCGTTTTGCCCGCGCTTTGGCGGCTGTCGAGGGTTCCGATTTCGGAGACCGGGAAACCGGCTGGAAGAATCGCCTCACTATTCCCGACGCGAACGCCAAATCCAAACCCGCAGAAGCAGAAGCGCCGGAGATTTCTATCCCGCCGGCCCGCGATCTTGAGGTCGCCGAAGCAGGCAAGCCGGTGGAACCGGCCACGCAGTTTGAGCGTCCGATTCCGGCCGGGTTGCCGGCCGACATCACGCCGGAAGAAATCGCCGCGATCACGGCCGCAGCCGCTGCCTTCGACGGCCAGCAAGCGCATCCAATCGTAATCCCTGAAGGATCGGCATCGGAGTCTGCTGCCGCTATGCAAGCCGCATCGGCGGAGATTGCGGCGGCCCAAGCCCGCGAGCAGGAAGCGCCCGCGGCCACTCTTGCCTCCGCAACAGAATCCGAAACACCCGCTCCCGCAGAAGTTGCGGCTGAGAGCGCGCCTGCGGCCGATGCTGTTTCCGACGTGCCAGCAGTGGGCGAAACCGCCGGGCCGGAAGAGCATCCAGCCGCAACGGAATTACCCACGCCTGCGGTCGAAATTGATTCAGCAAGTCAGGCGACGGAAGACGCGAAGATTTCCGGGATCGCCGAGCCTTCCGGCAGCGATGCCGAGGTCATGGCGGCCATTGCTTCTTTGGCGCCCTCGAATGGTCACGGTGGCGAAGGTGCGCCGGCGGCCGGAGCGGGAGTTGCCGGTCCGCGGTGGATCGCTGAATCGGCCGCAATATCCGCGGAAGAATCGGGCGTGGCCCTGGAACAGGAGATGGAGCAGGCCGCAGCCGCTGCATCGGCTGAGAAAGCTATCCGGAACGATATTGCCGCTGTGGCGACAATCGAGATTCCGGCTGCGGTCGTCGAAGTGGCCGAACCGGCAATTGCCTCTAGCGCGAACGTCGTCGACGCCATAGCCACCGAATCGGTTCCGGCTCCCGTACCGGCTATTGCCGAGGGTGTCGCGGTAGACGCATCGGCGGTTCAAGGTCAAACGGAAACCGCGGAGCCAACCGGGGCGAAAGAAGAATCCGCTTATGCGGCCGCGGCGGCTGCCGGAACCTCGGCGGACCACATGCCGGCGCTTGAAACCGCATCGGCAGCCAATGCTTCGGCGGAGCTCGCATCCGGCGCTGCGGCAAGCGCCGAAGTGGCGCCGCAGCGCGAAGCAGAACTCGCGGCCGCCTGGCAGAACTGGAAACAGATACGCGAATCTTTCGTCAGCGCACCTCCGGCTGCACCTGTGCAGGAAGCTACGGCCGCGGCGAGCGCTACCCAGGAAGAGGCGGCCGCCTCAGCCTCACCCTCCACCCCAGCCTCAGCCGACGAAGCCGAACCGGAAACTGCGGAAGCTGAAGTCGATGACGGCGACGCTCCGGAAGAATCCACCGCAATTGCCAGCATCGTCGATACCATGCTGGCCGAGTTGAGACCCAAGCTGGTGGAAGAAATTGCCAAGAAGATGAATTCGGAAAAGAAACAGAAAGAGAAAGAGAAAAAGAAGAAGAAATAAGCCCCGCCCGTTTCGGATACGTTGTTAGAGAAATGTGCCGCCGTCGTGTCAGCTTCCTGATTCTCGCCCGCGCACCCTCCCATACGCTGTCATCTTGAGCGGAGAGAACGAACTCGCTTGCGAGTTCGTTCACGGAGTCGAAAGACCTGCTGTTCGACTGCGGCGCCATCGTCGCCTGAAAAACGCAAGGTCCCTCGACTGCGCTCGGGATGACAGAGTTGAGGTGGACGCCCATAACCGTTAGAAAGGTTTTTGGGGCAAGCTCCTCACTTTTGCGATAGGTTGTGATTGTTCGCATCGCCAAAACACCCGACGACAGATCAGCTGGCAGTCTTGAACTTCGCCACGATTGCCGTGATGTCGTCGTGTTGCTCCTGAAAACTGAATCGCCGAACACAGGGTTGGAATCAGGCGTTCTCACAAGCCTGCGGCGGTTGTTCGGCAAAAGGCAACGTACGATTCGCCGGGCAAGAGTCCAATGCCACTGTCTTCACCGAGGCGATCCGTGCAGGGCTATCGCTCCTCAATCGTCAAATGCACACCTTTCATTTCCTTGATTTCAGCGATCACTATTGCGTGCGTCCCTTTCCGCTCAAATACGGTTCCGCTAGCCTGCACGTATTTGCCTACAAATGGCATCAGCGTCTGCCGCTGATCGGTGTCAGGCATTTTGGCAGAGATAGGCAGATAGAGGGCACCATCCCTGGTCAGAATAACCAGCGGCGAACCACCCCTCACGCATTCCTGCACGCACTTGATGCTGAGGCGAGTCGCTGCCGAATCGAGGTTTTGAATGGGACACGCAAGATCCCGAACCAGGCCCTCAATCGTTGCCGTGGTCTTATTTGCTCTGTCCGCAGCCATCGACGTGCTCTGCGGAGGTTGGGAAACCGCCACCATTGACCCAATACCGCACCCAGCCAGCAAGCAAAGACGAAGAAATCGGTTCATGAGTTCTCCTTTTCTCCGGGCATCCATTTCCGAGCGATAATCGTCAGCTATTGTAAACAGGCGTCGTCGCCAGTTTGCCACGTTTGTTCGCCCAGAACCAAGGTCAATGAGTGCTGGCAATACTTCCAGCAGTTAGCCGCAGAGCTCGGCTCTTGCTTGCAGTTCCAGGTCCGAGAGGATAAAACACACGCATATCGTGCGGCATGCAGGAATGTCCGTACCCGATTAGGATAGGGCAATGCGCATCGCAAGCGTGGGTCATGCGGTCTTTGCGGCGACCATGATCGCTCTCGGAATCATGGGCCTGATCAAAGGCGATTTCACCGTGTTATGGCAGCCGGTACCCGAAGTTGTGCCCGCACGCGCGGCACTGGCCTATCTTTGCGCCTTCATCTCCCTGACATGTGGCATAGGGCTGCTGTGGCGGCGCGCAGCCGGCCCCGCCGCCCGCGTGCTGCTCGCCTATCTCCTGCTCTGGCTACTCCTGTTGAGACTGCCCGGCCTCTTCCGCGGGATCACCGTGGATGTTTACTGGCCATGCTGCCAGATCGCGGTGATGGTGGCGGCTGCCTGGGTACTGTTTGTCTGGTTCGCCACTGATGGGGACCGGCAGCGCCTCGGTTTCGCCACCGGCGACAAGGGCTTGCGCATCGCCAGGATGCTCTACGGCCTGGCCTTGATTCCCTTCGGCGTGGCCCATTTCACCTATCTCAAACACACTGCCGAACTGGTGCCGGGCTGGCTGCCCTGGCATGTGGCTTGGGCGTATTTCACCGGCGGGGCCTTCATCGCAGCGGGCATTGCGGTGCTCACCGGTGTGTATGCACGGCTGGCCGCCGCGCTCTCGGCGTTGCAGATCGGCATGTTCGGGCTGCTGGTGTGGGTACCCATCATGGCGTCAGGCTCCAAAGGCGCCTTCCAGTGGGGCGAGACTATCATCTCTTTTGCGCTGATGGCCGGCGCCTGGGTGGTAGCGGATTCCTACCGCGGTATATCCTCGAATGCTGCTTAAGGAGCAATCCGAAAGTAAATGCCAGGCCTAAGTGTCGAAACCCGAGTGTGTGAATTCCGCCGCGCGCTCCAGCATCAGGGCAGGCCTCACTGAACCGTGGCCGTCACTTCGCCTTTCCAGACGGTGCCAGCGGTGTTGACTGCTAAAACATCAAAGCGGTGGGAGCCAGACTTTAATCCGACTGCTGCGTTGACAGACGTGGTGGTACGCTGGGTAAACTTTTTGACGCCATCGACCCAGATCTCCATGCGAGCGAGTGTGCCGGTGATTCGGGCGCTGGCCTGCACAGTGGCGACAGAGCCTACGAACGACCCGTTCCACGGTTTGCAGACGTTGACGCCGGGTAAGGGGGCTGGGCGCAGCCGTCGTCCCCGACAGTGAATGAGAAGTTGAGATTGTTGAGTGAGTGATCGATGTCATCGGCGAAGATGGTTGCGTTGTGCACTCCCGGCGCGAGGGAGTCAGTGAAGTTGAGCCAGGCGCGGTTTTCCCATGTGTGGCGCTGTTCAGCGATCTTTGTGCCGTCCACCCAGAGCTCCATCTTGCGGAGTAGGCCGAAGGAATTGGCGGTAGCGTTGAAACTCACCTGGCCATCAGAAAAACCGATTGGCGAGCAGAGGCTGATGCGTCGTCCGCGCATAGGATAGTCGCAGTTGCTCCAGGTACCTCCCAGAGTGGTATTCGTGGCGGTGAGCAGCGTTGAGGCCCCGCCCTCACCGTTCTGGAAGCCAAGCAATACATCGGGCCGTGTGTCGCCGTTGAAGTCTCCGACCACCGCCTGGCTTGCCTGCGAATAAGTGGCTGGCAGTGGCACGAGTTGATATTTGAACGTTCCGGGTGCGCCAGCGCCAAGCATAAACATGAGGTAGTTGTTGGTGCCCGAGGTCCCAATGATGTTGTTCGCATACTCGACGAGGTCCATCCGGCCATCATTGTTGAAGTCCCCCATGGCGAAAGTGCCGTTGCTCAGTTCGATGTGTTGGACATCGCCGACGCTGCCAGGTGTAACCGACGCTGCCTGGGTAAAGCTCCGGCCGTAATGCCCCAGATAGACCCATAGTTCATTCGTAGTCGGTTCGATGAAGAAGATGTCGGAATGTCCGTCGGAGTCAACATCGCCGGTTCCAAGGGTCGGGAGGTCGCTCCAGGCATCGGTGGAGTAAAGCGGGTGATATTCAAAACTCGAGGTGCCATTTCCGAAGAGCACGGAAACGTCCCAGGAACCTCTCCCGACGAACGGATTGAAGGCAGGGATTGTGGCAAGCACCGCGTCGGCGTAATTGTCGCCATCAAAATCGCCGATGGCGTAGCTCTGGATCATGGAGTTCTCGGGTATCGGGTCACTCATGCCCCGGTGACGGTTGGCTTTCATCGCTGCGTCATTGGGTTTGACCCCTGCTTCGTACTCGCTTCCGGGAAATACGGGGACGGACGGGACCTACCCCCTTTTTCGCCCAAGGCGAGAAGGACGCCCCGAAGAGTTCTTCACCGATCCGACCCCGCATGCCTCGACTTGGTTCGCCTAGTGGCAGAGATTGGAAAACGTCCCGCCTGTCCTCGGACTTCTTCTAATTTTTGACATCTTTGCTGATAGATCAGAGCGAGCGCGGCGGCCTTCAAAAAGCTCTTAGGTGAGGCTAGTTTGCCGAAATACTGCTCCGCGGTATTCTTCCGGATTTCGCAAACGCTTTCGGGCGAACAGTGTTGAAATCCCAGGCCATCCCGATCGTGATTCCACGTCCGAAGTGGGTATTCGTGCCTGCAAGGTAAGTCACGTAACTGAGTGAGAGATCCAGTGACTCCGTAAGCGCATAGTTCCCGCCAACCCCGAGATGCCAGTAGGTTGCAGCAAGTATCCGGTCGTGAACGGGAAACAGTTGCGGGCTCATAAGCGCCTGCTCGATCGTAATTCCCCCGTTGGTATGCAACCAGTTGCCGAATCCTCGCACCGCAAGCGAATGCGGCAGGAAGTAACCCATTTCTAGATCGACGTTATTGTGGTTCAACGGAATATTATTCGGCTTCTGAACGATGGCGTAGGAGTATTCCCCCTGGACGTAGCCTTTGCGCAGAAACGGCGAAAGCAGGCGGCCCACACTCACGCCCAGCACATACTCGCGCAAGTCGCGGCCAAACGCCGATTCTCCGTGAAAATCGTATGCGTGGCTGGGAATGACAAAGGAAATGAATGGTGAGATGGCAAGATCATGCAAGGCGCGCCGCCTCGAATCCCGGAGCACGTTGTAGTGCAGGTCAAGGTGGAAATCCTGAAAAGTGGCGTGCGATGTCCCGTCATCCAGTGCGGCCGGAACGAAGAGTGGGTTCCCGAAGGTAAGGTCAGCCGGATTTCCGGTGTATTTGGTGATCACGTACGGCAGAGAGATCTCGACGTTGAGCTTGTCCGTAAAGCTGTAGCTAAAACCCATCAGCAGATTCGTAGCGCGACTCTTGGCTGCGCCTTGCAACCTGTTTCCGGCGGTATCGAAGTGGCCGGCGAACGAGATCGTTTGCACCCCAAAGGAAACATAGCCGTCCCCTTTGGGTGGCAACCAGGCTTGCGCCATAAGCCTTGCGGGGATGGCGAGCAGAACCAATAGCATCGGGAAGAACACGAATGGCCTGCGCACGTACACTCCGCGGGAAGATATGCGCTACTTTTTAGCTAAAACGTTGACCTCGTCACGCTTGGCCTTGATCTCCATCCCCTCATCGAGCGCGGACAGATAACTGTCCATTTTGGCGGGAGCCTTGAGGATGACATGATAACGTTTCGCCAATATCGACGCCTCGGCCTTGGAGCTCTGATAGAGCAGGGGGACAAGCACGGTGTGGGACGATATTGCCTGAAGCTGTTGTTCGATAGCAGGCGCGTCCTGGGGATCGGCCAAAATCAGATCGTACTTGCCCCCACTTAGCGCAGTATCTAATTCGGAAGCTTCGGTCACGACTTTCAGGACCTGACTTGATTTTTTCAGGGCAGACTGCAGGGAGGCATCCGACAGCGCTCCGGCCGCCGGCGTACCCGGGCGCACATAAAGCAGGATGGAGGCTGAATGAGTAGAGACGTAGCGTAGTTTAATGGCGCGTCCGAGAGCCATAACCTTGTCGCCACAAGCGACACCCTGGGGCACGGCTGACAGGACAAGCATGCAACACCCAAGAACCATCCCGGCTAAGCGTCTCATGGCAATCCTCCACGCGGTCAAGTTCGGGCAGGAGCGAGTTCGCCTCTCGGGGGGCGGAGGTATTTCGGTAGACCGGACTACAATACCACAGATTGCACTCGGGGCTCCGGGTTGTCAAGATTTGTGTTCATCGGGGAGTTGACCATGGGTGTTGACCACGAGATGCTCGGCGATTGGTCCTTTGCCGAAGGAGCCGTGCGAAGAATGGGTGGGCTCGCCGTGGTGCTGTCCCGAGGCTGGAGGCGCCCGGCGAACAGGGCACAATTGTGAACGAACTGAGTCTTGGCCGCTATCAGATAGCTGAACAAATCGGCGCCGGGGGCATGGGCGTCGTTTACAGAGCTCGTGACCAGCGTCTGGACCGCGACGTTGCCGTTAAAGTGCTGCCCAGCGGCAGTCTCGCCGACCAGGCTTCTCGCACCCGTTTCCGGAAGGAAGCGCTTGCCTTGTCTCGCTTGACCCATCCCAACATCGCGGTCGTGCACGACTTCGACTCCCAGGATGACACCGATTTTCTGGTGATGGAATTGGTCCCGGGCACGACATTGGAGGAGAAATTACTTGCCGGTCCTGTCGGTGAGAAGGAAGCTCTCACGTTACTTATCCAACTGTTGGAAGGCCTGGCAGCGGCGCACGCGCAGGGGGTCATCCATTGTGACATCAAGCCCTCTAATCTGCGCATCACCCCAGATGGGCATCTGAAAATACTCGACTTTGGTTTGGCCAAACTCTTAAAAAGCAAGGACGCTGCCTCCGTCACGATGAGCATCACTCAAGACCAGGGTCTGGCCGGGACCCTTGCCTACATGCCCCCGGAACAACTCAGAGGCAGCCCGCCGGATCAGCGGACCGATACTTACGCCGCAGGATGCGTGCTCTACGAGATCACAACCGGTCAGCGTCCTTTCCCGGAGAAGACAGCCCCACTGATGATCGACAGCATCCTTAATAAAACTCCTGCCCGGCCAATATCTCTCAAGCCCCATCTCTCGGCGGGTTTGGAATACATCGTTCTCAAGAGTCTGGAACGCGATCCGGCGTGCCGCTATCAGTCGGCCAAGGAGATGACCGCGGATTTGCGTCGGCTGGCCTCGTCCGAACTTCCACTTCCGGTTCCGGCCAGTCGGGTCCAGCGATTTGCTGTCCCCCGAACGGTCTGGCGAGCCATGGCTTTCATGACTTTGTTGGCAGTCATTGGCTCCGTGGTCTTTTATCTGTCTTCGCGGGGTACGGCAATCGATTCCATCGCCATTCTGCCGCTCACCAATATCACCGGTACTCCAGAAACGGAATATTTGAGCGACGGCATCACTGATTCCCTGATCAACAGTATTTCCCAGCTCCCCAATCTGAAAGTGATCTCCGGAAGCTCGGTGATGCAATACCGGGGCAAGGTGGTTGACCCCCAAACTCTGGGGCGCGAGCTGAACGTGCGCGCGGTGCTGACTGGAAAATACATGGAGAGAGGCAGTAACCTGCTGGTCAGCGTCGAGCTATCAGATACTCGCGACAACCATCACATATGGGGCGAACAGTACAACCGCAGCCTCTCCGACATAGCCACGGTGCAGGAGGAAGTCTCGCGGCACATCGCGGACATGTTGCGTCTAAAGATTACGAACGAGCAACGGCAGCGCATCTCCAAGAAATACACCGATAACGCCGAGGCCTACCAGCTCTACCTGAAAGGCCGCCACTACCAACTGAAGGACACGCCCGAGGACCTGAAAAAGAGCCGGCAGTATTTCGAGCAGGCGATTGACGCCGATCCAAACTATGCGCTCGCCTACGCGGGACTATCGGAATACTACGGCTTCATGGGTTACTCGGGGGAGATCTCTCCCAAGGAAGCGTGGCCACCCATGGAGGCCGCGGCGCTGCGCGCGGCGCAACTGGATCCTGAGTTGCCCGCTGCCCACCGCGAACTCGCGGCCGTAAGTCTGATCGCCAAATGGGATTGGGCCGCTGCCGAAAGAGAAATCAAGCGCAGCCTTGAACTGGATCAAAACGACGCTGAGACCCACTTTACCTACTCCATGCTTCTCAGAACCATGCATCGCTTCGATGATGCGTTGCGTGAAGCCAAACGTGCCGAGGAGCTCGACCCTCTTTCCCCGGGGTGGAAGTCGAATACCGCATTGGTGCACTACTATGCCCTGCAATTCGACGCCGCCGAGGAGCAATATCTTCAGCTCACCCGCAGCGATCCCGATCTTCCCGGCCCCCATCTCGGTCTCAGTAACATTTACTCCAGAACAGGAAAGGAATCCCAAGCCATATTGGAGCTACAAAAAGGCCTGGCATTAGAGGGCGCAGATGAACTGGCAGCGGCTCTGCCGAAAGTTTACGCATCGTCAGGCTTCCGCGCAGCGAAGGATTTCGCCGTTCGCGAGCAGCTAAAGATACTCACGGAGGCCAGCAAGCAGGGGTATATCTCGCCTATCGCCTTCGCCACAAATTATGCGCTTCTAAACGACAAGGACAACGCCTTCGAGTGGCTTGAAAAAGCCTTCCAAGACCACGCCCCGGGGTTGCTGGATCTCGATCTCGATCCCGACTACGACAACCTGCGCGACGACCCACGTTTTCGCGATCTGAAGAGTCGCATGAATCTGCCGTAGGTGCAAGGTGCGCTGAAATAGAAATACGGGGGAAATACGGGGACATCCATGATAAGTAAAAATCAGGGGGAGACGGAGGTCTTCTAACGCTTGCAAGAGCGAGGTCTCGAAGCGGGTGTGGAACGGATAAGTTGGCGAACCGCTTGCGACCCTGCATAGTGGCCAAAGCAGCAGCTTGGCCAGACATCCATTTGCGGGAAACGGGCGCGAGCCCGGTCCACGAAGTATGAGTGAGGGTTGACCGGCCGTCCTCGATACAGACGGTAGGGAGATCGGGAGCCCGAACTCCTCTGCCAGTCCCCGAGTGGGCGAGGACCGGCCGGGGGATCGCGCGGGGTTCGAAGCTTCTACTGCTCAGGCAGCTTTTTCTGTCGGCACTTCCGCAGGCGCGCGCACTTCCAATTTCTTGCAAATGACCTGCTGTGAGTGGAGAATGGCGCGTGGGATCTGGGATGGGGTGGGCGGATGATCAGCCGCGAAAATTCGGCGCGGTTACACCCTGGCTGGTTCTGCTGGCAATTTCCCTTCTGATCAATTACATCGACCGCGGCAACCTTTCCCTCGCCGCGCCGCTGCTCAGAGACGAATTACACCTTACCGCCTGGCAACTCGGAATTTTGTTTTCCGCATTCTTCTGGACCTATACCGCCCTGCAGTTTGGAATGGGCTGGGTGGTGGACCGCTTTCAGGTGAATCATGTCATCGCCGTCGGTTTCCTGGTCTGGTCGCTGGCCACTGCTACGACGGGCCTGGTGCAAGGATTCGCCTTGCTGCTGATGATGCGGCTGATTCTCGGCATCGGCGAGTCTGTGGCCTTTCCCTCATGTTCGAAAATTCTTGCCCTGCACGTGGCCGAGCCGGACCGCGGATTCGCCAACGGCATCATCATCGCCGGAATGAAGTCGGGGCCCGCGGTCGGAGCGCTCGGAGCCGGACTCCTGATGGGAATGTACGGTTGGCGCCCGGTATTCATCGGAATCGGATTGCTCAGCCTGGCGTGGCTTCCGGCCTGGAAGAAATGGATGCCGCGGGGCCAGTCGCGGGTCCATTCCGCCGCGGCGGGAGTTCCTACTGCGAGTCGCATCCTGCGTCAGCCTTCCTTTTGGGGCGCCTGCGCCGGACACTTTTGCGCCAACTACGTGCTGTATTTCATGGTCACGTGGCTTCCGTTCTATCTGGTGCACGAGCGCCAGCTGTCAGTGCACTCAATGGCCATTACGGCCAGTGTGTATTACCTGGTGGATGCAGCTGCAGCGATTGCGACCGGCTGGTTTTCGGACTTCTGGATACGCCGCGGCTTTACTTCAACCCGCGTCCGCAAATCTGCCATGGCGATCGGACACACGACCGGAGCGATCGCCCTGGCGGGGTGTGCCCTGGCCGGTCCGCATACCTACCTGGCTTGGCTTCTGGCTGCGGGAGTGGGATCGGGAATGGCAGGGTCGGGTATCTACGCGTTTTGTCAGATCCTTGCTGGCCCCAAGGCGGCGGGCCGGTGGACCGGGTTTCAAAACGGTTTCGCGAATCTCGCGGGCATTGTCGCGCCGGCGCTCACCGGATTCGTGGTGAACCGGGCGGGGAACTTTCAAATGGCCATTGCGATAACGGCGGCAGTATCGTTGGCCGGCGGATTGGCGTGGGTCTTTGCCATCGGTCCTCTCAGGGAGGTGACTTGGGCAGGAGATGGCTCGGCGCTTCCCGCTACGGCCGTATACCCGCCAAGCTGAAATTCGGATCAGAATACCGGGACGGGTGAGATAGCCGTGTCGGCTCCTTTCCTCCGAGCCTTGGTCGCTAGCGCCCTTCCAGGTCTACTCGCCCGTTAGGAGCCGACACGGTTGTCTCATCAGCCGATCTGACAGACTCCGCTCGTGCTTCGACGTTGCGCAGCATCCGTTGTTGCATCTAGGCGACGTCTTGTAGATTAGACGCATGGCGCTCAAACGGATGGATAACGTAGGAATCGTCGTCGATGACCTTGGAGGGACGATTGATTTCTTTCGAGAGCTTGGCCTTGAACTCGAAGGGCGGGCCATGATCGAAGGAGAATGGGCAGGACGTGTCACCGGACTTGCCGATCAGCGCGTCGAAATTGCCATGATGCGCACGCCGGACGGCCACAGCCGTCTCGAGCTCTCCCGCTTCCTCACACCGCCTGTCGTCGCGGATCACCGCCACGCCCCGGTGAACGCTCTCGGCTACCTCCGCGTCATGTTCGCCGTGGACGACATAGACGAGACGCTGGGCCGGCTTCGCCAGCGCGGCGCAGAGCTCGTAGGCGAAGTAGTCCGGTATCAGGACTCGTATCGGCTCTGCTACATCCGCGGGCCTGAAGGGCTTCTCATCGGACTCGCCCAGGAACTCAACTGAGCCCGATGCGCCTCGGCTGTCCGAAAGTTGAGCCGAGGATATACGGCACAGACGGGACCTACCCCCTTTTTCGCCCAAGGCGAAAAGGCCGCCCCGAAGAATTCTTCACCGATCCGACCCCGCATGCCTCGACTTGGTTCGCCTAGTGGTAGAGATTGGAAAACGTCCCGTCTGTCCCCGGATTTTCTTCAAGGCAATGACCGCGTTCAAGTGGCGTATTTCGATATTGCCAAACACAGCTCCCCCCCTCGTTCCAGGATTTGTAACACCAGAAGTTTCGTCCTGCCATTTGTGCGTGAAGCGACGAGTGGTTAGGCCCCGGATTTTCCGAATACATCTGGGGTTCACGTGGAAGGTTTACTTCCGCGAGGTGATCAATTTAGAATCTGCCGGAGGTGCCTCGAAGGAGAATGCTTGAACAAGCCCCCAACAGCACCGGATGCATCACAAAAATTCTTTGTTCTTGCGAAAGGCAAGACAATTCCGGTGGTACGCCCGGAAGACATTATCCCCTATTTGGTTGCACAGGAGTACCACTGGGCTGAAGGCTACTCCGCGTATGAGTTGAGCTATCGCTGGATTGAGTCGGGGTCAATTCCTGATTCTGTCGATTTAGTCCTCCGTCAATCCCCGCCTTTGCGGGGCATGAACCTGATCGAAGGTTTTTTTGAATACCAGGTCGGCTTGAACACTCGCGGTCATGCGAGTCAAACAGATCTCATGGCATTCGTCGATACTCAAGAGGGCCCTGCTGTTCTTGCTGTAGAAGGGAAAGTGAGGGAGAGTTTCGGTCTCAGTATAAGAACATGGAATAAAACTCCCGGCAAGGACGACCGGATATGGTTTCTATGTGACTTACTCGGCTTATTTCACGATGATTTAGCGTGCTTAAACGTAAAGTACCAACTGGTGCATCGTACAGCATCGGCTGTGCTCGAAGCCCAACGCCGCGGAATACACCGCGCAGTAATGCTTGTACATTCTTTCGGTCCATCAAATTCCCGCTTCCGTGATCTCCACTGCTTCTCCGATCTGCTGGGGATTGCGGTTAAGGCACCCGGTCAAGTCAGCGACTTCAAGACTGTCGGAGGTGTTGAACTCGGTTTCGCTTGGGTGAGTGATCCACTCCGTTCTCTTCGTGTCTCTTCAATTTAGGCCCTGACAGACGTTCCTGGCCTACAAGGGGTGGAGTGCTTAGGGGTGCATATTCCGTCTCGCTATGTTCTCACCCCTGTCCGTGTTTGACCCCCGTTTTCTCTGGCCTGTAATATCAGATCACCAGCAATCAGTCATCAGCACTCAACATTCAGCCCCTGACGAATGTAACGGGATCAGACAAATGGGTGCACCGCCGCCGTTTGCCGGCTGAAAGCTGATGGCTGACGACTGAAAGCTGGCGGCTGCGCTCCACAACATGCCCCATGATCTGTCCAAATCGTATGAGCCGGGCGCGATTGAAACGCGCTGGGCCGAGTACTGGGTCAAGGAGAAGCTTTTTTCGGTGCCCACACCGCCCCCGGGCGAAAAGCGGCCGGTGTTTACTTTGCTGCTGCCTCCTCCTAACGTCACCGGGCGGCTGCATATGGGCCACATGCTCAATCAGACGCAGATGGACATCATCGTGCGCTGGCATCGCATGCGGGGATTTCTGACCTTGTGGCTGCCGGGCACCGACCACGCCGGCATCGCTACCCAGATGATGGTTGAGCGCCAGCTGGCCAGCGAAGGCAAGAAGCGGCGCGACCTGGGACGGGAAGCGTTTATTGAGCGGGTGTGGGAGTGGAAGCGGCATTACGGCGGCGCGATTCTCGACCAGATGAAGCGGCTGGGGGCATCGGTCGACTGGGAGCGCGAATACTTCACCATGGACGAAAACCTTTCCCGCGCCGTGCGCGAGGTTTTCGTCCGCCTGTATGAAGAAGGGTTGATCTATCGCGGCAAGTACATCGTCAACTGGTGTCCGCGCTGCGAGACCGCGATTTCCGATCTTGAGGTCAAGCACGAGGAAGTGCAGGGCAAGCTGTTCGAGATTCGCTATCCCGTGATTGGGACGGATGAGTTCATCACCGTGGCGACTACTCGTCCCGAGACCATGCTGGGCGATACCGCGATCGCGGTGAACGAAAAAGACGAACGCTACAAGCACCTGTGGGGGAAGAAAGTGTCGCTGCTGTTGATGAATCGGGAGATCCCGATCATCACCGACGAGCTGGCCAACCCTGAGTTCGGAACCGGCGCAGTAAAGGTGACTCCGGCGCACGATCCCAATGACTTCCAGGCTGGTCTGCGGCACAATCTGCCGCAGATCGACATCATGGACGAGCACGCTCACCTGAACCAGAACGCAGGCGCCTACGCCGGGTTGAGCCGCCACGCTGCCAGAGAGCGCGTACTCGAAGATTTACGCCAGCAGAATTTTCTGGTGGGAGAAAAGGACTACACCATTGCCATCGGCAAATGCGAGCGCTGCGGGACGGTGGTCGAGCCGCGGCTTTCGACCCAGTGGTTCATCAAGATCAAGCCGCTGGCCGATCGCGCCATCGAGGTGGTTGAAAACGGCGAGATCACGATTGTTCCGGAAAACTACAAGCAGATTTACCTGAACTGGATGCATAACATCCACGACTGGTGTATTTCGCGGCAGTTGTGGTGGGGGCATCGCATACCGGCCTGGCACTGCAAGTGTGGAGAAATTATTGTGGCCCGCGAGACGCCGGCAAAATGTTCGAAGTGCGGCGGGTCGGAGCTGAAGCAGGATACCGATGTGCTGGACACCTGGTTTTCGTCCGGACTGCTGCCCTTCACTACCCTGGGTTGGCCGGAGAAGACGCGCGATCAGGAAGTTTTCTATCCGACTACGCTGCTCATCACGGCGTACGAAATACTGTTCTTCTGGGTAGCGCGCATGATCATGTTCGGCTGCCACTTCATGCCTGGTCACCGGCAGGATCCGGCGCTGAAGCAGGCCAGTGGCTGGGCCGACAAGAAAGATGACAGCGTGCCCTTTCGCCAGGTCTACATCCATGCGCTGGTGCGCGACGCCGACCGGCAGAAAATGTCGAAGACCAAAGGGAATGTCATTGATCCGCTGGATATTATTCAGCGCTTCGGCACGGACGCGACCCGCTTTACCCTGGCCGCGATGGCGGCGCCGGGCACCGACATCGCCTTCAGCGAGAGCCGCACCGATGGCTACCGCGCATTTGCCAACAAGATATGGAACGCGGCACGCTTCTTGTTCATGAATGTGGACCGGGCAGAGCAGGCCGGAGTGTGGAAACAGCGGGAATTCTTGCAACGGATGGGGCCGGGACTGTCCGCCTTCCAGGCCATCACGCTCGAAGATCACTGGATACTCTCGCGCTTCCATCGCGTGACCAGGGACGTTAATGAAGCCTGGCAAACCTATCGTTTTCACGAAGCCGCGAATCGAATCTACGATTTTTTCTGGGGAGACTTCTGCGACTGGTACGTCGAACTGATGAAGCCGCGGCTCACGTTTGAGAACGGCGTGGAGCAGGCATCCGCGGGGATCGCGTGCGGCAACCTGGTCAGCCTGTTCGACGCGGCGCTGCGCCTTCTGCATCCGGTCATGCCCTTTATCACGGAAGAGATCTGGCACGCGATTTACGATGGCGCACCGCCGCTGAAATCGATAGCGCTGGCTGTTTATCCGCAGGCTGATGAAGTACAGTTTGATCTGACTGCGGAAACCAATATGGCGATCCTGCAGGACCTGATCGTCAGCGTGAGGAATTTGCGGGCGGAGCTCAAAGTGGAACAGAAGCTGAGAGTTCCCATCGAGGTCTATACGCAGGATGCGGAGATCAAGTCGCTGCTGGAGAAGAATCGCGGGGCCGTGGAGCGGCTGGGCGGCGTGGAGAGAATGGACTTCGTCGAGAACTCGATGGCGAACCTGCCGGGGGCGCGGTCCACGGCGCGCTTCGATGTTCACGTGGTTTACGAAAAGAAAATCGACGTGGCCGCCGAGAGCGAGCGCCTGAAAAAAGAGCTGGAACAGATCGAAAAGGAAATCGCAAACGGGCAGCGCCAGCTATCGAACCAGCAGTTCCTGGCCAAGGCGCCGGCAAAAATAGTCGAAGGTATGAAGAAACGGGCGCAGGAGCTGGCCGTACTGCGCGAGAAGGCGCAGAGTAAGTTGGAGGAATTGAAACAGACTACGTAGACCCGGGCGCCCTCGTCCGGGTGGTCGAGCGAAGCTTGACAGGCTTTGCCGAGCTTTGCTCGGCAGGCCAGATGGCACTTGCCCCTACGCAAGAAAGACTGGACGGGCGAGACGTCCGTCCTCCATTGACGATCTCTTATGGACTGGAATGGGCGGCGGATTCACACGATTGTCGAGAACGCGCTGGTAGAAGATCGCGCTACCAGCGATGCCACCAGCTATGCCTGCATCGACCCCAATCAGCGCGCCGCCGGAACCATCATCGCAAAGCAGGATTGCATTCTGGCCGGATTGGGCTGCGTGGCGCGCATCCTCGACGTTTATGCCGCGCTCGATGGAGCCGTGACTTCACATTACGAGATTACCAGCCATCCCGAAATTTTCGATGGGATACGGCTGCACGACCGCCAGACCATTGCTGTGGTCAGGCACAATGCGCGCGTGGTTCTTTCCTGTGAGCGGGTGATTCTGAACTTTCTGCAGCGCCTGAGCGGCATCGCCAGCCTGACCCGGAAATATGTGGACGCGGTTTCCGGAACTCGGGCGCGCATCCTCGATACCCGCAAGACGGCGCCGGGCCTGCGCGTGCTCGATAAATATGCGGTGCGATGCGGCGGCGGTCAGAACCATCGCCTGGATCTTTCCGACGGAGTGCTCATCAAGAACAACCATATTGCCCTGGCGGGAGGAATCGTGCCCGCGCTCGAACGGGCGCAGCGCAACCGGCGCGGTTCGCAGACCATCGAGGTTGAAATCCGGACGCTGGCGGAGCTGGAAGAAGCGATTGCGCACGGGGCGGAAGCCGTCCTGCTGGATAATATGCGGGTCGAGCAGGTGAAGGAGGCTGTTGCGCGTTGTGCCAAAGGGGAGCGGCGTATTCCGGTGGAGTGCTCGGGCGGCATCGGCCTGGAGAACGTGCGAGCCTACGCTGAGACCGGGGTGGATTTTATTTCCATTGGCGCGTTGACTCACGCCGCTGTGGCAGTCGATATGAGCCTGCGCGTGACGCCGGCGTGAAGAAGCCGTTCGCTATGACTCCTTAGCTCCCGGCGAAATTTTTGCGTCTTCCATTTCGGCGACATTTTCAGCGAGATTTGTTCTTTCTGCCGCTCTACCGCATAATTCCCTGCATTACGAAAAACGCCACAGGATCGAAATCCGGCAAGCGTTCGCGGGCGAGTCGCCCGCGACCACGCGATCTTGCGCCGCAGCGGACGGATTTGCGTCTGGGACGAATTGTGCGGCTCCTGATGGAAAACGCCATGGTGGTGGTGAGCGGCACCAAGATTGCCGACGAGATTGCCGCCAGCCGCTCCGAGGTTTGGCGATTGGTGCAGCAACTGCGCACCCTGGGCGTCGAGATTGCCGGTCATCCGGCGACCGGCTACCAACTGAAGGCTGTTCCCGACTTGTTGCTCCCCGACATGCTTGCGCCTGCCATCAAGGGAACAATCTTCGGAGCGGACGTTCAACACAACGTTCACCACTATTACCGAATTGGCTCCACCAATATGGAAGCCATGGAAAGCGCCGGGGCGGGCGCGCCGGAAGGCAGTGTCTTTGTGGCGGAGGAACAGACCGCAGGACGGGGACGCGGCGCGCATCACTGGGAGTCGGCGGCCTCGGCGGGAATCTATTGCTCGGTGATACTGCGTCCGGCCATGCCGCCTTCGGAAGCGCTCGTGCTCTCTCTGGCGGCGGGCCTTGCCGTGCAGTCCGCAGTGCAGCAGATTGACTCGAGTATTTCACCCGACCTGAAGTGGCCCAACGACGTGCTTATAAACGAGAAGAAGTTCTGCGGCATTCTGACTGAAATGAATTCGGAGGCCACCCGCGTCCGTCATATTGTGGTGGGCATTGGGATCAATGTGAACCAGGCCAGATTTCCGGCAGAGCTGCAGCAGATCGCTACATCTTTGCGGCTGGTGAGCGGCACGGAGTGGTCGCGGGTGGAACTATGCGCGGCTTTGCTAAAATCGCTCGACCGCGAATACCGCGATCTGCTGCAAAAGGCGCGAGCGCATGAATCGATCCTGAAGCGTTTTCAGGAGCGCTCGTCAATGGCGAGGGGCCGGCGGGTGCAGGTGGAAGAGAATGGCGGATTCGAGGGCGTGACGGAGGGGCTGGACTCGCGCGGGTTCTTGCAGGTGCGGACCGCAGAGGGTTTGCGCACCGTGTTGAGCGGGACGGTTATCCTGAAGTAGAGAGTGACCCCGTCCTCGCACACGCGGTAGCGGGTTTCACTCTGAGTATTGACTATGCTGCTGGTTCTCGACGTTGGCAATACCAACACGGTGCTGGGTGTGTTCGCCAGGAGCGCCGGCTCGCAGCGATATGAACTTCTGGTCGCGAACTGGCGGGTGGCGACTATCGCGACCCAGACGGTGGACGAGTACGGCGTGCTCTTCCGCAACCTGTTTGCCATGGACAAGATCGAAGTCAACAGCGTCCGCGGCATCATTATTTCTTCCGTGGTGCCGCCGGTCGATTCTACTTTGCGGCAGGTCTGTGAACGCTACTTCAATACCAAACCGTTGTTTATCGAGCCTGGGGTCAAGACGGGAATGCCGGTGCTTTACGAAAATCCTTCCGAGGTCGGGGCCGATCGCATTGTGAATTCGGTTGCCGCCTTCGGAAAATTCGGAGGTCCGTGCATTGTGGTGGATTTCGGCACCGCGACGACTTTCGATTGCGTTTCGGCCAAGGGCGAGTACCAGGGCGGCGTGATCTCTCCGGGCATCGGTATTTCCGCCGATGCGTTGTTTGAGAAGACGGCGCGTCTGCCCCGGGTGGCCATCCGCAAGCCGCCGCGGGTGATTGGCAGCACCACCGTCGGCAGCCTGCAGTCCGGGCTTTATTACGGTTACCTCGGGCTGGTGGACGGAATTCTGGAGCGTTTGCTGGGAGAAATGGGCGAGAAAACCACCGTCGTGGCCACCGGCGGGCTGGCCGCGCTGATCGGGAAGGGATCGAAATATATCAAGCATGTGGACGATTTGCTAACCCTCGACGGCCTGCGTCTGATCTGGGAGCGGAATGCCGAGACGAAGCCTGAGGGCTCAAGCGCGACGGCTTCTCGTCCTTCTGCACCGCCTGAGGCCAAGCCTGGGCTTGCCCGCAAGCTGCGGTCCCGCTGAGTGGTTCGTGGAAAATTACTTCAACTACTTCACCGAAATCGAAGAGCAGTTTCAACGGCGACGGGGCGGCATTCTTTTGCTTTCCACGCTGGATTGGGCGTTGATTGAAACCTGGAAGGACGCCGGTATTCCCCTGGCGGCGGTTCTGCGCGGCATCGATGGGGCGTTCGAGCGCTATGAAAAGCGTCCCACTCCCCGCAAGGTGAACAGCCTGGCTTATTGCGCACAGGAAGTGCTGGCGGCCGCCGAAGAGATGAAAGAGGCGGCGGTAGGCGCTACCAGCAGCGATAAGCCCGCCGCCAGGCCGGCCGGTTTTCAGAGTGCAGACATCGTCGCGTTTCTGCGGCGCAATGCCGACCTGCTGCTTACGGCAAAGCTGCCGGAGCGTCCGGGGATTTCTGGACCGGCCGTGGCGCGGGCGACGGCGGGTAGCTTGCGCGAACTGGCCTCCGGCATGGAGGAAACTTCATCGCGACTGGAGGACCTGGAACGGCGGCTCACGGTGCTGGAAGAAAAGCTATTCGCGGTGCTGCTGGCGGCAACGCCCGACGATGAGATCGTCGCTGTGCGCGCCGAGGCCGACCGCGAACTGAGCCCTTATCGCCGCAAGATGCCGGCGGCGCAAATCGATCAGCTGCAGAAGCAGTATCTGCACAAGCGCCTGCTGGAAAAGTACGGCCTGCCCAGATTGAGTCTGTTCTATATGTAGGGGCGAGCGCCCCGCTCGTGCCGGCAGCGCCATGGACGGTGCGGCAGCGCTACAGACAGCAGCGCCATGGACGGTGCGGCAGCATTACGGACGCTGCCGCACGAGCGGGGCGCT
>JBOGLC010000112.1:0-8623 GCA_050746005.1 Terriglobales bacterium
AAGGCAGGAACCAACCGCCGAGAGGCAACACGTGCGGGCTGCGGGTTCTGGCAGGTTCGGTAGGTGCGCGCTCCTCCGTAGCGCGCGTCGGAGAGTTCTGTTTTCTCTTGACAAAGACTTACATGGAGGTCGGCAATTCAGAAGTTATCCAGAAACGCCTTTCGCGGAAGTCTGGGCGGGCTTCCCACAAGCCGGCTTTTAAACCGGAATAATTTCCGGATTGCCGGTCATGCAACCAGAGTCGAGGATTTCAAGAGTTTCGAGAATACTTGCTACTCCCACCGAAACACCTTCGAGGAGAGCGCTGTGCACACGATGAACGCCAAGGCCAGCGCCGCCAGGTCCTGCGCGTGGGGCCACCACGCGTCGCCCTTCCAAATCCCTTGGAGCAGTGAAACCGCGTAAGTTAGCGGCAAGATTCTTGCCACCGCTTGAGCCGCGGGCGGAAGGGATGCAATCGGCGCGAAAAGTCCCGACACTGCGATCATCGGGTACATGATGACCGCACCGATCGGCTGCGCAAAGCGCGCTGTAGGAACGATGCTGGCGATGAGAAAGCCGATCGACAGAATGCTACAGGTGCTGATCAGAAGCGCTATCGTGAACCCAAGCAATGGAGCATGAATGACGGCTGGATAGTAGCGTTTGCCCGCCAGCACCATTAAGGCCAGTGTAGCCGAGCTGAGCAGGAGCTTTACGATCACGTGAGCGGTGAGAATCGTCTGGGGGCGCAGTGGAGTGGCGCGGAGTCGTTTGAGAATGCCGCCTTCGCGGTAGATCGAAATGATTGTAACCAGCGACAGCACGGCGCCGATGACGATCAGAACCGACGCGAGCACTGGCAGACCGACGCTGATAAAACTACTCGCCGCGGGTGAGGTCGTTGCGACTCGGCCGCCGACTGCTCGACCCACCACGAGGAACACCAAAACGGGGATACCGATCGTCCCGAAGGCCCCAAGCGGCTCGCGGAGGAATATCTTGATCTCGATCCACGTCAATTTCCAGAGTCCACGCAGCATAGTGATCAAGCCTCAGTCGCGAATTGAGTGACCGGTCAGTTTGAGAAAGACGTCCTCAAGGTTGGGGAGAATCGTGCGGAAGTCCGTGACCCGGATCCGGTTCTCGGACAGGCAATGAATCACCTCGGTGACGAGATCGTCGCCGCGACCTCGAATCGTGAATTGGGAGTCGCTGCAGATGATTTCGCCGACTCGCGGGATGGTTCGAAAACATTCCGCGGCGGTTCGGTCGTCGGTGGCGAGGACAACGGTTCGCTCAGGACAGTGCCGGTTCACCAGGCTCGCTGGGCTGTCCATGTCGATGATGTGTCCGTGTTCGATGATTGCTACTCGATCGCACAACCGCTCGGCCTCCTCCATGAGATGGGTGGTCAGGAAAACCGTCTTGCCATCCTGGCGGATGCCGCGCACCAGATCCCAGATAGCGCGCCGCGCCTGCGGGTCGAGCCCGGTGGTTAGCTCGTCGAGAAACACCACTTCCGGATTGTTAATCAGCGCAAGGGCAATGAACAGTCGTTGCTTCTGGCCCCCCGACAGGCTCATGAACCAGGCATTCCGCTTGTCGGTAAGGCCGAGCTGTTCGAGCAACCGTTCGCCGTCGACCGCATTCTTTTTGTACAGGGAGGCCCAGAGGTCAACCGCCTCCCATACTTTGATCCGCTTCTGCAGTTGTGCCTGCTGGAGCTGAACCCCAATCCGCTCCTGCAGCTTGTAAACGTCGTTGAACGGATCTAGACCCAGCACCGAGATGGCGCCCCGGTCGGGCGTGCGCAGACCCTCGATGCACTCCATGGTCGTAGTTTTTCCCGCGCCATTGGGTCCGATTAAACCAAAGATCTCACCGTCGTTGACCTCAAACGATACTTCGTCGACGGCTACTGTAGAGCCGTAGGTTTTGCGGATTCCGGAAACTTGAATGACTGGACCCATGTATCGATGGCAAGAAATCGAAGATTTGCTGGAAAGGAATGCGAGTCTCGGTCTCGGGCCTTAGTCTAGGTCCTGCCAACTTGGATAAACAAGTACTCAGTGGCCGGAAACGTGTCCCGAGACAAGCGAAATGGGCTCTGGACGAATGTGTCGCCCGCACGGAAGTTAGCCAGAAACGGCGTTCCCGGAAGTTAGCAGGCCTTCAGGTCAAAGAGCTCGAGTGAGCGCTTATGCCTCAGCGCGCCAAACCGACAGGATAGTAGCCTTCTTTGGCGGTCACCTTCAGATCGGGACGAGCTACCCGCACTTCGATTTCGCGGTGAGTGCTGCTGGGAGTGGAGTGGGTCAGGTATCCCAGGGTGTACTGATTGCGGGCATCGCCCAGGGCGCGGGCGTACGTGGTTTCGATGGCGTCGCGGGAAAATCCGGAGAAGATCTCGCCGCCGGTGGCATTGGCATACTTGGGCAGGATGTCGCTGTAGCCCAATCGCGATCCCGTCAGCGGCAAATGCAACTTCTGCAGCGAGCCATATCCGGGGATGGCCGAGCCTTCGACTGCCACTCCGTACACCTGAATTCCGTTCGACAGCAGGACCTTCAGCGTGTCCCTGTAGCTGGCGTTGCTGCCATATTCCCGGCCGTCGCTGACGATGAAAATAACTTTTCGCCGGGTCCGGTCGCGTTTCCGCAGGTCGAGAGCTGCCTGCACGATGGCATCGTTCAGCACATGGGATTCCTTGGGCGGGTTGATGGTCCGGGGCGCGCCGGCGTCAATGGGGACGCCGTTGACGATCGGCCCCTGCGGCCCCATCGGGCCGCTGACCACGGGAGGGCCGTTATTTCTGCCGGTCACCATCTTGAGGCTGTCGAGGGCCGCAGTCAGTTTGCGGCCCACGCCCGCGAAATCGGTCACCCTGGATACGCTGGTGCTGTACGTGTACAGCGAGACTTCGTCGAACTGGCTGAAAGCGCCTTCCATCGCAGTGAAGGTCTGGTTGACCTTCTGCAGGGCTACGTCCGGCATGCCGGTGTCCAGGATCACGGCCGCCGAGAGGGCAAAGGGATCGGTGGTAAAGAAATTCAGATTCTGCTTTTTGCCATCCTCAAAAACCGAGAAATCTCTCGACAATAAGCCATTGACCAGACGTCCGGAGTCGTCTTTCACCATGACCGGAACGACAACCTGATTGGTGTTTATCGTGATCTTGTACAGTTCGTCGTTATTGTGTCCACCTGGGGCCGCGCCTTCAGGTACCGTCGTCACCTTGAACGGCGGCTCAGGAGCGACTCCGGGCGCATAAACCGGTTCTTCCGCGGGGTTGGAACTGATGGGCGGAGGCTGGTTAGGCGGCGGAGGCTGACTCGCAGGCGGCGCCTGATTTTCCGGCGCCTGGTCTTGCGGCCGCTGGCCCGGGGGCGGCGCGCTGGGGAAGGGCCGCGAGGCCGAGGGCGCATCTGGAATATCCTGCTTTGCCTTTTCCTGCTGCTGAGCAGCCGCTGTCGTGCAGAATAGACAAAGCGCCAGCAACGTGGCACCCAAAACCCCAGACCTGTTACCCATTACTGAGCGCACGAGGAACCTCTCCGCCTGAGGGCGATTGCCTGTATTTGGGATGCCGAGACCCGAGGTTTCGTGCATCTAACCCTGATGGAATAGACTAACAAAAAAAGTGGGGGGGGAATATCTGGATGCCCAGAATCCGCAGGTTTGAGGCATTTGCAATCCCAATGCTGGCAACCGCCATGGCGGCCGGCGGCCTTTTCTGCGCGGGCGCGGCCCAGGCCCAGCAGCTTCCTCACCTGGCCGGCACTCCAGACGCGGATAATCCCGCGCAGGGGAACCAGAGCGATGAGCAGGACCGGTCGGTAGGCACCTTGAAAGTCAATGTTAACGTCGTCCAGCTCTTTTTCAACGTGAAAGACAAGAAAGGCGCGCTGATTCCCAATTTGACCAAGGACGATTTCCAGGTCCTCGAAGACGGCAAGCCTCAGACCATCAAGTATTTCACCGCCGAGTCCGATCTTCCCCTGACCCTGGGCATTCTGATCGACTCCAGCGGCAGCCAGCAGCGGGTCCTTGAGATGGAGAAGGAGGTCGGATCCAACTTCCTGAACGAGATTTTGCGGCCCAAGGACCTGGCCTTCGTCATCAGCTTCGATGTCGATTCCAACCTGTTGCAGGATTTCACCAACTCCACGCGCCGGCTGCGGGAAGCTCTCTACAGCGCCCGCATCAATGCCCCGCCATCCAGTTGCGGCGGCCTGCCCGGACAGGGCGGCGGCCCGCTGCCCTGCAGTTCGAATCCCAAGGGGACCGTGCTTTATGACACGGTCTACCTGGCGTCCCACGATGAGCTGGCCAAAGAAGTTGGGCGCAAGGCCATGATTTTGCTCACTGACGGGGAAGACCAGGGCAGCCAGTACAAGGTCACCGATGCCATTGAGGCGGCACAGAAATCGGATTCCATCTGTTACGTGCTGCTGATCGCAGACCGGGGCTTTTACGGCTTCGGCGGATACTCCGGCGATCGCGACATGAAGAAGCTGGCGAGCGAGACCGGCGGCCGGGTCATCGACGTGGGCAACAAGATGGACAAACTGAAAGAAGCCTTTGACCAGATCGCGCGTGAACTGCGCAGCCAGTACAACGTCGGCTACACCCCCACCAACTCCGCGCTCGACGGCAGCTTCCGCAAGGTTCAAATCCTGGCCAAGAAGGACTACAAGATCCAGGCGCGCAGCGGATATTATGCAGTACCGAAGAAAGACTAGCCGGTACGGGAAACCCCATGAAGGTTGCTATTCTGGTTTTCTGCCTGGTCATCGCATTTTTGTCCGCGGCTTTTGCCCAAGCTCCTGCCGGTATTATTTTCGATACCGACATGGGGAACGACGTCGATGACGCGCTCGCTCTCGCCATGCTGCACGCGTTCGCGAGCCGCCATGAGGTCAACCTGCTGGCGGTGACCATCACCAAAGACAATAAATGGGCGGCGCCCTACGTGGACCTGGTCAATACTTTTTACGGACGCCCCGATATTCCTATCGGCGCCGTGCGCAATGGCAAGACGCCGGAGTCGAATCCGATGATCCAGGTTCCCGCGGAGCGGCGGCGGCCGGACGGCAGCTTCGTCTACCCTCACCGCATTCTGGATGGCGCACAAGCGCCGGAGGCGGTCTCTCTTCTGCGCCAGACCCTGGCGCGGCAGGCTGATGCGAGCGTCGTGATCGTGCAAGTGGGGTTCAGCACAAATCTGGCCCGGCTGCTCGAAACCAGGCCCGATACCGCCAGCCCGGACGATGGACCAACGCTGGTGCGGAAGAAAGTCCGCCTGTTAGCGGTGATGGCGGGGAATTTTGCCGACGGAAAATCCGAGTTCAACCTGGCGCAGGACGTGCCCTCGGCGGTAAAACTGTTTCAGGACTGGCCCACTCCTATCGTGGTGAGCGGATTTGAAATTGGCGCCGCCCTGGCCTTTCCGGCGCAGCGCATCGAGCACGATTTCGGCTACGTGCAGGATCATCCCGTAGCCGAGGCCTACCGGTCCTACATGAAAATGCCTTACGACCGGCCCACCTGGGACCTGACGGCGGTGCTCTACGCGGTGCGTCCGGACGAAAACTATTTCTCGCTGTCTCCGCCCGGAACCATCACCGTCCTGCCCGACGGCAGTTCGCGCTTCGAACCGTCTCCGACTGGAAATCGCCGCTATCTCGTTCTCAAGGACGAGCAGCGGGCAAGAACGCTGGAGGCGATGATCCTGCTGGCCAGCCAGCCACCGGCAAACACTGCGCCATCGGGTGCCGATCGCGCTTACAGCCGGCCGCCAGTGCAGTGACATGCTGCTGAGGGCTGGCGTTGGGTGTTGGGCAAAATCTCGCCCTCCGTGTCGAGTGCCGACATCCGGGTGGCTTGTAATCCGCTAAGTGTGGCCGTGGTCGCTCCAATCAAAACGCGTTGACCAAGTCGCGTTGACCAAGTCGCGTCGACCCCGACGAAGAGACTGGAAGCGCGAACCATCAGCATGGGCCTCAAATTAGGTCACGGAAGAAAGTGGTAAGGTCGCCTGCTACCGCCGCGGGTGCCTCAACTGGGGCAAAGTGTCCGCCGCGCGGAAAGACCGTCCAGCGTTGGATGTTGTAGACGCGTTCCAGATACGAGCGCGGCGGCTCGCCTTCGGAAACGGTTTCGTGCGCGAAGACAGCGAATGCTGTGGGCGTGTTGACGAAGGTGGGAGCGACTGGGTACCGGCGATTATCCCAATAGTCGCGCATCGACGTGGTGACGGTCTGCGTGACCCAGTAGAGCGTGAGGGTGGCGCAGAGGAAATCGTCCGACGGCGTGACTTCGCTCCACGAGTGCCACTTCTCGCCCAGGTAGGCGGCCAGTCCCGCCGGGGAGTCGTTGAGTCCATAGCCAACGGTCTGCGGCTTGGTGGACTGGATCGCGCTGTAGCCGCGCTCCGTCGTGCTCCACCGCCGGTTCACCGCGAGGTACAAACGCTCGACATCGGACCGCTCCGCGTCATCCACCACGGGGGCAATGTCCGACTCCAGCGTGGTGAGATGGATCCCGATTACCGGCTCGGGATGATCCAGTGCAAGGATCGTCGTCACCCCAGAACCGAAGTCATAGCCGCCCGCACCATAGCGGGAATACCCAAGCTCGGACATGAGCCGGTGCCAGCGCTCGGAGACGTACCGGTAGTTGATGCCGACCTTGGGTGGGCGCGGCGAGAATCCATACCCGGGAAGGGACGGTATGACCACATCGAAGTGTTCGAGCATCGACAGCATGTCCACGTAGTCCAGGAAACTGCCGGGCCAGCCGTGGGTAAGGATGAGCGGCACACCTTGACCCGAGGCGGCACGCTGATGCACAAAGTGGATGCCCTCAGAGGTAAAGTGGTGGAGAGCGTTGAGTTTCCTCTCCCAGGTACGCCAGTCGAACTCATCGGCCCAGTAGGACACGAGGCTCCGCAGCCACTCCAGTTCGGTGCCCTGTTCCCAGCCGATGCCGGGTATCTGGTCAGGCCATCTCGTGTGGCGCAACCGCGTCCGCAGATCGTCGAGCACCTCATCCGCAACGTGAATCCGAAACGGTTCCACCACAGCACCCCCCTTTACCGAAACGGTTCGACTACTGAAAACCTCCCATCCTGCACCCCTGTCATCCTGAGCGCAGTCTTGCGTCCCGCGAAGCGGGACGCAAGCAAGCGAAGCGAAGGACCTCTGCATTTCGCGTGGGGCTTCACCGATGCTTCCCATCGCCAACCACAACTGCCGTCGCGATCAAGAATGAAACCTGGCGGGATCTGGGCGCTGCTATCGCTTGCATAGGTCCTTCGTCGGGCCCCTTCGCTTACGCGAAGGGTCCACTTCCTCAGGATGACAGCTCTGTGGGGGGGAAATCGGTTTAGAGCTACCGAAAACCTGTAGCTCTGCGATCCAGCACAGCCCTCATCTCGCGTCACCGGCATCCTGCAATCCTGTCATCCTGAGCGAAGTAGGAAGTTCGCGAAGCGAACTTCCTACGCAGTCGAAGGACCCCTATAGTTCCACCGCACATTCTCAGTAGCGCGCGGCATCTCGCCACCGCTGTCCAGCGGAGCGAAGCTCCGCCACTCGTCTCCGGCGAACAACGTCCAGCGCTCAACCGTACAGCGGGGGACGCCTGTCCCCACGCGCCCGTGTGAACTGGCATCAACCAATCCGCCTCGCGTATATTGGACGCCTTCATGACCGAACTATCCCTCATCATCCGAGACCTCGAAAGCTTCGAAGATCTGCAGCAGGCCGAAGCCGTCGAACGTGAGGTATGGCAACTTGCCGATCGCGACGTCATGCCCCTGGCGCTCATGATCGCCAGCAAGGAGGCGGGCAGCGTCTGGGTAGGCGCCTTCGATGGCCCCAGGCTTGCTGGATTCGCCTTCGGCTTCCTGGGCATGGAAGCCGGACATGTCACCTTACACTCCCACATGCTCGCGGTGCGGGAGCCCTATCGCGACCTCGACCTGGGTTACAAACTTAAGCTGGCCCAGCGCGAGCGCGCTCTGGCCATGCGCGTACCCGAGATCACCTGGACCTTTGACCCCTTGCAGAGCAGAAATGCTCATCTCAACTTCGGCAAACTGGGCGTGGTCTCGGATATCTACAGGATCGACTTTTACGGTCCGGAAACTTCCAGCATCCTCCACCGGAATGGTACCGATCGCCTGTGGGTAAGGTGGCCGCTCGCCAGTCGCCGGGTTCGCGATCGCCTGCAGGGCAAGGACTACCGCACCGACGTCCTGGACGCGTTTTCTCGCCTGCGACCCCTGCTCCAGTTCAATGGTGACGGCAAACCGCTACGCAACGATCTGGCCGCCGCACAGGCCCGCCAGCGCATCGCCATCCAGATCCCCAGCGATATTCTGACGGTGGAGCGGAAAGATCCAGGTCTCGCCCGGGAATGGCGGGAAGCCACCCGATGGGCATTTACCGAGGCCTTGCGCGCCGGCTTTTTCATAGCCGAATTCGCCCGCACTGTCCGCGGCAAACAGGGCCCAGGCAACTACTTGCTGGAAAAGGGCACCCCGGCAGAACACGTCCCCGAACTGCAACGAAAGCCCATGTAGGCGCGAGCGCCCCGCTCGTGCGGGTCTGTGGCGCTGCCGCACGAGCGGGGCGCT
>JBOGLC010000113.1:0-16340 GCA_050746005.1 Terriglobales bacterium
CCACCACGCGGCCCGGCATGGACGCGGGTTCGAGCGGCACCACGGAATCAAGCTGTCCCTGGCAGATGACCATGCCGCCGGAATGCTGCCCCAGATGGCGCGGCAAATCCTGCACCGCTTCGCACAACTCAAAATATTTACGCAGGCGGGGATGACGCAGATCCAATCCGGCGTCGTGGAAACGATGGTCGAGCTGGTCTTGCGCGTCGCGATACTCCCAGGTGGAGACTGCGGTTGAAACTTTGTCCAGAGTTTCGGGATCGAAGCCCAGAGCCTTGCCCATTTCGCGCGAGGCCATGCGATTGCGATAGGTGATGACGTTGGCGGTCATGGCGGCGCCGCGTTCACCATAGCGTTTGTACAAATATTGAATGACGCGTTCGCGCTGGTCGCCGCTGGGCAGATCGAGATCGATGTCGGGCCACTCGCCGCGCTCCTCGGACAGAAAGCGTTCGAACAGCAGTTCCATGGCGATGGGATCGACCGCCGTGATGCCGAGCGAATAACAGACCGCGCTGTTGGCGGCGGACCCGCGCCCCTGCACCAGGATATTTTGCTCGCGGCAGAAGCGGACCAGGTCCCACACAATGAGAAAATAGCCGGCCAGCTTGAGCTTTTCGATCAGCGCCAGCTCGCGCTCAATCTGGCTCTGAGCGCGGCTTTTTAGGCCGGCGCCCGAGCGCCCATAGCGCTGCTGAAAGCCTTCCCGGGTGCGTTCCCTCAGGAAGGACATCATGGTCTCGCCTTCCGGCACGGGATATTTGGGGAATTCATATCCCAGAGCTTCGAGCGTGAATTCAAGCCGCGATGACAGTTCCAGCGTATGGGCCAGGGCATCGGGCAGGTCGGCAAAAAGCTGCTGCATCTGCTGCGGCGACTTCACATGTCGCTCCGAATTGCGCGCCAGCAGGCGCCCGGCAGTCGCCAGCGTGGCATGGTTGCGAATGGCAGTGAAGACGTCGCAGAGTTCGCGCTCCCGCGGCCTCGCATAGCAGACGCCGTTAGTGGCCAGCAGCGGGAGTTTAAGCGCATGCGCGATTTCCATGGCGGTGCGGTTGCGAGCTTCCTGCTGGCGATGAAAATGGCGCTGCAGTTCCACGTAAACGTTGTCCCGCCCAAAAATGCCGGTCAGGCACTCCACCGACCACCGCGCTTCTTCCCTGCCGCCGCGGGCCAGCGCAGTGGCCAATGGACCGTCATCGTCGCCCGTGAGGCAAATGAGCCCGGCCGCATGTTCCTGCAGCTCGTCTTGGCGGACAGCGCCCTCGCCTTTCTGAGCCCGCAGCTTCATTTTTGTGATCAGGCGGCACAGGTTCTGATAGCCGAGGCGGGAGGAAACCAGGAGGGGAAGGCGGAAGGAAGCAATTGCCGAATTTTCGAATTGTCGAATTTTCGAATTTGAAATCTCTCGATCACTCGGGGTTTTAAATTCGTCAATCCGAAAATCCGTCGATCCGAAAATGTCGCAGGTGACCTCCGCTCCCAAATGCGCCTTGATCCCTGCCTTCTTGGCTGCCATATAGAAACGGGGAGCGCCATAGACGCCGTCACGGTCGAGCAGCGCCATGGCCGGCATGTTCAGATGGGCGCCGGCGGCGATCAGGTCCTCGGGCAGAGAAGCGCCTTCGAGAAAACTGAAAGCCGAGCGGGAGTGGAGTTCGATGAACATGTCCCTGGCTGGAGGGGAAAGATAGTTTTCGCTATTTGTTCGCTATAGAGTTTGCCGGGAACAGGATCCGGATGTCAAGGTAGAGATAACTAAGAACTGACAACTTGAAACTGACTACTGCCTTATCTTCCAGAAGGGGTTTCCAGAAAGAATTACAGAGCCCCATCGCCGCTGGGACAATCTTTTGGGTGCGGACTAAAGGAATACCTCACCGTGTGGCGGGCTGGACGCCCGCCCACAGGCACCGGGACGGCAGCGCTACGGAAACCGAACTACGCCGGCACTTTTGTGCGCTTGCTGGTCTGTTTCACTGTGACCGGATCGAGGAAGGTCATCATGGCGCGCAATTCCTCGCCGACTTTTTCGATCTGCTGCTTCTGCTCTTTCTCGCGAATAGCCTCGAACCATTCGCGGCCCGTCTCGTTTTCTTTAATCCATTTCCTGGCGAACGATCCGTCCTTGATTTCGCGCAGCAGCTGCCGCATGGTTTCCCGGGTTTGCTCGGTGACGATGCGCGGTCCGGCGGTGTAGTCGCCGTATTCGGCGGTATCGCTGACCGAATAGCGCATGTAGTTAAGGCCGCCACGATAAATCAAGTCAACAATCAGCTTCAGCTCATGCAGGCATTCGAAATACGCGATTTCAGGCTGGTAGCCGGCTTCGACCAGGGTTTCGAATCCCGCCTTGAGCAGGGCACTCACGCCGCCACACAGGACCGTCTGTTCCCCGAACAGATCGGTTTCCGTTTCCTCGGCGAAGGTGGTTTCGATCACGCCGGCTCGCGTCGCTCCAATGGCCTTGGCGTAGGAAAGCGCCAGTTGCCGGGCTTTTCCCGTAGCATCCTGATGGATAGCCAGCAATGCAGGCGTGCCGCCGCCTTCCACGAACACTTCGCGCACCCGATGTCCGGGCGCTTTCGGCGCAATCATCGAAACGTCGACGTTGGCGGGAGGGGTGATGGTCCCAAAGCGAATGTTGAAGCCGTGTGCGAACATCAGCGTCTTTCCGGCGGTCAGGTGCGGAGCGATTTCCTTTTTGTAGACTTCAGACGCAACCGTATCCGGCACCAGGACCATGATGACATCGGCCCAGGCTGCGACCTCTGCAACTGTGCCTACCGTCAGACCGCTGGCTTTGGCCTTGGCCCGCGAGTCGCTGCTGGCCGGCAATCCCACGTGGACGTCCACGCCGCTGTCCTTCAGGCTGAGGGCATGGGCGTGTCCCTGGGATCCGTAGCCGATTATGGCGACCTTCTTCGCCCGGATCAAGGCCACATCGGCGTCATTCTCGTGATACATCTTCGACATTGTTCTTCCTTTCGCTGGATAACAGAGCCATTTGATTTTACGGAAGTGGAGCGTACTTCATAAACAGGGAAGGCGTGTGGCTTCCGGTCGAAAAGCAGGTCCCTCCACTCCGCTTCGCTCCGGTCTGGATGACAATCCATTTACGCGAACTGGGTCAAACCGAGTATGACACGCCTTCATCGGCCGCGACGTCAGGTGTCTTGGTCTGCGCCGGGTTGGCCGTGGCCGAAGTGGTGCCGCGTCGCATGGCGACAATACCGGTGCGCACCATCTCCACTACGCCGTAAGGGCGCAGCACTTCCAGCAGGCCGTCAATCTTGTCTTCACCCCCCGTGATCTCGATGGTGAGCGATTCGGGCGCCACATCCACCACCCGGGCACGGAACACGCTGGCCAGTTCGAGCACATGCGAACGCGCTTCATGGGTCGCAGCCACCTTGATCATGGCGAGATCGCGGGCAATCGCCGGCTCATGGGTAATGTTTTCGACCAGCAGCACGTTCACCAGATTATAAAGATTGGCCTCAATGCGTTTGGCCTGGTCGGGATTGGTATCGACCGTGATGGTCATGCGCGAGACTTCCGGCTTTTCTGTGCGCCCCACGGTCAGTGAGTCGATGTTGAAGGCGCGGCGGCGGAACAGCGATGCCACACGGGTCAGCACGCCCGGCTTGTTTTCGACATAGACAACAAATATGTTCAGCATTTTCGCCTTTATTCGTCTTTCTTTATTCGTCGGTGGCGGTTTCGACAATGGGACTGGGCCGCCGGATCATGTCGTTCAAAGACGCCCCGGCCGCGACCATGGGGTAGACCGTGTCTTCCTGCTCCACCTTGAAGTCGAGCAGCACCGGGCCGTCATGATCGCGCGCCGCCCGCACCGCGGGCAACACCTGGGAGCGCTCGGTCACCGCCATACTGCGGATGCCATACGCCTCGGCCAGCTTCACAAAATTGGGATTCAGCAGCGGCGTAGCTTCATAGTTGCGCTCGTAGAAAAATTCCTGCCACTGGCGCACCATGCCCAGAAATCCATTGTTGATGATCGCAATGTTGATCTTCAACTTTTCCTGCACGATGGTCGCGAGTTCAGACATGGTCATCTGTAACCCGCCGTCGCCGACGATCACCCATACGTCGGCCTCCGGCCGCGCCACCTTGGCTCCGATGGCCGCGGGCAGGGCAAAGCCCATGGTCCCCAGGCCTCCGGAAGTGATCAGCGAGCGCGGCTTTTCGTGCTTGTAATATTGCGCCTCCCACATCTGGTGCTGGCCGACGTCGGTCACCACTACCGTGTTGCTGTTGCGGGTTTCGCGCCAGAGATCGTTGATGACATGCGCAGCGTAGAGATGCCCGTTGTCGGGAAGCTTCTGCACGTCCCGCACCGCGGAATCGCCCTTCAGCTTGTCGATGGAATCCAGCCATTCGGTGTGATCGACCGTCTCCACCCGAGGCAGGAGTTCGCGCAGAACTTCGCGCAGATCTCCGACCAGGGCGACATCTACCTTGACGTTCTTGTTGATTTCAGCAGGATCGATTTCGATATGGATCTTCTTGGCATCCTGCGCGTAGGTCTTGAGATTGCCGGTGACCCGATCGTCGAAGCGCATGCCGAGCGCCAGGAGCAGGTCTGCTTCCTGAATGGCATGGTTTACCCAGGCTTCGCCGTGCATGCCCATCATGCCCAGGTTCAACGGGTGAGAAGCCGGAAACGCCCCCAGCCCGAGCAGCGTGAGTGCGACCGGAATGCCGGCCTTCTCCGCCAGGGTGAGCACTTCCGCCATAGCGCCGGAGACGATAATGCCGTGCCCCGCCAGGATGAGCGGCCGCTTGGACTTGTGGATCAACTCCAGGGCCTGCGCATACTCCGATTCCTCGGGAGAAAGATCGGGACGGTACCCCGGCGTCTGTGGTTTGGCGGCTTCCCAATCGAATTCGCAGGAAGACTGCTGCGCGTCCTTAGTTATATCGACCAGAACCGGACCGGGCCGGCCCGAGCGGGCCACATAAAAAGCCTCCCGCAACACCTGCGCCAGTTGATCGGCGTGCGTGACCAGATAATTGTGCTTGGTGATGGGCAGGGTGATGCCGGTAATGTCGGTTTCCTGAAAGGCGTCGGAGCCGATCAGTTTGCTGCCTACCTGACCCGTAATGCAGACAATCGGGGATGAATCCAGCATGGCAGTGGCGATACCGGTCACCATGTTGGTCGCGCCCGGACCTGAAGTCGCGACCGCCACTCCAACCTCTCCACTGGCGCGGGCATACCCGTCCGCCATGTGGGTGGCGCCCTGCTCGTGGCGCACCAGGATGTGATGGATGTCGCTGTGCTTCAGTGCGTCATACGCGGGCAGAATTGCGCCGCCCGGATAGCCGAAGACGTGCTTCACGCCCTCGCGTTCCAGGCATTCCCAAAGGATTTGTGCTCCCGTCTTTGTCATGAATCCAGTCCTCAATCTTGAAACATTACCCAGAGTGACTCCCGATCTCAATCTGGCATCTGAGAACCAGGAACTGGCTTCTGGTTTTAATCTTCAATCCCCGGCTTCCTGAATGCGACAGCCGGCGGGTTCCCCTACCACTCAAGTAACAAACAATCTTGCAGATCTAGGCCCTCGCAATCATACGCCCCAGAGATAATCTTCCTGTTCGCCCTCGTGCGCAGCGTGGGCGGCGTGGGCCTTCTCTTTCGCGCCAATCGGATCCGGATGCGTTTGCGTCTCTTCTTTACTCATTGCCGTCATCCACGTAGACGCCGTTTTTCCGGCGCTGTCGGGAATGGTAGCCGTGCGGCTGGGCACGTCGCGCACCAGTTCGAGCAGATGTCCGTCCTCGATCGTCTTGATCTTGTCTGCCAGGGCCACGAAGCGGCGGTAGACGTCGTCGAGTTGTGCCCGTTCGAACGTAAAGCCCAGCTTCTCATAGCGTACCCGAAGGGCGTTCCGGCCGGAATGTTTGCCCAGGACCAGGGAGTTGCGGGGAGCCCCCACTGATTGAGGCGCAATGATCTCGTAGGTTGACGGGTCCTTGATCATGCCGTCCTGGTGAATACCGGCTTCGTGAGCGAACGCGTTCCGTCCCACAATGGCCTTGTGCGGCTGCACGTACACGCCGGTGATTTCAGACAAAAGCTGGCTGGACGGAAACAGCTGTTCGGCCACCACCGCGGTCTCATACGGGTAATGCTCCGCCCGCACCCGCATCACCATGACCAGCTCTTCCAGGGAAGTATTGCCGGCCCGCTCGCCGATGCCGTTCACCGTGCACTCCACCTGGCGCGCGCCCGCGCCAATGGCTGCCAGCGAGTTCGCCACAGAGAGTCCCAGGTCATCGTGGCAGTGCACCGAAATGGTCACGCCGTCGATCCCGCGCACCCGGCGACGCAGAGTCTGGATCAGCTCTGCGAATTCATGAGGTACGCTGAACCCGACCGTGTCCGGAATGTTGAGAGTGGTCGCGCCCGCTTCGATCACGGCCTCCAGCACTTCGCACAAGAAGGCGAGGTCGGTGCGGCTGGCATCTTCAGCGGAGAACTGGACGTCTTTACAGAACGAGCGGGCCAGCTTGATGCCGTCCCGGGCCTGCTCCAGACATTGCCGCCGGGAAATCTTCAGCTTGTGCTGCAGGTGGATATCGGAAGTGGCCAGGAAAGTGTGAATTCGCGGGCGGGAAGCGCCTTCGAGCGCGCGCCAGGCCCGTTCGATATCTCCCGGACAACTGCGCGCCAGCGCGGCGATGACGGGCCGGCGAATCTCGCGGCCCAGCGCCCGCACCGCCTCAAAGTCCCCCTCCGATGCGATGGGAAAGCCGGCTTCGATGATATCTACTCCCAGGCGATCGAGCTGGTGCGCCATGCGCACCTTCTCGCTAACGTTCATGCTGCAACCCGGCGACTGTTCGCCGTCGCGCAAAGTCGTATCGAATATGGTTACGTGATCGGGTGCCAAATCTTCCTCCCCGGCCGCAATGGCCGTGTATGCAAGCCTGCAGAAACTAAAAAAGCCATCATCCGATGCGGTGGATGATGGCCTCTTGCTGATCTCGGTATGACTAAATCATCCGCCGCTCTCTTGCTTGTGTGGTGCGAGCACCAGGCCAGGAATGGCCACCCTAAGGGCGAGAAAGACCACTCGCACCCCCTGTGCTGCACCGCTCGCGACGCTGGCCAGACGATCCATAATTCAGGCTGATCTGTATCTGAATAGGGTATCGGCGAGCCCGCCGCCTGTCAATCCAAATTGCCGCTTGAGCTTATCGCTTTTTTCGATGCATCAACATCCTGTATGGGTTCCGTGAAGGCTTGGGCAACTTCGCCGCAAGCCGAAACAATTAATTCCAGTCATTCCTCCATGGCTCATGCTGTCACACATTTTCATCTCGGATATTATCTTCGACGGTACCTAATCGACGAACGCTTACGAATCGCGTAAGGGCAGATGTCGAGGTAACGCGACCGCGGCAGGTCCTTCCGTAATCTCCCGCTTGGGACGAACAAGGAGGATACTCCTCCTGTGAATGCCCTCCCCCATTCGAATCCTGATCGTCGGGCGCCGCGCCTGAATCTGTCCGACATCACTCATGCCGTTCTTCGATTTGAAGATGGCCACCGCACCCAGGCACAACTTGAAGTGATCTCGCTCACCGGGGGCATGCTTTGCCTGCCCAAGCCGGTGGATCGCCAGTCCCGCGTGAAACTGATGTTTGTGACCCCGACCGGGCCGGTATTAGGCACCGCGGAAATGCTCAAGCCGGTTTCCTGGAGCCAGCAGCCTTTTCGCTTCGTCGGACTTGACCAGGACGATCAGCGGCGGCTTCAGGAGTCGATCCAGTCCTCGTTCGGTCAGGTCAGCAAGGATCAGGAGTGGATTGATAAATACAGGGCTGCCATTGACCACGAGGGCCCGCGCCGCAAACACCTTTTCAACTCACCCCTCGCGGCCTTCACCCTCGCCCTGCTTTCTCTGGGCAGCGCAATCTACCTCTTCAGTATCTTCAACGTCCTGAATATTCATCTGCGATAACAGGCAGGAAGGCCGTTGCCGGGGCCATGCCCGCGTGTCCGCCACATCAGGGTGAGCTGAACGACTGGACCGCGGCATTCTCATCGTCAAAAATCTGAAACAGATTCAGCACGCCGATCAGCTTCAGGGTTTGCACCACGAATTTGGATGGCGTAACCAACCTCACGCCTCCTCCGCGCTGCTTGGCCGAGGCCATGGCTTTGACCAGGATTCCGATGCCGCTCGAATCGATCATTGGCACTTCGGCAAAGTTGATGACCAGTCGAGTATCCCCGGCAGCCATAGCGTCATCGATGGTCTGGCGAAAGCTGTCCACTCCAGGACCCAGCCGCAAAGCGCCGCGAATCTGCATCATCTGAACCCCTGCAAGTTTGCGGACATTAATCTCCATCGCGCTCCTCTAGAGTCGAAGTGTGCTGGTTTTCTGTGCTGGGTAACGCACCGGTCGCCATAGGCAGGGGATTATAGGTCACTTTTTAACCCACCCCGGGGAAATAATCGATCTTCAGATCCGCCACAGCCCGCGTGGGAACAACCGCCCTAGGCTGTCCGGCGGTGCGCAGCTTCGCCGTCGGCCAAGCTGACCGCGATATTCGAAAGACATTTCAGAATGGAAAGATGGAGATAACGGCGAGCCCTGCTCGCCCGGCCAGCCGGGGGCGGCTGTCCCCACGCGACGCCGTGGCAGAAAAATGGGGAGGTCGGCGCGAACGCCCACCTCCCCTCGGGGAGAAACGAACTACATGCCGCTGTCGCTTTGACCGGCTTCAGGGGCGTGCAGCACACGGAAAGTGCTGCCGCCGTTGGACCAGATCAGCACCAGTGCATTCTGTCCCTTGGGGACATTGCTCAGTGCCTGCTGGGCATCGGCTGCGTTCTGCACCGGCTTGCGATCCACTTCCTCGATCACATCGCCAGACTGCAATCCGGCATTGTCGGCCGGGCTGCCCGGCTTCACTTGCTGGATTACCGCGCCGTGCAGTTCGCCGGGCGCCTGCATTTGATCGCGCATGTCCGGCGTAATGTCGGCCAAACCGATCCCCCAACGGGGTTTGCCATGTCCGGCGTCGGCGTTTTCCGTGTCCGACTTATCGTGGCTGCCCATCGCTTCCAGGGTCACTGGCAGGGTCAGGCTCTTGCCATCGCGCATCACTTGCAGATGCACCGTGGTCCCCGGATTCTTTTCGCCGACTACGACTTGCAGGCTGCCGGCATCGCTGACTTCGCTGCCGTCGATCTGGGTAATGACATCGCCGATCTTCAGGCCCGCTTTGGCTCCGGGCGAATCGGGTTCCACCTGGCTCACCACGGCGCCTTCCGCTTTATCCATGTGGAAGAATTTCGAGTTGTCCGGGGTCACATCCGAGATTCCAACTCCTATGTAGCCGTGGGTTACCTTGCCAAACTGGATCAGCTTTTCCACCGTGGGGCGCACGATCTGGGTCGGAATGGCAAATCCCATGCCCGCGAACGAACCGGAGGGCGAGATCAGGAAAGTATTGATTCCGACGACTTCACCGCGGGCGTTAACCAGCGGTCCGCCGGAGTTCCCCGGATTGATGGCCGCGTCGGTCTGAATGAACTCCCCCGGCTTGCGGGCGTCATCCGATGACGGGTTGGGACGGTTCAGCGCGCTGACAATGCCGCGGGTTACCGTAAACCGGAAACCAAACGGGTTGCCGAAAGCGAGCACGGTCTGGCCTGGATGCAGTTTCGTAGAATCGCCCCAGGGCACATTAGGCAGGTCATGGCCTTCTATCTTGATGACTGCCAGATCGGTCAGCGGATCGGTCCCCACCACCTTGGCCGGCAGAATTCGACGGTTGCTCATGGTGACGCGAACGTCGGTTGCCCCATCCACCACGTGATTGTTGGTCACGATGTAGCCGTCGGGGGAGATAATCACGCCGGTGCCCAGGCCGTGCTCCACCCGCTGCTGCTGCTGCCGCGGTTGCATCTGCTGTCCGAAGAACTGGCCGAATGGACCGAAGAATTGCTGCATGTCCTGAGCGTCGCCGTTGGCGTTCGCTTTGGCGCGCGATGTCACCGTGACATTCACGATCGCCGGAGTAACACGAGCGGCCAGGGTTTCCATGGCATGGTCAAGCGAAAGCAACGTCCCTACGCTGTTGTCATCGAGGGCAGTCGTGGTGGGACCGGCCATTGCAGCCTTGGCCGGCGTGGGCGACACGAAATCGTAAGTCACGAACGAACCCACCATCATCATCGCCAAAATGGGCACGATCAGATGGAGGCCCGCCTTGCTTTTCAAGTTTGCGATCCAGCTTTTCATTTCTTCTCTCTCCTGTTCATTTGTGCTAGTTATGCAACTAATTATTTAGTTGATGCTGCCAAAAAAAAATTAAATCGACTTGCCGGTAATTTGCTCGGCCGTAAACTTCTGCGCCGGACCGAACGTCGTCACCCGCCAGACGCGCACATCCCAGACCACGGCGCCGGACGCGCCGTATTCTTGTACAACTTCAGTTCGAACAAATTCGGTCTGCACAACTCCGGCTTGTTCTCCCTCGGTTCGCATTACCAGGAACAAGGCCTGCGGCACGGCGGCATCGTTCGCCATACTGCTGCGCACCATCATTGGCGCCTTGACCTGACGCTGCACAGCGTTTGCCGGAATGACTTCAGGTTTATTCGTTCTTCGCAGCGAGCTCTTGGCGCCGACTGCCGCGACCAGCGGTGCCTCATGCTTCTTTTCCGGCCGCAGCTTTAGTGACCGGATCGGAAGTGTTTCGGCCTGTTCTTGCCGGACCTGAAGTTTCGCGGGAATGACGTGAGCGCCCATGTGCGACATCTGGCCGGCCTCAAAATTGTGGGATGCAAGCGCGCGGTTGAGAGCAGGGGAAGGCCCGCCAGGACTGAACGATACCAGCCGGGTGGGGGTTTGCGACAATGCCCCCAGGCAGACCAGCGACACGCCGGCTACGAAGGCCGGAGCCGGCCTCCACACCCGCGTAGCGCAGGGCCGGTTCACGTCCAGAATCTGGGTCACTCGCAGCGAAACGCTTCGCAGGCGGCCGACAGCGGCCTGGGCCAGAGCGAGCCCGCGCCGCAGAAAAGTCTTTTCAGCCAGCGACACCAGACAGGCGGCGTAGGCCCGCGGACTATCGGTCCGGGCCAGGACCAGATCGTCGCACGCCATCTCGCGCTCGAGCGCCAGCTTGTTTTCAATCCACCACACCGCGGGGTGAAAGAACAACAGCGCGCCTAAAATCTTCTGCACCAGGTTGGTCCAGTCGTCCCGCCGCCGCAGGTGGGCCAGTTCGTGCAAAAGGATCGTATTCAATTCCGCGGTCGAGAGTTCCTGCATGGTCCAGGACGGAATGACCACCAGCGGCTTTACAAACCCGATCGCCGTCGGCACCCGCAGTTGATCTGAGGCGCAGAGCCGGGCCGGCCGCGGAGAGTCAAACTCTTCCAGGGTCTGCGTCAGCACGGGATCGAGAGTTTCACTATCGATCGGCACGCAGCCCTTACGAAGCTGGTGCAGGCGCCAGAAACCAAGGCCCACCCTGAGCAAACCTGCCGCCGACATCAGCAGCCACACGATAAATATGTAAAGTGCCCAGGAAGCGGGCATGGTGATCTCGGCCCGTTTCGCCAACTCAATCCCGTTTGAAGTTCCCGCGACCCACGTTCCGGCGACTAAGGTTCCGGCTACAGGAAGCGCCGCGATCCCCAATAAAGCCGAGAACCAGACTGCGAATCGGGTATTCGAATTCTGCGGACCCATAGCGCGCAGCACCAGCCAGGCCAGCGCTACGATGACTATGCCTTCCGCCGTGCAGGTGAGGATTCTTTCAGCGGAAAATTGGGCTACGGATTGCAGATTAAGGGCGGCGTTCATCACTTTTCTTCTCTCGCCTGCAACAGATTCCGGAGGCGCTTCAGCTCTTCGGCCTCAAAACCTTTAGATTCGGATCCCATGTCTTCCAGAATATTCAAGACCAGCAATTCGTGAGAATTCTTGAAGAAGCGGCTCACCAGGCGCCGGATTTCCGAGCGCGTAGCTTCCTCACGCTCCATCGCCGGCCTGTAAATATGGGCCCGTCCATCTTTGATGTGCTCCAGGTAGCCTTTGTGTTCGAGAACGCGAATGGTGGTCAGGACCGAGTTATAGGCCAGCGCTGGCTTCTCGGGTAGCGCATCGAGGACCTGCTGGACGGTGGCCGATCCCTTCTGCCACAACACGTCCATCAGGCGAAGTTCAGCCTCGGTCAGGATTTCAGACTTTCTGCGCGGCAAAACCCATTCTCCTCATATCCCTGCATAATATCCGTGTATGGAGGCCGGGCGTCCCGCCCGGCGCGACGGGCTGGAAACCCAGTCCTCACGGATTAATTTTGACGAGTTGACGTTATAAACGTCAACTAATTATTTAGTTGCTGGCCGAGATAGTTTGGTTGTCCGGGCTATCTGGCTATGCGGTCCGAGCGAATTTTCCAGATAGCGGGCTGCTCGGGGTGGTAGAGCAGGCATCTAGCTTAATTGGGACTTAATTACCGAAGCCCCGAGATGAAGGATATTTGCCTGATGACTTGAGCCATGGCGCTCCCGGGTGGAACGTTTGAGCTTACGTCGAGGGATCACCGCTCTTTTTCTTCTAGGCCAGGTCTTGTAGGCCAGGTTTAAAAAAAGATATAACTGCGTCATTCCGGTATCCGACCTCGCGGGGGCCATATGAATCTTCGTCGAAATACCGCTCAGTTAAGGGCTGGAGTTGCCATTGGCATCTTTTTCGTGGCTCTGGCCGCCGCAGCCCAGGAAAGAAAGGAATTCACCTACACGGTCGGACCCAGGGCGGTGGTCTCCATCACCAACAACTACGGCCCGATCACAGTCCGGCCTTCGGGCAGCCGGCAGGTTGTGATCGAGACCATTTCGCATTCCGACGCGGTCAGCCTGGAGCGGGAGCAACACGGCGACCGCATCGAATTCCGGTCCGTCTCGAGCCACCCGGGGACCAGCCTGGTGGATTACACAGTGCTGGTGCCTGCCGACGCGCTGGTCAGCCTGCTTTCGTCGGACGGAGCTCTGCGGGCTCAAGGATTGCGCGGCGATGTCATCCTGGAAGCCTCGTCGGCCTCGGTCGAAGTGACGGACATCAGCGATGCCCACCTGCATGTGCGAACCCTGAGTGGGCCCATCAGCCTTACCGACATTCGCAATAGCAGTCTCGACATCCGCTCGGTAAGCGGCAACATCAATCTCCGCGATGTGGCCGGGCCATCGGTCGAAGTGAATTCAGGAAGCGGGCACATTTGGTACGCGGGCGATCCCGGACCGGCGGGAGAGTATTACATGACCAGTCATTCGGGAGATCTCAATATTTCGATCCCTGCCAGCGTTTTGGTCGATATCAAGGCGCGCTCCATGAAAAGCCTGGCCGATCCGGAATTTCCAAGTGCCCGAAGCTTTTCCTCGGCTGGCGCTGGCAATCTCCTGCTGAAACCACGGACCATAACCGGTTCCCGCTTTGAACTGCGTTCCTTCCGCGGCAAGATCCTTCTCAAGCGTCCTTAATGCCTGAGCCGCCCCCGCCATTGCCGCCGTAAACTGGAGAAGACACTCTGGCCATCGCCCTGGTTACTACGGGGCCGGCACCATCGTGGACTTCAGGGGCTGAAAGTCCAGCCCTGCCGGTTGCGTTCATTCAGATTTTCAGTGTAGATTCTAAAAGCATGTTCTTGGGGTAATCGTTATGCGGTCTTTCTCGAAACGGATAGCGTTGCTGTGCCTGCTGCTGACGTTAGTCTCAGCAGTAGCATTCGTTGCCCATCACCACTCGAGCGCTAACGATGCGGCTAAGTGTACGGTCTGCGTAACCGCGCACTCGGCTGCGCCCAGGGCAATCTCAGTCCTGCCCAACCGCACATTTGTTCGGATCTCGGTTCCGAAGTCCGAGCCAGTCTCTGCCCAGCAGCGCCTGGTCGCCTTCGCACTCAGCGTTCGCCCGCCTCCCGCAGTCTAGAAATTCAAAGAGCTGATCGAGACTTTGTGCGCCTGGGGCGCACCTCTTTCCATTTTTTCAGACTATTGGAGGAATCATGCTGGCTTCATACAAGAAGTCGCGGCTCGCGGCTTTCACGCTGGTTTTTTTGCTCGGCTTTGGCTTTCAGGGGTACGCCCAGTCCGGAGGAAACTCAACCTCCGTCAACGGTACCATCGTCGATCCCACTGGCGCCGTGGTGGCAAACGCGATCGTGGAAATTCACAACCCGGTCAGCGCTTTTGAACGCACGGTCACAACCGACGGTTCCGGGAAATTCAGCATTCCCAACGTTCCGTTCAATCCTTATCACCTTACCGTCACAGGATCGGGCTTTACTCCTCACGCGGAGGACATCGATGTTCGTTCGATCGTGCCCGTGACTGTGAGCATCACGCTCCAGATAAAAGGGTCGGCCGAAACCGTAACCGTGGAGGGCGCTGGACAGGATCTGCTGGAGAATACTCCCACCTTTCACACCGACGTGGATCGAGGCTTGTTCGACAAGATGCCGCTCGAAAGCGCATCGTCGTCGGTGAGCTCCCTGGTGACCTTGTCGTCTCCGGGAATCGCCGCCGATTCCAACGGCCTGTTTCATGGCCTGGGCGACCATGCCGAGAATTCATTCTCTGTGGATGGTCAACCCATCACCGACCAGCAGAGCAAAGTCTTTTCGAACCAGATTCCGCTCGACTCCATCGAGTCGATGGAAGTCATCTCCGGCGCACCCCCCGCCGAATTTGGCGAAAAGACCAGCGTTGTGGTCAACGTAACCACCCGCTCTGGGCAGGGCATGACCTCGCCCAAGGGCAGCCTCACAACTTCCTATGGCAGCTTTGGCACCGCCGACCTGGACATCAACCTGGGCTATGGCGGCCAGAAGTGGGGGAACTTCATTTCAGCCAGCGGATTGAACAGCGGCCGCTTTCTCGATCCCCCGGAATTTGCCGTTTTTCACGACAAGGGTAACGAAGAGAACGTGTTCGACCGCGTTGACTTTCAGCTCTCAAAAGTTGATTCCGTTCACGTGAACCTGGGATTCACCCGCTCCTGGTTCCAGACCCCGAACGCGTTTGACAACCTGAACGCCGGAGTGACCGACCCGGTCCTGGGCAATCCGGTGGGCCCCACGGATCAGCGCTCTCAAATCAGGACTTTTAACATTGCTCCGTCGTGGACCCGGCTTCTAAGCTCCAATGCGGTGTTCACCCTGGGCGCCTTCGTACGGCGCGACCACTACAACTACTATCCCAGCGAGAATCCTTTCTCCGATCTCGGTCCGATTCAGCAGGAAACGGTGATTCAGGACCGCACGCTGGCCAACGCCGGCCTGCGCTCGGATATCTCCTACGTAAAGGGAATTCACAACCTGAAAGCCGGAGCCACTTATCAGCAGACATTCCTTAACGAGAACACCAGCTTCGGAGTTGTGGATCCGGCGCTGAACGCTCCATGCTTCGATGCCAACGGCAACGCTGTGCCCTGGGTCGGCAGTCCGGGGCTCAACGATCCGGCTAATTGCGGGTCGGCCTTCTCCTCGGATCCGGTTCTCTATCCGACACCATTTACTTCCAATGCCGGCTTCTTCAACTCCCTCGGTTGCTTCGACCTGAGCCGTCCGACTCCCGCGGCCGGAGACGGCTGCGCCGGGTCCACCAGCGGCCTGTTCAACTTTCGCGGGCATTCCGACATCAAGCAGCTCGCCCTCTATCTTCAGGACACGATCACTAAGGGTTCCTGGTCACTGAATCTCGGCCTGCGCGGCGACTTCTACAATGGCCTCACCACCCATCGCGAAGCCCAGCCTCGCCTGGGGGTGGCCTACAACGTGAAGAAGACCAACACCGTGCTTCGCGTCTCCTATGCCCGGGTCCTCGAAACTCCCTTTAACGAAAACCTGGTGCTGGCCAGTACGGGATGCGACTCGCTCGTCCTCGCTTCGCTGCTGGGTTGCGTAACGCCGGGCGTGGCCACTCCGTTTGCCCCGGGTTGGCGCAACGAGTTTCACGCCGGTCTGCAGCAGGCCTTCGGGAAATATGTGGTTTTCTCCGGCGAATATATTTGGAAATACACCCACAACGCCTACGACTTCAGCGTGCTGGGCACGACTCCGATCACGTTTCCCATCGAGTGGGCGAACTCCAAGATTCCCGGTGTTGCGGGGCGCGTGAGCGTTCCGGAAATCCACGGCTTCTCGGCTCTCTTCGTTTTCTCCAGCGTCGCTGCACGTTTCTTCAGCCCGCAACTCGGAGGTGCAGGTGCGGTGCCTTCGGCGGTCGGCCCGTTCCGTATCGATCACGACGAGAAATTCAACATGACCTTCCACACCCAGTATC
>JBOGLC010000114.1:0-1658 GCA_050746005.1 Terriglobales bacterium
TCACGGCGCTTCTACGAGCATCCCGACCAGTTCGCAGATGCGTTTGCGCGGGCGTGGTACAAGCTGACGCATCGCGACATGGGGCCAATCGTACGCTATCTCGGCCCGCTCGTTCCCAAAGAGCACCTGCCGTGGCAAGACCCGATCCCCGCGGCGAATCATCCGCTGATCGGGGAGCAGGACATTGCCGCGCTGAAGGCGAAAATTCTGGCATCTGGCCTGTCGGTTTCCCAGTTGGTCTCGACCGCCTGGGCGTCGGCGTCCACGTTCCGCGGCTCGGACAAGCGCGGCGGAGCGAACGGCGCGCGCATTCGCCTGGCGCCGCAAAAGGACTGGGAAGTCAACCAGCCGGCGGAACTCGCGAAGGTGCTGCAGAAGCTGGAAACGATTCAGAAAGACTTCAACGCTTCAGCCTCCGGCGGGAAGAAAGTCTCGCTGGCTGACCTGATCGTTCTGGGCGGCGATGCGGCGATTGAGAAAGCCGCGAAGGACGGCGGCCAGGACGTGAAGATCCCATTCTCTCCGGGACGCATGGATACATCCCAGGAACAGACCGACATCGAGTCGTTCGAGCCGCTCGAGCCGAAGGCGGACGGGTTCCGCAACTATGTCCGCGGCAAACAGCGCCTGTCGGCTGAGGAGATGCTGGTCGACAAGGCGCAATTGCTGAGGCTGACGGCGCCGGAGATGACAGTCCTCGTCGGCGGCCTGCGCGTTCTGGACACAAACTACGGGAAGTCCAAGTACGGCGTCTTCACCAGCAAGCCCGGCACCTTGACCAACGACTTCTTCGTCAACCTGCTCGACATGAGCACGCACTGGCAGCCCTCCACTGAATCCAACGGCGCGGGAGCGGTGTACGAGGGACGCGACCGCAAGACGAACCAGGTCAAGTGGACCGGCACCCGTGTGGACCTGATCTTCGGTTCCCACTCGCAGCTGCGGGCGCTGGTGGAAGTCTATGGAAGCTCCGACGCGAAGCAGAAGTTCGTGAAGGAATTCGTGGCGGCGTGGACCAAGGTGATGAATCACGATCGCTATGACCTTGCCTCTGCGAAAAAGATGGCTGTCCACTAGGCGCTCATCCCAGGGTAGTATCTCGAACCGAGTTGCTACCCTGACCTCTTTGCATTCCGTCCGACGGTTCGGGGGCCGTACTCGATCGCAAGCACCTTGCGGTGGGATTTATCGGGCCGCTCCCCCGGGATTTTCCTGACCGACCACATGCCAGCAGGACGCCGGCGCTACAATATGATGCATGTTTACCGGCATCATTGAAGAAGTCGGGCGTGTCACTGGAATCGCTCACCAGAACGGAAACCGTCGCCTTACTGTAGCCACCGCCCGGCTGAACCAGGAACTCAAGCCAGGTGACAGCGTCGCCGTCAGCGGCGTCTGCCTGACCGCGATCGAAATCACCCCTGAGTCTTTCGCCGCCGACCTGGCGGGTGAAACCTGGCGGCGCACCTCGTTCTCCCGCATCGAGAAAGACGCTCTGGTAAATCTGGAATTGCCTATGCGGGCCGACGGACGTTTCGGCGGCCACATCGTTCATGGCCACGTGGACGGCACCGGCGACTTCCTCGGGCTGGAACGGATTCCAGGGGCCGACGATTTCTGGCTGCGAATTGAAATACCGCCGGAGCTGGCGCGCTACG
>JBOGLC010000115.1:0-97099 GCA_050746005.1 Terriglobales bacterium
CTCGCTGGGTCATCCTGAGGGACTTCACTCCCGAAGAGCCTGCCCTGAGCGAAGTCGAAGGGATCTGGCGCGCGCCGTGCCAATTGCTGATGCGGCTGCCTATCCGCTGCACGCCAGATGCTTCGCAAGCTCAGCATGACGCCTTCATGAGCGGAAGGCAGTTCAAACTGACCCACTACCGCCGGCCCCCAGTTTTGTCTCTGCTCCTAAGTCGGACGATGTACATATAGGAGTACGGCAGCGAGCAGACGCGACGAATTTCTATTCTTTACGATGGCAGTGCCAACCCCGTCGCGCTTGCGGGTCAGGAGGTGGCCAATGTCGTCCCACGAGTTCTTGTCTTCGGGCCCGGAGGGTAGCATGCCGCGATGGCACGCGGAGTATGAAGCCGCATTGCAGGAAACCGACCACAAGACGCTTTTCAAACGAGTTGAGGTCGCCGAGGCCACCATCCTGACTCGCCGCGAAGCCCTGCTGCACAGTGCCGATGGTTTTCTTGAACAGCAGGAAATAAAGATGGCACTGGATAAACTTCGCCAAATGAAGAAGGAAGTCCTGAAATTCTCATGAAGTGGTGAATTTCCAACCGTCGGATTGCGCTTGAACCGCCAAAGCGTCTGAGGACTTCCGCTTTCGAACAACGGGCGCCGGACCTTCTACACCCCGAGACCAGAACACTGGCCCTTCGATCGGCATTAGGCCGGGTCGACCTCTGCGCCGGTGTAACATACCTGAATCTTCTTAAATGATTCATCCGCAGAAAATGATGAGGAAGTATCTGCTTCTCGGCCTGTTTGCGGCGCAACTGTTCGGACAGAGTGATTCGGGCGTTTTGCGGCTGAAGGTGGTGGATCCCGCCGGGCTCGGTCTGCAAACCACCGTGGAGCTTGTCTCCGAGGCAAATCAGTTTCGTCAGAGCTATATCACGGATGAAGCGGGGGCTTTGTTCGCCAGGAATCTTGCTTTCGGGGTGTACCGGGTAGATGTGAAGCACGCGGGCTTCGCTCATTTCTCCAAGGTGGTTGAGGTTCGGTCGGCAATTTCCGCCGAGTTGCGCATTCAGCTGTCGCTGGCATCGCCCCAGACCGCGGTGGAGGTCAATGATTCTGACACTCTGGTCGATCCCCACCGTACGGGGACCATCAATCGGGTGGGCAGGGATACGCTCGAGCATCGCAGCACGGCTCTGCCGGGCCGTTCTGTCATTGACCTGGTGAACTCGCAGCCGGGATGGTTGTTGGAGTCGAATGGCGTATTGCATCCCCGAGGCTCGGAATACCAGACTCAGTACATCGTCGACGGAATTCCCCTGACCGATAATCGCTCTCCTTCCTTCGCGCCCGAAATCGAGGCTGCTGACGCCGAGTCGATGACCATCCTGACCGCGAATTTTCCCGCCGAGTATGGAAGGAAACTGGGCGGCGTGGTGGAAATTTCCACCGCCCGCGACTCCCGGCCAGGCTTTCACGGCACTCTGGTCGCATCTGGCGGCAGTTTCGGCACAGCCGACGGCTACCTGATGGTGCAGCAGGGTTGGGGCAAGAATGTTCTTGGAATCAGCGCTGAAGGCGCCTTTACCGACCGCTACCTGGATCCGCCCGCGATCGAAAACTTCACCAATCGAGCCACCACCAGCAGTTTTGCCGCGCACTACGAACGCGACCTCACAGATCGTGATCGGCTGGGTTTTATCGTTCGCCACGAGCAAACTGTATTTCAGGTTCCCAACGAAAGTTTGCAACAGTCCTCTGGACAACGCCAGGACCGCAACAGCAACGAGACCATCGGCATTCTTTCCTATCAGCACGTCTTCTCGTCCAATGTTCTTGGCGATTTCCGGTTCATGTCGCGCGACGATTCGTCCGGCCTCTCATCGAATGCCGAGTCCACTCCGGTCATTGCGGGACAGCAGCGCAGTGTCGGGGAGGCTTACGTCAAGGGCAATCTCTCGATCCATCATGGGGTTCATGAGGTTAAGGTGGGCGCTGACATGGATTACAGTTCGATCCATGAGCAATTCGACTACGCCATCACCGATTTCCAACTCTTCGACCCAGGTACGCCGCCCACTTTCAATTTCTCCGGTCACGGATTGGACCGCGAGCAGGCTCTCTATGTCCAGGACCTGATACGCCTGGGCCGCTGGACCTTGAGCGCGGGATTGCGGTGGGACCATTACCGTCTGATCCTGGATCGCAATGCGTTTAGCCCACGGCTTGGAATCGCGTGGTATTGGCCGCGGACTGATTTGGTGCTGCACGCTTCCTATGACCGGGTCTTCCAGACGCCGGCATCGGAAAACATCTTGCTCGCCAGTTCCGCCAGCGTGGTTGCGCTCAATCCGCAAGTATTGCGTCTCCCGGTGGAACCTTCGCATGGGAATTTCTACGAAGCGGGAATCACCAAGGGGTTTATCGGAAAGCTGAAGCTGGACCTAAATTATTATCGTCGCAGGTTTGACAACTATGCGGATGACGATGTGCTGCTCAATACGGGAGTAAGTTTCCCCATCGCGTTCCGGCGGGGAAGAATTGCGGGCGTGGAAGCCAAACTTGACCTTCCCGACTGGGGCCGCCTGTCCGGGCAAATCAGCTACTCGAATATGGTGGGCTTCGGTTACACGCCGGTAACCGGCGGCCTGTTCCTGGGGACCGAGGCGTCCACGGCGCTCGCCACTACCGGCCGCTTCCCCGTGTCCCAGGACCAGCGAAACACCATCAGTACCCGCTTTCGCTATCAAATATTGTCGCGCGCGTGGATAGCCGTCGGAGGGAGTTACGGCAGCGGTCTGCCCACTGAGTTCGATGGCACGGTGCAGGGTGCCATCCAGCAATTCGGGAAACAGATCGTCGATCGGGTGAACTTTGACCGTGGCCGGGTGCGGCCTTCTCTGGCGCTCAGCATATCGGCCGGCGCAGAACTGGTGAAAAGAGAGCACCTGCTGATGCGCCTGCAAGCCGACGTGCAGAACCTTAATAATCGTCTGAATGTGATCAATTTTGCCGGCCTTTTCTCCGGCACCGGTATTGCACCCCCACGCAGCTATAGCCTTCGCCTGGGAGTTGAATTCTAGCCAGCGACGGGACCGGCCGCCCTTAAAGTAACCGCTCCAGATTACCGAAGAGTGCGCAGCCTTCGAACTGACGGGAGCCCCACAAGTAGCCCATTCGGGCCATTCCCAGGACCTCCTGCTCTGATTAGGATGTTCATGAACAATCTTTCGGGGGAGGGCTTGTTCGACGAACGTCCCACGACTCAAACGAGTCCGGGACGTTTTGTTTTAGAGCCTTCAGAGCGATTTCTTGAATCTCCCCAAAAGGCACATAACCCGCTGAGGAAGCCCGATTCTTGCTGTAAATGCTGAAGGCCACAAGATCACAAGATATGCTGCGATGCGTTCTCCTGGTTCTGTTGTTTCTCGGTGCAGTCACGCTGGCGCAGGACCGCGGTCCCGCTGCCCTTCCCGCACCAGTTCGCCCGCCTGCATTCAACGACACATTTTCCGGGGGCAAACTGGATACGTCCAAATGGATCGTCGACACCGGGAGGGCGCCGGGAAATATTGCCGGGATAAACAACAGCACCCTTAACGCGGAGAATGTCGATCTCTCCACCGGCATGCTGCGGCTCAAGCTGACGCAACGCGTTTCCGGAGGTCTGGCCACTTCCATAGGCTCGGAGCTCCGTTCGAAACAGTTGTTCGGTTACGGAACCTACGTATGGGTGGCGCGCGCAGCCTCCACGTCGGCTACTCCGCAGGGCGACGGCGCCGCCGTTTCAGGCACGGTGTTCGATGTCTTCAATTTCATCCATGACAGTGAAACAGAAATCGATTTCGAGTATCAGGGACAATCCCCTTCCACGCTGGAGATGACCAACTACTCGACTGTTTCCCATAGCCAGAGCAGTTCTACGGCAGTCTCGGGCGCGGACAGCAGCTTCCACGAATACAAATTTGTGTGGAGCGCAGGCAAGATCGAGTTCCTTGTCGATGGGAAGCTGGTTTCAACCCACACGGAGCACGTGCCTTCCGCCCCGGCCGCGGTATTGATCAATTTGTGGGGCACAAACTCCAGCCAGTTCGGCGGCATCGCGACCCATGGCGCCACCAGCTATCTCTATGTGTCGTCATTTTCATTCACGCCGCAGCCATCGCCGGAACCGGGTGGCGTGAACTGACATATTGGCTTCGAGACCATTCGCGTCTGGCAGCGACACTCGAATTGAATGGCTGGGTTTTTGCCGGCTTCACCCCTCCGGTCCCTTCCTGGGCTCAACCCCGATCGCGGCCCATCCTCATGGCTATGGGTCACGCTGTCCAAATTGGGCAGAAACCGTCCGGCAGAGACGGCGGAAACTCCCCTTTTTGCCGTTTTGTGCCGTCCGACCTAATAAAACTTTCTGTGTTCGACTGCGAACTCAACAAGTTGCGCTAGCGTACACACTTCACTGTATTGTGTTGTCGCTGCAAAAGACTAGGGTTGGATCAGCCTTTCCCCGTCGCCACCCGCGGTCGGCGCCCTTCGACTTCGGTCAGCAGCTGCCTAAGGCAATCGGGGGCAGCATGTCACACAGAATACGAATTCTGCTGGTGGACGACAGTCCGCTGATCCGCGGTCTGATCCGCACCGGAATCCAAGAGCGAACCAACTGGCTGGTGTGTGGCGAGGCGGAAAATGGCAAAGACGCTGTAGAGATGGTCAACGAATTGAAGCCCGACGTCGTGATCTTGGACTTGCAGATGCCGGTCATGAACGGGTTAGAAGCTGCCCAACACATTGCGCAAATCGCACCCAGCACTCTAATGCTGATGTTCACAATGCACAAGAGCGAGCAACTGGTCAGGATGGCCCAACAAGTGGGCATCAAAGATGTCCTGTCCAAGTCAGGTGAGGGTACGCAAAACGTAATTTTCGCCATCCGAAATATTCTGGAATCCCAAACTTCGACCCCCGCCTCCACGCCAAGCCCGAACCCATCAGTACCCAGTTGAGTAGGCAGTTTGCTATTCTTGACCCGGCTGATTCGACTGGCTGATTGATTTTCCCCACGCCCGGGTGGCGAAACTGGCAGACGCACGGGACTTAAAATACTATCCCGACCTGTTGTGCCGTTTTGCATATTTCGGTAAGCGCATGGAAACTAAGACGCTGCTCCCTTCGCCACGCCGGACGATACAAGCGCTTCTAGGCAGGTACTCGCTACAGTTTCCGCTACACTCTTGACAGAGTGAATTGCGCGACGTAACTTTGTGGCGCTCGACAAAAGCGCGCCGTGCCGATGCTTTCGACACCGACACGACGCTAACCAGTTCGCCCCCAAGGAGGCAAACGTGGCTGAGAACGAAACTAACACCCATCCAATTTCCGCTCAACCATCCCCCACTGAGCGGGTCGCCGAAACCCAAAACACCTGCCCACACTCGATTCCTATGTGTCCGGTCTGTAGAGCAACGGATGAGCTTTTGCGCATTGTGCGCGCACCGCGGGCGCGGTGGTTTGGCTTCTTTCGATTTGGTGTCCAATGAACAATCGGAACACGATTGCCAATGAGGAAATCGTAGAGATCTTCGTGGCGTATCTCAGAACGGAAAAAGGCCTCGCGGCGCGCACGATTGATTCCTACCGATTCGACTTGAACCAGTTTGCGGACTGGCTCGACAGGCCGATTGTCCGGACCCGTTTCCAGGATTTGCGCCTCTACGCCGCGGATATGCTTGGACATCTGAATGCCAGTTCCGCGGCGCGCAAGCTTTCGACCCTGCGTCACTTCTTCAAATTCATCTTCTTGGATCGAATGATTGCCCTCGACCCCATGCAGAGGGTTGAATCTCCCAAATTCGGAAAACCACTCCCGAAGTTTCTTTCCATCTTGGAAGTGGATGCGGTTTTGACCGCGCCGCAAAAGGTTAATCCGTCTCATAGGCATCCGGTTTCCGCGCCGGGATCGTTACGCGATCTGGCCGTGCTGGAATTGCTCTATGGCGCGGGTTTGCGGGCATCCGAATTGGCCGGCGCTCGATTGAGTGACCTGAACCTTGTCGAACGGTACATCATGGTTCACGGCAAGGGTGACAAGGAGCGGATAGCGCCCTTCGGGCATCGAGCTGCCCTGGCGCTGAAGCTGTATCTCGCCAGCCATCGCTATTCGCCCTGGCTGTTTCCGGGAAATGAAGGTAAGCACCTTACCCGGATGGCCGTGTGGAACATTGTCCACAAGAATTTCGCCCTCGTTGGACTCGAGGTTAGCCCCCACGTGCTGCGCCACAGTTGCGCGACTCATTTGATGGAGGGCGGCGCGGACATTCGCACGGTGCAGACGATCCTCGGCCACGTCGATATAAGCACCACGGAACGTTACGCCCATGTAAGCGTGAAATGGATTGCAAAACTTTATCGGGATAAACATCCCCGCGCCTCTGGGAAGCATTTGCAAATGAGGCTAGGAATGACGCCGATGAAACCCGGCCCAATCCTCTGCACGCAATTTCTGCACGCAATGTCCGAATCCCGTTTGCGAGGAAAGTAAAAATCTGTGCGCGCGCCATTTGCTGCTGGCGAGAGAAGCCGGCAGGCGCCACTACTACCGCACACGTCAGGTCGCCTGAATCGCGCGAGATTTCCGCCCTTTATGGCGCCGGCTGCGCCCACGCTTTCCGCGGACGCCCCCGCGGTCGCTTCAACATCTTCAATGTCGCCGATGGCGTTACTCTGACAAACAATTCGTCCGGCTCGTTCATCAAAATTCGCCGATATTTCAGCGCCAGGGGCGGCTCAATCCGCTTCCACGGGAACGGAAGGTCGCGCGAAGTGATCCCTTCAGCCATGAGGTAAACCTTGCTAGGGCGTTGGCAACCGGGGCAGAAGTAATACTCCTGCTCCTGCTCAATTCCGCAGCGCCACACGCCGCAATCGACACAGGCCAGTTCGATGAAGATGACGGTTCTGTAGCCGCGGGCCAGCCATTGGAGACGCTCAGGCCAAAGCATCGAGCGTAATCATACGCCAGGCCACTGATTCCGCTTAGTAGCGGCGCGTAGTGCGCAAAGAATCCGAGGCTTTCAGTCGTAACTTGCCGGCGTTCACATCGCGCGAAATCTTCTTGACGGTTTTCTGCATGTTCATTCCGGGCTCAATGGTGATGTAGAGATCACCGCCGCCTGTTCGAGAATGGGCTGCGGGATCGTTTAGCGGAATTACCGGTTCCCTCTGCCGGCCTCCGCCCGCCGAATCACCGATCATCAAAGCTAAAGTTGGTCGGTCCACTAATCCGCCCGAAGCCAAATGCGCGACGTTTACGGTTTGAACTGGATTCTGCGCGGGCTGGGTGGCGGGGGCCGAATCTGCACTTGTACCGCTCTTAGAGCTTGCCGCAGTTGCGGCGCTTGAACTGCCGCCACTACCAGGAATCGCCGCCCCGACCACAGCCGCACCACCGCCAATAACACCCCACTTTGCTGCAGCCGCTAAATGGGCATTAGCAGCAGCGATGAAACCAGGCGCGAGTGCGGCAGTAAAAGGATCAGCGGCCATCGTGGCCGCCATCGCAAAGTCAGACATGGCCTTGGCTATCTCTTCCAGTACTCGCACGACAGCAACGCCTGCCAGCGAGGCGAGGGCGGATTTGAGAATACCTTCCATCGCTCGGCCGAAACTCTCTGAACCCATAATTGCGGCTTCGACCGATTGCGCGATGCTGCCTTCAATGTTCAATCCAAGTGTCTTAAACGCCTCGCCTGTGGTGAGTGCCCCTTTTGCGAGATCCTGAAAGAACTTGTCCCACTGCGGCCTTGTGGAGAGAATTTTCGCCTGTTTCTTCGCAAGGTTATCTTCGGCCTGCAGCAGTTTGTTATTGAAGGAGTCGGTAACCTGCTTCTTTTTGTTTTCGAGGTCGATGTAGCCCTTGAGTTCTTTCGCCTGCTCCGCTGTGAGAATTTGCCCACGCCGTGCGGCCTCGTTCTGCGCTTCGAGGATGACGATCTCTTGCTTTCGATTCAGAATCTGGATAAGGGCCTGAACATCCGAAACATAGAGCGCTTTCAGTTTTGCGAGGTACTGCTGGCCGCCGGTCAGGCCCTTGTCGTACTGCATCCGGAGCAGTTCGGCCTTGCGGTTATCGGCATCCTCTTCCGCCTTGATTTCGCCGTCGAGCACAGCTTGTGCGGCTTGCTCCTGCTGCCTGAGCATCTCGAGATGGTGTTTGGCGGCGTCGTCTTCGAGTTTGAGTTGTTCTTTCAGCCGGGACTCGTCGATTTTTGCATCGCCCGAGGCCTGCTTCTCGAGCTCTTTCTCCATGGCCTGGCGCGCGACGAAGATGTCCTTGTAGATCTTGAAGGCGGCCTCTGCGGCGCGACTGGCATCCTGTTCGGCTTTCTTTCGGTCTTCGATCCCCGCCGCTTTCTTCTCCTGCTCTTCTGCTTTCTGGGCTTCCTGGATGGCCACTTTGTAGGCTTCGACCCGCTGCTTCAACTCTTCCCAGGCGTGTATCTCCGTGGGATCTGGGCCCGGGGCCTGAAAGGTCCCGCCAACGACGAATGGCTTGAAATCTTTTTGCTTCTGCTCCAGTTTCCCCAGTTGCTCGTCCGCCTTCTTGATCTGGTCGTCGACCAACGTCATGGCGTCGGCGAAGGCCTTCGGGGTGCGCGTGGTCAGGGCATCCTGAATAGATTTTGAAAGCTTGTCGAATTCCCCCTTGGCGGCTGCCGAGCCTTCGCTCGAGGCGAAGAACTTGGCGAGCCAGTTACGGTCCATTGCTAGGAAGGCCTTGTCCGCTTCCTGGGCGATTTTGTCGAGCGCGGCGGCCAGGCCCTGGAGCGATGCGTGGTCGATTAACTCGAGCTTAAGGCGTAAGGCCTCAAGATGCTTGCCCGTCAGTTCATCGACTTTGATTTGGGCCCTGATGAGATTTTCTTCCAGACTCTCGAGGGCTTTGCGCTGGACGTTGTCAACCTTTTCCCATGCCGCTGCCACTTCGTCTGCGTGATGGGCGTATTCCTCTATCTCGGCGGTGATCTTACTGACTAGCTCAACCAGCAAGATGAGGCCAGCAACTGAGGCGGCGAAGTTCAGGCCTTGGGCAACCAGACCCATGCTGGACAGAGCGCGGGTAACATCGGCCAGGGCGTTGGTGAAATTGCCGCGAATGGTATTGTCGACCAGTCCGATCTGGGTGCGCAGGCTGCCGAAGCTATGCTCACCGGTTTTCCCTAACTCGGTGATCTTCTCCCCGGCAAAGGCAACATTTTCTCCGGTGGCATCGAGATCCGCGCCGAAGTTTCGCGTGCTCTTTCCGACCGCATCGATGGCGGCTCCGGCGGGTTGGATTTTCGCCCCAGTTTCAGTAGCGACTTTATTGAACGCAGCATCGAGCTGCGTCATGTCTGCAACGAAAGTGAGGACGACGTCGCCCGCCGATATAGCCATTTTCAGGTTCTCCCTTCACACCAGTCGTCGGGCCGAACAAAAAGCCAGGAGCCGGTGGACCCTACACCTGCCCCTGGCCGGCACTCGGGTGCATGACGCCCTTGCGCAAACTTCAGCGAAATGCCTTGCGAGATTCCGCCAGGACTTGCCGGAAGAGGCGGACCTGTTCGCCCAGAACATCTTCCGATTTGACGGCGGTCACCGTGGCCATCTCGTTCATCGGAACCACCACAATGCTCACTTCGAACAGCTTCAATTCCTTCAAGTGCCGGACCCCGCCGACGATGTCACTCTTCACAGCGTCATACCCGATCGAAAGCCCGCGCAGCACTCGCGCCTTCAAGAGCGAGTACGCCTCTTTCGCCTTGGGAACGTCCAGCACCAGTTGGCCATCGACCGCCAGGCCGCGGGCGGTGTCTTGCAGTTTGGCCAAACCGATGGGCTGACGCATGTCGTGAGCAAATAAGAGCGGCACTTCGCCGCCGCGATCTGCAATTGTCTTTTGAAAGGCGCCGGGCTGCACGACGTCGCCGCCCAGGTCCACATTTCCGTATACGGAGGCCAAGCCGGTGAACTTGCCCTCCGCATCCAGCGATTTGATTTCCAACCTGCAGTTGAGCTGTTCCATGGTTAGCTTCCGTAAGGAAAGCCGCCGTATACCAGTGCATCCGGCCGATAGACGGTGAGCGTAAGGCGCTCCTCTACCAAGACGGCTGCCATGTTTTTGATAAAAAAATCCGCATGCTCGCGCGACACTTCGACCGTGGCATCTTCGCGATCATGAATTGCAGCGGCCATGCGGAAAGCGCCGACCAGGAATTGACTGCGGGCCATCGATCGGGTAGCAACCACCGGCAAACCCCACAGCGACGGCGTGACCGCACTGTGCGGGTTGGCGTAAATGTATTGGCCGCTCGAGATGCCAGACCCGCTTTGCTTGATGAGAGAAAGTGTCCAGAAATCGGACGGATTCATAACAATTGCATCCGCCTCGAAATTTGAGAGCGAAACCTGATCGATCGCGTGTGCAATGACGTCGATGAAAGTATCGTTCGCAACATCAGTCGCGTCGGTGTCATAAGTATCGGCCTCGGTGATCAGTCCGCTGAGATCATTGCCCGATCCGGATCCGCTGAGCAGTTGGCGTTCTTCTTCGAGTGCCACAAAATATCGCAGCCTGCTGTTGATGTAGTCCTGTAGTCCCGATGCGTCGCTCAAGATTTGCCGGCTCACGGGCAACCAGGTTGCGATGGTTTGCACCGCGGCGTTATCCAGCTCGAAGCCCAAAGCTGATTCCGCTTTCGCGACATTCTCACCAGCATTCGGTGAGCCGCCGGTCTGCGAAGCCGCCGCATCCGTCTTGGACGATTCCCTGGCGAACTGCACCAGATTGCTATTGGTGCGCAAATTCGGCAGAAGATTTCTCACGGTCAACCTCTGCTGCCCAGGACCGATGATTCCCGGCACACGTGCATCAGCGACCAGCGGTTGGTTCTGGCCCGTGGCGTTAACGATGGCCGTCTTATGGAATGATCCGACTTTAATTTGGCCGGTAGTGCGGCCGCCGCCCTGCATGGCCTTGAAGCCATCGGATTCGATGATGAGCTGGCCGGCGCTTTTTTCTTCAAACCCGCCGCCGCCTCGAGGTGCGGTAAAGCTTTGCTCGAGTGCGAGCAAACGCGCAGCGGCCTCAGTATCTGCCGCAGCTAATTTCGCGAGCGACGCCTTCGCTTCAGCAGTGAAGCCCTTGATTTCCGCACCCAGCGTGGTCAAATCCAGTTCGCCGCGGGTGTCGAGCCACACGAATCTTAAAAACGAGAAGAATGCTTTAAGCATGAAGATCTCCTGGCACATGAATTGTGATTGAATTGTCGCCAGGAGTGAAGGGAAACTCGGCTCCGGCGGTACAGCGGGCGGCTCGGTTGCGGGAGTGGTCGACTGCGCCGGCTCACGCGAAATCCCGAGTGCACGTTCACTATGCAACAAGTCACCTGCAGTGGCAAGCATTTCGTTACCTTCGTTCCCTTCTAGTTCACGGCGCCGGGCAGGATCATCGATCGCATCACCTCCAGCATCCTGCTTTGCTGGCTCACCAGTTCGCCCAGGTTCGTGAAATTCTCCGTCCAGACCTTGCGGTATTCAGCCAGGAGCTTTTCGTGGCTGTTGACCATGTCGGCGAGCTCAGCCATCTTCCGGTGCTCGGCAACCAGGTTTGCATTCAACTTGTCGATCGCATCTTTGTGGCTGGCCAGATCGCCGGCCGCGGCCTGGGCCAACTGCAGAATGAGCGGCTCGCAGTGCTCCGCGATCAGTGCTTTAACTTTTTCCTCGTCCATTTCATTTCCCACTTTCGCCTCCCTGTTGCGTCTTTTTACCACCGATAAATTATTGAAAACACAGCGTTTACTGCGATTTAGCTGCGAATCGTATGCATAGTGTTTTCAATGACTTGCAAACAAATTACTAATTTCGCGGATTTTTGTAGTCGCGGCCCCCGGCCTCCGACGCGAGAAATGTTTGAAGATTTTGACTCCCCATCCCACTTAGGACGCGAAAACAGGCTCGGGTTCCCACTTTGAAAACGTGCATAAGTCTTTACGTTAGCTTCGCTTTGCGTTCGGTTTGCCTTCCGACAGCTCATGACGTTCTGCCTGTATTACAAACGCTGTCACCGATCGCGCCGGAACTGAGGTTCGCTTCCGTCAATTCACTGGCTGCGCGTTTATCTGCACGCATTCCCTCTGCAAGTGGAAAGTGGAGCAAGCTGTTGAAGGCTCCCCACTCAATGCGCCACAATCGCCCTGCACCCTGGCGCAGCAGTTCGATCACTCGCGTTTTTGTCAGGCCCGCGGAATGACGGGCGAGGCGAACGATGCCGGCTTGAGACATTCCTGGATGCGCTGAAATTAGGCCCGCCACTGTTTTGGTGTCGGCGTCCAAGTCAGGATCGAACCCGGTTGCCGTCCGGAAGATGTTTTCCACCAGGGCAAGACGGCGTTCCAGGTCCCCGATTCGATTCTCTAGGCTCCGCTCCATTTCGTCCGCTCTTTCAATCTGGCCGCACCTCGCACACATGCGGCCTACATCGCAGCCTTCTCGGCGCTGTCCAAATGCAAATGCAGTATGCGATCATGGGCCTATGCCCCTACATCGATGGGCGCCGATATTCTCTGAGATGCGCTGCCGCGTGCAGCTCGCGGGCTGGCTATGCCTTCGTTGTGGCGAAGCTGAAACTGCACCTCGTAGCCAGCAACGTTCCGGAATGTGCTCGCCAGGCGTTGATGGAATTTTTGAAGACCCTCGAGAAGAGCTTCCGGCTGTGAAGAGTCCAAGACTGCGATACCGTCTTCAACTGCAATTAAGTGGGATCCCCGAAAGTACTTCTCGTAAGCGTCCTCTGTGAAGTGACTGTTGAAGACGTAGCCCGCCGCAAAATCGTCTTTCAGTTTTAGAAGAACTCGTTGCCAGATTTCCACACCCCCCTCCGATTTTGGGAGGGGGGTAGGGGGGAGGGTTTGATTTTGATCTTTGATCCCAGGTCCTAGGTCTACGATCCTAGGTACTAGGTCAGTCGTCGAGGCTTCGCGAGCCTTCGAGAGTTTTCGCGAGGCTTCGTCGAATAGTGGCAGGCGTGATTTGCTCGGCTTGTCAATTTTCTGGTGAATCAACCACTTGCAGATCTGTAGATAGATATTCCCATCGCGCTCGTATCGCAGGATGCAATCCTGGGTCTCGAGTTCCAGCAACCAGCCGTCAATCAGCGTCGGAGCGTCGTCATCGTATGGGTAGAGAAGGCTCGCGAGCATTCGCGAGGCCGCGCGAGCCCTGCCCTCATCGTCGGAGATGGTCCACAATTGGATGAACAGGAGGCGCGCTTCTCTCGACAGGCGGCCGATCGATTCAGACTGCACAAACTCTGGCTTGATTGTTCGAATGCGTCCCATTAGTCCGGCTCCCGGTGAAGATCAAAAAGCGGATTCTCCACACTTCTATTAAACTGATGGGCATTGGACGTCGGCTGACTTGTTGCGCGAATTACATCGCTGCGCGGAACTGGCGGCGAGCCCAACCGGAAAAATCCGCACTTCGTTCCGTTGCGGATTTCGACCTTGTTCGCGATCTCGAAATGCTTGCGGAGCGAAAATATTCTGGCCGAATACTGAAGGCTGATCTTCGCGAGTTCCGGCGCCGGCACCCAGTTCGGCCAAGAGGCCTGCAGCAGGTTCAAGATGCGTTCGCTGTGTGAAGCCTTCCGGCTCATTGCCCCTAAACCGTCCTCGCCCTTCGTGGTGCATCTACGATTAGTTTTTTCAGTTCACTTTCGCGAATTACGGTGCGACCGCCAATCTTCGTGCGCTGTAGTTCCCCGGTTCTCAGGTAGTTCCAGATTGTCCAATGAGAAATGCCTAAGGCCTTTGCCGCCTCTTCAACTCGGTAGAGTTTTTCCAGCATTTTGCTTGTGCCTCCCCTTGAAGTTTTCCAACTTGCGTACATTGGCTGTTCCAAGCTATACTCACGAATCTTGGCACACGGGTTGTGATCGGATCAAGGCACATTTCATGTCACAGGCGATTAATTTACCGGTGGTGTTCAAATTCATGAAGTTTCCCGTTCGGTGGACCGTGCAAACGGTTGCGCCCGGAACGACGTTTGCGCTAACACGCCTAGTCGGCATAGTCGATAAAAAGGCATCGCAACAGATTGACGGATGGAAATCGAGGCAAGAGTTTCTACGTTTGCACGAGGACAATCAATCACTCTGCGGCTTCATGAATAGCGTTGGTCTTTTTGAAACCGGGGTCGCGCATCCTTCACAACTTGTTCGCGAATATCACGTTGACGAAAATCGATCGATCGGCCTACCGGAAAAGATCTTTCTCGATCCCGATAGGGTGTGGTTTTTTCGGCGGCATTTGATTCAGGAACTGGCTTCGCAAAAGATGTTTATCGAACGTTGGGCTTCCGAGGGGGCGGGGCCGAAATCGGGGCTCATTCCCGAGTTCTCGTTTCGCTTCAAGATGGATTCCAGGAAAGCCGCCGGCGTCGTGACTACGGCATCATTGTGGGAAATGCTGCTGGTTACGATCTACGTGGACCTAGCAAGAGGGTTCCGCTTCCGGGCCTGTCAAAGGCCGGACTGTCCTGAGCAAGTATTCGTCGCACAAACTGGACACAAACGAAAATATTGCAGTCAGCAATGTGGTCATCTTGAGTCGGTCAGAGCACAAAGAGCCTATGCCCGAAAGAAGAGAGGGGTAAAACCGTGATCTACAAACGTGGCCGGATTTACTGGTTTCATTTCCTGTTCAACAGCGAGCATGTCCAACGCTCTACGAAACAGACCAACCCAAGAATCGCGAGACAAATCGAGGCGGCCTACAGAACGCAACTGGCAAAAGGCGAAGTGAACTTGCAGGACCGCGAAAGCGTTCCAAGTCTTTCCGGATTCAAAGAGCGATTCCTGGATGAGATCCGCGTGCGCCGCGCGGACCACCCTGAGACAATCGATTTTTACGAGTCGAAGTATTCTGGTTTGCTCAAATTTTCGCCTCTCGCACAGGCTCGTCTCGATCACATCGACGAGAAACTAGTAGCGCAGTTCACAGCAAAGATGATCCGCGACGGTTACGAGCGCAGTACGGTCAATCGCCATCTTGCTACGCTGAAACGCGCATTGCGTCTCGCCGCGCGCTGGCGCATCATCGACCGCGTTCCGGGCATAGAGCTGCTGGCCGGCGAAAATCAGCGCGAGTTTGTGCTAACGCGCGACCAGCAATCCGAATATTTCGACGCCTGCCCAGAGTTTCTTGGGAATTGGGCGCAGTTCGCTCTGGAAACAGGCATGCGAAGAAAGGAGATTGCTTCGATACGATGGGCCGACATTTCGGTTGACCCGGTCGGAAACGCTCGCCGCGGCTATGTCCACGTTCGCGGCACCAAGTCGAAAAATTCGAGGCGCAATCTTTCACTCACTACGACGGCTCAGGCGATCTTGCTTCGTCAGCGGGAGATTAGTAGCTGCGACTACGTGTTCGTGATGGATACCAACCATGAGAAACGTGCATCAATCTCCGGGATTAATCATGCTCACGAAAGGGTCCGCGATCTCACAGGTTTGCCGGCGGAATTTGTTCTGCATTCGCTTCGGCATACTTTTGGAACGCGTCTAGGCGAAGCGGGCGCCGATGCTTTCACAATCATGCGGATAATGGGACATTCGACAATCACGGTTTCGCAGCGCTACGTACACCCTACCCCGGAGACGATGGAAAACGCTTTCGTCGCGCTGGAATTTGCATCGATCCAGGCCGAACGAAAGCGAGCGAATCTGCAATCAGCCACGGAAGAAAAAAGCGTGGGAGCCGCTACAGTTCTCGCTACAGTCGAACCCGCAGGAAGGAGGGTGATACATTAAGTGCTTGCGTTATCATCACGCCCGGGTGGCGAAACTGGCAGACGCACGGGACTTAAAATCCCGGGCCCCGAAAGGGGCGTGACGGTTCGATTCCGTCCCCGGGCACCATTTGGCATGGATGGTTCAGGCCGTTTCCAGCGCTGAGCCAAGCCTCCTCAAGCCGTCGCGATACATTTCAGAATCCACTCCCATGCCGATGCGGAAATGGCTGGGCAAGCCGAAAAAATGTCCGGGGACGGCTGAGGTATCGTGCTCGGTGCGCAGGCGACCGAGGAAATTGTCTACGTTTCCATGGGCCGGGCGCAGGATGGCGGTGGTGCCAAATTCGGTATGACAAGCGGAGACATCTTTGCGCCCGGCCAGGAATTCCTGGAGCAGCGAACGGTCGGCGTCTACGATCTTGCGTCCGCGCTCACGGATCTGGTCAAGATTTTCCAGGGCCACGACACTCAGCAGTTCGGCGGGGTGTGCGGGGATGGAGGCAAACAGGTCGTTCAGTCGCCACATGGTGCGCGCCAGATCGGGCTCGGCCAGAATCCACCCGCAGCGGAGGCCGCTGAGACCGTAGACCTTGGTCAAGCTGCTGGTCACGACGAACTCCGGCCCCAGATGATAGGAAGTTTTCGGCGTATTCGTGTACACGGCATCGAGGTAAACCTCGTCGACCAATACGCGGGCGCCCACGCTGCGAGCCAGGTCGCCAATTTCGCGCAACTGAGAATCGGAAGCGAGAACGCTGCTTGGATTGTGCAGGTTGGTAAGCACAATCAATCTGGTTTTCGGTGTAATGGCGCGGCGTACTTCCGCCGGGTCGAGGGTGAATCCGCTCTCTTCAGTGCGGTTGAAGGCCTTTACGGCAGCGCCCAGATATAAAAGCGTGGAAGTGAGCAGCTCATAGGTGGGCTGTTCGATGAGAACCTGGTCGCCAGACTCGAGCAGCGCGGCCATGGCGAGATGATTGGCCATGGAGGTTCCGGCGGCAGCGACTACGCAATCGGGATCGACGCCGCATTTCCTGGCGATCGCAGTCTGCAGAGGGGCGTAGCCGTAAGTGCTGTCACCGTTGATTTCCAACTGGTCGATGGTCACGGGAAGTTCATGCAAAGGAAATGAACCTACACCGCTGGTCGCGAGATTGAATTTCGCGCGACCCTGAGTCTTGGCCCACAGCATGTAATTGGAGTATCGATGTCTCATAGGTTCGGCGGCGGCGGATTTAGCTTTGCAGTGCGGCTCCAGAACAAATATACCGGGAAGCCGGCGAGGAGAATGATCAGGCCGATCGCGGAATTCGCCGGAAACGTTGCGACGGTGGTGAGCACGATGGCGGCGCAGGCCAGCACAAAAAGACCCGTGGTGTAGGGATGGCCCGGCGTCAGATACAGCTTCTCAGGCGAGGCCGCGAGTTTTCGCCGGAATACAAAGAGCGACGCGGCAGTCAGCCCGAAGGAAATGAAATCGACGGAAATCACGTAATTCAGGATTTGCTCGTAGCGTCCCGAGAGCGCGATCACGGTTGCGGTTACGCCTTGCAACACGATGGCCACGACCGGAACTCCGCTGCGAGGAGAAAGCCAGCCTACGCTCTTGAAGAAGAGACCGTCCCGGGCCATGGCGTAGTAAACCCGGGGAGCGGTCAGAATTCCCTGGCTCAGAAAGCCCAGCGTGGAAATAGCGATTCCGAAGGCAATCCACTGCGCCCCTCGCGCACCCAGTGCGGCGCGCATCACGGCCGATGCGGGAATACGGGTCGCAGCCAATCCGTCCGGCCCGAGCACGCGCAGGCAAACGAAATTGACCGCGAGATAAAGCACCACTACCCCGATCACACCGATTACCAGACCGCGGGAGAGATCGCGGCGAGGATCACGCATTTCGCCGGCCACGAAGCTTGCGGTCTGCCATCCCCCGTAAGCGAAGGCAACCGGAATCATGGCGGCGCCGATGGCGCTTCCCAGTCCCAAAGAAACCGGACGATCGAGCAGAGGCAAGGCATGCACCGTGCCGCCGCCCCAGACAATTCCCACCACGACCAGGGCAGCGATGGCAGCGGCCTTGAGCAGCATGAGAAGGCTCTGCACATTGCTGCCGGCGCGCACTCCGAAGCAATTAATGGCAGTCAAGCCCATCAGGGCAGCGGCCGCAATCGGCCCGTCGCCGGCCGAGACTCCGGTGATCTCACGATAGTACCGGCCGAACGTGACCGCCACCGCGGCCATGCCGCCCGTCTGCGTCACCAGAAGAAGGACCCATCCATAGAGAAACGCGACCGAGGGATGATAAGCCTCGCGCAGATAAAGGTATTGCCCACCTGCGCCGGGCAAGCGCGACGCCAACTCTGCCCAGATGAAAGCACCGAGAAGCGCAAGCCCTCCGCCCAGCATCCAGACCCCGAGGATGAGGAAAGGAGTGTGCACGCGGAGAGCAACCACGTAGGGGTTAATGAAAATACCGGAACCGACAATGCCGCCCATGACGATCATGGTGGCGTCGAATACGCCGAGCAGTTGCCGAGGTTTGACAGGATCCAAGAATCAGCCTGAGGGTGCCGTTGTCAGGGCTAATAGAAGCGAACGGACATCACCTTACCATAGCGATGGATCGTTTATGCATTGTGAGCCTTGGGTAACAGACACTTTCACCAGGCGTCATCCTGGCCTCCGTTCCCGAAGGGCCTGCCCTGAGTCGAAGGGATTTTTGCGCGAACCGGCGGTTTCGATGCAGTATGTCGAGGCAACAGGCGGTCCGCAGCTCGCCAGATGCTTCGCAAGCTCAGGATGACCCACTGAGAAATGAGCAGCATGGTAGGCTTTTGGGGCCATCGCTGGAGACCCATGAACGACAGTCATCCTTCTCATTCTCATTTCAATTTGCAGGCAGCCGCCAGGCAAATCATGATCGAACATGGATTCGAGCCGGACTTCCCGCCGGAAGTTCCGCAGCAGCTTGCCCAGCTGAGAGCTCATCCCCCGCAAGTAGCCCCGGGCGGCGACATCCGGGACCTGCGTCAGGTGCTGTGGTCGTCCATCGATAACGACACCTCCCGCGATCTGGACCAGATCGAAGCCGCCGAACGCCTGCCTGGGGGAGAAATAAAAGTCCGGGTGGGGATCGCCGACGTGGACGCCTTTGTCCCGCAGCAGTCTCCCATCGACCAGCACGCGTCCAGGGAAACGACTACGGTCTACACCGGTATCGAGAATTTTCCGATGTTGCCGGACGATTTAAGCACCGGCGCTTCTTCTCTGCTGGAAAACGGCGACAAGCTTGGCGTGGTGATCGAGTTTGTGGTCGGGGCCGACGGCGGCGTCTCCTCCGGCGAGGTCTATCGGGCCGCGGTTCGCAACCAGGCCCAGCTGGCCTACGATGCCGTGGGGGCGTGGCTGGAAGAGAAGGGCCCGGCTCCCGCGAAAGTTGCAGCCTCCAGCGGTCTGCAGGCGCAGCTCAAGTTGCAAAACGAAGCCGCGCAGGCGCTGAGAAAACAGCGCTACCGGAATGGCGCCCTGAACATTGACACCAGTGAAGTACGGCCAGTGGTCTTGAATCAACAAGTGGTCGATCTTTTGAACCAGCAAAAGAACCGCGCCACCGAACTCATTGAGGACTTCATGATCGCGGCCAATGGAGTTGTGGCTCGCATGCTGGAGAAAGTTTCGTCCTTGCGTCGCATCGTGAAGACTCCTGAGCGCTGGGCCCGGATCGTCCAGCTGGCGGCGACGCATAATGTGCAACTGCCGGCCCAGCCTGACTCCAAAGCGCTCAATGACTTTCTGCTCCAGCGCAAGGCCGCCGATCCGGACCATTTCGCGGATCTGTCTCTGGGGATCATCAAACTGATCGGACCGGGCGAATATGTGCTGGAACGCCCGGGAGATCCCGAGCAGGGCCACTTTGGTCTGGCAGTGCAGGACTACACGCACTCCACGGCGCCGAACCGGCGCTTTGCCGATATGGTCACCCAGCGGCTGATCAAGGCCCTTCTTTCCGGACAACCAGCGCCTTATTCCGATGACGAACTGACAGCCATCGCCCGTAACTGCACGCTGAAAGAAGATGCCGCACGCAAAGTGGAGCGCGAGATGTCGAAGCGTATTGCCGCCCTCGCCATGAGTCACAGGATCGGAGACACGTTCGATGCGATCGTGACCGGCGTTACGCTACACGGAACGTTTGTCCGCGTACTGCAACCGCACATCGAAGGGTTGCTGGTGCAGGGACAAGGAGTGGATGTGGGAGACAGGCTGCGGGTGAAGCTGACCCGGACCGATGTGCAGCGTGGGTACATCGATTTTGCTCGCGCCTAGCCGACGTTAGTTTGTCGAGCGCCTCACGAAGGCCGGATAATATCGATGTATGAGTCCCAGCTTAGACCGCGACTGTAACCGAGGTTTCGGTGCGGGTTACCGGCCGGTACAGAGTGTCGCGCTCGACCGGTTCTCTGCCCGCTTCGCGGATCAGGCGAACCAGGTCCTGGCGGCGCATGCCTTGCGGCGTGGTGGCGCCGGCGTCGTGATAGATTTTTTCTTCGACGACGGTGCCATCGATATCATCCGCGCCAAAGCGCAACGCGATCTGGGCGATCCTGGGAGTCATCATCTGCCAGTAAGCTTTGACGTGGGGGAAATTGTCGAGCACCAGCCGGCTGACGGCGATCTGCTTGATGTCGAGCATGCCGCTGGTCTTGGGCAAGTGCTGCAGGGGCGTATTGTCGGGATGGAACGCCAGCGGAATGAAAGTCTGGAAGCCGTGGGTCTCGTCCTGCAGGGCGCGGAGTTTCAGCAGGTGATCGACCCGATCTTCATCGTTTTCGACGTGTCCGTACAGCATCGTGGCATTGGACTTCAATCCGATCTGATGGGCCAGCTTCGCCGTATCCAGCCACTGGTCGCCATCAATCTTGTGGTCGCAGATCATATGGCGCACCCGATCGGCAAATATTTCCGCTCCCCCGCCGGGCAATGAATCCACGCCCGCCGCTTTCAGTTGTTCCAGGGTCTCCCGAATCGAGAGCTTGGCCCGCTTGGACAAGTACGCCACCTCGACCATGGTGAAGGCTTTGAGATGGACTTGCGGGAATCGCTGCTTGAGCCCTGAAATCAGGTCGAGGAAATACTGGAACGGCAGGTCGGGATGCAATCCACCGACAATGTGAAATTCCGTGACTGCTTCGGTGTAGCCGGAAGCCGCGGTCTCGAAGGCTTCTTCGAGCGCCATGGTGTAAGCGCCCGGTGTGTCCTGCTTGCGCCCGAAAGCGCACAACCGGCAGGCCGCCACGCACACATTGGTCGGATTCAAATGACGGTTGACGTTGAAATATGTCTTGTCGCCATGCATGCGTTCACGGACATGGTTGGCCATCCAACCTACGGCCAGAATGTCGCCCGTACGATAAAGGCTGAGGGCGTCGTCCGAGTTCAGGCGGTCACCGGCAAGAACTTTGCCATGAATCGGCTCGAGCCGGGCGTCGTCAGTCTGAAAGGAATGCAACGTAGCCATCGCTCTGATGATACCGCAGGGCGCGGCGCAAGGGACAGTTGCGTATCCAAAAGAAGCATCATTCAGAGGGTGGGGCCGGCATCCCGCCGGCTTTACGGAGGATCCTGCCTCGGCGCCGGAATCGGTAAAGGGCCAGACCCTATCGGCGCTACTTCTTCAGGAGCAGATCCCCGGCGATGAACACGAAGAACAGGACTGAGATCACTCCATTCATCGTGAAAAACGCGGCGTTCAGTTTCGAGAGATTGGTGGCCGAAACCAGGGAATGTTCGTAGGCCAGCAGCAGCGCCACCACGATCACGCCTGCGACCGCCAGCGTACCCAACCCGAAGGCCGCCACCAGTCCCATTAACAACACCAGCATGATTACGTGGAATGATCGCGCAATCCACAGCGCTCGGCCGATCCCGAAGTAACGGGGAATGGAGTGCAGGCCCGCCTCCCGGTCGAAATCGTAATCCTGGCAGGCATACAGCACATCGAAGCCGGCCACCCAGAAGGTAACCGCTGCGGTAAGCAGAAGAATGCGGGGATCGAACGATCCGCGCACCGCAATCCAGGCCGCGGAGGGCGCGATCCCCAGAGCGAAACCCAAAACCAGATGCGACCAGCGGGTAAAACGCTTGGTGAAGGAGTAGAGCAACACCAGGGCCAGCGCCACCGGGGAGAGCAGCAGCGCCAGGTGCGTCAACTGAGAGGCCGCGAGCACGAACACGGCGCAGGAGACCACGACAAATGTCGCAACAAATGCGGGGGTCAGTGTCCCGGCCGGCAAAGCGCGGGTCCGGGTGCGGGGATTTGCAGCGTCAATCGAAGCGTCGGCCAGGCGGTTGAAGGCCATGGCGGCGGATCGGGCGGCCACCATGGCAACGATGATCCACAACAACTGCTGCCCGGCGGGCAATCCGTTCGCTGCCAGCATGGCTCCGCACAAAGCGAAAGGGAGAGCAAAAATAGAATGCTCCCACTTGATCATTTCCAAGGTAACGCGCAAATTGCGCAGCAGCGGCACCAGAGAATTGTAAAGCACAAGCCGTGTGCAGCGGGCGCTCTCGCCGGCGGTTTCGGAAATCGAACTGAAGTTGCTTTCCGATTTTTCGTTGACATTGGATCATGCGGCTCAACCCCCGCCTTCACCACTGATCAGGGGCACGAAACGGCAGCCTTCCCGCAGAGCGATCAACGCTTCCCCATTCTGCTTGCGAACCAGCTGCAACTCCTGCGCTTCGGGCGGCCCCACAGGAATTATCATCCGGCCGCCCTCGCGCAACTGCTCAAAGAGCGCCGGCGGAATCTGCGCCGCGGCCGCCGAGACCACTACGGCGTCGAACGGAGCGAATTCCGGCAGGCCCTTGCTTCCGTCTCCCGTCACCACAGTGAAGTTAGTCAGGCCGAGGCGGGACAGCGTCTCGGCCGCTTGCCGCGCCAGCTCGGGATGACGCTCCACCGAGTAAACATGGCCCGCCAGCCGAGTGAGTACAGCGGTCACATAGCCGGAGCCGGTTCCGACCTCCAGAACTTTCGAGGAGGCATCCACCTGCAGAAGCTCCAGCATGAGCGCAACAATGTAGGGCTGCGAAATGGTCTGACCCGAGGCGATGGGAATGGGATGGTCTTCGTAGGCCTGGCCGCGGTAGCGCGCTTCCACGAACTCGTGCCGCGGGATATTGGCCATCGCATCCAGCAAGCGCGGGTCGCGGATACCGCGGTCGCGAAGCTGAGTCTGCACCATGTGCCGGCGCACGGCCGCGAAACGATCGGGATGGAGTTCGGGAGCCACCGCCGGTTCAGAATACTCCCGGTGCCGGGGCCATGCTTGACTTACTACTTCTTCCGCTGTCGCACCCGGACGTCGATGCTGACCACGCCGTTCTGGTCCCGCACCGCCACGATGGAAACGCTGCGCGTGATGTTGTATTCCGCCTGGATAATCTGCTGCGAGGCCTGGGCGACGTTGGTGGTGTAGGTGAGAGTGAGGTTGTTTTTCACCTGCTGCTCAATGGTGACCGCCGGTCCGGTCTGGGTGGACGAGGTCTCGGTGTTCAGACCCTGGGGATCGATCTTGATGCGGCTGACACCGAAAAGCTTTTGCACCCGGTTGCTCACGGTTGCATTCAGGGCAGCGCTCAGAATTGCGCTGGAGGTCTCCGAGTTGAAAGCCGACTGCGACTGGTTCAGTTGCGCCGATTCCTCAGAGGTCTGCCCGAACGCCAGCAGTCCGATAATGTCGGACGTGGGCAAAGGCGGCTCCGACCGATAAGTGACGTTGGGCCGGTCGACCGGGCCGTTCAGATTGAGCGTGATGTCGTAATCGCGCACCCGGGTGGCCGCCTGCAAATCAAGCACGGGGGTAGTGGTCACTGGGTTGATAAAAGTGATGTCGCCGCGCTCCAGGCGATATTTGGTGCCGTTAAACTGGACCTCGCCTTCGATGATGTCCGCGCGTCCCAAGATCACGGGTTTCCCGGCCGTCCCCCGCAGATGCAAATCCGCGTCGCCGGATAGCCGGAGGCTGGCAGTCTGCATCTGCAATTCGGGTGTCGTGGTGATATGTACGTCGAGCCGGATCCGGTTCAACAGCCGGTTGGTCGGAGGCAGGGCTGAACTCTGGGAGCGCTCCAGATAGGCGCCGAAATCGAAGCCGGGAGTCATGGCCAGTTTGCCAACGACGATCTCTCCATTCAGCATCGAACCGGACGAGCTTCCGACAAAATGCAGATCGGCGTTGGCTGTGGCGCTGACCCCGGGAGGGTAGCGCAGGCGCACTTCGTCTCCGCGCACGGTAAGGTCGAAGTTGAATTTGCCATTGTACGCGGTGGCGTACCCGCCGAACGTGACCAGGCCGCCGCCCGTGTGTGCCGTCAGACTTTCAATCTGCAGGCGGTCCTGGTTGAAGATCAGCGAGCCATTGATACCGCTCAGCGCGCTGGGCAGGTCAATATAAGCGATGGCTCCGCTCTCCACGCGCACCCGCCCCTGCATGACCGGCTTGCCGAACGTGCCGGCCACCGACAGATCAACGGAAACTACGCCGGAAGAGGTGAAATCGGGATTGAAGCTTTCAATCAGCTTCAGGTTGACTTGACCCTGGGCCCGCAAATCGAGTTCACGCTCGCCAGTCAGGTGCACTTTGCCGCTGGCCGAAATGTCCGTGTCCTCTCCCACCAGGTGGAACTGGTCAATCTGCAAGGACTGATCGGCCACCGCAAAGCGGACAGGACCCTGGTTCTTGATTTTTACGTCTTCTACATCGGCGTCCAGGTTGTCGAGATTGGCGGTGAATTGCAATTCGCGGGGACGGCGCAACGGTCCCACCATGTGCACTTCGCCGTCGGCTCGCGAATGCCCGCTCACGGCGCCGCGCAGGTAAGTCTGAAAGACCGAATCCAGGTCAAGCTGGTGAAAGCGAAAGTACACATCCGCAGGCCAGTCCTCGCGCAAATGGGCATTGCCATCAACCTTCAGCTCCGCCTGCTCGAACTGAGATTGTCCCGTAATACGCAGGTCCGCTCCTTGCGACACTGCGTTGATCGTGAAGTCGCCGGCGCGCTCCTGGTCGAAAGTAAGATCATGCAGATGAATGGCCGCATTGAGTCGGGGTGCGTCCATCGTGCCGGAACCCTCGGCGGTAAAATCCGCGCGGCCTTTGACCGCGATGCGGGCGCTCTGCAGCGTGGAAATACGGGTCAGATCGAAATTGTTGCCGGTCAGGCTGAAGCGGAAAGCCTGGCTGGAGGGATTGAAGGCGGCATTGCCGGCGACGCTGGCTTCATAGTGCGTCAGCTGAATTTTCGTGAATTCAACCTCGTCTCCATTGAAATGCAATTCCGAACTGAAGCGCTCTACCGGTTCGCCATAAATGCTGCCGTTTCGCAGCAACACGCTGCCCTGCCCCACCGGCGCAGCCCTTGTTCCCGACAGTTGCAGGTGAAGATCCGCGGTTCCGGTTACCGGATAGGCATACCCGGCCAGGGCCAGAATGCCGGGCAAATCAGCATTCTGGGAATCCAGGTGTGCTTCGAAAGCGCTGCCTTCATTGAACTGCCTGTGGTCAAGTTGCAAACGGAAATCGAACTTGAGCGAGTCAGGATCGCGGCTCAATATGCCATTGCGCACCGCGAACACGGAAGGGGACAACTGGACGTCAGCCCGCAGCGCGTTCCAGTTGATCCACCGTTCGGGAGTGTGAGACGTGGCCGGAATCAAAGTTTCGAAATCCTGCGACTGCAGATTGCCTGCGATGGCAATTTGGGAAAGCTTGCCCGTGGCCGTGCCGCTGAACGAAGCGTGCCCTTTCAGGGTTACCGGAATCTGCCCCGAATATCCGGCCGCGCTGAAAACCGGCTCCCACTCCCCGAGATCCGTAGTCGCGACCGCGAGCTTGAGCGCCGCGGCAGACGAAAGGGTGCCGGAAGCGTGTACCTGGGTGGCCCGTGTAGCAGCGGTGAGTTCCGCCAGTTGCAACTCCCCCGAACCGAAACGGTAGACGCCCTGCGCGTGCGCGGTCAGGGGAAATTGCGCCTTGGATGCGACAGGCGGTGGCGCCACATCGGCCACAAACTCCGCTTCCGTGTTGCGGACCGCGTCCTTCCAGCGGGCTTGCACGCTCCCGCTGGCGCGTCCAGCGGGCCTTATGCGTTCAAAAGGACGAGAGGGGGTAGAAACTGCCGCCGCAATCTCCGCTGCCGACAAGTCCACGAACCGGAGGCGCACGGCCCCAGTCTGCTGGTCGTTTTCTCTCTCTTTCTTTTTCTCTTTCGCGGGAACGATGAGCGTTTGTGCATTCAGCCAGTGCGTCACTTCGGCATCACCCGCGACGCTGCCCCCGAGCACGTGCCCCTGAATCTGGGACAGAGCCAGCCGCACGGGGTCGACGGCGTACTGCGCTGTCAGGCTGGCGTTGTGTACCCCTACCGGAGCGTCCCTCCAGTCGAGGTTCGAGATCAGGACTCTGCCCAGCGACGAAAAATCCTGCGCCGACCAGGACCCATGCCCTTTCAGCTGGAGGGTACCGCGCCGCACCTCCGGGCGCCTGGTCAGCGCGGCCGCCTCGGCCAGATCAAGGCTGACGTCATAATCTCCGTCCACCTTGGGTTGGCTGAAATTCACCACCTGGCCCGCAGCCTGCAGGCGCGAGCGCCCCGAGGTTGCCTTCAGAGATCGCACCTCAACCTGGTTTCGCTCCAGGCTGAAGTGCGCTTCCGCGGTCCAGGCAAAGGGACGATACCCGCCGAATGCGGTGTCCGCCTTTCCCAGCAAAAGGTTTCCTTCATAGCGGCTGCGAAGGAACGAGTAGCTCATGTCAGCCGATACATCCCGCAGGGCAAAATCAAGGGCCATTCTCTGGTCGCCCCAAATGAGCTCGCCGCGGCGCACTTCAAACCGGCCGACCGACAGCGCGAAAATCTGTTCCATCGTTTTTGTTTGCGATACCTGCTTCACCCGCGGCTCCGGCTGGTTGGTGGTGCCGTCGGAATAAAGGATGATGTGGACGACCGGATGATCGAGCACCACATAGTTGAGCCCCAGCTCGCTCCGCAGCAGGGACCAGATTTTGACCTGCGCCATCAGGCTGTCGACATGCGCGTAAGGGATTTCTCCCGGCCCTTCGCGGCCATGGATGGTGAGATTGCGGACTTCTACCTGGAAGTGAAAGGGAACGGCGTGGAGGCTGGCCAACTCGACCCGGCCACCGGTAATGCGCCCGAGGGTAGCGATCAGGCGTTCACGCACCAGCCTCCGGAATGAGTCGGTAGTGCTGTACCAGCCCACAGCCAGCACCACCAGCACGCCCAGCACGGAAAGCCACAGCAGATACTTCCAGATGCTGCGCCGGCCTGGCTTGGCGGCGGTTTCACTCACTGGCTCCGGCCTCGGAAGGCAGGGGTCAGCGCTTCGGCGCTAATCTGGCTTCCAGCCCGCAGGTTCCGCAGCCAGGCGGTCAGCAGCTGGCTGATCTTCTTTTGGGTCAGGAGTTCCTTGATTTTGTTTCTGACTTCAGCCAGAGGAACATTCTGCCCTCCGGATTGGCGCAGTTGCGGCAGCAATTCCTGGTGGTAATAGCTCTCGATGCTTTTGGAATCGACCGTGACCGCGGGCCGCAGGCGGGCATCGACCAGCCTCATCAGGTCCAGTTCCACCGCCACCTGGTCTTCCAGGCTCTTTTCGTTAAGCCGGTATTTGTCGAGAAGCGCCCGCCATCCCAGTTCGGTTTCGCCCTCGGCATATTGCTTGCGAATCTCGGTCACACGCTGGGCCACTTCTTCCGGAGAGGCGTGCTGGGCATCGGAAGCGCGCAGTTGCTCGCGCAGCAATTCCTGGTCGATCAGCCGGTCGAGAGCAGCCTTGCGATCTTCCGCGCTGATACGATCCAGGGGGTGTCCGGCGCTGAAGGCTTCGTAGCGCAACGAGTCTTCCCAATCGCTCAGCAGAATGATGTGGCCGTTCACGGTAGCCACAATCCGGTCGATCACTTCGGCGGCGCTGCCGGGTGCGGTGAGCGCAAGAAGCGTTCCCAGGCACAGCAGAATGAAAATCTTCTTCGCCATCAGAAAGTCTGTCCAATGCTGAAGTAAACGTTGAAATGGCCTACGTGCTGGGGAGCGAAGTCGGCGGCCTGGCAGGACTGTCCCTGCTTAAGCACCACGTTGCACCGCGGGAACGCCGGCGGGTTTAGATTGTATCCGAAATCGAAGCGCACCGGCCCCACGGGTGTCTTGTAACGCACCCCCACTCCAATGGCATGCGAGATGTAGCTGTAGTCGCATTCTTTTGCGGTGCTGAGCTGCATGCACAAGCCGGGATCTTTCTGGCTCCAGCGCAAAAGGTTGCGGAACAGGTCATGGGCGTTGGTGAAGACGTTTCCGGCATCGTGGAAGATCGCAAAGCTCATGTTGTCCTGAAAGAAAGGCAGGGTCGGTGGGGGCATGCGCAGTTCGATGTTATTCACAAACAATGCCGTACCTCCCAGGGGAAAGCCGGTGTTCGGATCGCGGGGCCCAGCCTGGTTTAACCCGAAACCGCGATGCGAGTTTCCCCCTCCCGCGAAAAAACGCTCGGCCAGCGGCAGGCATGCCGGCTGCCCGGGTTGAGGCGCCAGGCATTCGCCTCCGGGCTGAGGCATGATCGTATTGCCGTACGGAATCTCAACCCCAATGCGGGTGGAGCGGGCCAGCACAAATTTCTGGTCGGAGTTCCGCTTTCTGCCGATGGCGTAATACGTGGAATTCTGAAGCAGCAGGCGGCCAAAATCGGTTTCCGAGCCAAAGTGACTGTCGGCCACGCCGCCATCAACCGTCGTGTAGTTTCCCTTGGTGGTCTCCAGATCATTGTCGCGCTTGTTGCGAATATAGCTAAAGTTGGGAATTCCGACGCGGGTGGGGAGAGAGAGCAGTGGAATCTGGTCGGGGCTGATGGTGTTGCTCAGATCGGTTGCCCGGACCCGCCGGTAGGTAAGCCGGTAGGTCATGATGCTGGTCTTGTTGATGGTCTGCTCCGCCTGAACCGATCCCTCCAGGCGCTGCGAGGTGAAGGTCGTGACGTCGACCGTATTGTCGTAGAACGCGGTAAAAGTGAGCCGCCACTTGGGATTGTTAAACAAGCGGGGCGCGTCATAGCTCATCAGGCCCCTTTGCTGCAGGCCGCCCACGTTGGCCTTAAGGGTTATGGTCTGATTGCGGCCGCGAAAGTTCAGCCGGGTCATGCCAAACGAGACTCGCGGGCTCACCCCGGTCTCTCCCAGGGGCTGGTTCCCGCTCGAATTCGGCTGCCCCGTCTGGAATTCCAGTCCCAGGCCATAGTTGAAGGTGTAGCGCTTGGCTTCCTGAACATTTACCAGCACATTCTTTTTCTGCTCGCGGCCTTCCGGGTTCTGCACCGCGGTATCCACCTGGCTGAAAATGCCCAGATCATAGAGACGCTTCTGGGTGTTCAGCATATCGATCTGGCTCAAGGGATCGCCCGGCTTGATCTGGATTTCACGCTGCACGATAAAAGGGCGGGTGTGATTCAATCCCGCCGTGAAGACTTGGTCGACGATAATCTGTTCGCCGGTGTGGATTGTGTAAGTGACATCCTGGAGCTGCGGGTCCGTGGGCGAACGCTTGGCCGAAGCCTCGAACGTGGCATTGGGAAATCCGTTGTTGAAGTAATAGTTCAGAATGATTTCCCGGTCTTCGTTAATCTTGGAATATCCAAACCCCTGCCCGGGCGAAATGTTGAGTTCGGGGAAAGGAGTGGCCAGCGCAGTTTCGTTGCCTTCAATCTTCAGAGTTCCCACCCTGGTTTGCGGACCTTCGTCGATCTCCAAAGTGATTGCCAGGTCATCCTGCTTCCCTTGATAGTTGTCTTCCACTTTGGGCGTGATCTTGACGTCCAGAAAACCATTAGCGTGATAAGGGTTGGCAATGAGATTGCGAACGTCGGCGCTCAGTAATGACTGGCTGTAGCGGCCATGGGCCAGAAAGCGACCAGCGGCCTGAATCTGCATCCGCGATCGAATCAGTTCGTCACTGAAGTTCTTGTTCCCGGTGATTACCAGTTTCAACAATTTGTGCCGGTCACCGGCGTCGATGTTGTAGGTTACCTTCATTTCGCCTGCCGAGAGCGGGTTCTTGTGCACCGTCACTTTGGCGTCAAAGTAACCCTGGTTCTGCACGTAGTTGAGCAGGTTGCGCCGGCCTTCGTTCAGCAAGTCGTCGTCGAGCGCGTTTTCTTCGTAGACCGGAACGTTCTTCTTGAGCTGGGAGTGGCTGATCTTGAAACCTTCGACCGTGATTTCAACCTTCGGTCCGGGCTCGATGGCAAAAGCGTAGTCCACCGTATTGCTTTCCGGGCGATAGGTCCGGCTGGAGATTGCAACCTGCGACAAAAGACGTTTTTGCTTTTGATATTTCTTTCGCAGGCGGTCCAGGGCGCGGCTAATGCGTTGCACCGACACGTAGTCTCCCGTGTGCATCTTGGCGATGTCCTGAATCTGTCCTACAGAAAATCCGGCCTGGCCGCTCACGGTGATATAGCCGACTCTGGCGTGGGGTCCGGGCACAACGTGGAACTGAACATTCATCTGCTGGGTCTGGGGTTGCGGCTGCTCCTCGTCACTGACGGCCGACTGGTAGTAGCCGTTCTGTTCCATCAGTTGTTTGATGCTCTCCAGCCCACGTTCAAGCTTTTCCTGGGTGAACAATTCCCCTAACTGAAGCTTCGATGCGTTAACCACCTGATTTGCTGCCGGAGGATTGGGAGCGCCATTCACGAAAAGTTCGCCCACAAAGAAATTGGTCAGCATGCGAAACGTCAGTGCGACCTGGCCGTCCGCGGTGCGCTCGGCCTCCGCTTGAATATCGGCAAACCGGCCAGTGGCATGCAGGATTTGAATGCTTTTCCTCACCATCTCGCGATCCAACGGGGCGCCTGCTTTTTGTGGAATCAGATCGAGCAGGCCTTTTGTGCCGGTCGAGGGCAGGTCGGAAAAATCAATTTTCTGAACCATCAGCCCCTCGTACGGGGCTATCCCTGCCCCCGGAGAAGGGGTCGGGGTTTGACCTGGGATCGAGGATTGCCGGGCGGGCGCTGCTGCCTGCGCCGGAGGTGATTGTGCCGCTGCCCCCAGGCAGAGCGCCAACACGAGCGCCAGCCCTGTCAGGGTTGTTCCCTCCCCTCCCTCTATGCGCAAACCGGCTCCTCGCGATTACAGGCGATAATGGTTCGATGAACAGGTATCAGACAGTGTTGCATTTCCACTGTGAAACCGAGCGGCACCTATAATAAAGGTTTGTACGCTCCGCAACCGGTGACCTCTTTGGAACTCGAGGAAAGATATTCGCGGCAGGCGCTTTTTTCCGGAATCGGCCGGGAGGGGCAATTACGACTGGCCGGCGCCCGCGTGGCCCTGGTCGGATGCGGCGCCACCGGCTCCGCCCTGGCTTCCCTTCTGGCGCGCGCCGGCGTCGGCAGCATTCGCATCATTGACCGCGACTTCGTTGAGCCCAGCAATCTGCAACGTCAGACCCTGTTCGATGAAGCCGACGCCGCCCAATCTCTGCCCAAGTCGATTGCCGCCGCCCGCAGGATTTCCGCGTTCAACTCTCAGATTGTAATTGAGCCCGAGGTCGCCGACCTGGTCCCGGCCAACATCGAATCCCTGCTGGCAGGAATGCAGCTGGTCCTCGACGGCACCGATAACTTTGAAACCCGCTATCTCATCAACGATTTTGCCGTGAAGACGTCCCTGCCCTGGATCTACACCGCTGCCGTGGGCAGCTACGGCGTCACCCTGAACGTGCTGCCGGGCGAAACCGCGTGCCTCGCCTGCCTGTTTCCCGAGGAGCCGCGCGGGGCCTTCGAAACTTGTGAAACCGCCGGAATCCTCAACTCGGCGATAAATGTGGCGGCGTCGATCGCCGCGACCGAAGCCATCAAGCTGCTGGTGGGCGCCCGCCCGCAGCTGCGGCGTACCCTACTTTCGTTGGACGTCTGGAGCAACCAGCGCGCCGAAGTGCAGGCCGGGAGCCCTCGCCCGGGATGCCGCGCCTGTGGCGATCGCGACTTTATCCATCTCGCCGGCGAAGGCCGGCCCCATATCACACTGTGCGGACGAAACTCGGTCCAGATCCATGAGCGCCATCGCCCACTCGATTTCGCGGAAGTGAGCGCGCGCCTCCAACCCCACGGCCCCGTCCGGCACAACGATTTTGTTCTGAAGTTCTCGCCCCACCCCTATGAGATGACGCTTTTCCCGGACGGCCGGGCCATCATCAAGGGTACGACGGACACGGCTGTAGCGCGCAGCCTGTACGCCAGATATGTGGGAAGCTAGAGATAAAGCAGCGTCGTGCGCCTCGCCCGCTATCGAACGGGCATCCTGCCCGCCCGGTTATGAATCTGAATGGTCCAATGGGAGGACAATTCCATGCGTCTGGCGATCATTTCGCTGGTGCCCTTGATGATAATTTCGATCGTAATTTCTTTGTGCGGCCCTGCCACCGCGCAGAGCGATCAAATCTACGTGGGCGTCTACGCTGAGCCTTTCTCTCCGCGCATCGCGACCCCGGTCGCGTCACCCGAGGCCTTGGCGACTCCGTCTTTAACCCTGAATACTCCATCGCTCACAGTCGGTGCCAGCAACGCCACCCTGAAGAGTTGGACTGGGACCAGCGTGCATTTTAATCAGGAGCCGGGAATCCAGGCCATTTTGCCTCTCGAGGTCTTCTCCGCTGAACCTGCGCAGCCGGAAAAGACTTCCGCGGCCGCTTCGGGCGCGGCACGGCCATTCGAGATGGGCGCTGCAATATTTCAAAGCAGCTATGGGGTGGCGGAACTCGAGAGCGCGGTTCCGAGGCGGAAAGCGGCTCGCACCTACACCAACCCGGATGTCGCCCGACTGAACGACACTAACGGGATCATCACGTACGGAGGCAAAACCGAGCGCCTGAACTAGCGCAGCTAAGAGCTGAAGGTTTCTCGATCGGCGCTGCCGGGGGGCGCGAAGAATGAAGCCTCGTGATGCGCTTGGGCGGCCAATTGCGCTCAGCGCTGCACCACGCTCTCCAGCGCTTCGAAGAATCCGGGATAGGAAATCACGGCCGCGTCTGCCCCGCCAATCCGGGTCTCTCCTCCTGCCCGCAGCGCGGCGACCGCAAACGCCATGGCGATGCGGTGATCGCCCAGCGAATCAACTTCCGCGCCCCGCAGCATCTGGCCTCCGGGAATTTTCAATCCATCGTCTCGTTCTTCCACCTCTGCCCCCATGGCGCGAAGGTTTGTAGCAATGGCCGCAATGCGGTCGGACTCTTTCACTCGCAACTCGCGCGCGTCACGAATCTCAACCCCGCCTTCCGTATAGGGCGCAATCGCAGCCAGCACCGGGATTTCGTCGATCAGGGCGGCGGCGTCGGCGCCGGCAATCACGGTCCCTTTCAGGACGCGGCCTTCCACCTTCACTGTTCCCCGGAGTTCCCCATGCTGTTCTTCCAGTTCGGTAATGGAGATTCCCACCCCCATCATAATCAGGATATCGAGCAGTCGAGCTCGAGTAGGATTCAGCAGCAGACCTCTCATCTCCAGCTTCGCTCCAGGGAACAGCCCGGCCGCACAAAGAAAGAATGCAGCGCTTGAAATATCTCCCGGAATCACGGCCTCTATGGCTCGCAGTTTTTGCCCGCCTGGAATCCGCACATCGTTGCCCCACTGGTTCAGTTCTGCTCCGAAGGCCCGGAGGGCCAGTTCGCTGTGATCGCGGGTGCGGATCGGCTCGCTCACCGAGGTCTCTCCGCTCGCGAACAGACCGGCAAACAGCAGGCATGACTTCACCTGTGCGCTGGCCACCGGCATTTTGTAGCCGATCCCTTTGAGCATTCCTCCGCTAATGCGCAGGGGCGGCCGGTCTCCGTTGCGGGCGGTTATCTTCGCCCCCATCATTTCGAGGGGCCCGATAATCCGCGCCATAGGACGGCGGGAAAGCGATTCATCGCCGGCCAGATCGCTTTCGAACCTCTGTCCCGCCAGGATGCCGCTCAGCATCCGCATGGTCGATCCGGAGTTGCCACAGTTGAGAACAGCATCGGGCGGCTGCAGTTCAGGGCCGCGGCCATGAATGATCACGCTGTTCCCGTTGCGTTCGACCTTGACGCCCAAAGCTTGCACGCAGCCGAGGGTGCTGGCGCAGTCCGCCCCGGTGGAAAAATTCTCCAGCCGCGTAGTCCCTTCCGCGATCGCGGCCAGCATGGCGTAGCGGTGCGAAACCGACTTATCCCCGGGAAGTTGCAGGGAGCCTGCAACATTTCGGGCGGGCCGCATGATGGTGTCAGAGGTCACAGTCATGTCTGATGAGTGAATCGGGCAGAGACGCGCGGACGCTCCGGCGCTGCAATCTGCAATCTAAAATCCCAAATCTGAAATCCGGCGGCCCTCAGGCCAGGGCTTTGGCCTCGGCTGTGGCTTCCTTCAGAATATCGGGCGGCACTTCCCGCATGGTGAGATGGAATTCGAACATCGGAGTTTCCGTGCCCCGGCCCCAGCGGTTGACCTCCCAGTGCGCTCGGATGAACTTCGCTTCGGCATGCCCGCTCAGATCCAGCAACAGGGGATGCTGGCCGCGGTAGAACTTCTGGGGAAATGCGATCAGCGGCTTCGCCGCCCAGCCCGCACCATCGCTGGAACCGTAGATGCTCACGTCCAGGGCTTCCTGCTCGATAATGCCGGTGATGTCCAGGGTCAGAAGAAAAACGCGGCTGCCTGCCCCGCTGATGTCGAGCGTTGGCCCATCCCCTTTGGCGCTGACCACGGTCTTTTCAGGAACCAGGAAGGTGTTGACGGTTGGGTTGGATGACATGTCGAGAGAATTGTAGCAAAGGAATGCGAGGCGAGGACGCTCGCGCCTACATGTCGAAGAATTGACGCAACAGTTTGCCCGCTTCCGCAGACTGCTCCCAGGGTGAATAGTGTCCCGCATGCCGGATGATCTTCAATTCGCTGCCGGCAATATGCTGCCGCATCAACTCCGCCTCCGGAGGCCCGGTCAGGATGTCCTCATCCCCGGTCACGAGCAAAGTCGGGACGTTGATGGTCTTCAGGTCCGGCACCGAATCGGGCCGCTCCGCCATGCCTCTCTGCACCTGGGCGACATTCCCGGCTGACATTTTTCGCATCATGCGCAGGGCGCCATCGACCAGGTCGGGACGGCTCTCCCGCGTAGTCTTGCCCAGAAGTTTCGGCACCATGCTTTCGAAAAACGGCTCGGTCCCGCGCTCGACCACGTCGGCGGCAGCCTGCAGGCGGCCCGCTTTCGCTTCCGGAGGGTCGGGCGGCGCTTTCGTGTTCATCAGCGCCAGGGCAGTGACCCGCCCGCGATACCGCCGCCAGAATTCAAACAGCACGTAGCCGCCAATCGAGACTCCCGCCAGCGGAACCCGTCCGATCTCTTCATGATCGAGGATGGCGGCAATATCGGCCGCATGTTTTGCCATGGTAGCTGGCCCTTCGCCCGCGCCCGATTCGCCATGTCCGCGCAGGTCGGGAAGGATCAATTGATAGCGAGACAGAACCCGGGCCACAGGCTGCCAGAAATCATGATGGACGGGAAAAGGGTGAAGCAGCACCAGCGGCGGCCCTGTGCCCAGGACCTGGTAGGCAATGTCCGCGTCGCCACTCTTGATGTGAATCATGCAGTTTTTGGTTGCGATTAACCCGCCGGCCAGTCTTGAAACCTCCAGCGCAACTGCGCGCAGGAAAAAGCAAACTAGCACGCTGTCATCCTGAGCGGAGCTTTTCCATTCGCTCGCGAATGGAAAAGTGGAGTCGAAGGACCCCTAGCATCACAACCGCCCTCACGATCTTGGTATTTCGACTCAAACCACATTAGAAGCTAGTAGGGATCCTTCGACTCTGCGCCTTCTTCGCGATGCGAAGAAGGTGCTGCGCTCAGGATGCCAGTTTAGGTGCTGCCTAGGAAACCGCCGCCTGATGCCCCGCGGGGGCCTCGATCCTCTCCGGCTCTTCCGGCATCACCACCCAGGCGATGGGATACGAAAGCAAGCCGATCCCGGTCATCACGGCGGTGATGAGCCAAACCAGCCGGACCAGAGTCACATCCAGATCGAAATATTCGGCGAACCCGGAGCACACACCCGCGATCTTGCGATCGCCGCGTGGGCGTACCAGGCGCCTGCGGGCTACCGCGCTCCCGATACGCTTACCGCAGTAGGCGCAATGGCTGGCATCGTCCTGAATCACCTTGCCACAGTAGTTGCAGTACATCGTTTCTCCTCCTGCCTTAACATACGGGCGCAGACAATGAAAGGTTCCCGTGTCTAGTTTGCCCGGTAGGCTTCTTTCATCCTTTTGCGCGCGATGTCCGCCGGCGGAGTGTTGCCATCCCTGGCCACCACCGCCTGATATTTGGCCAAAGCCAGATCGCGCTTCTGCAACAGATCGTACATCTCTCCCGCTCCGAGATTGGCTTTCTGCAACTCCTCCACATCGACTTGCGGGGCTTCTCCTACCTGATCGTAGGCGGCCGCTGCGCCGCTGTAGTCCTTTTCACTTCGCAGCAAATCACCCAGGCTGAGGGCGGCGACTTCATAGTGTAGCCCCGGGTAATGTCCTTCCTTTCCCGCCTGCCAGATTCTGCGATAGACGGCCGCGGCCTCCTGGTTGCGTCCAGCCGCGCGCAGCAGGTGGCCCTCCTCGAGCGCCAGCAATACGTCTTGTGGAAAACGTGGTACCAGCTGGCGCACAATCGACAAGGCTTCATCGTAGCGGTGCTCCCGGCGGAGAAACACGGCCAACAGGATCTGCGCATCGATGCTGGTTTCGCCGTTCCCCTGGGCGCATTCCCTCAGGTACTGAAGCCCTTTTTCCTTGTTTCCGCCCAGCCCGACCATGGAAGCCGCGGCCTTGACTCCCCAGGGCAGACTGCCGACGACATAGTTGTGCGCCCCGACGATCAGCTTGGCCTCGATTGTGGAAGGAGACAGTTCGAGCACCCGTTCGTGATCGCGGCGGGCTCCCAACGCGTTCCTCAAAGCCGAAAACCAGGCCCGCTCGATCAGTGCCGTATAGGTGGCGAACTGGGCCCGCGTGACTCCGCGGGCGTAGAGGGCGTCCACGTCGTTGGGGTTCGCGGCGAGACTTTTCTCTTCCAGTTGCAGCGCCCGGGTCACCAGCTCCGTGATCTGTTGTTTGACCTTGGGATCCGCAGGACGATGGGGCGCCGAGATAAAACTGTCATTGGCATACTCGCCCGTGTTCAACACGCCCATGCGATAGAGTTCGCGGAACAGGGTGGCGGTCAGCAGATGGTTGACGGCGAACGGATCGTCGGGATGCCTCGCCAGAACCTGTTCGAATTCCTGCACCGCCCGGTCATAGTCGAGGTTGTAGAAGTGATTAAAAGCGATCAGATTTTCCGGATCATGGGGACGGTAAGCAAGCGAAGCGTGGTTTGCATCCGGCGAAGCAGCCATCGCCTGAGCAGCCAGCAGGGCGCAGGTCAGAATCAGGGCAAGGCGGCGTGGAAGCGGAAAAAACAATTCTCTCTCGTTCGGATGGATTGCTCTAGTTTACCTGAAGCCGGGTGGTGGGTCGGTTTCATGGCCGTGTCTGCCTGAGGGGCTTCAGTCCTGGCGCGTACCCTCACGTGCCCCCGTGCGGCGCTGATCCGCTCCACGCCAGATGCTTCGCAAGCTCAGCATGACGCCTTCGGGTGAGAGTGTGGGTTGTAACTCGCTGCGGACCTCAGTCCGCAGACGGCAAACCTCGGACTCCATCCCCTAATCCATCCCCCAAGTCCGGCGTCATCCTGAGGGACTTTAGTCCCGAAGGATCTGGCGCGGAGCAGCTCAACCTTGACCCAGGCGCCGATCCGCTTCACGCCAGATGCTTCGCAAGCTCAGCATGACGCCTTCGGGGGAGAGTGTGGGCTGTAATTCGCTGCGCACCTCAGCCCGTGCCCCGTGCGGCGCTGATCCGCTTCACGCCAGATGCTTCGCGAGCTCAGCATGACGCCTTCGGGGGAGAGCGTGGGCTGTAACTCGCCCCGGACTCAGGCGTCAGACGGCACCGCAGACCACAGACCTCGACTCCTGCCCTCAACTACGGCGTCATCCTTAGGGACTTCAGTCCTGAAGGATCTGGCGCGTACCCTCACGTGCCCCGTGCGGCGCCGATCCGCTTCACGCCAGATGCTTCGCAAGCTCAGCATGACGCCGGGTACGGAGCCGGCCGCAGCCCTCCGCGAACCAACAGAGTCACGACTACCGCCGGAATAGCGGGAAGAAGTGTGCCTATAATCAGCCTTTCATAATTAACTCTTCATGGTCAGTCGAGCGCATCTTTCCTAGTGCCAGAGGTAATTCTTGCGCGATTGCAGACGGGCAACTTCCGGCTCAAGCGTTAAACACGCGGCGTTTCAATGACTTACCAATTTTCAGCTTTTGGTCACCCGCTTGCGATGTGGGGAGGTAGGTATTTTCATGTCTAATGTAGCGCACGATGCGCCACACGAGTTCTGGCGGCCTCCTGTAGCCGCCGAGACGGTTCATCCAAGCCTGGTAGAAGTTTGCGACGGATGCGCCACTGAGTTCATGGTCGGCTCGCTCTTCTGCCACGTCTGCGGGGCCTCCCGCGAGGCACGAACCGCAACCCCTTCGCATTGGACCCGCTTCATAGAGTTCCATACCATCAAGCACGCTCTCGGCCTGTCCACCGCTTCGATGGTCGCTTTTCTGGTCGGGATGGCGTGCCTGATCATGGCGGGCGTGGTCGTGGGCATGATCTACAGCATTCAGACCTTCAACGATTTTCAAGCGGTACAACTCTACCGTATGCAGTGGCTCCTGGGAGCCATAGCGGCCTTCGCCGCCGGATTGCTCTTGAAGAAATTCCCCGACCTGAAGCGTTAAGCATGGTCAGCTGATGCCGGGCGACGCCCTACCCGGGCGGGCTCGTTTCCTACGCAGGATCATAGATCACAACTCGCCTCTGCTGATGCATTCGATACAGGTGATGTACCGGTCCGCTTCCGCGCCCGAGAGGGTAAGCGCTGGCGATCGCGGCCGCAACATAGGCTTTCGATAACAGCACGGCCTCCGGCAGTCCGCGACCCCGCGCCAGGTGGCAAGCCATGGCCGTGGCAAATGCGCAACCGGTGCCGTGGGTGGATTTCGACTGTTGCCGGCTGGATTTGAATACTTCCTGCTCCGCCCCCTGTGGGCTGCTGAAGCTCAAGAGGTCAGTTGCCTTTTCCAGGTGGCCGCCGGTGATAACAACGCTGGCAGCACCCATCCCATGAAGCCGGGTCGCGGCTGCGCGCATCTGCTCAAGATTTGTGACCGCCTGTCCGGTCAGGGCAGCCGCCTCGTCCACGTTGGGCGTAATGACCGTCGCCAAAGGCAGCAGTCTCTCGACCAGAACACGCAGGCCGCCAGAATCAATCAGATCGTGCCCGGATGATGATTTGATGATCGGATCGAGAACCACAGCCCTTAACCGCGCCTTCTCCAGAAAATCGCCGACCACCCGGGCGACCTTCGCCGAGCCCAGCATGCCGATGTGGACCGCCGAAAGCTCCAGGTCGGCGTTCAATTCCTCGAGGGTCTCGGCCACCAGGTCCGGGCTGACTGATTCAGCCCTTCGAACCCCCGCCGTCGACTGGACAGTCAGGGCCGTGATACAGGCCACGCCATAGCAGCCATGGGCGGCGATGGTTTTTACGTCCGCCGTCACCCCTGCCCCGGACGAGGGGTCAAACCCGGCAACGGTCAGAACCACGGGTGGAGGCGAAGCCATAGAGGCAATGTATCGGAAAGTGCCACGTGGTTCCAATGTAGGCGCGAGCGCCCCGCTCGTGCCATCCGCGCCGCAGAAGCTCATGGCTCGGCCTTTGCCTAGACTTTACGGTCCGTGGCGCTGCCGCACGAACGGGGCGCTCGCGCCTACATTGTGCGGAAACATTACTTCAGCACAAACTGAGGTAATGTTCGTAACCCCTTGAAACCAAATATCAGGTAATAAATTCCCTCTTTCGCACTCAGGGGACTATTTACTCTTATATAAACATCTAAGACCATTGACTACAGCAATATCTGTAGAATGAGTCAAGGTTAACAGTATGTTACGTTTGATATCTATTACTAGATAAGCATCTTGCTAAGGTTTAATCCGGGTTGACAGGCGCCTTCCTGCCGGGTAGCCTTGTCGAATCCTTGGCGCAAGTGGGGGAACGACGAATTAACGACTTAGAGATGTGAGGTGACAATGCGAGGATATATAGCTCATATACTGGCGACGGTTTTAATGGTTGTCAGCCTAGGGGCGGCTCAGCGACCGACCAGCTCAGAGTCCGTGAACGCGCATAAGACAGCTGTTCCCGGCAAGGCAGCCAGGACAAAGCCGTATCAAATTGGGACGGCATCCTGGTACGGCAGCTACTTTCAAGGCCGGACCACCGCCAGCGGCGAGCCCTACGACATGTACGATCTGACCGCGGCCCACCCTACGCTGCCCCTGGGTAGTTGGGTGCGGGTCACGAACCTGCATAACGGGCGGGCGGTGGTGGTGCGTATCAACGATCGCGGGCCTATTGTCCCGGGGCGGATTATCGACCTTTCCTACAACACCGCGCGCGTGCTTCATTTCGAGTCGAAAGGCTTGCAGCGAGTACGTCTCGACGTGGTGAAAACCAAGACTGCAAAGGCGACGCAGCCCCAGATGATGGCAACCCTGCAATACTAGCCTGCACGCTTCAAATCCCTTACACTTCCTTGAAGATGTACGATCCCAGACAGAACCTGATCGTCGCTTTGGATGTATCGTCCGCGGCCGCCGCGCAGAAAATAGTGGCGGCCCTGGGCGACTCTGCCTTGATCTACAAGGTGGGAATGCAGCTCTACACCGCCGAGGGTCCGGGTGTAGTGCGTGATCTGATTGCATCCGGCCGGCGTGTTTTCCTCGACCTTAAATATCACGACATTCCCACCACGGTTGCTGCAGCGGTTCACCAGGCAGCCGAACTAGGCGTAGGAATGCTGACGGTGCACGCCGCCGGCGGCGGCAAGATGTTGCGGGCCGCGGTCGAAGCCGCCCGAAGTATGAACCCTTCCCTGATGCTGCTCGGGGTCACGGTGCTCACCAGCATGGATGATCAGGACCTGGACAGGATCGGCGTGCGCGGCCGCGTGGCGGACCAAGTGTTGCGCCTGGCCGGGCTGGCCATAACCAGCGGATGCCAGGGAGTGGTCGCCTCTGCCCTGGAAGCATCCGATCTACGCTCGGAGCTGGGTAGCCATTTTCTGATTGTAACTCCCGGGGTGCGCCCTTCCGGCCAGGACCATGGGGATCAAAGCCGGGTCGTGACGCCCTCCGAGGCGATCGCTTCCGGCGCCACCTACATCGTAGTCGGCCGCCCCATCACGGGGGCCGCCGATCCGGCTGCGGAAGCCCGGTCCATCCTCGAGCAAATGAGTCTGGCAGTCAGCGCTTGATAATTTAGGGGTGGAGCAGCGCTTCAGCGCTGCATCAAGACCTCGCCTAAAGCTTCTCGAAAAACTCGCAAGCCGAGCAGGAAATAAAAATTCCGCCGGGAATACCGCGTTCGCGGTCCTTTACCCGCTTCACGATCCTGGTGGGCTTGCCGCACTTGGGACAATCCGTGCTCTTGGTGGTGTCCATTTCCTTTTTACGGTCTGCTGTCTTCGCAATCTTCGTTGCCATTCCCTGATCTCCTTAAGGCCTTGACGGTCCAGTGTCTCAGTAGTATTCCAGTCCCAGGTGCGTGATCAAATCTTCGCCCTTCAAATGCCGCAGCGTGTTCTTCAGCTTCATCAGCTGGATAAACAGATCGTGCTCAGGGTAAAGTCCGGGCGCGGTCATGGGCGACTTGAAGTAAAAACTCAACCACTCCTGGATTCCCAGCCCGCTTAATTGCTTGCTGCGTTGCGCCAGGTCGAGAAACAAAACCAGGTCGAGCACAATGGGCGCAGCCAGAATCGAATCGCGGCACAGGAAATCAACCTTGATCTGCATGGGATAACCCAGCCATCCGAAGATATCGATGTTGTCCCAGCCTTCTTTGTTATCGCCGCGCGGAGGGTAATAGTTGATTCGCACCTTGTGGGTGAATTTGCCGTAGAGCTCGGGATACAGTTCGGGCTGCAGGATGTGCTCCAGCACCGACAGCTTGGACTCTTCCTTGGTCTTGAAAGACCCCGGATCCTCCAGCACTTCCCCGTCGCGATTGCCCAGAATGTTGGTGGAAAACCAGCCGTTCAGCCCGATCATTCGGGCCTTGAATCCGGGCGCCAGGATGGTCTTGATCAGAGTCTGCCCGGTCTTATAGTCCTTGCCGCAAATGGGCGCTGAATTCTCGCGGGACAGTTGCTGCATCACCGGCAGATCTACGGTCAGGTTGGGCGCCCCGTTGGCGAAAGGCACGCCCTCCATCAGCGAGGCGTAGGCGTAAATCATCGAAGGCGCGATGGCACCATCGTTCTGGGTCAAGGCCTTCTCGAACGTCTTCAAAGACTGGTGGGCGGCGGTCGGCTCGATGAAGGTTTCCGTCGAACCACACCAGATGGTGACCAGGCGGGAAGCTCCGGAACTCTTACGGAATTCCTGAATGTCGGCCCGCACCTGTTCCGCCAGCTCCATCTTGTTCTTGCCTTTTTTGACGTTGGGGCCGTCCAGTTTCTTCACGAAGTTATGATCGAAGACCGCCTTGCGAGGTTTGATGGAGCTGAGAAAAGGCTTCACCTGTTCGAGCAGGTCGCGTTCGAGCACGCCTGCCTTCGAGGCCGCCGCGTACATATTGTCTTCGAAAATGTCCCAGCCGGTAAATACCAGGTCATTCAGCGACGCCAGCGGGACAAACTCCTTGATCTTCGGTGCCAACGCATCGGTGCGCTTGCCCAGCCGGATCGTCCCCATCTGGGTCAGCGATCCGATCGGCTTGGCGATGCCCTTGCGTACCGCTTCCACGCCTGCGACAAAGGTAGTGGCCACCGCGCCCATGCCGGGGATCATGATGCCCAGTTTGCCCTTGGGCGCCTGGATCTGGCTGCTGGACTGCCTCGACTCCGTCTTCTTTGCGTTCTTCTGCCGCGTCGGCATGTTTTAAGCTGCTTCCTTATGGCTTCCGGGAATGTAAGGCGAACCGCTATGTTCTCGTATTGAGTCCGCATTTGCAACCGCGGGAGCAGTGAACGGTTGCGGAAGCGACGCGAACGGCGTTTAACCACAGAGGACACTGAGAATCACAGAGTCGCGGAAGACCGCTTTTCTCCGTGCCCCAGTGCCCTCCGTGGTTGAGATTTTCTACTTCTCCGTCTCCATCCGGTTCTGCCAGTGTGACCACACGAACCAGATGATGGCGGCGGCCAGCGCGATGCCAATAACCAAATCAAACTGATGGAAGTACTTGCCTAGTTCGCGCCAGTTCTCACCCAGCTTCATGCCCAGCCAGGCCAGCCCCAGGCACCAGGGCCAGGACCCCAGAAAAGTATAGATGTGGAAGCGTCCGCGCGGCATGCGGGCAACTCCGGCAGGCAATGCGATAAATGTGCGGACTACCGGCAGCAGACGCGCGATCAGCACCGCCAGGTAACCCCAGCGTGAAAAGAAGCGGTCCGCCCAGTTCAGTTCGCGCTTGCCCATCAGAATAAAGCGGCCGTATTTTTCGACCAGCGGCCGGCCGCCGTAATGGCCGATTTCGTAGGCCACGAGCGATCCCAGGTTGCAGCCAATGGCGCCCGCTGTCGCCACCCACAACAGATTCATCGAACCTTCGTACACCAGGTACCCCGCGAAGGGCATGATCAACTCGGAGGGCAGAGGAATACACGCCGACTCGATCGCCATCAGCAGGGTAATGCCGCCGTAGCCGGTGGCCGCCACCACGGACTTAATGAACACAAAAATGATGGCAAGAACTTTTTCAGTCATGTGGGGAATATATTATCGGAACGATTGTATTGAAACGGACTAGAGTCTGGTCTCTGAAAGATATCCCTGGGAGCGTCCATGCCGCCGTGGACGACGACGCGGTCTAGAATGCGCCTTCCTGGGTGAATGTGTACCCAGGCAGCGAAGCGCCGCCGGCGTTTTTGCTCACTTTCACCTTTACCGTGGGAACGTCGGGCGCCGACAGCCCCGCCGGACGCAACACCGCATATTGAGTGAACACTTCGTTGTACATCTTGGTGACAAGGTAGTCCTGGCCGTCCGTATCATTGCGCCAGACCTGCCCGAGTTGGATAGACTTCACTGCCACGTCAACACTCCTGCATTTCTTTTGAACTTGTCTCAGACTACCGGGACACCGGTGGTGCGTCAATTGTGGCCATGGTTCCGCCGCGTTACCAAAGTCCGCTCCCGCTGACCCGCGTCTCCGCTTGCGGCAACGAAAGGATTCGTGTGGCGGCGGATGCCCGACCCGTCCATGCCGTCTACAGGGCGGCTGGATTTCCATTCCGGAAACCGGGCCCATGTTCCGCCGCAGGCAATTTGTTAAGATTGACCTTCATTTTTTAGGAGTTCTCATGCCCCGCGGCATCAACCCGCGCCAACCGGCCAGGACCGGACGCCAGGAAGGTATGCGTTCGAAGACCGCTGCCGGCAAAAAGACTGGGGCCGTGAGGACGCCCCGGACGGGCAAGCCAGGGCGTCCCCAGGCACTCCGTGCTTCCACCCAGTCCCGCGCTTCGACAAGCGAGCGGCCATCAGCCCGGAAGCCACAATCTGACAAGGGCTACAATCCCATCGCTCCCGCCCGTATCCATGAAATTGTGCAGCGGCTCGACGCTCTCTATCCTGACGCCACCTGCGCTCTGCACCACAAAAGTGCCTGGGAGCTGCTGGTCGCAACTATTCTCTCCGCCCAGTCTACCGACGTGCGAGTGAACATGGTGACGCCTGAGTTGTTCCGAAAATATCCTCGGGTCCAGGACTTTGCCGCGCTCCAGCCCGAACAGCTTCAGCCTGATGTGCGCTCGACTGGCTTCTTCCGCAACAAATCGAAATCGGTCGTAGGAGCTGCGAAAATGATCGTGAGTGATTTCGGCGGCCAAGTCCCCGATCAGATGGACCAGTTGCTCACTCTGCCCGGTGTGGCGCGCAAGACCGCCAACGTAGCCCTGGGGACATGGTTTAAGCGAAACGAAGGCGTGGTCGTGGACACGCACGTCCACCGCATCAGCCGCCGTCTCGAACTCACCCGCAACGACGACCCGAAGAAGATCGAACAGGACCTGATGCAGATCATCCCTCGGGAAAAATGGACTCTGTTCTCTCACCAGATCATCTGGCACGGCCGCAAACTGTGCATCGCTCGCCGCCCCAGGTGCGCCGACTGTCCACTCGAAAACATCTGCCACGCCGCCGACAAGACCTGGAGCACCGTCGAAATCCACAAGAACGCAAAGTAATTTGGTCCCTCAACGCATTGTCATCCTGAGCGAAGCAGTCGAAGGACCCCTGGCATCCAAACACCTGCCGCAATCTTGGGGTTTAAAACTTCGGCACGAAGCGCCATACAAGACCATACGGGTCGTTCGACTCCGCTCAGATTTGGCCACTGTCCACTCGAAAACATCTGCCACGCCGTCGACAAGACCTGGAGCACCTTCGAAATCCACAAGGACGCAAAGTAAGTTCGCTTCTGAACGCATTGTCATCAACGCATTGTCATCAAAGCATTGTCATCCTGAGCGAAGCTTCTCCATGCGCTTGCGAATGGAGAAGCGCAGTCGAAGGACCTCTGGCATCGAAACACCTGCCGCAATCTTGGGGTTTAAAACTTCGGCACGAAGCGCCGTACAAGACCGTAGGGGTCCTTCGACTCCGCAACTTCTTCGCGACGCGAAGAAGTTGCTGCGCTCAGGATGACAGAAGTACACTTCTATATCGCGTTCTCAATTACATGCGCACTCTCATCCGGTTTGCCGGCGTCATTCTTATGCTTATGAGTACTCTTGCCCTGTCTCAAAAGCTGCCCGCTCCCCGGGCAATCACCGATCCGAAGCTGATCGCCAGCACGCCCAATGCGCAGGTGGAACAGAACCAGGAGAGCCTCTCCATCGAAAGGCTCTACATGACGCGTGCGGTCGGCGCCACCACCTGGTCGCCGGATGGCAAGACCATCGCCTTCGTTTCGAACATCAGCGGCCGCAATAACATTTGGCTTGTGCCGGCCGAAGGGGGCTGGCCCACGCAACTGACGGTAAGTGAGCAGCGCCAGACTTCGCCCGCCTGGTCTCCCGACGGCAAATGGATCGCCTACATGTCCGATTACGATGGCGATGAGCAGTGGGACATTTTTTTCGTTTCCCCCAAGAGCGGGCAGGTCATCAACATCACCAACACGAGGGAGATCTCGGAGGAAAGTCCGACCTGGTCGCCCAACGGCCGCTACCTCGCCTATACGGTCAAGCCGAAAACGTCATCAGTGTATGAAATTGACGTCTTCGACACCTTGATGCGCGACACCAAACACCTGACCACCGGCACGCCTAAGGACAAGATGAACGTCAACCCGGTCTGGTCGTTCGACAACAAGAGGATCGCCTACACCCAAGTGCAGGCGAAAGGCACAGACTCCAATATCTTTGTCGCCGAAGTTGCGACCGGCAAGAGCACGCTGCTGACGCCGCACCAGGGCGAACAGCTTTACACCGCCAACGATTTCTCTCCCGACGGCAAGCACCTGCTGATTACTTCGAATGCCGGCAACGGCTACGACAACGTCGGCCTGCTTGGCCTCGCCGAAAAGAAAATCGCGTGGCTCACCCAGGACAAATGGGAAATCGAGGGCGGCAATTTTTCGCCCGATGGCGAGTCCGTCACCTGGACCGCCAACGTCGACGGTAATACCAACATCTACCTGCACGATCTGGCTTCCGGCAGGACCACTTCCCTGCCGCTGTCCAAAGGCGTAAACCGGCCAGGCGGCGCGGAGTCTGCCTTCACCCACGATGGCTCGCGTCTTCTCTACTACCACAACGGTCCCACCTCACCCAACGACGTCTGGGTTTATTCGCTTAGTGATGGAAAGTCGCGACAGATCACCCATTCGCTGGTGGCGGGCGTGCATTCAGAAGACATGGTCGAGCCTTTTCTGGTGCACTACCCCAGCCGCGACGGCAAGTGGACCATCTCGGCCTTCGTCTACGTCCCCTACAACATGGCGCGCAGCGGTCAGAACGCAGCCGTGGTCTATGTCCACGGCGGGCCCACCTCGCAGAGCGTAAACTCGTTCAGCCGCATCATTCAGCACCTGGTCAATCAGGGCTACATGGTGATCGCGCCCAACTATCGCGGGTCCACCGGTTACGGCAAGGAATTCCAGAATGCCAACCTGTTCGACATGGGTGGGGGCGATCTGCAGGATGTGCTGGCCGCCGCCGACTTCATTAAGCAGACTGGCTATCTCGACCCCAAAAAGCTGGTGCTGATGGGCGGCAGTTATGGCGGCTACCTGACCATGATGGGCGTGACCAAGGCGCCCGACGTATGGGCTGCTGGCGTGCCCATTGTCCCTTTCGTCAACTGGTTCACTGAAATCGCTAACGAAGACCCGGTGCTGCAGCAATCCGATCTCGCCACCATGGGCGACCTGGAGCAGAACAAAGACCGCTACCACGATCGCTCACCAATTTTCTTCGTCGACCAGATCAGGGCTCCGCTCCTGTTGCTGGCCGGAGGCAATGATCCGCGCTGCCCCAAGGAGGAAGCCCAACAGGTGGTGGACGCGGTCAAGAAGCGCGGCGGGGTGGCGGAATTCAAAGTGTACGAAAACGAAGGCCATGGCTTCGCCCGGGTAGAAAACCAGATCGACGCCTACCGGCGGGTATCGGAATTTTTGAAGGCACGCGTCCCGCCGGCCAACTGCGGCTGTTCCCTCACCGAATAAAAATGTAGGCGCGAGCGCCCCGCTCGTGCGGGGGCCATCTCAGGCCCACCAAGAGCGGGATGCTGCGACCTTTTGGAAGGGCACGGCTTCATCCGAGCCCGTGACAATCAACAGTTGTCATCCTGAGCGGAGTGGCTGCTTCGCGTTGGCGAAGCAGCTACGAAGTCGAAGGACCCCTAGAGCCGAATCGCGGCCGAAGTCCTGAGCGTTCTCACAGAAAAAACCCCAGAAAGAAATATCGTGCAGAGGGTAGGGGTCCTTCGACTCCGGCGGTTCATTCGCAAGCGAATGAACAGGCTCCGCTCAGGATGACAACTCCGCGCGCGATTCTTTCCACAGCTGAGAAACGCTCTCGTGCTGAGTTTGCTATAACGCCACACGAGCGAGGGCGCTCGCGCCTACATTATTTCCTGGCAAACTTCCCGAAGAAATCGCCCGGGTTCCAGTGGGGGCGTTCCGTCTGCTGCGCCACTTCATAGCCCACTGCCAAATCTACGCGGGTGCATTTGACCGTCGCATTGAAATCGAACGGCTGGTTCATATCGTCGCTGGGCTGGTGGTAGCGCTCGGTTTCCCAGTCGAACTGCATCTTCTTGCCATCCAGTTCCGGATTCACAGTCTCTAGTCCTTCTCCGATGTAGAGCGACGGTATGCCTTCGAGGATGAAGGAATACTGGTCGCTGCGAATGAAGTAGACCTCCTCCGGTACGGGGTCCGGGCTCACCGTAAGGCCCATGTGACTGGCAACATCATCGGCCACCGCTCCCAGGCTCGAATGCTCGCCACCTAACGGCACAATGTCCTTGAAATCGTAGAGGAACGAAACTTCGTCCATGTTTATATCGGCCACGATCTGCGTGATCGGTACCGTCGGGTTGTGTGCGTAGTAGTCGGAGCCCAGCAAACCTGCTTCTTCGCCGGTGACTGCAATAAAAAGAAGCGATCGCCGCGGAGCCGGCTTTAACTGGGAAAATGCCCGCGCCATCTCGAGCAGGGCAGAGGCGCCCGAGGCATTGTCGGCCGCCCCATTGTAGATACTGTCTCCCTTGACTGGATCGCCGATGCCCAGATGGTCGAGATGGGCCGTGAATACAACGTATTCATTCCTGAGCTGGGGGTCGGAGCCGGGCAGAACGGCTGCGACGTTCGGGCTCTCCACTTCCGAGTAGCGGCTCACGACGTGAATGGACACGCTGGCGGCCAGCGGAAAAGCCTGGGCCTGGCTGTTTTCCGCGGCCCGGAGCGCGTCTTTCCATGATTTCGTGGCGCCTTCGAACAGCGCCGCCGCCGTACCCGAGCTTATTCGGACATAGCCCCGGATTTTGGGCTGGACATCATTGGGCACTCCTTTTTCGTCCAGCCAGCGCAGGGCCGGCCCTCGGGAAAAGCGGACGTACTCCGAAAATGGAGTGTGCTGTTCCGGCTTGCCTGCCCAGATGGAGATGAATCCGATCGCGCCATGTTCCGCGGCCACCCGTAATTTCTGTTCGCTGGAAGAAAAATGGGCGCCGGGAGCGGAGGGCAGGCTGGAGGGAGCGCCATAAAGTGCAGCAACAATCTTGCCCTGTACATCGATTCCCGCGTAATCGTCGTAGCTAAACCCCGGCGCGCTCACACCGAAGCCCACGAACACGACCGGACCCTCGGCCGTAGTGTCGGGAGAAACCGGGTCGCCCCCCATGACGTAGTCCTTGTCCATGATCAGCGTCCGTGCCCGGCCGTTATGCTTGACTGAAAATGAACTTTGGCTGCGCAACAATTCAATTTTCCGGAAATGTACGTTCTGGAAATACGAGCCGTTCGTGCCCGCCGGATTCAGGCCCATTTCCTCAAACTGGGCTCGAACGTAGTTGGCCGCCAGCCGGTAACCGCGTGTCCCCGTGCCTCGGCCCTCCAGCAGGTCATCGGCAAGGAAAACCATATTGGCCCGAAGGCCGTTCACCGAAATGCGCTGCAAAAGCTCGTCCGGCGGAAAGTCGAAAGACCTGTTTTGCGCGAACGCGAATGAAACCACCAGAGTCAGACTGACTGCGAGAAGACGCCTTGTTGGCAAACCATGCCTCCCATGAAACCCTGCACGCACTGACGAGACGTTTCTAGAATCCGCATCCAGCGATAGCTTTGATGAGTCCTGGAATCGTATATTCCGCCGCTTCAATATCCACCCGCAGCCCAAACTCTCGAAGGGTAGACGAAGTAACCGGCCCGATGGAAGCAAGGCGCACGCCTTTCAGATGTCGCCTCAGGCTGGCGCTCGCGCCGGAGCCGGCGCTGTGATTCAACAGGGCCGAGAAATTCTTTACCGTCGAGGAACTGGTAAACGTAATCACATCCGGCCGCTGCTTTGACGATTGCAGTGAAGCTTTGATGCGTTTGCGGGAAGACGGCGGGACTACAGTCTCGTACGCTTCAACTACGTCCACCCGCGCGCCCAGTTTCCGCAGTTCGCGCGGAATCACGTCGCGAGCGACTTTCGCCCGCGCCAGCAGCACCCGCTTTCCCTTCACCCGCCGGCGCAGACTGGCCACCACTGATTCGGCCACGTATTCCCTGGGGACAACGTTGACCTTCACCCCCTGCTGCTCGATTGCCTGCCGCGTAGCGGGCCCGATCGCAGCCACTTTCAGACCGCGCATCGGCGTACCACCCATCCGGAGTCTTCGCAGTCTGGCCCACACCGCCTCAACCCCGTTCACACTGGTGAGGATTAGCCAGTCATACTCGGAGAGATTCTTTAACGCCTGGTCCAGCGCGCGATAGGAGCGGGGCTTGCGTATTTCAATGAATGGGATCTCGACGACCTCCGCGCCGAGATCGCGAAGGCCGGAAGAAAGCGCGCTGGCCTGATGGCGGGCGCGGCCCACCAGCACCCGCACTCCCGCAAGGGGCGCGACGCTCGCCGATTTTTTGCCGGATCTCATAGACGTAAGTGGCAACTTAGGGCGGGCGAGTCGCCCGCGGCCACGCAGAGCCAATCACACCACCAAGCGGCACTTGCAGTCATGGTTGCTGGGGAACAACCACCGCGCTTCCGTAGACCTCCCGCAAGATCGCGTCTCCCCCAGCACGCAGTAACGCTCCGCCCACCGCCTCGCCCAACTGCACCGGATCCTCTCCTTCGCCGGATTCCCGCAGCACTTTCGTTCCGTCCGGACGAGCCACCACCGCGTCAAGAAACAGCCGGCCCTGGACGACTTCCGCCAGCGCCCCGATCGGCACCTGACAGCCGCCGCCCATCTGGTTCAGTAAGGCGCGCTCGCATGTGGTGGTGATGCGCGCAGCGTGGTCATCCAGGAAAACGATGTGCCGCCGCGCGGCCGCATCGTCCTTGCGGATCTCGACTGCAAGCGCGCCCTGTCCCGCCGCCGGGCACATCAGCGTCGCCGGTAGCACCTGCCGTATGCTTTCCCGTTTGCCCAGCCGATTCAGCCCGGCCGCCGCCAGGATTACAGCATCGTAGTCGCCCGCCTCAAGCTTGCGCAGGCGTGTGTCCACGTTTCCGCGCAAAGGATGAATATCGAGATCGGGACGCAAAGCCTTCAGTTGCGCCTGTCGCCGCAGGCTGCTGGTCCCCACCCGCGCCCGGTCTGGCAGTTCTTTGATGCTGTTGTACGTGCGCGAGCAGAAGACATCGCGTGCATCCTCGCGCGCGGTGATGGCGGCAATCTCGAAGGCCGCCGGAATTTCTGTGGGCAGGTCTTTCAGACTGTGCACCGCGAGGTCCACCCGATGTTCAGCCAGGGCTTCTTCGATTTCCCTGGTGAACATGCCCTTGGTGCCAACCTGGGCGAGAGCCACATCGACGATCCGGTCGCCGGTGGTCTTAATGATTTCAATTTCGACCTTGTGCCCGCGCTGTTCAAGCAGCGCCTTGACGTGATTCGCCTGCCACAGCGCAAGTTGCGATCCGCGGGAGCCGATGCGCAGCCCAGCCACTAACTCTCCGCTCCGGAATCTCCGCCGACGGTCTTCGCCGCCCGCCTGTTGTCTGTCTTCTTGTCCCGCAGGTCTTTGTCCCGCAGGTCTTTATTTCGGAGATCTTTATTTCGCAGATCACTATTTCGCAGATCTTTGTCGTGCAGATTGAACAATCGTCGCACGATGTCGACCACGGTGGTGGCCTCCGGCTCGCGTACCGCTGTCTTCAGCGTGCTGATAGGAGTGTGCATGATCTTGCTGATGATGCGTCGGGTGAGCGCCTCTACCGCCAACTCCTGTTCCGGCGAGAGAGGTCCCAGGCGGCCGCGTACCCGGTCGATCTCGGCCTGGCGAATGGTTTCCAGATGGTCCTGCAGCGAGACGATGGTGGGAATCACGTCCAGGGTCTGCAGCCGGACCTGAAAGCGTTCCACCTCGGTTGCGATGATGGCCTCGGCGCGCTCCGCTTCTTTTCTGCGGTCGGCCACATTCGTCGTGATCGCCTGCTGCAAGTCGTCGATGTCGTAAACGAAGATGCCATCCAGCCGGTTCATTCCGGGATCGACATCGCGAGGCACGGCAATATCGATAAAAAACATGGGCCGGTTCTTCCGCCGCGCCAGAAACAGCTCCCCGTGTTCGCGGCGGAAGATGGCATGCGGCGCGCCGGTCGAAGTAATAACGATATCGGCGCGGTCGCAAGTCTCATAGAGCTGGTCAAACAGGATGGCCTGGCCATCGAAGCGGGCCGCCAGTTGCTGGGCGCGATCATAGGTGCGATTGGCCACAAAAATGGACTCCGCGCCGTGGGCAATCAAATGGCGCGCCGCCAGTTCACTCATCTTGCCCGCGCCCACCAGATAAACATGCTTGCCCTGTAGCGAGCCAAAAATCTTCTTGGCCAGTTCCACTGCGACCGAAGCCACCGAAACCGCAGACGAACCCACCGCCGTCTCGTTTCGCACTCTTTTGGCCACGGCGAACGCCCGGGTCAAAAGCAGATCAAGCTGCGAGTGCACCGCGCCGACCGCGCGCGCCATGGCGTAGGCCTCCTTCACCTGCCCCAGAATCTGGGGCTCGCCCACCACCATCGAGTCCAGGCTCGACGTCACCCGGAAGAGATGGCGGACTGCGTCGCTCTCGCGATACTCATACAGGTGAGGCTCATATTCGGAAGGATCCAGCTGAAAGAAATCGCGCAGAAATCCGCGCAGGTCCACCACACCGTTTTTCGTTTGCGTCAGCAATTCCACGCGGTTGCAGGTGGAAAGGATGATGCCTTCCTCCACGCCCGGGTGCCCGGCCAGGCGTTTCAACGCTTCGGGCAACCGCGACTCGGGAATTGCCAGGCGCTCCCGCACCTCTACCGGCGCGGTCTTGTGGTTCACCCCAATGAGTTGAAACTTCATGACTGGACGAACCCGTGAATCGTGCTGTAGTAATTCGCGGACCAGGCGATGATCGCCGCCACCACCGCGCCGGTTGCGAGATAAGCCGCCCGGCGCCCCCGCCACCCCGCATTCCAGCGGGTAAACACCATCACCATGTAAACCGCCCACATCAGCAACGAAAGAAAAATCTTGGGATCGAGAAAATCGAGACGCCCGTAGGTCGCCTGGGCCACGATGCTGCCCGCCACCAATCCCAGGGTCATGAAAGGAAAGCCGAGCAGCAGGGAGCGATAGCCAATCTGGTCAATCACTTCGAGCGCAGGCAGACGCAAAAGAATCGCGGCCGGCTTTTTTGACTTCAGACTTCGTTCCTGCAGGAGATAAAGCAGGCTGGCGGCAAAGCTCAAAAACAGCGCCGCGTAACCGATGAAGATCATGGCAATGTGGGCGAACAGCCATCCTCGGCGCATTCCCGGCGAAACCTCGAGAAACGGCTGTTGCGTAGTCGCAGCGACAAAGGTCAAAACAAAGACCAGGGGGAACACCACAATCCCGGGCGAGGTAGTGCGATACACCAGATACACAATCATGAATGCCGCCATCACCAGCAGCGCCAGCAGCGACTCCGAATTGTGCACTGAGGCCAGCGTGAGCTGTCCCGAAAGCCGGAAGGCTTCGGTCAAAGAAACGAACTGAAACAGCATGCCCATGCTCATGGCCGGCACGGCCACCCGGTTCAGCAGTGAACTGGTGCGGGTCAGAGCCAGGAGCGAATAGAGTAGTCCCACCGCGTAGCAGCCCAGCGCCACTCGGAGCCAAAGTATTGGCATAAACAGTTGATTATAGTCTGCACCGGACGCGAGGCAGAAAAATCAGAAGGCCAGCCGGTAACCGGTACTGGACGGTAGAGCCGGCATTCCGTTGTCCCGGGCGCATGCCTTCGACTTCGCTCAGAACAGGTTCTGCCCGCCCCGCCCCCACGAAAAGATGAATAGAAGACGGATTCTCATTCCCCTATTGCACTCCGAGCGTACCGAGCGCCGTTTCCAGGCTCTCCGCACTGACCGCCAGATGCCGTCCCTTCGCCATCATGTCCTCGACCTCATCGAATGCCTGAAATAACCTGAGCTTGACGGCTCCGTATTGCTCGGCATCCGTCAGTGCACGTCCATGCCCCGATGCCCACGCGCGCAAGGATTCATCAGGCAGAAAGACACTGACGGCAAAGGTGGTCTTGCGATCTGAGGTCACGTCGAAAATATATTCTATGGCCGGAGCTTCAGCAGCATCGGCGAGCGCGACTCGCTTACCCACAAAGTAATACTGGTAGACGTAACCCTGGCCACCGGTGTAGGTCTTCATGCGACGAAGAGTCATGGGAAATAGTAGTCGCTCGTTGGTCGTTGATCATCAGTTGTTAGTTGTTAGTAGTCAGTTGTTGGCTCATGGGTGGTGCCGCTACGTGTCATCCTGAGCGCAGCCTGTTCATTCGCTTGCGAATGAACAGACGGAGTCGAAGGACCCCTACCTCTCCACGATGCTTCTTTCCTAGGCGTTTCGCCGGGGCACTCCCAAAAACTTCGACCGCGACTCAGCTATAGGGGTCCTTCGACTTCGTAGCTGCTTCGCGAAGCGAAGCAACTAGTTCGCTCAGGATGACAGGCGCCTAGCGACTGCCATTCCCCGGCGAGACTACGCGCCCATACTCGCTCGCCCGGGCCAGCCGGTCAAACATGCGATAAGCGGTCGCCGAAATCCTGGCAATCGCATCCTCGCCGTCGCGCTCCCGATGCAGGTACGTCGTCATCACCGAGATCACATAAGGGCCGTTCTCGACAAATACCACACCGGAATCATTGCGCACGCCTTCGAGTTCCCCCGGCTTGTTGGCGATCTTCAACCCGTCGGGCAAGTCTCGCGGAATAAAGCTCTCTTTATGCGTGCTAAGCATGTTGAAGAAGTCCGCGGTCATTTCCTGGTTCAGGACTTTGCCCCGATAGAGGCTTTCGAGCAGGGCCATCATCTCAGCCGGAGTCGAGATATTCTCCCTGCCCTCGCTGGCCGCCTTCAGGTCCATCATTTTGCGGCGCAGCCGGGTGTGGGTAAGGCCCAGCGAGTCCATCAGGGCATTGACTCGGTCCATGCCTACGCGATCGATCAGGACATTGGTTGCGCTGTTGTCGCTCACCGCAACCATCATGGTCGCCAGATCGCGTAGCGTGATCCGGGTCACTCCGGGGGTAAGGCCGCCCATGATGTCGCTATCGGGAACCAGGTCCGAAGCCTGCACCGTGTACAAGTCCGTAAGTTTCAGCTTGCCGGTCTGGGCCTGATGGTACAACTCCGCCAGGACCGCGATCTTGATGGAGCTGGCCTGAGGGAACACGTCCTCGCCGTGAAGAAGGAATTTCTTTCCGCTGCCGAGGTCAAGAATGGCAACACCCAGCACGCCATCCAGATTGCGATCAATGTCGTTGATACTGGATTCGAGTTTCTGCCAGAGCACTTCCTGCTTGGCCGCAGCCGAGTTCGGCGCAGCGGCAGAAGCGTTCTGGCCCCAGGCCGTGCCCAGCAACAAGACGAAGCAAAGGAATCGAATCAACGGTGGCCTCCGTGGTCGTGCCATTATAGCGAGCCTGACCTGCCCAGGTCCCTACCCGTCAATCCCGGCCTCCCGCAGTCGTTTGACCGCGGTCTCCGAGGTCACCGGCGAATAATAGACTTCCTTGAAGGTATAGGACTTTGACTTGCCCGCGATTACCGGCAGGATTTCAATGTGCCAGTGGTAGTCGTCGTCGATCGTCTTCCAGTAGTTCAGGCTCTTCGATTGAAACGAAGTATTCGGGGAAGTGTGCACCACCAGATGAAATTCGCGGGTCACGGTGCGAATTCTTTGCAGAGTGCGCCGCAGCAGGGCTCCCAGCTCGAGCATGGTGGAGGGACGGGAAAGCCCGAAACGTCCGAAGGCGGCATCGTGCGTCCGAGGAATGATCCAGGTCTCGTAGGGCACGCGGGGCGCATAGGGGCAGAGCGCGATATAGTCGCCGCGCACTTCAATCACCCGCTGGTTCTCCTGCAGTTCCTGGGAGATGATGTCGCAAAAAACACAACGTTCCTTGGCTTTGAAGTAATCCCGGCCGGCCCGCAGTTCATAGAGCACCCGGCGCGGCACAAAAGTGGTCGCGGTAAGCTGCGAGACCGGATGCTCGAATTCCTGGCCGGCATTGACGCCATGGTTTTTGAAGACGCTGACATACTTGAAGCGCGCATCGCGTTTCAGGTCCTGAATGCGATGCGCGGCCAGCAGCAGGAACTGTTCGATCTCGGCGTCGCTCGCGTTCCACAACTGCCGGTCGTGCCGCAGATTCTCCACCAGCACTTCGTGCGCGCCTACCGGCGACATGCGGTCGTAAATGCCGTCGCCGCGGCGTGCCGGCTCGCCTTCAATCCGGTACAACGGTGTGGGATGGACCACCGCGCGCGCCGACCAGGGCCCTCCTCCTACTCCCGGCATATTGGAAACCAGTTGCGCCGCCATTGGCGAGTTCGGACAAAAGCGGCAGAAACCTTCCGCACGCGGAGCGCTGTCGGGCACATCGTCCCCGGTGATCACCCAGGAGCGCGTTATCGGATCCTTGCGCAATTCCATGCGTGTAAGGAAACCATCGGCGCGGATGTCGCGTCAACTGCGAACTCGAATGGACCCTACTTGAATGGAGGGCGGACGACGACCACGAAGGTAGCCGCGAAGCGGCGGAAGAACGCAGCCCAGGGCGCAAGCCCTGGGCAACCATGCGGAACCGCCAAAGCTCCGAAGGAGCGAAAGAAACCCAGTCATTGTGATCTGCGTCACCCGAAGACCACCACATCGTTTGTTATAATCCGCCCACGAACCCCGTTGAAATGACCGAGCCGTCCACCCCGTTGATGCGGCAGTATGCCGCCATCAAGAAGGAGCATCCCAGCGCTCTGCTTTTCTTCCGCCTGGGAGATTTTTACGAGCTTTTTTTCGAGGACGCAGTCCTGGCTGCAAAAGAACTGCAGATCACGCTCACCTCGCGCAATAAAGAAAAAGGCGTCGCCATCCCCATGTGCGGCGTCCCCCATCACGCTGCCGAAGGCTACATCTCGAAGCTGATCCGGAAGGGATTCAAAGTCGCGATCTGCGAGCAGGTGGAAGACCCACGTCTGGCGAAGAAACTGGTGCGCCGCGAAGTTACCCGCGTCGTCACGCCTGGCACCGCAGCAGATTCTGCTCTCAGTTCTGAAGAGAACAACTTTCTCGCCGCCATTGCGCAAACTGGCGAGCGCGTCGGCTTCGCTGCCCTCGATCTCTCCACCGGCGAATTTCGCGCCACCGAGTTCAAGGGCGAAGACGCCGCCAATCGAATTCAGGAAGAGATCCAGCAACTACGCCCCAGGGAAGTCCTGTACGCCTCATCAGCCCCGCTATTCGAGGGGTCAGGTGCGGCGCGTGCGCCCTCGCCCGCGAAACTGTCGATGGCCTCGGGCTATGCCGAGACCCCACTCGACGATTGGATCTTCGCCCCCGACCACTCCATCCCGCTGCTGGAAAATCATTTTGGCGTGCTGTCGCTCGAAGGCTTCGGCCTCTCCGGCAAACCCGCAGCCGCGGCCGCCGCCGGCGCCATTCTCTATTACGTCCGCTCCACTCAACGCGGAACTTTGAGGCACGTCGATCGCATTGGATTCTACGAGCGCCAAACCTGCCTGGTACTCGACGCGGTTACCGTACGCAATTTGGAACTGATCGAACCTCTTTTCTTTGGTGCGGGGGTGGGCGCCGATGCCGGCATTACCCTGTTCCGCTCGGTCGACGCCACGGTCACGCCCATGGGTAAGCGCCTGCTGCGCTCCTGGCTGCTGCGCCCGTCGATCGACATTACGGAAATCAACGCGCGTCTCGACGCCGTCGAAGCCCAGGTAAAAGAAACCATCGCCCGGGAAGAACTTCGACGCGCACTCGATGGCATCCTCGACCTGGAGCGCCTGCTCAGCCGGGTCACGCTTGAAACCGCCAATCCGCGCGACGTTCTGGCCCTGGCCGCGTCCCTGGCGAAGCTGCCGGCAGTCCGCCAGGCTTTAGCCCGTGTGGCCCCTGGGGCCAGTGTGGCCGCGGGCGACCCGCCCGCGCTTCCAACTCCCGCTTCGACCACAAGCCGACTCACCACCCTGCATTCCTCAGTCGACGAGCTTGCCGATCTTCGCCAACGCATCGAGAACACCATCATCCCGGAACCGCCCATCTCTCTCAGCGATGGCGGCGCAATTCAGTCCGGGGTCGACCAGGAACTCGACCAGCTTCGCGACCTGAGCCGCAACAGCAAACAGTTTCTGGCGCAGATCGAGCAACGCGAGCGCCAGCGCACGGGCATTGCCTCGCTGAAGGTAAAGTTCAACTCGATCTTCGGCTACTATCTCGAAGTCTCGAAGGCCAACTCACACCTGGCTCCGCCCGACTACGAACGCAAGCAGACGTTGGTCAACGCCGAGCGCTTCACCACCCCCGAGTTGAAAGAATACGAATCGAAGATTCTCGATGCCCAGGAAAAAATCGTGGACATCGAGCGCCGCCTGTTTGCCGACTTGCGCTCAGCCATCGCGGGAGAAGCCCGACGCATTCGCCAGACCGCCCTGGCACTGGCGGAAATCGATGTCCTGGCAGCCCTTGCCCAGATCGCCGCCCAGAGAAATTACTGTCGTCCCAGGTTTGACGACTCCGCCGACATTGAGATTGTCGCCGGACGGCATCCCGTCATCGAGCAACTCGAACTGGGCGGCGGAGACCGTTTCGTGCCCAACGATCTTTTTTTGAACTCGACCACAAACGCCATCATGGTGCTGACCGGTCCCAACATGGGCGGCAAGTCCACTTACCTGAGGCAAGCCGCTCTCACCGTGATCATGGCCCAGGCGGGATCGTTCGTCCCGGCGCGTACGGCCCGCCTGGGACTGGTCGACCGCGTGTTTACCCGCATCGGCGCCAGCGATAACCTGGCCCGCGGCCGCTCCACCTTCATGATCGAGATGACTGAGACCGCAGCCATTCTGCACACTGCGACCCCGCGATCGCTCATCCTGCTCGACGAGGTAGGCCGCGGCACCGCCACTTACGATGGCCTCGCCATTGCCTGGGCAGCCGTCGAATATATCCACGCCCGCACTCGCGCCAAGACTCTTTTCGCCACTCACTACTTCGAATTGACCGAACTGGCCGAGCAACTCTCCGGGGTGAAGAACTATCACGTGACCGTGAAAGAAACCGGTGGAGGAATCGCTTTCCTGCGCAAAGTGGCGCCCGGCGCCGCCGACCGCAGCTACGGTATCGAGGTCGCCAAACTGGCGGGACTTCCTCATGAGGTGATTGTTCGGGCGCGCGAAGTCCTGGCCGAACACGAAAGCGCGGAACGCCAGTTGATGAAGCATCTCTCGCCCGGATCGACTCCTCCCGCGGCCCAGTTGACCATCTTCACTCCTCTCTCCCAGCCGGTTCTGGACAGGCTGCGCGAAGTCGATTTGAATTCGTTGACTCCGCTCGAGGCGCTGAATCTGCTGGCCCAACTGAAGAAGCAGGTGGAATGAGATCCCTTGAATATGCCGATTCATGTCTATGGAGCATGGTATGGAACATGCAGCAGGCGCGTGCCAGGAACATTGTGCTGAAAACTGGTTTGGGTGGAGCTTTAGCGCTGCACCAAAAATCCGGCTTAGCAGCGGCTTTAGCCGCAGAGGTACTTAAAATCTCTTCTATATCCGATAATTAAGGCAATGGTTGAGTAAATACGCATAATGTCAAGACAGAACATCTCTTTCGACATTCGTCGCAGCATCGGCCAACTCCTCATCATCGGCTTCGATGGCACCGAGATGTCCCCCGGCCTGGCCTCGCTCCTTACCCGCGTGCAGCCCGCCGGCGTTATCCTTTTCGCCCGCAACATCACCGGCGGAGAACAAACCTACAACCTGCTGAAAGATTGCCAGTCGTGCGTGTCCACGCCTCTCTTCACCGCCGTGGATATGGAAGGCGGCCGGGTGGACCGCTTCCGCAACGTCACCGGCCCCAGCCCCTCCGCCGCCGACGTCTTCGCCACCGGCGACCGCAAGCTTTTCCGGAAGCATGGCAAGGTCATCGGCGAATCCTGCCGGGCGCTTGGATTCAACACCGACTTCGCGCCGGTCGTGGACCTCGCCTTCGCGCCCTCAAGAACCGTCATGAGTTCGCGAGCGGTTTCCGCAGATCCAAAGCAGGCAGTTCTTTACGCCCGGGAATTTCTCAAGGGATTACGCGCCGCCAACGTCGTGGGCTCGGGCAAACATTTTCCCGGGCTGGGCGAAGGCAACCTCGATACCCATCACGACCTTCCGTCGATCAACAAATCATGGAAAAACCTCTGGGCCGAAGACCTCGTTCCCTACCGGATCCTGCGGCGCGAGCTGCCCATGGTGCTGATCGGACACGCCAACTATCCCGCGATCACGCACGACCGGGGCCCGGCATCGCTCTCTAAGAAATGGATCACGGACGTCCTGCGAAAGAAGATCGGCTACCGAGGCCTGGTCGTATCCGACGATCTGGAAATGGGAGGCGTGCTGAAGGCAGCGCCCATCGAACAGGCAGCAGTCGAGCACATCCGCGCCGGCGGCGACCTCTGCCTGATCTGCCACATCGAGGAGTATGTCACGCGCTCCTACGAAGCCCTCATAGAAGAAGCAGAAAGTAACCGCAAGTTTGCCCAGCGAGTAACGGAGTCGGCCGCCCGTGTGCTGGCCTTCAAGAAAAAATCGTCAGCCCTGAAACGCAGGCCGGGCGCGCCCACCCCGGCAAAACTCGTAACACTGTCTCGCCAGGTATGGGAGTTCAGCGAGCAGGTCGGGCTCAGCAGGCTGAGAACGGCAGCCTCATGATCGTCGCCGGCGTCATGAGCGGCACCTCGGCCGACGGCATCAACGTGGCTCTGGTCCGGCTGGTGTGGTGGGGGCGCCCCCGCCCGCATGCTTCAAGCTCGACCAGACTCACCTTCAAGTTTCTGGCCCAGGCAGAGTACCCGTATCCTAAAGCCGTGCGCCGCGCCGTGCTGCAAGCCATGAACGCCAGGCAAGCCAGCGTAGCCGACCTGGCCCGCCTGAACTTTCTGCTCGCCGAACTCTACGCTGAAGCGCTTCTCGCCACCCAACGCCGCTACCGATTGAAAGCAGAACTGATCGGATGCCACGGCCAGACCCTCTATCACCAGGGCGAGCCCGCGAACTTCCTGGGCCGCAGACTGGCAGTCACCTGGCAGACGGGAGAGGGCGCGGTGATCGCGGCACGGGTCGGTGTCCCGGTCGTATCCGATTTTCGTCCCGCAGACATGGCTGCCGGAGGCAAAGGCGCGCCCCTGGTTCCCTTCCTCGACTACCTGTTGTATCGCGACTCGCAGATCGGCCGCATCGTGCAGAACATCGGCGGAATTGCGAACCTGACAGCGATCCCTGCGGACTCGTCCCCTGGACAAGTCATGGCCTTCGACACCGGGCCCGGCAACATGGTGATCGACGCGGTAACCGATCGCCTCTTCGGCCAGCCCTACGATCGCGACGGCCGAATCGCCGCTGCTGGTGCAATTCTCGATTCGGTGCTGTCTCAGGCTCTGCGCCGGCCATTCTTCCGCCGTAAACCGCCGAAGACTGCGGGGCGCGAGGAATTCGGCCGCGAATTCGCCCAGCAATTCGTCAAACATTGTGGACGCGCGAGCAAGGCCGATATAGTCGCCACTGCCACAGCTTTAACGACGCGCTCGATCGCGGATGCCTTGCGCCGCTATGTGCTGGCTCCGCGGGGACGCTTTCAGGAGCTCGTCGTCTCCGGCGGCGGCGCCAACAACCCGACCCTGCTGGCCATGCTGGCCAATGAACTTCGTCCGCTGAATCTGACCATTCGCGCTTCCGACGAGTTTGGATTGCCCTCCGCAGCCAAAGAAGCCGCCGCCTTCGCGCTCATGGCGTACGAAACCTGGAGCCACCGGCCATCGAATATTCCGTCGGCAACAGGAGCAAAGCGACCCGCGATCCTCGGCAAGATCTCGTATGTTTAGCCAGCGCCAAGACGCCCTGTCATCCCGAGCGAAGATGAAGGCGCGCCCGCGCGCCGAAACGAGTCGAGGGACCTTGCGTTGGCTGTTGGTTTCGCCGCCAGGGCTAAAGGCTTTCGCGATAGCGAGTCTTGTGATCCTCAGCCTCTCCTGCGCCAGCAAACCCGACCCAAACACCGTAGTCATGATCATCGAGAGCAGCCCCACCAACCTCGATCCCCGGGTTGGCCTCGACGCCCAATCGGAACGCATCGACGACCTCATTTTCGACGACCTCCTCACCCGCGATGCCCACCTCAACGTCGCTCCCGGCCTGGCCGAAAGTTGGGAGATTCGCGATCCGCTGACCTATGTCTTCCGCCTGCATCATGGCGTGAAGTTTCATGACGGCCGCCCGTTGACCTCACGCGACGTGAAGTGGACCTTCGATTCTCTCTTGCAGGGAAAGATTCGCAGCACCAAGTCAGCCGTCTACCGCTTCGTGGACCACATCGAGACCACCGATGATTACACCGTCGTCTTCCATCTGAAAGAGCCTTTCGTCACCTTGCTATGGAACCTTTCCGACGGCGCCATCGGCATCGTGCCCTACGGCAGCGGCGACGAGGTCAGCCGCCAGCCCATCGGCTCAGGGCCTTTCCGTTTCGTCAGCGCGGAACAGGACAAAGATGTTGTGCTCGCCCTCAACGACGACTACTGGGGCACAAAAGCACACCTTCAGAAAGTGCGCTTCACCGTCGTGCCCGACACCACCACGCGCGCGCTCGAATTGCGTAAGGGCAGCGCCGACATCGCCATCAATGCTCTCACGTCCGACATGGTCCTGACTCTCGAGCGTGATCCCAATCTCGCCGTGCTGCATGCGCCGGGCACCGTGCTGGCCTATCTGGCTTTCAACCTGCGCGATCCTATTCTTAAAAATGAGCGGGTTCGCCAGGCCGTGGCCTACGCCATTGACCGCCGCCCCATGCTTGAGTATCTGCAACGCGGCTTTGCCCGTCCCGCCAACAGCGTTCTTCCCCCCGAGAGCTGGGCCTACAACGGCGATGTGCCCGCGTACGATTACGATCCCGCTCGCGCCCGGCAACTGCTCGAACAGGCGGGATATCCCGAGGTCAATGGCGTCCGCTTTCATCTCACTATGAAATCCTCCACCGAGGAGAGCACACGCCTGATGGCGGCGGTACTGCAACAGCAATTGCGCGGGGTGGGAATCGCGCTCGATATTCGCACTTTCGAGTTCGCGACTTTCTTCTCCGACGTGACCCATGGCCTCTTCCAGGTCTATTCCCTGCGCTGGATCGGAGGCAACGAAGATCCGGACATTTTCGAATACATTTTTCACTCCGCCAAGTTCCCTCATAACGGCGCCAACCGCGGATACTTCGCCGACCCCCGGATCGACGCGTTGATCGACCAGGCCCGCCATGAACTCGACCAGAACACCCGCAAACAGCTGTACGCAGAAATCCAGCGCTCTCTTGCCGATGAACTGCCGTACATCGATCTCTGGTACTACGACAACGTGCTGGTGCACTCCAGGCGAGTGCGCAACCTCGCATTGAATCCTTCCGGCAACTACGACTTTCTGAAAACGGCGGAACTGGCGCAGTAGCGTGCGGCGGCCGCCAGTGGCGAGGGCATCCTGCTCTCGGAACCCCCACTCCGCATCCGCAACGACCACCGGCCAGCGACCAACGACCGATTTTCGCGTGTTACCATCGAAATGTAATCTCCAGTCATGCACATTCTTTTCATCGGCGACATTTTCGGCCGGCCCGGACGCAACATCGTCAAAGACCGCCTGCCCGGCCTGGTGAAGGATCACGCCATCGATCTCGTGATCGCCAACGGCGAGAACTCCGCCGGCGGCTTCGGCATCACCGGGGCGCTGGCGGAAGATCTCTTCGACCTGGGCATCGATGTCATCACCACCGGCAACCACATCTGGGACAAGCGCGAGATCATCGACTACTTCCAGAGCGCCGACGGCAACCAGCACAGCCCGGCCCGCCGCCTGCTGCGCCCTGCGAATTATGCCCCTGACATGCCCGGCTGGGGAGTTTACGAAGGCCGCAAAAACGATATTCCTTACGCCGTAATCAATCTTCAGGGCCGCGTGTTCATGGCCGCCAACGACGACCCGTTCCGCATTGCCGACAAGATATTGAAGGAGATCACGGCGAAGGTGATCTTCGTCGACCTGCACGCGGAGGCGACATCCGAGAAACTTGCCCTGGGATGGTATCTGGATGGCCGGGTCACGGTGCTGGTGGGCACGCACACCCACATCCCGACCGCCGATGAGCGCGTCATGCCCGGCGGGACGGCCTACATCACCGATGTCGGTATGACCGGGCCCTACGACAGCGTAATCGGCGTGCAGAAGGAAATGATCATCGCGCGCTTTCTGAACAATATGCCAGCGCGCTTCGAAGCCGCCACCGGCGACGTGCGCCTCTGCGCGGTGGTCGTCGATTGCGACGAGACCACCGGCCACGCCAGAAAGATCGAAAGAATAATGCTGACCTGAAAACGATCCAATTCTTTCCCCCTGTCATCTTGAGCGTAATTTTCCCATTCGCTGGCGAAATGGGAAAATGGAGTCGAAGAGCTTGCCCCGAGCGAAAGTCGAGGGGATCCCTATAAGCCCCTCAAGCGCTTACTTCTAGCGCTTACTTCCGCCCAATAATTTTTCCAGTTCCTTCCGATTCCCCACCGGCAGATACCGCAATGCGGCCCGCGCCAGCCCCAAATACACATCCCTTGCCCCAGGAATCTTCTTCAATTCTTTCAAATGCCGGCGCACCACCTGCGCATCCCCACGCACGATGGGCCCGCTGAAAGCCTCCGCCGGGCCAAGTTTCGCGTAGTTGCCCAACGTCTGCCGCAGAATCGGCAGCATCTTCCCGCGCGCTTCGGCGCTAGACAATCCCGCGGCACGCGCCACTCTCTCCGCGGTCACCAGCAATACAACCAGCAGCGGCGAGGCAAATGCGCCCCAGGCGTGGTAGGCCAGCTTCCTGTTCCTCGAAACGGAAAACGCCTCAGCGCCCAGCTGGCGCACGATGCCGCCCGCGGTCCGCAGGGCTGCCGCGTCACCTTCCAGCGCGAAAGGCACCTTCCGGAACGACGGAACCGACGCCCGCACAAACGTCATCAATGGATGAGCGGACGCCACCGCCGCGCCACGTCGCCTCAGCACCCGCAACTCGTCGCTCGCAAGGGCCCCGCTGGAGTGCAGGGCTATCTTTCCCTTCCAGTCCAACCTGCCTGCGAGTTGGCGCGCAGCCCGCGCAATTTCGCGGTCAGGAACACAAAACCAGACCAGATCGGCTTCCAGCTTCACTTTTTCCGCAGTCCACCTGGCATGAACCTGCCGCGCCAGCGCCCGGCCCTTGCGGCGAGATACGACGCTTTTTCCGGACACGATTTCGCTGATGCGATATCCCGCCCCGCTCAGTTCCAATGCCAGCGCATTTCCCAACCTTCCCGGCCCCACAATCGCGATGCGTGGTTTGGCTGCCATCGCCGCAGCATAGCACCCTGTGTGCCGGCAGCCGGCTCGACCGCGCTGCCGCGCGTCTGCTTTATAGTATTTCCATGCCTAAAGCCCGTAAGAAGACCCGCCCCGCCAAGGCCCGCGTACTGCGCTCGCGCGAGGTCTATCACGGACCTGCCTTCCGCGTTACCGCCGACGACGTTCTCGAACCCAGCGGCGTACGCACCCGTCGCGACATTGTGCACCACTCCGGTTCGGTGGTGATTCTGGCGGTCGATGATAGCGGCTCCGAGCCCCGCATCCTGCTCGAGCGCCAGTATCGACACGCAGCCCGCCAACTTTTGTGGGAGCTGCCCGCCGGACGCGTCGATGAAGGTGAAAATCGTCTGACTGCCGCCAAGCGCGAACTACTCGAGGAAACTGGATACACCGCGTCGCGCTGGCGCAGCATTCTGTGCTTCTACGCCAGCCCGGGCTTTTTGGCCGAGACCATGAATCTGTATCTCGCCCGTGGCTTGCGGCCCGGCCAGGCCCAGCCCGAACCCGACGAAGTCATCCACATTCGTTTTGTGCCCCTCTCGGCCGCGGTTCGCATGGTCATGCGGGGCACCATCAAGGACGCCAAAACTATTTCCGGCATCCTCTGGCTCAGCCAGTCGCGAGTGGGTTCAAAGCCGCACTGATAGCCGCTTTTCTGTCCCACAATGTCTTGACAGCACTCCCGGCTGGAAGCACAATTGCCTCAATTGCTAGGGTGCGGCCTCGCCTTGAAAGAGAACGTGCCCCAGGGGGCGTACGTGGAACGTTTGAAAGGTACGGTTAAGTGGTTTAACAACGCCAAGGGCTACGGTTTTATCGGACGCGACGATGGCAGCCCCGACGTTTTCGTGCACTACAGCGCGATCACCTCGGAAGGCTACAAGAGTCTTCAGGAAGGCGATCAAGTGGAGTTTGAAGTCGCGCAGGGAGCCAAGGGCCCGCAAGCCGCCAACGTTACCAAAGCTTCCTGAGCCCTTCGGATTTCAGCCCTTTCGCGGAGTACCGTTGTCCGTGGAGTGGCAAATGTCTTAGTCGCGCCGGCGTCTCGTCGGCTGTCGCGAGCGCATCTTTTCGAGGTCGCTCTGAGCCTGCTCTATCCCTGCCCGGTAGAGCTTCCGCACCGGTGATTGGCAGTCTCTGCGTGCTCCTGCCTCTGCACGACGTCATCCTGAGCTTGCGAAGGATCTGGCGCGTAGCGGAGGGATCCTGGTCGGCTGTTGGACGGTCCACGCCAAATCCCTTGGACTCAACTCAGGGCAGGCTTTGCGGGACCGAAATCCCTCAGGATGACGCCGTCGCAGGTGTTGTCCTACTGAGTCGCGGCCTGGCCTTGCTCCTCATGCGCCTGCGTCCTTTGCGGAATTCTTTGCGAACTTTGCGGTTAGGAATTTGCCGCAGTTCGGGAAGAGCAAGACCTCCACAAAGTTCGCGAAGAAGTTCGCAAACTGAACCGCACCGGCCTTCACCGCCCCAAGCCTTCCCCTCCAGCCCCAACTTGTTTAATCTTGACCGCAATGGACAACAAAGCCATCGCCGGCATTCTCTATGAAACCGCCGACCTGCTCGAGATCGACGGCCAGGATTCTTTTCGCATTCGTTCCTATCGCAACGCCGCCGAAGCCATCGAAGCCCAGCCCCAGCAGATCGCCGACCTCATCGACGAGCCCAAGAAAGTGCTTGCCATCCCCGGCATTGGCAAAGGCATGCTCTTGAACCTGCAGGAAATGTTCAAGGAGGGCAAGCTGTCGCTGCACGCCGAATTACTCAAGAAGTATCACCCCTCGATGCTCGATCTGCTCAAGATCCAGGGCCTGGGCCCCAAGACCATCGCACTCATCTGGAGCGCCTATCACGTGAGCGATCTCGACGGCGTGGCCAAACTGGCAAAGGAGGGCAAGATTCGCGAACTCCCTCGCATGGGCGAAAAGCACGAACAGAAGTTGCTCAAGGCCATCGAGGACTATCGCCGCATTGCCGGCCGCTTTCTGCTTGACGCCGCCGAACGCGAGGCGCAGAAGATCATCGACCATCTGCATGCCTATCCCGGCGTAGAAAAAGTTACGCCCGCCGGCTCCTTGCGCCGCGGACGCGAAACCGTAGGCGACCTCGACATCCTGGTCACGGGCCAGGCCTGTTGCGATGATGGCACCCGGCAAAAGCTTATCGAGCACGTCATCAAATTGCCCGGCCTGATGGAAATCATCGCCCGCGGCGAAAACAAGATTAGTTTTCGCCTGCGCGGCGGCATGCAGGTGGACGTCCGCCTTCTGCCTCCACAATCCTTCGGCGCTGCCCTGCAGTACTTCACCGGCTCCAAGGCCCACAACGTGGCTTTGCGCCAGCGCGCGCTGAAAATGGGATACACGCTCAGCGAATACAGCCTGGCCAAACTCGACACCGAAAAACCAGTCGCCGGAAAAACCGAAGAAGAGATTTACGCCAAACTCAAACTCGACTACATTCCGCCCGAACTGCGCGAAAATCTCGGCGAAATCGATGCGGCCGAGGCCCACACTCTGCCCGACCTGATCAAGCAGCCTGACCTGCAGGGCGATGTTCACATGCACACCGTCGAAACCGACGGCCGCAACACCATCGAAGAAATGGCCGCCGCCGCCAGGGCACACGGCTACAAGTACATGGCCATCACCGACCACTCGAAGAACCTGGCTTTCGCCAATGGTCTCGACGACAAGCGCGCCATTGAGCACATCCAGCGCATTCGCGCGGTAAGTGACAAACTCGGCGACATTAAGATCTTCGCCGGCATCGAAGTCGATATCCTGGCCGACGGCTCGCTCGACCTCTCCGACGCCGTTCTCGAGCAGATGGACATCGTCATCGCCAGCGTGCACTCCGCCTTTAATCAGAGCCCTTCCGAAATGACTGCCCGTTTGCTGAAGGCGGTGGCGAATCCCAACACGTCGCTGCTCGGCCATCCTACGGGACGCTTATTGCTCCGGCGCGATGCCTACGCCTTCGACATCGACTCCGTCATGAAAGCAGCCGTGCAAAAGAAGGTGGCCATGGAACTGAACGCTTATCCCGATCGTCTCGACCTCAGCGACCGCCACCTCCGACTGGCAAAGCAGCATGGCGTGAAGATCGTGATCAACACCGATTCTCATCACACCACTCACATGGACAAGATCCGCTTCGGCATTTTGCAGGCCCGCCGCGCCTGGCTAACCAAAGAAGACGTGCTGAACACCCTGCCGCTCCAGAAGTTTGCCAGGGCCATGAAACACGACTGGTAGTCGTGGCGGTGGTGAAACGGGAACCGTCCTCTCAGACCAGCGTCATGCTGAGCTTGCGAAGCATCTGGCGTGCAGCGCATACACCGCGAATATCGTGCTGACGCGCGATGTTCACGAGTGGCTGACGAAACAGCGGGTCCCTCCACTTACCGATTGATTCGCAAGCGAATCAATCGGCCGGTCGGGATGACAGAGTTTTTGTGGCGTTCGGAATGACAGAGTTTGTGGATTTCGAGATGACAGAGCTTTGTGGATTTCGAAATGACCGTACCTAAAAACACTCTGTCATCCCGAGCGAAGCGAAACGATTCGCTTGCGAATCGTTTCGCGGAGTCGAGGGACCTGCTGTCAGGAAGCGAACGCTGGCGCCTGCATTTCACTTGACGCTCTTGTAAACTTCGCCGCCCTTCATCACGAACACGACCTTCTCCATCACCGTGATGTCCGCCAGCGGATCCCCATCGACCGCCACAATGTCGGCAAACTTTCCTGCCTCGAGCGTCCCGATATCCTCCGATTTCCCCAGCAACTCGGCCCCGTTCAGGGTCGCCGCCCGCAGTGCATCAATGGGCGTCATGCCTCCGTTCACCAGAGCGCCGAATTCTTTCGAGACAAAGTCCACGTCGTCGTCTACTCCGTAAGCGATTTTCAGATGGTGAGCCAGGGCCCGCCGGAAAGCCGGCCCCTGCTCTTTCACGATGGCCACACCTTTTGCGAAGCTGACCGGATCGCGGCCCTGCGAAAGTCCGGTCTGCAGATCATGCTGGAAGCAGGAAAGCGTCGGCACCAGCCAGGTGCCGTGCTGTTCCATCAGCCGCGCTCCTTCTTCATCCATCACGGTCCCGTGTTCGATCGAGTCCACGCCCGCGCGCACCGCGGCCTTGATGCCCTCCGCTCCCTCCGCGTGGGCCATCACCTTCTTTCCCGCGCGATGCGCCACCTCAACCGCCCTGGCCATCTGTTCTTTGCTCAACTCCTCGACCCGGTAGTCGCTGATCGGATCCATCACTCCGCCGCTTGCCATCAGCTTGATCCAGTCCGCGCCGTACTTGATATCGCGGCGGACCGCTCGACTCACGTCGTCAACCGTGTCGGCGATGTTGGGCCGCCGGGGCAGCGCCTGATCGGGCGCCAGAACGTCTGCATCGCCATGCCCTCCGCTGACCGAAACAAAGCTTCCCGCGGAAACCATTCGCGGCCCCCGGATCAGTCCTTTGTTGATGCTGTCGCGTAGCGCCAGCTGTCCGTATCCCATATCGTCCTCGCCCGCATCACGCAACGCGGTGAACCCATGGTCCAGCCAGATTTGCAGGTTGTGCACTCCCCACAACGCCTTCTGCGCCGAGGACATTCGCAACCCGGAGCCGGAGGACTGGTCCTTCGGGTTCCCCAGGACATGCGCGTGCGAATCAATCAGGCCGGGAACGACCGTGTATCTCGAAAGATCGATGGTTGGAATCTGGGCTGGCGCCGAATCCGAGATGCGGAGAATGCGGTCCTTCGCGATCAAAATATACGCGTTGGTCGTGACCCGGCCGGTCCGCACATCGATCAGCCGGCCGGCGTGGACCGCGGACGTCGCTTGTACTGGCGCCTGCTGGGCGGTTGCAAACGCCACCATGAACCCGAGCAGAACTCCCGCGCCTGCGGCAAGCCGCCGCGCTTTGCATGCATTCATTCGTTGCCTCCCTGGGCTGAAGAATCAACCAGCATACGGAGCGTCGCCGCAGGCAGCAACCCGAATCGACTTTTTGTGACAGCTGATTTGGGACCGAGACGTCGAACCTCCGCCTCGGATGCGTATAGAATCAGCCTAACCGAGGGTTGCCATGCCTGAAGACATTCCGCCGCAATCGTCTGCCGCTCCGACACCTGAGCCGACACCTGAGCCAACTCCAGAGCCGGAATCCCTTCCTATGGCCGACCTGGGCCCTGGTCCCGGAATCAACATCGCTGAGGAATTCGGCACCGCGAAGCGCAATCTGCCGCCGGCGAAGATTGTCGCCATCGTGCTCGGGGCTGCCGCTGTCCTTCTGGGGATATTTGCCTTCGTCGAGCGAGCCAAACCTCAAGGGGGCGGATCAATCGATAATATTGCCGCGGTGGAAATTCCAGACCAGCACCAAGTCATGGTGGCGGTAAACGTCACGGTCCACAACTCCGGAGAGAAATCTCTATGGATCCATGACATCAAGGGCAAGATCGCGACTGATAGCGGCGAATTTACCGATGAAGCGGCTTCCGCCGTGGATTTCGATCGATACTTTCAGGCTTTTCCCGCGCTCAAGGAGCACGCCATCGCGGCATTGCCGCCTGAGACCAAGATTCCTCCCGGCGGACAGGCCCAGGGCACCATCGTGGTCAGTTTTCCCGTGACCCTGGACGCCTTCGACAAGCGCAAATCCCTCAGCGTGGTGATCCAGCCCTACGATCAACCACTGCCCCTGGTCCTGACTAAATAGAACCGGCAGGCAGACACACGCGCCTTCGCGCCCCGGGGCCAGCAGATTTGTTCCGGCTTCTTCCAGGACATGCCCGCCGGAGGGAGCCGTCTATTGCGACGCAGTGATCGGCGTGGGCGCGTTCTTCGGGGTGCTCAGGTATCCCGTGGCTTTTTTCTTGTCTACGGTCCAGATCACCAGTTCGTAGAGCATGCGATCGCGTCCGCTGTAGAACTGGATGGGCTCGCTGATATTGCGATCTTTCTTCTCGATGGTCTTGTCGTCGGAGGTTACGTTCAGGGTAAATTTGCCCTTCTTCACGTCCGTCTTTTTCAACTGCAGTCCAACCGTGGCTACGGGCTGAGACTTGGCTCCCTTGATCAGAGTGAATTCATAGTAGTTGCGGTCGCCTTTGTGCTTGAGGATTTCAAGGTCTCCGCGGGTGTTGGCAATCAGGCCGCTCTGCACTCCCAGATCGCCAATCGTGCTCTGCAGCTTGGCCTTGGTGGCTTCAAGATCAGCCTTGGTGGAAGCGACATCGGTTTTGACCCCGCCTACGTCGCTCTTTACGCCTGCCACTTCCCCGCTGACCGCGCTGATCTGTTGTTTCTGCTGCTCGGCGAGACGCGCTTCCGCGGCCCGTTGCTCCCGCAGTAGGCCCGCCGAGCGGGCCGCCATCTCTTTTTTGGTCATGCCCACTTGCTGGGCCAGAGTTTCATCGTCGGCCTCGGCCGATTGCATGCGCTTGGTCAGGTCGGCGATCTGCACGCTGCTGGCCGACTGGTCCTTGCTCATCTTGTCGAGACGCCCGCGCAAGTCGAAAATGAAATACAGTGAGCCGACGACATAAATCGCTGCCAGCGCCAACAGGATCCATTTTCCCGCACTACCGTCCGAAGCGACCTGAACCTCGCCCTCGTCCGCCATAGAGACCCCTCCGCTTGTAAAATTGGTTATTAAAGCAATTGTTGAATACAGGGAGCGCAGTGTCAATTGCGAGAATGGTGCAATCCTTTCGTGGGGAGCGCGGAAATGCGGTTTCTTTCAGCGTCCCATGCCGTCCTGGATCATCGCGTTGACCGGCGGGATGATGCCGAGATCCATGTAAATGGGGCGAATCAAGCGTCGGATGGCTCGCAGCCGGGTAGCGAACCATGCGGCCCCCGCAATACAGCAGATTCCGCTCAACATCACCGTACGCGGCGCTCCCATGGCGTGGGCCAGGGCCCCGGCAAGCAAGCTTCCGAAAGGAGCCATGCCCACGAAGGCCATGGCGTAGAAGCTCATCACCCGGCCACGCTTGTCATCCTCCACGATGGTCTGGATGATGGTATTGCTGGCCGCCATCTGCTGCATCATGCCAAAGCCACAGACCAGCATGAGCGCCAGGGATACCCACAGCACTCGCGACATCCCGAACAGGATCAGACCCGTTCCAAAGGCCGCGGTTGAAATCGGAATCATTCTTCCCAATCCCAGCACCGTTTTCCGCAGGGCCAGGGAAATCGCCGATACCAGAGCGCCAACTCCGACTGCGCCCATCAGAAAACCCAGCGTGTGCGGACCGCCCTTCAGGATCGTCCCGGCAAAAATCGGCATGAGCACAGTAAAGGGCCAGCCCATCAGGCTGACCAGAGCGAACAACAGCAGGATCGTCCGCACCGGCGCGAAGCCGGAGACATATGTCCAACCCTCTTTCAACTGAACCAGCATGGAATCAATCCGGCTCTTTACCGCCACCGAGGGCAGGCTCATGGCCAGCAGCGAAGCAATCACGGCAATGTAACTGATGCCGTCGATTAGAAAGCAGTAGCCCTCGCCCGAAACCGCAATCACCGCGCCAGCCAGCGAAGGTCCCACCAGCCGAGCCAGGTTGACCATCGACGAATTCAGCGCGATGGCGTTCCCCAGGTCCTGCTTGTCCTCCACCATCTGCACCAGAAAAGCCTGCCGGGCAGGCATATCAAACGCATTGATCAGACCCTGAAAAGCGCTGAGCCAGATGATCTCCTGAATACTGATGTGGCGGGCCAGAGTCAGCACGGCCAACGCCAGGGACTGCAGCATCGCTAGAATCTGGGTCACCACCAGCACCCGCCGCCGGTCAAGCCGGTCGACCCAAACCCCGGCAAAGGGGGCGAACAGAAAAGTCGGGATCTGCCCCGCGAATCCCACAATGCCGAGCAGCAGAGCCGAGCCCGTCAGTCGGTAGACCAGCCAACTGGTGGCCAGGCGCGTCATCCACGTGCCGATCAGGGAAACCGTCTGGCCGCTGAAGTAAAGACGGAAATTGCGCGACCGCAGCGCGCGCCAGGCATGGGAAATTCCCGGCTTCCTCACCGACGGGGACGGCGTTGAAGTGATCTCAGGGCTCACAGAGTTCTATTGTGCCATTTCCCCACCGGATGCCGGGATTCCGCCTGCGGGCATCCAGGCTTTTCCTCCATAGCAAGTAGCATCCTGATTTTCTGCGCCAGGCTTCCTTTGCGACCTTTGCGAAGCCCCGGCGAACTTTGCGGTAAAGTTTTGGGAAGTCATGCTGAACTTGCGAAGCATCTGGCGTGGAGCGGATATGCAGTTTCTTCCGTCAATTGTGGGCGTACGCGCCAGATCAAAATTGCGGGCATCAAATGGCATCCAGAATGGCATTGATAATGGTAAACTACCATTATGAATGCCACTCTGACCATCGATAAAGCCGGCCGTGTCGTTCTCCCCAAGCCCGTGCGGGACGCCCTGCAGATCAGCCCCGGCGATTCCCTGGAACTCGAGAGTGCCGAAGACCATATCGTCCTGCGCCCCGCCCCTGGTAAGGGTCGCATGTACAAGAAGCAGGGAGTGTGGGTGTTCGACTCCGGAGTTCCGCTCTCGCCTGAAACCGTGAATCAGACCATCAGGCGGGTGCGTGGCGAACGACACCGGCAGGTTCTCGGGAAGGTCAGGAAGTGAAAGTCTTCTTTGACACCTCCGTCCTGATCGCGGCCATCCTGCTCCAACACGAGCATCACCGGCCCAGCGCCGCCGCCTTTTTGAAGGCAGACCGAAAAAATGCCTGTTGTGCCGCCCATACTCTCGCGGAAGTTTACGCCAGCCTGACGAGGATGCCGGCAGGACAGCGCATGCGAGGCGACCAGGCGCTCCTCTTCCTCGACCAGATCCGGGAGCGTATGACCATCATTGCTCTCGACGAAGAGGATTATTGCTCGGCCATTGCCTCTGCCGTGGCACGGGGAATCGAGGGAGGAACCATCTACGACGCGTTGCTGGCCCAGTGCGTCCTCAAAGCCAACGCGACCACCATCTACACCTGGGACCTGAATCACTTCCGGCTCCTCGGTCCGGAGGTGGCCCGCAGAGCTCAAATCCCATGAGATATTTTTGACCCGGCAGCTCCCTACAGCTTTATCTTCCGCAAGCGCAGTGAATTCGTGATCACCGAAACCGAACTCAGGCTCATGGCGGCCGCCGCCAGGATCGGGCTCAGCAACAGACCAAAGAACGGATACAGCACGCCCGCCGCGATCGGCACTCCCAGCGAATTGTAGATAAATGCGAAAAACAGGTTTTGCCGGATATTGCGCATGGTGGCCTGGCTGAGCCGGCGCGCCCGCACAATGCCGGCGAGGTCGCCTTTCACCAGCGTGATCCCGCCGCTCTCCATCGCAATATCTGTGCCAGTGCCCATCGCGATGCCGACATCGGCCTGAGCCAGAGCCGGCGCGTCGTTGATGCCGTCCCCCGCCATGGCTACGGTCCGCCCTTCGTTTTGCAGCCGCTGCACCGCCTCGGCTTTCTTGTCAGGCAGAACTTCAGCCTCGAACTCTTCGATGCCCAGGTTCTTGGCCACCGCTTCCGCCGTGGCCCGGCTGTCCCCGGTGAGCATCACCAGGCGCAAGCCCTCGCGTTTAAGGTTGCGGACGGCCTCGGCCGCCGTAGCCTTGATCGAATCCGCGATTCCGATCAGGCCCATCGCCTGTTGATCCCGGGCAATGAAGATTACAGTCTGTCCGCCGCGTCGCAGCTCTTCCGCTTTCTGCACCAGCGCCGCCGCCGGAATTCCGTTCTGCTCCAGCAAGCGTTCGTTCCCGATCAGAACTTGCCGGCCATCCACTTTTCCGCCGACTCCCCGCCCGGTGTGAGATTGGAAATCCGTGGTCTGGCCCAGACTCAGGCCGCGGCTCCTGGCGGCTTCTACTACCGCGGCTCCGAGCGGATGCTCGCTTCCCTGCTCCAGGCTGGCCACCAGCCGCAACAGGTCATTTTCATTTCGGACGAGTTCATTCCCGCCGGGCACGGTAAGGACCGACACCACCCGCGGCTTCCCATCCGTCAGAGTCCCCGTCTTGTCGACCACCAGGGTGTCGACTTTTTCCATGATCTCGAGCGCTTCTGCATTTTTGATCAGCACGCCGGCGTGAGCGCCGCGTCCGGTTCCCACCATGATCGCGATGGGAGTCGCCAGCCCCAGCGCGCACGGACAAGCAATGATCAGCACCGCCACGGCATTGACCAGAGCGTGCGCCAGGCGCGGTTCCGGTCCAACCAGACTCCAGACGGCAAAAGTCAGCAGCGCGATGGCAACGACCGCCGGGACGAACCAGCCCGCCACCCGGTCGGCCAGCCGCTGAATGGGAGCGCGGCTGCGTTGCGCCTGGCTGACCATCCGCACAATCTGGGCCAGCAGCGTTTCGCTTCCGACCCGCTCGGCACGGATCACCAGCGAACCGGTCCCGTTCACCGTCGCCCCGATCACCGGGCTTCCGGGCCCTTTGCTGACCGGAATCGATTCGCCAGTGATCATCGCCTCATCAATTCCGCTCGAGCCTTCGAGCACCGTGCCGTCCACCGGAACTTTCTCCCCGGGACGCACCCGCAACCGGTCGCCCGGCACAACTCGATCCAGCGGAACATCTTCCTCGCGGCCGTCGCGCAAAATTCGCGCCGTCTTGGGCGTGAGATCCAGTAAAGCTCGAATGGCCGCGCCGGTGCGGCTGCGGGCGCGCAGCTCCAGCACCTGCCCCAGCAGCACCAGGGTGGTAATCGCCGCCGCCGCTTCAAAATAAACCGCGGGCATTCCTCCCATTTCGCGGAACGAAGCGGGAAAGACCTGGGGAAAGACGGTGGCTGCCAGGCTGTACAGATAGGCCACGCCCGTCCCCATGGCAATCAGCGTGAACATGTTGGTCGAGCGGTTGACGATGGAAGTCCAACCTCGCTGAAAGAATGGCGCCCCGCCCCAAAGCACGACCGGCGTGGCCAGCGCTAGCTCGATCCAGGCCTGCCAGCCGCCGCGAATCAGTCCCTGCATCGGCAGGCCCCGCAGCATGTGGGCCATCGCAATCAGCAGCAGCGGGAAGGTCAACCCCAGGCTGATCCAAAATCGTCGCGTCATGTCCCGCAGTTCAGGATTGTCTTCTTCCTGCGCGGTGACGGTGCGCGGCTCCAGTGCCATGCCGCAAATCGGGCAACTGCCTGGGCCCGGCCGCACGATCTCGGGATGCATCGGGCAGGTGTATTCCAGCCGCGTCGTCGCTACCGGCATCTCCGGCTCCAGTGCCATGCCACAGCTGGGACAAGCGCCAGGTTTGTCGGATCGCACCTGCGGGCACATCGGGCAAATGTAAGCGCCTGCGGTGGTGGCGGCCGCGGGCGTCGCCGGAGGGCTCTTCGCGGCCCCTGTCTTCGCCGCTGCCGACGCCGGCGCTATGCTGATCATCTGGAGTCCCGCCGCAGGCGCGGGTCGGGGAGCCAGGTAATCGCCCGGGCGGGCGCGAAATTTCTCCAGGCAATGGGCGCAACAGAAGTAGTAGGTCTTACCAGCATGATCAAGCTTGTGCCTGGCGGTGGAGGGCTCCACGTTCATTCCACAAACTGGATCTTTCACCGTGGTTGCGGACTGGGGAGAATAATCCATAGTCGGAGGCGGCAGTTCGAGGCGATACCCAAAAGACGACGCCGTCGAAACTTCAGCCGAACCATGTTAGATTCATCTGCTTATATAATCGATTGTTGTATCTTGACGGCCCAGACAGAGCATGGCAAAGAAGGTTCCCGGGATTATTCCTGACGCGCTCTGCGGCATCCCAGGCGCGCTTTGCACTTTTGCTTTTGCCGGCCCGTGAAAGGTCCACATGACACAATTGGAAGTGGCATACCGCTACCGCACTCCACCCACGCAATCCATCATACGCGGGCTCGACAGCATGCGCGAAGTCTATGGCGTCAGGCGAATCAATTTCGACGAGGGGGAGCGCATCGTACGCGTCGAGTTCGACGCTTCGCGCTTCAAGGAACCTGTGATTGCCGGCTTATTGCGGCGCGCGGGACTGGACCTGATGGACCAGTTGGCTCTGGCCTGAGGGGGCTGCGCATTCATTGGGAATCGCGAGCGCCGAAAAGGGGCTATGTCCCGATATGGAACCCGCGAGCCACTCAGGGCCCGCGCTTTGCATCTTCTGAGCTAATGACGCTGGAGTAAGTGACGATTAGACGATTAAAGGATCGGGGGAGGGCAAGGGCAAGGGCGTTAAATCTTGAAAATGCAAGGGGCGCTCAAGAAAACCTCTGGCCGAAGTTTTTTCTCTGGAGCGCCCCGTTGCGCGCCACTTCGTCTGTTTAGATGTAAAGCACTGTCGTTGCCACTCTCAAGTGTCTGAAAACGCTGAAGCCTAACCTGCGCGAATCGAGTAGGAATTGCGCCTCAGGGGAAAGTTTTACTTGAATCGAAACCCTTGGCACGAACCCTGCCGAACTCTGTGGAAATCCTTGAGAACACGCTCCAGTAGCCAGATTTGCCTCGCCCCGTGACTCTGGGTCACGGCCATCGGCACGCCAGCATGGAGCAGGGTTTCACTTCGCCCCCAGCGGCGCTCCCGGCAGATGCTCCTTCTTCCACCGCATCGCCGCCGTGATCCGGGTCCGGCCGCTGGGATGATCGAAAAAAATAAACTCTTCAATCGGCCCCGGATCCAATTTCCGGTACTCTCCCAGCATCAGATCGACTTCGGCTTCTCCATCCGGCTGCTGGCTGGCATTGATGCCGTACATATCGGCTTCGTACTCCATGGTGCGGGTAATGGTGTTGTCCACGGGCGTGAGCACAAGGGAGTAAGCCGACAACAGCAATACCGCCAGAGGCACAATCGCCAGATCGGCGATTCCCCGAATTCCCCAACTCTCTCCCCAGCGCGCCAACCCGGCCTCGAGCCCCCAATTCAAAAGACCGAACATGAAGACGATGACGATTCCATTCAGCACCAGGCCGATGAACACATGGTGCAGCACATAGTGTCCCATTTCGTGCCCCATGGTGGCTTCGATTGCGGGCAGCGAGCAGCGCTTCAGCAGATTGTCGTTGAGCGAGATCCGGGTGGTCCCGGCAAACCCGCTCACGTGGGCGCTCACCCGGTCGGACTGGCGCGACGCGTTAAACTCGTAAACCTCGGTGGCCGGAATTCCGTTGGCCCGCGCCAGGCTCAGGATCGGCTCCCGGATGCGGGGATCCTCCAGCTTGGTGAACTTGTTGAACAGGGGAGAAATAAAAACCGGAGCAATCGCCACCACGAACGCGAGAAAGATCAACGACACCACACTTCCCCACACCCACCAGCTCTTGCCCAGCCGCCGCACCACTGCGAACAGAGCCGCCAGCAGGATGGCGCCCAGCACGACGGCCACCCCCAACCCGATCGCCTGGTCGCCCATCCAGGAGCCCAAGGTCATGTTGGACAGGCCATACTTGTGCTCCCGGAAATAGCCTTCATAAACCGTCAGCGGAAAAGTGAGCGCCGTCACCACGACCACAAACTGCAACCAGTACAATGCGGCCTGCAGCGCCTTGAAGCGAGTGAGCCGCTCCGCCAGATCGCGCATGCGCGCCGACCACCGGAAGCGCAGCAGGATCCACATCACGATCGCGGTCGAGAGGAAATCCCATAACAGAAGCCAGTAGCCGCCTTCAAAATAGGCATCGGTTCGCGCCCGTTGCTCGGCCGGAACCCGGGCAAGATAAGCATCCACCGCCGCCTTGACGTCAAACGGCGGCCCCAAGGCAACGCTCCCGGTTTCCGCCGTCGGGTTCGAGTCGGAAGTCTGTGCCTGCGCTGAGGAAGCCGGCCCGCCGCAGAGAAACAGGCTTGCAAGAAGCAAGCCCAGAAATAGAAAGATGGAAAGAACCGCGCCTCGAGTCCAGTTCATGCCGCCTCCGGCTGCGGAGATCGCGATCCGCGCGAGGCATCTTATCAAGCACCCAGGCTTTGGCTATAATCGACCGGCGCTGGATGCGCCACCGCTCCGCAATGCGCCCTTTGCTCAGCTGGATAGAGCGACGGAGATCGGAAACCTCGCTCCCCGCGCGCAATTCCTCACCGTCGGCAGGAATTATGTTGAAGGCCCGCGATGGCAGCCATGCCTGAAGGCCCGCCACATGCGTTTCACTGCGCCGAGTGAGAGAGCCGCTTTGAGATCAAAGTAGCGTGAAGTATTCCGTCCTTGTCATACGTGCCACGGCAGATCACTCGATCGTCATCCTTCACTTGGCTGGCATCGATAGTCTCGACCTTGTTGTCGCCGTGGTATTGGCTGACCCATTTCGTCGAACTGTCATATTGCACGGTTTTCTCAATGCCGGGAGAATCCAGCTTGCGGACGGTCAACGTTGATTGGTCCGCACTGCGTCGGATGACAACGCCCTCCCAACGAGCCTCCTTTGCCATCTTTCCCGTTTTTTCCATCTTCTCCTGGGCAGGAGCGACCTGCACAAACAGTGCCGACAGTGAGACGGCGAATACAGAAGCAAAAAAGAAAGTGACCAGCTTCTTCACCATGGAACCTCCTCCGTTTTAGGTGTGCTATGTGGCAAAGAACAATAGACCTCAACTTCCAAAAGAGCAACTTGCGTCGTGCCCACTCTGCCGCCATGAGGCAGCCCACGCCGGTTGCTGAATTCGGTATTCGCTGGAGATTCGGGCTCGTTTGATTTTGATGCGCTCTCTCGACCCATGAGCGACGATGAAAGGCAGGAGTGGGCCTCGCCTGACGCCGCGAGCAAAGGCGACGCAATGGTGAGACTTTTTGGCGGCACTTGGCTTTGCGCTCTGGTGCCATGGGGCGCTTGCGATATACTGGACAGGCGCTTCCGGCAGTCGCAGACGTTGCAAAGATTTCCTGCTGAAATAAAGAAAACGCTGGAGCCGCGCCAACCTTACATGCGCCCTTAGCTCAGCTGGATAGAGCGTCTGGCTACGAACCAGAAGGTCGGGAGTTCGAATCTCTCAGGGCGCACCACTCTACAAATCGTTCCGTGCTCCACTTCAAGACGCGGCTAGAAGCGTGCAGCGGATTACCTCATTGCCGCAGCAACCAGCGCAATACCGACGACACAGCCAACCGCAATCGCAATCGCGTACAGAATCTCATCACGGTACATGCGAAGTTTCACGCTGGCTTAGAAGACTTGAATTGAGGGAGGGGTTGCATCCCGGCACTTGCAGTTGAACTCCTGCGGCTGTAGCAGGATTCCCGAATGGCATTCGGAATCGAACTCCCGCTCTTCCCCTACGAACACTCTTGGCCTGCCTCAGTGGGAAATGGAAAGGACGTTCCTCCGTTAAGATAGCGGCGCGAACGTATGAGGAAAGCTCCCCGGGTTTTCCACAGTTTTTTTCTGAAAATATATCGATCTCAGGCCGGTTCCCTTTCATCTACAGCTATAGGGCTTGTCCCGCGGCCCGCACCAAAACAGCCCCGGGGCGCCAGCTCTGAGTGTCAGATTCATAAACCAGCAATTAAACTAAATAAGGAGATAAGTAGTCATGGCTACAAAACCGACATACGAACAAGCACAACTACATCTTCAGGTTTACGAACAGCGCCGCGAGGCCAAGCTGCGCCAGGCGCGTGACTGGTTTTTTAAGAACTATCATGTGACCAGCCTTGACGAGGCCATGCGGATTGCTCCCATGGGGTCGGAAACAGGCGCCTTCGCCAGTATGGTCATCAGTTATTGGGAGCAAGCCTGCGCTCTGCTCAACTATGATCTGCTGCATGAGGACTTGTTCTTCGAAACCAGCGGAGAGTTTTTCGGGGTCTGGGAGATGGTCAAGCCGGTTGTCCACGGATTCCGGGAGCGTTTCGTCGCCAAGACGTTCTGCACCAACCTGGAAAAAGCCGCGCAACGTTATGAGAAATGGATCGAAGTCCGTTCGCCAGGCCACCTCGCGGCCATGCGCGAGTTCATGAAGCAGATGCGCGCCCAGATGAAAAAAGCAGCTTAGGCTCCGAACCAGGCGCCCCGTCCTGGCCTCCTCCCATTTGAGGCACAGGGCGGGGATTTTTTTTGAACGGCAGCTGTCCAAGCGGCCCTTTTATTTTTGATCGTAGGCTCGCTGCAAGCCCTCGATATCAATCTTTTTCATCTTGAGCATCGCCTGCATTACTCGACTGGATTTTTCTGTGTCCTCGTCCGCCATCAACTTGCCTAAAATCGTTGGTACGATTTGCCAGCACAGCCCAAATTTGTCTTTCAGCCATCCACATTCCACTTCTCTCCCGCCCCCCGACGTGAGTTTTTGCCAGTACTCATCCACTTCTTTCTGAGTCTCGCAGTTCACCACAAAGGAGATGGCCTCGGTGAATTTGAATACCGGGCCGCCGTTCAAGGCGATAAATTCCTGGCCCTCGATCTGGAATGTACCCACCATCACGGTTCCCGCGGGTCCCGGTGAACCTTCGGGATAGCGCGTGACCTTTCCAAGTTTTGAATTCTTGAACACGGAGGTATAAAACTTCATCGCCTCCTCAGCGTTATTGTCGAACCACAAGAAAGGGGTGATTTTCTGCATGCGATCTCCTTTGCCGGTTTGGATGACGAGATGATCGACGGTTGTTGTTTTCTCGCTTCACATCTTTTTCCGCCAGCGCCAGGGAAACAAATCTGTTGCTGACAATGCGGTCGGGAAGATGATCCAGACCAGAACGGGTGGCGGTTGTTGCCATTGGGGCGTCATGCTGAGGGTGCCGTGGAGCGGATATCAAGAAGGCCGGCCATGGTGCCGCTGCACGCAAGGTCCTTCGGGACTAAAGTCCCTCAGGATGACACCCTTTTGAGGTTGCATTTTAGAGGTTGCATTTTGGGGTTGCATTTCATATTCAGCCACTACCGGTTAACCGAGGCGGCCTGACTGAGGCGACCTGAAATGCAGCATGGATTCGCACCCTGGCAGTCCCGGCTTGCGGATTCGGCTTCGGTCGAAGAGTGAAAACTCTTGCACTTTCACCCCCACGGCTCTAACTCCCTCCGCCACAATGTCTTTCAGGGTAATCAGTTACCTTGCCGACATATGGCAATCAAACTGCGAATAGCAAAAGTGGGCACTCATCTTTCGTTGGGAGTTTCATTTGTTCCGGCAACCCGTTCTGGTCGCAATCGATACCGGTCGTGGCGTAGTCTACGCTCCAGCTTCAGGCTGGGATCAGATCTATCTTTTGTGGATTTTCCGGAACTTTCGCAGCCTTCCCCAAACCGTTCTGAATCAACGGCAGCAGCGGTTGATCGGATCCTTGTATCGCGACGCTTGCAGTTATTCCGCCCATAAAATATATGAAGGGGAAGTCATTGGCACGATCGAAGGGTTCAACCCCTCCTCGCTTTCAGCCCTCCTCGTTCCCCCTGAAATTGAAAAGCAATCCGCGGATACCCGCATCTTCGATCACAGCCGGCCGCGGTATCTCCGATTCTCGGTCAAGCGGCTGACTCTAAGGGTGGGCGCCGGAGCGCTGGCGGTCATCCTCGCCGTTCTCGCCTGGCATCAATTGAAAGCTGAATCCATTTCGCGTGCGGAATCTGACCCGACGGTTGCGGCGGCGCAATCCAGCGTTGAACCGGGCATGATTGCCGATCGCTTTGGCCCGGCAACGGCCCCCGCAAGCCCTGTGTCCGCACTCGCTTTCTCCCAGGCAATCGGCGGGATGAAGGCGATCGCCTCACCGTCAGCGCTTGTCACGGAAGTCGCGGGCAATGACCGCGAGGGCATGCCCCTGGGCATGGGGAGCAAGCCTGACATGAAGGGCCGTATGGTCAGCGTTCATCACCCGGTCGCTGCTTCTGCCGGGGAGTTTGAGACCTCGGCGGACCGGCTTCGGATGCGCATCTCGGGCAGTCCCCGGAAACTCGTGTACCCGGTCTGTCCCGAGACCCAGGCGCGCGGCACAGTTTCCCTCAAAGCTGTAGTGGGTTTCGACGGCGCGGTGAACCAGGTCCGAGTCGTCACCGGAGACCGCACCCTGGCCGCGGCCGCGGTGGCAGCCGTACGACAATGGCGCTACGAACCTTTTTCCGACTCTGCCCAGAGCCAGGAACGGGAAGCCAGTATCACAGTTTCTTTCATTTCGAACCAGGTTGTGTCCGTCAGCTTCCCTGACTCCGCTTCAGTTTCCCGCTAACCTGAAAGTGTCCCCAGAGTTCCCTCAGCACCGACCAATTCCAGACGCGCCCGGCATCGCGCAGTTCGGTATAATAAGCCCTTCGTGAACCTGTCTCTCAGGTCCTTTAAGAAGACATCGTGCCGCTCTTACTGAATACACGCGCAGTCGGGAAGGTCACCATCGTCCGTTGCAGCGGGCGCATCGCAACCAGTGAGACCGAGGTATTGCACCTGCATGTCAACCAACTGCTGCGCGATTGTGTCGACATCGTGCTGCATCTGGGCGAAGTAGATTTTATCGACAGCAGTGGATTGGGAATGCTGGTGCGGGTGCTCACCAGCACGCGCCGCGCCGGTGGCGATTTGAAATTGTGCGAACTCCGGGAGGTCATCCGCAAAGTCCTGAAGATGACCAACCTGATCACCCTGTTTGACACTCACGACACCGAGGAAGATGCCATTCTTGCCTTCTACCGGCGCCAGGCCGCGCCCGCGCCGATTCCCCAGGCCGGCCTCACCGTATTATGCGTCGACCAATCCTCCGATGTGCTGGCCTACTTGCGGGAATTGCTGGGCCGCGCCGGTTACAACGTGCTCACCAATAACAATCTTCGCGATTCCCTGATTTTGCTGCGCGCCACCCGGCCCGGTCTGACCATCCTGGGTCCCAACCTGAAAGCGTCGCCTGCCACCGAGCAGGCATTTCGGGGCGCGTGCTCCGCGTCACCATTGCTGGAACTGGGAGCGGAATTCTCTACCCTGGAAGCCGGCCAGGCGGCTTTCGAACTGATGGAGAAAATTCGGGCGCTGGGCAACCCAGGCCCGCGGCCTCCCGCTTAGCCGCATTATTTCTTGATCAGGTTGGTGTGGCTGGCCACGCACTGCCACTTGTTGTTCAGGAAAAGCCAGGTATCGGTAAATCGTCCGTAGTGGTCGAAGGGTTGACGCTTGTAAGTTCCCTTGGAGTGGTAGGTCCCCACCACAATGGCCGCATTGGTATAGGAAATTACTCTGGCTTCGTCATTTGCGATCAGGCTGGCGCGATAGTTAGGGTCCTTCAGGTCTTTGAGGAATTCCGCCTTGTTCATGACCGTGCCGTCGTAATCCGTATAGACAAAACCGTCGGAAACCAGGCTGCTCACAGCTTTCGCGTCGTGGTGAAGTTGCGCCTGGTTCCAGGCATTCTCCAGCGCGATAAGCCTGCTGGCTTCCGCGGCATTGTCATTTGCCGGATCCCTCGCCATCAGCAAACTGCTCAGCATGAGAAAAATGAATAACAAACTCCGCTTCGCCATGAGTCCTCTATTCTCCGACCGCGCAATGGTCCCGGAAATGCCTTGGCGGCAAGCCTTCCTTTCATCAGAAACAACCAATCCGCGTTGGTCAAGTAGCAGGCATTGCACTCTGGGTTCACCGTCCGTGGGTTGATTCTTGCCAAATGCCAGCGTAAGAAAATTTGGGAAGGCCCGAGCCCCGCACAGCTTCAGTGTGAAAGACTGTTGGGTGGTAAACCTGAAAGTCGGAGCAGGAGGAATCAGAGTCGAAGATTTGCCGGGATCTGCTGGTGTTCTTTTCCGCCGGCGTCCCTGCCCACCCAACCGGCCTGAAAAAGTACCCCAAAATAAGAAGCGCCCCAAACTCTCGCGAGTCATGGGACGCCCGAACAGCCCTCCCCCAGGTCTGCTCAAGAGTGAAAATACGACTCATCTCATCGCCTGTAAATTCCACCTTGGTGCCAAACTCCTGGCACGAACAGGCTATATCCGTATATCCGTATATCCGCGTATCCGAATTTCCGAATATCCCGGCCAATCAGGGCTAAATCCTTATCCGCTCGACGAATTGTCTGCCCAGGTAAGCCTGGCTGCGGTTACTCCCGTAATCTGCCCCGGGGGGATTGCCGTTGACCCTGATGGCCGGTGTACTTACTCTCGCGTCAGGGGGTCGTAAATGAAGGATATTCACGAGGTTTTACGCCATAAGCAGGCCAAGTTCGCCCTGCTCAGCAAGCAGATCGAGGCCCTGCAACAGGCGGCTGAAAAATTGCGCGAAGTCGCCCCTCTGCTCGCCGAAAGTGATGAAGAGGAAAACACAGTCTTGGCTGAAGTAGGGGAGCAGGGTAACAGCATGGCAGCCCGAGCCGGGTCGTCGCCTTCAGCTGGCGGCGCTCCCAAGCCGGCGCCACGCGCTCCGCGCTGGCCTTAGTCCGGCGAGCTTGAATTCGAGCGCAGGTCCCGTTTATGACATTTCAGTCTCTTCTGGTTTGCAAAGACGAACAGACGACGGCGGTGCTCACGCCCGTCCTGGCCGGGTTTGGCCTGGGCGTGCAATGCTGCGGCTATCCCGACGCGCTCTGCCGCCTGACCGAACAGAAGTTCGACGCTGTGATCGTCGACTACGACGATCCTCATAGCGCCGCTCTGGTCCTGCAAAATGCTTACCAGGCATCCTCCGGCCACAACACCGTGACCGTCGCTCTGCTCGGCGACAAGACCAAAGTGCGCCACGTTTTTGGCGCCGGCGCAAATTTCGTTCTCTACAAACCTGTTTCCCAGCAGCAAGCCGAAGCCAGCCTGCGCGCCGCTACCGCCTTGATGAAGCGCGAGCGCCGGCGCTCTTTCCGCGTCCCCGTCCAGCTCCCGGTAAAACTGCGGGTTGAAAACGGCGCGGAGATGGAAGGCATTCTGCTCGACCTGAGTGAAGATGGCCTGGATGTCCTGGCAGCGCAGCCGCTTTGCCCATCTGCCATCATCAATGCTCATTTCGCGTTGCCCGATCAGGACGGCCAAATAGATGTTCGCGGTGAAGTCGCCTGGGCCAATCCCAACGGCGAATCCGGGGTTCGCTACATCGATCTGCCGGAAAATCTTCGCCAGACTCTCAAGGCCTGGGTGGTCACCAACGCTGCGGAATTTCTTCCCGAAGATCCCGAACCGGTTTCAGAGTGCAAGCTCACCGATCTCAGCCTGGGCGGCTGCTACGTCCAGACCGAATCGCCATTTCCGGAGCGCTCCGGCATCGTTCTTTGCCTGAAGGCTGAAGACATGGAGGTGCAGGCCGAAGGCATGGTTCAGGTGATGCATCCCGAATTTGGCATGGGTATTGAGTTTGCCTCGGGCACCGAGGAGCAGCGCCAGCAGGTGGGCACCTTCATCAACTTTCTTACCAGTCGCCCCGGAACGCGGCCCCAGTTGTTCATCACGCCCCGTGCTCTGGCTGCGGGCAACGACCAGGATTACCGTGACCGACCGGCATCTGACGATCCCGAAGACCTCTTACTGAGCCTGCTGAAACGCGCCGACGCTCTAAGTCAGGAAGCCTTCCTCGAGGAACTCCGCCAGCAACGCAGCTCCGAAGAAGTGGCTTCCTCCTAACCCTTCCCAGATCTGTCATCCCGAGCGCCGCTCCGAACCGCGCTCGCGAGGCGAAGGCAAGTCGAGGGACCTTGTGTCTCCCGAATGGCGCAAATTCCAAAAAGAGCCTGCATGCGGCTGGCATACAGGCCCTCCAGTGCCCTCTCGGGCTCGCTCCGCCCTGTGCTTCCAATCTATCGTGAACCCACCGAAGCAATATTTCACCCTGGTTAATTTGCCATCAAAATTTCGCAACATCCGGAAACGGTACGGTTTGCCATGGGGAGATAAGTTTGCCGTTTTCTTTCTATTAAGCAACAATCTTTCTCGTGCCCACGAACCCTCCGTCCGCGCCTGCTGCGGCATCGCGGGAAACCACGTTGGGCGGACCTCTTTCCGGTTCCCCCATTCTGATTATCATGCTCACGGCTTTTGCCGTGCTGCTGCCCACATTCTTTCTCGGAATTCCCTCCGGGCATGACTTCGAGTTTCACCTCAACTCCTGGATGGAAGTGCTCGGGCAATGGAGGCTGGGCATCTTGTATCCTCGCTGGGCTGCTCTGGCCCACTTTGGATACGGCGAAGCGCGTTTCATTTTCTATCCTCCGGCGTCTTGGATGTTGGGAGCGGCCCTGGGCTCGTTCCTGCCCTGGAAGATCGTCCCGGGATTTTACGAATGGATCGCGCTTACCCTCTCCGGAGCCTCGATGTTCCTGCTCGCGCGCCGCTTCCTGGCGCGCCGCGACGCCATTTTCGCCGCCGCCCTCTATGCCGCCAACCCCTACTACATCGTTATCGTTTACTGGCGCAGCGCTTGCGCCGAGTTACTCGCGGGCGCGTTGCTGCCGGTGCTCCTGCTGGCCGTTTTGCGCTCGGAACGACTCGACAGAAAATCGATTCTCCCTTTGAGCCTGATTGTGGCCGCCGCCTGGCTCACCAACATACCCTCCGCGGTCATGTTGACCTACTCGCTGGCGTTGCTCCTGATGGTGGTCGCCATGATGCGCCGTTCATGGCAGCCTCTCGCCATCGGCGCCGTGGCTTTTCTTCTCGGCCTGGCGCTGGCGGCGTTTTACGTGGTGCCCGTGTTGTACGAACAGAAATGGGTGGAGATCGCGCAGGTCCTGTCGCCGGGCGTCAGGCCGCAGGACAATTTTATCTTCACCTCGCTCCACGACCCCGATCATGATCGCTTCAATCTTTTGATTTCTCTGCTTTCAGTCGCCGAGATCGTCCTGCTGGCCATTTCGTGTTTTCTTTCCCGTGCCTGGCGCACCCGCGCCGCGGAGTTGTGGTGGACGCTTTCGGCCTGGTCAGCCGCCTGTGCGCTTCTTCTATTCTCCTTCAGTTTGGCGCTCTATCGCTTTCTCCCGGAGTTGCGTTACGTCCAGCTTCCCTTGCGCTGGCTGCTGTGCCTGAATGTGGGTTTCGCCTTGTTCGTCGCCATGGCTTCCCAACGCTGGCTGTTTCGTGCTTTCGCTTGTCTCCTGATGCTTGCGGTTTTGGGCCTGGTGTGGCATCGCGTCCAGCATCCCTGGTGGGACGACGCTGGCGACGTGGCTGAGATGCTGGACAATCAGCAGAATGGGTCTGGTTATGAGGGCATCGACGAGTACGTGCCCGACGGGGTCGATGTCTACGAAATCAAGAAGGACGCCCGCCGCGTGACTTTCGCGGGCAATGGCAGCTCCCGCATCCGCATCACACAGTGGGGACCCGAGTCAAAGCTGTTCGATGCCAATGTAAGTCAACCGGGCCATCTGGTGCTGAAACTGTTCAACTATCCGGCATGGAAGGTAGAAGTGAACCATCGCGCGGTCGCGACCGGAATGCTCGACGTCACCGGCCAGATGGTGGTCCCCGTCGAAGCGGGAGAAAATCGGGTCCGCGTTACTTTCACCCGAACCCGCGACCGGGAAATTGGCGGATGGATTTCTTTCGGCACCGGTATTCTGGTACTCGGAGTCGTATTTTTCAAACGGCGCGGCCAGCCTTTAAGACCATGATTCGCGTCCTCATTGCCACCTCGAATCCAGGCAAGCTCCGTGACTTCGCCGGGGCCGCCTCTCCCCTGGGAGTCGCCATCGAACCTCTGCCGAATTTCGCTTCCATTCCCGCAGCGGTCGAAGACGGTCTCACTTTCGAGGCGAACGCCTGCAAGAAAGCCGAGCACTACAGCACCTACGCCCCCGGAGAAATCGTCCTGGCGGACGACTCGGGTCTCGAGGTGAACGCGCTCGGCGGCGCTCCCGGAGTTCACTCCGCACGCTACGCCGCTGACCAGGCTCATTTGGTAGGAAACAACACCGACGATCAGGCCAACAACGCCCGCCTGCTTCGGGAACTCAGAAAAATTCCTCCCGAAGAGCGCACCGCCAGATTCGTTTGCGTGATCGCCGTCGCCCGTGACGGGCAAACCCTGAACACATTTTGCGGCCAGGCCGAAGGCGTGCTCCTCGATTCCCCCCGTGGCTCGAACGGATTCGGATACGACCCCTTCTTCTATTTCCCGGCCATTCAAAAAACCTTCGCCGAACTCGCGCCTGAGGAAAAAGCCAAGTACAGCCATCGCGGCGCAGCCTTCCGCCTCTTCCTCGACTGGTACCTGACTAACAACTAAAAACCGGGGACGGAGAACCGGCGTCCTTGACTTCCCTTCAACCGCGCCGGGATAATAAAAGGTTCCTTAATCATCTCTGACAGCACAAGGAGTCCAGTGGCGACAAGCGCCAGTCCTGCAGCTCCTGTAAGCATCCGCCCAGGCGTCCCGCCCCTCCGGCCGGGCCAGGGACATTCGTTCCTGCTCCGCAAACTGCATTCCCTGAGCGGAATAATCCCGATCGGCGCGTTTCTGATTGAGCATTTCGTCTCCAACGCCTTCGCCACCCGGGGCCCGGGCGCTTACGCCAAGCAGGTCGAATTGCTGTCCAGCTTCCCTTTTGTTTTTTACCTTGAGCTGTTCGGGATCTGGCTGCCCATTCTCTACCATGCCCTTTACGGCTTCTACATCTGGTTCCGCGGCGAGAGCAACGTCGCCGATTATCCCTGGGCGGGAAACTGGATGTTCAACATGCAGCGCTGGACCGGAGCCATCGCTTTCGCCTATATCGTCTGGCACACCTGGCATCTGCGTTTCAGCGGCGTACACATCCTGACCCATCCCGACGCCGCTTTCGGCAAAGTGCAACTGGAGTTTCAGCACGCCTGGGCCATCGCGTTTTACGCGGTGGGAATTTTCTGCGCCTCCTGGCACTTCGCTTATGGACTGTGGCTGTTTGCCGCCAAGTGGGGAATCACCACCGGCGACGCGGCCCGGCGCAGATTCGGCTACGTCTGCTTCGCCATCGGATTGCTGTTCATCACGGTGGGTGGGCTCACCATGCGCTCCTTTTTGAAAACGCCGTTGCAGCCTATCGCTCCGGAGAATGGGATTCATGATTCTTACGCCGGCGCAGTAGCCCCGGGGAACAGATCGAGATAGACGGGAAATCCAAACCAGATGGCATCAAATCCGAAAATCATAGTAATCGGCGGCGGCCTTGCCGGACTTGCCGCGGTGATCAAGATCGCCGAGATGGGCGGTCACGTGGATCTGTTCTCCATCGTGCCGGTCAAGCGTTCGCACTCGGTTTGCGCTCAGGGCGGCATCAACGCCGCCAAGAATCTGAAGGGTGAAGGCGATTCCACCTGGCAGCATTTTGACGACACCGTTTACGGCGGCGACTTCCTGGCCAATCAGCCTCCGGTCAAGGCCATGTGCGAAGCCGCTCCCGGCATCATCGACCTGCTCGACCGCATGGGAGTGCCCTTCAACCGCACCCCCGAGGGACTTCTGGATTTCCGCCGCTTCGGAGGCACGCTCTTCAACCGCACCGCCTTCGCGGGCGCGACTACCGGTCAGCAACTTCTGTACGCGCTCGACGAACAGGTACGGCGCTACGAATCCGAAGGCAAGGTCCGCAAATTCGAGCACTGGGAATTTCTCTCGGCCGTGCTCGATTCCAGCCGCGTCTGCCGCGGCATTTGCGCCATGGATCTCCGCTCCATGGAAGTCCGCACTTTTCCCGCCGACGCCATCATCATCGCCACCGGCGGCAATGGCGCCATCTTCGGACGCTCCACCAACTCGGTAGTGTGCACCGGTTCGGCGCAATCGGCGCTCTATCAGCAAGGTTGCTACTACGCCAACGGAGAGTTCATTCAGGTCCACCCCACCTGCATTCCGGGCGAAGACAAGCTGCGCCTGATGTCCGAGTCGGCTCGCGGAGAAGGCGGACGCGTCTGGGTCCCAAAAACTCCCGGCGACAAAAGAGACCCGAAGGCGATCCCAGAGAAAGAGCGCTGGTACTTTCTCGAAGAGTGGTATCCCAAATACGGCAACCTGGTGCCGCGCGACATCGCTACCCGCGCCATCCACAAAGTCGTCTACGAGGAGAACCTCGGCATCGACGGCAAGCCGATGGTCTATCTCGACCTTACCCACATCGATCGCAAGGTTCTCGATCGCAAGCTCGAAGGCATCCTGGAAATCTACGAGAAGTTCGTGGGCGACGACCCCCGCGACACGCCCATGAAGATTTTCCCTGGCATGCACTACACCATGGGCGGCATGTGGGTCGATTTCACCCAAGCCACCAACATTTCCGGCATCTATGCCGCAGGGGAATGCGAATACCAGTACCACGGAGCCAACCGCCTGGGCGCCAACTCGCTGGTCTCCTGCATCTATGGCGGTTTTGTAGCCGGTCCGACCGCCGTGCAGTACGCCCGCAATCTCAAGACCGCGCCCGGCAACGGCTATTTTGATACTGAACGCAAACGCCAGGAAGAAAACAATGCCACCCTGATGAAGTCGGATGGCAGCGAGAATCCGTTCAGGCTATGGCGCGAGTTGGGCGACCTGATGACCAAGAATGTCACCGTGATTCGCTACAACAAAAATCTGCAGCAGACCGACGCCGAGCTATGCCAACTGCTGGAACGATTCCGGCACATCAACCTGAGCGACCGGACGCAATGGGCCAACACCTCGGTGGCCTTCGCGCGGCAACTCTACAACATGCTGCAACTGGCCCGTGTGATCACCCAGGGCGCGGCCTTGCGCGACGAATCGCGAGGCGCGCACTACAAACCGGAATTTCCCGAGCGCGACGACAAGACCTGGCTGAAGACCACCAAAGCAACTTTCGCTCCCGACGCCGACGAACCGAAATTTGAATTCGAGCCGGTGGACGTGTCGTTGATCCCGCCACGCCCGAGAAGATACGACGCAGTGAAATAATTCACGCATTTGCGTAGGGGCAGCGCCAGAGGCAAGAAGCAAAGGCTAAAAGCGAAAATGGCTGAAAAAAAGACGGTACTCTTCAAAATCAAGCGCCAGCCGAACCCGAACGTCCGCCCCTACTGGGAAGAGTTCGAACTGGCCTGGCACGCGGGCATGAACGTGATCTCCTCGCTCATGGAGATCGCCGCCAACCCGGTGACCCGCGAAGCCAAGGCCACCACGCCCATTACCTACGACTCCAATTGTCTCGAGGAAGTCTGCGGCTCCTGCGCCATGCTGATCAACGGACGCGCCCGCATGGCCTGTTCCGCCCTGGTCGACAAACTCGAACAGCCCATCCGGCTCGAGCCTTTTTCCAAATTTCCCGTAGTTCGCGATCTGGCTGTCGATCGCAGCGTCCTGTTCGAAAATCTCAAGGCGGTAAAAGCCTGGGTTCCGATTGATGGCAGCTACGACCTCGGCGCCGGCCCCCGCATGACCATGCAGGAGCAGGAGGCAGCCTATCCTCTTTCCCGATGCATCTCCTGTTGCTGTTGCATGGAAGCCTGCCCCCAGTTCAACGAGGATACGGGCTTCGTCGGCGCGGCCACGATTTCCCAGGTTCGCCTCTTCAATACCCATCCCACCGGAGCAGCGCTCAAGCGCGAGCGCCTTGCTGCACTGATGGGGGAGGGCGGCATTCAGGAGTGTGGCTATGCTCAGAACTGCGTCGAGGTCTGCCCCAAGGACATCCCGCTCACCCGTTCTATTGCCGAGGTCGGGGGCGAGGTGATGAAACAGGCGATTGGCGATTTGTTCAGAAAATGAGCCCTTCTTGGACGTAGGGCAGGGCGTCCTGACCTGTCCTGCACATTTCGCTCAACGGTAACCTCCACTAAAGTGGCAGGCGGAAATTGTCATCGGTGAACACAAGTTGTCATTCAAAAGCCGCGCGCATAGGGCTTTTCGACCTGTAACCTCTTGTAAATTACTTACCCGGTCATTGGCATCCTGGTTGCTCTTATCCAAAGCGGTTACCACGGGCGCGCCGTTAGCGCGAGTTCAGTAACCAAGGGTAACGGCCCGGGGGCTCTTCGGAGCCACCCGGCGCCAAAAAAAAGCACTTGTTTTTGTGCAGTACCGGTTTAGAATACGCGCCTGTCTCAAGCGCCTGAGACATCGCCACAAAAAAGAGTTAAAGGCCACTTCGTGAAACGTAGGATTCAAAGCGCGACATTTTTGTTTCTGCTGGCTGTCGTCTGTGCGCCCGCTTTCGCCCTGCACAGCTACGTCGCCCCGCGCCGCACTCACCGGGTCCGCCGGGCTCACCTTCGCCGCCTGCGGTGGAATCCCGTGTTTCGTCCTTCCCGCGAGTCGCTGCTGCTGCAGAATCACGAAATCGATCGCATGGACTTGCCCCGCATTCAGGACGATGCCGAACTGGAGCAACTGAAGGCCAGCGAAGACCTGGTGCCCATCGTGGCCGGCCCGACTCTACGCTTCGATCCGCGCCTCGATCCCGACCGGCGTTATTGCCGTCCCTGGACGCGTGAGTTTCTCGACGATCTGAGCCAGGCCTACTACAAGCAGTTCCACACTTCGATTCAGGTGAACTCTGCGGTGCGGACGGTCAAGGTCCAGAAAAAACTCCGCCGCCACAATCGCAACGCGGCCCCGGCCGAAGGCGAGATTGCTTCATCTCATCTGGCAGGCATCACCGTAGACATTCAACGCCGCGGCCTGAGCCGCGAACAGATCAAGTGGGTCCAGGACTACATGCGGCCCCTGAAAGATCAGGGTCTGATCGAACCGGAAGAAGAACGCCACCAGTGGGTCTTCCACGTGATGGTCTCCGGACGCTACACCGACTGGCGTGAAGCGAAAATGCTGGCCGGCGAGCAACCGATCCCGGAAGCCTCAGAAACCTCGGAGCTACCGCTCCAATAACCGCAGCATTCCATATTAACCCTGTCATCCCGAGCGCAGTGAAACGTTTCGCTTGCGAAACGCTTCACGAAGTCGAGGAACCTTGTGTTTCTTCGGCAGGATTCGGCAGCAATAAAGACTTCACCGACGACCTCGTCACCGTATAAAATCCAGGCGCGTCCTCAAAACCATGACTATTCTCCGGTCTTCCCTCCTCCTGCTGCTGCTGTCAGTATCCCTGGCCGCACAAACCATCACGCCCCGGGCCCGCGCCATCCACGACTCCGCGATTGTCGTGGATACCCACGCCGACACTCCACAGCGTTTTCTGTACGAAAATTTCGATATCGGCAACTCCGATCCCAAGGATAACGGCCACATCAGTCTGGATAAGGCCCGCGCCGGGAACCTGGGAGCCGAATTCTTCTCCATCTGGGCCGACCCTGAAACCACCAGCGGACATTTCGCCAGGTCCACTCTCGACATGATCGACTCGGTCTACCAGCAGGCGGCCCACCATCCCGACCGCATGATGATGGCCTTTTCAGTCGCCGATATCGAACGCGCCCACCAGGAGAAGAAACTGGCAGCCTTGATGGGAATCGAAGGCGGTCATTCCATCGAAAACGACATTCACCTGCTGCGCGATTACTACCGTCTGGGCGTCCGTTACATGACCCTGAGCTGGTCGAATACTAACGAATGGGCCGACTCTTCCGGTGACATCGACGATCCCAAGGTCCAGCACCACAACGGGCTCACAGACTTCGGCAAGCAAGTGGTTCTGGAGATGAACCGCATGGGCATGATGGTGGACATTTCTCACGTGGCCGACAAGACCTTCTTTGACGCCATCGCCACCACCCGGGCGCCGCTCATCGCTTCGCACTCTTCAGCGCGCGCCCTCACCAACCATCCCCGCAACATGACCGATGAAATGCTGCGGGCCGTGGCCAAAAACGGCGGTGTAGTGCAGACCAATTTCTATTCCGCCTTCGTAGACGAAAACTACCGCAAGGCCGCCGAGGCCCAAAAGAATGAAGCCGAGGCGGCGGTGGAAGCGCGGGTTGCGGAGTTAAGAGCGGCCGGCAAACCTGTTACCTATCTGGACAAAGACCAGGTCGAGCGCGAGTGGGCCGCCAAAATTCCTCGCCCGCCCCTCAAGTCCCTGATCGATCACATCGACCACATCGCCAAGGTCGCGGGCATCGATCACGTAGGCCTGGGCTCCGACTTCGATGGCGTCAGCGGCGCCACACCCGAAGGCATCGACTCCGCCGCCGACCTGCCCAAAATCACTCAGGCCCTCCTCGACCGGGGCTATGACGAAAAAGACATCCACAAAATTCTGGGCGGAAATCTGCTACGCGTCTTCGGCGAGGTGGAACGCGTGAGCCGCGAAATGCAGGCCGAAGCAGCGCGGACATCGACAGGTAAATAACTTTTTCCCGACTCTAGGATAGAATCGTACTTCGCAGTCAAAACAACTCACGCAGGGGCAGGTGTCCTCACCTGCCCGGCCGGGCAAAGCCCGGCTCTCAGGAGCCTCCATGCGAGCTTGCTTTTCAATCTGTTTACTGGTCGCGGTAGCGTGTTCGGCGGGATGGTCGCAGACCAAGCCCGCGGCAAAAGCTGCGCCCGCGAAGAAACCGGCAGCCGCCGCCGCCAAACCGGCGTCTGCCGCGCCCGCCCGGCCCACCGCCATCATCGAGACCACAGCCGGCAAGCTCACCTGCACCCTGTTTCCCGACGTGGCTCCTGTCGGAGTCGCCAATTTCAGCGGCCTCGCCCAGGGCACCAAAGACTGGACCAATCCCATCTCGCACGCCAAGAAGCACGGCGTCCCGCTCTACGATGGAACGATCTTCCACCGCGTGATCCCCGACTTCATGATTCAGGGTGGCGACCCCGCCGGCAGCGGCAGCGGCGATATTGGTTTTGAGTTCAAAAACGAGACTTCCCCGACTTTGAAGTTCGACCGTCCCGGACGCCTGGCCTATGCCAACGCCGGCCCCGGCACCAACGGCTCGCAGTTTTTCATCACCGAGGTTCCCTATCCCAGTCTGAATGGCGGATACACCATCTTCGGCCAATGCGACGAGCCCAGCATCGCACTCGTAAAACAGATTGCGAACATGGGCCGCGATTCCAACGACCGCCCCTATCGCCCGGTCAAGATCACTCACATTGTCATCACCAAAGCCGGAGCAGCGGCGGCCAAACCGTCTGCCGCAACCGCAGCCCGGGCGGCGGTCAAAAAACCAGCCGCACCTAAAACCGCACCAAAGTAGCGCCGGCGTTCCGCCGGCTGTTGCCAGGGCATCTTGCCCTTGCACCCTCAAAGCGAAAGGATCCCATGCCCCGCCAACCCGGTACCTACGCCACCTTCAATACCAGTGAAGGCACCATCGTCTGCCGCCTTTTCGAGAAAGAAGCGCCTAAAACCGTAGCGAACTTCGTCGAATTGGCCGAGGGCAAACGCGAGTGGACCCACCCCGTCAGCCGAAAGAAAAGCAAAGACCGCCTCTACGACGGCACCATCTTCCACCGCGTCATTCCCGACTTCATGGTCCAGGGCGGCGGCATGGAACCCGGCATGAGCGAAAAAAAAGACAAGTTCCCGCCCATCAAGAATGAATCCAGCAACGGCCTGGTCAACCTCAAGGGCACGCTGGCCATGGCTCGTACGGGCAATCCAGACAGCGCGACCGCCCAGTTTTTCGTCAACGTCAAGGATAATCCTTTCCTCGACAAGGCCCGCGCT
>JBOGLC010000116.1:0-9669 GCA_050746005.1 Terriglobales bacterium
GAGTTGCTCTGGGCTGCCTGTTTCTGCTGGTCATGACTTTTGCCTGGCAGCATTTCAAAGCCATCGAGTACGGCTACAAGATCGAAACTCTGCGGGTGCAGCGCGACGGCCTGACCGAGATGAACCGGGCGCTGCGGCTGGAAGAAGCTTCGCTGCGCGATCCCGAGCGCATTGACGCGCTGGCACGGAAGCTGGGACTGCAGTCTCCGCAAGCCGGCCAGGTGATGCATATGGATACGGCTTTACCGGACGCCGCAACGCCGGTGCTGGCCAGCCTGGATAGCGCCGGCCTCCGGCCGGCCCGATAGGCGGACGCATGCCGGCCAGCCGCCGCGCTGGTCCCGGGCAATGAACGCGGGCGCTACATGAACCTTACTTGGCGGCTCCTTCCATCGTGGGCCGCCATGTTTGTCTAAGGGGCTTGGACCTTGGCAACGAACACACCCCGCAACAGCGCGAATAAGCGGCTATATCTACTGGGCGCAATCCTGGTGCTGTGGGCCGGCGCCATCTGCCTGCGTCTGGTCTACCTGCAAATCTTCCGCTATGGAGACTTCGAGCAGAAAGCTCAGCGCCAGCAGCAGCGCACCACGGAAGTAGCGGCCAAACGGGGAATCATCTACGACCGTGCCGGCCGCGAACTGGCAATGTCGATTTCCGTGGATTCCGTGTTTGCGGTGCCCGCCGACATTCCTGATCTGGCGGGAACCATATCCCTGGTGGCGCGCATCACCCGGGCCGACCCCCGCGAACTGCTGGCGAAATGCAAGGCCGCCCGCACTTTCTGCTGGCTTGCGCGCAAAGCCGACGCCGAAACCGCCGACCGTATCCGCTCCATGAATCTGCGCGGTATTTACTTCCAGAAAGAATCCAAACGTTTCTATCCCAAACGTGAACTGGCGGCGCAGGTGCTGGGCTATGTCGGCATGGACGACGAGGGTCTGAGCGGGATCGAACGCGCCGACGATGAGGAACTGCGCGGTAAGCCCGGCCGCATGCTGATTTCGGTCGATGCCCGCCGCAAGTGGTTTGGCAGCGTTGAGAAACAACCCGATCCCGGCGAGAACGTCGTGCTGACCATCGACGAGAAAATCCAGTACATTGCGGAACGCGAGCTTGAGACCGCGATGCAGCAGACCCATGCCGAGTCGGGCACCGTAGTCGTGCAAAATCCAAAAACCGGTGAGATTCTGGCTCTGGCCAATCGCCCGACGTTCAATCCCAATCTGGCCCGCGAGATCACCCCACAAAAATTGAAAGACCACGCAGTCAGCGATGTCTACGAGCCCGGGTCGACGTTCAAGGTGGTCACCATTGCGGCGGCGCTGGAAGAAAAACTGACCCGCCCCGACGAGGTGTTTGACTGCCAGATGGGGTCGATCGTCATCAATGGCATGCGCATCCGCGACAGCAGGCCGCACGGGCTGCTTACCGTGGCAGACGTCCTGGCTGAGTCGAGCGACGTAGGAGCCATCAAGATCGCGCTGCGCCTGGGTGAAGAACGGTTTTACAAATACATTCGCGCTTTTGGTTTCGGCCAGCAGACCGGCATCGAGCTGCCCGGCGAGACCCGCGGTTTAACCAAGCCTCTGAATCGCTGGTCCAAGGTTTCTATCGGCGCGATTTCCATGGGGCAGGAGATTGGGGTGACTCCGCTGCAACTGGTCTCCATGATTTCTACCATTGCCAACGATGGCGTCTGGACTGCGCCCCGCATCATCGCTGGAACCACGGCGCCGCAGGGCGCGCCTCAGATGGTGGCTTTTCATCCCGGAGTGCAGCGCCGGGTCATTTCGTCGCTGACGGCGGCCCAGATGAAGCAGATGATGCAAGGCGTCGTCCTGCATGGCACCGGAAAAAAAGCCATTCTCGAAGGTTACAGCTCAGCCGGAAAGACCGGCACCGCACAGAAAGTCGACCCCGCTACGCACGCGTATTCCCATACCAAATACGTGGGCTCATTCGCCGGATTCGCTCCCATAAATAATCCGGCGATCACCGTTGCGGTTATCCTGGATTCCGCGGTCGGGCTGCATCAGGGGGGGCAAGTGTCCGCTCCGGTTTTCCAGCGCGTCGCCCAGCAGGTTCTCGAATATCTCCACACTCCCCACGACGTCGAACTTCCGGCCAGTCGTCAGGTCCTGCTGGCCGAGCGCCGGGTGAAAGACCAGGACGTTGAGGAAGGATCGCCAGACCGCCTGGGAGACAGCCTGGACGCTGCCGATGTTTCGCCGGCAGATTCAAATCCTCAGCCCGCCAGTGTTTTCGCGAAACCCGCCCCGGGGGTAGCCGCCAGCGTGGTGGTGCCTGCAGCCTTGCACCAGGCCGAACCGGTCTCGCCACCGCTGCCCGAGCAAAAGCCAGCGGCAACATTAGAGGAGAAACCAGCCGGCGTAGTGCCGCCTGCTTCGCATCTTCCCTCCAGCGGCACGGTTATGTTGGAGGTCGAACAGGGCGGAATCGTGGTGCCGTCATTCCTGGGCAAAGGCATCAGGAGCGCAATCGAGACGGCCCAGGAAAGTGGACTTGATCTCGACGCGGTCGGGAGCGGCCTGGCTAGACAGCAGTCGCCCCCGGCAGGATCGCACGTCGCAGCGGGATCGCAGGTGACGGTCAAATTTGGACGGTAAGCCGCTCGCTGAGCGACAGCCGAAGCATGAACGCAGAGTATGATGGAGGCTTTCCATGCCTAAGATTCGCAAGCATCGAGAATACAGATTTGAAATAGACGCTTTTAGTCCTACCAGCATCCCTATGTCCCGCCTCGCCGAATATGTTTCTGACCTCGCTAAGGTGTTTGGCAACAATAACAATGTTCATCTAGTGAAGATCGAAGGCGGCAGCACCGTACCCATTGTGATGGTGGAGTGGGAAGCCGAGCCCAAGGTGCGGGAACGGATTAAAGCCATTAAGAACCGGGAGGCGCCGGAAGAAGCCCAGCAAGCAGCAAAAGACATAGATCGACGCTTGCTCCAAGACAATGCTAAGGCTGTTTTGGTTGATCCCGTAGGCAGCAAGGTCTTCCGCTTTCCGGGTAGGGAAAATGCCACGAAGTTGGAATTTGGCCCAGTTAACCAAGCTGGCGTCTTCCAGGGTCTGCCTATCAAAGTTGGCGGGGAGAATGATCCTGTACCCGTTCACCTTGAAGACGGTAAGGACAAGCATATAGTTCTTGCCCGTCGGTCATTGGCCAAGGACATTGCCCAGCACTTGTTTACTTCGGTGGTACGCGTTGAGGGCACGGGCCGATGGATCAGGCACACTGATGGGGAATGGGAGATGCTTTCGTTTCATGCGACCACTTTCAAGGTAGTGGAGGACGCAGACATTCGGAAGAACATCCTCGAACTCCGCCAAGTGCCAGGGGAATGGAAAAAGCTGGATGACCCGCTCGCCGAGCTGGAGCAGTTAAGACGTGGCACGAAGTTGCAATAAATGGTTGGAATTGACACAACGTTCTTCTCGCTGATGGTCCACGCGAAAGTGCGGCCCCCACTCGATCCCACTACGAAGAAACCCCTGGAACGAACGGAAGACCGAATTGAAAAGCTCGTCGACGACTTGGACAGCGAGTCCGAGCGTATGATTCTGCCGACCCCTGTACTCAGCGAGTTTTTGATTCTGGCTAGGAATGAGGGCCCTGCTTATCTGGAAAAACTCTCTGGAATGAAAAATATTCTCATTAGGCCATTCGATGAGGTCGCGGCAATCGAACTTGCGGCCATCGAAGTGGAAGATCGGTTAAGAGGGGACAAACGGGGCGGTTCGGCGAGCCCTTGGGCAAAGGTTAGATTCGACCGCCAGATCGTAGCGATAGCAAGAGTCAACGGAGCCAAGCGCATCTATTCCGACGACGAGGATTTGATCAAGTTTGCCACACGGCTTGGAATGGAGGCCATATCTACTTGGCAGCTCGCACTTCCGGCGGCAAAGCAGATCGACATGAAGTACGACGAGAGTGGCGAGAAGAGTTGAGCCGACGGCGATTTGTCCGATGACCAGCAGGCCATACAATCAAGCCGATGACTTTCCTCGAACTCCTGTACGGTGCGGAAGTGCTCTCCCAAAGCGGCAACCCCGGTATCGGCGGCCTGGAATACGATTCGCGCCGTATCAAGCCGGGCGATGCATTTGTCGCCATGCGCGGCGAATCGAGTGATGGAAATAAATTCATCGACCAGGCGATCGCGGCAGGCGCGGTGGCGATTGTCAGCGACTCGGCCAGCGAAAAACCATGCCCGGCCGTGGCCTGGGCCCAGGTGCCCCACGGACGCCGGGCTCTGGCGCGGCTGAGCGCAAACTTTTACAAGAAGCCGGCCGAACGTCTGGCCATCACCGGCATTACCGGCACCAACGGGAAAAGCACCACGGCATTCCTGCTCGAATCTATCCTGACGGCCGCCGGCCGCAACGGCGCTCTCATCGGGACCATCGAATATCACGTGGCCGGAAAGACTCTGCCAGCCCCCCACACCACGCCCGAAGCGCTGGAACTGAACCGCATTCTCAACCAGGCCCTGGGAACGGGCGCAACTGAAATCGTGATGGAAGTGTCTTCGCATGCGCTGGAGCAGCAGCGCGTCTACGGAATTCCGTTCGATGTTGCGGTCTTTACCAATCTGACTCGCGACCACCTCGATTATCACCGCACCATGGAAGAATATTTCTCCTCCAAGGAGATATTGTTCAAAGGCAGCGGCACTGAAGCCCCGCACGCGGCCGTGCTCAACCTTGACGATGAATACGGCCAGAAGCTGGTAAAGATCAGCAGGAAGCACAGCGCAGAAGTAGTGACTTACGGACTGACCACCGGCGATTTCCACGTTGAGAGAGTCAGCATCACCCCGCGCGGAACCCGATTTGACCTGATCACTCCGAAGTCCACCATCCCGCTGTTTTCCCCGCTGATCGGAAAAGTGAATGTCTACAACATTCTGGCCGCAGCCGGTGCCGCCTGCGCGCGGAACTGCGCACCCGAATCGATTGCGCAGGGAGTCGCGGCCCTTGCCCGCGTGCCCGGCCGCTTCGAACCAGTGGACTGTCAACAACCCTTCACCGTGGTGGTTGACTATGCTCACACCGACGACGCCCTGCGAAACCTGACCGCGTTGGCCCGGGAATTCGTGCAGCAGGCAGGCCGGAAGGGCAAAGTGGTCACGGTTTTCGGCTGTGGCGGCGATCGGGACCGGGCCAAGCGTCCGTTGATGGGCGAAGCCGCGGGACGAGGCAGCGATTTCGTAATCTTGACCTCGGACAATCCGCGCCGCGAAGATCCACTTGCCATCATCAACGATGCCATGGTGGGGCTGCAACGTTCCGGCGCCAGGTACAAGACGGAGCCGGACCGCAAAGCGGCTATCGCTATGGCTGTCCGCGAAGCCAATCCGGGAGACATCGTGCTGATCGCCGGCAAGGGTCACGAAAAAGTTCAGATTAACCGGGAGGGTTCGGTCCCTTTCGACGATGTGGAAGTCGCCCGCAAGGTTTTGCGCGACGCCGGATACGACTGCAAGTCGTCTAACGCCGCGGCTGGAAGACGGGTATGAAGCTCGCGCTCTCGAGAATCGCGGAATTCGTTTCGGCCAGCGGCGAATTCGATCACAAAGCCGTCGCGCAGGCGTATTCCATCGATTCGCGGACCATCCAGCCCGGCGAACTGTTCTTCGCAGTCAAAGGCGAGCGCATGGATGGCCACGATTTTGTCCAGCCGGCCCTCGATGCGGGAGCCGTAGCTGCGGTCGTCCGCAAGGATGAACTGGCCCGTTATGCGGTGAAGACCCGGCTGCTGGCTGTTTCGGATACTCTGGTCGCTTTGCAAACGCTGGGCGCAGCGGTCCGCCGTTTGTGGGGCAAGCCGCTGATCGGCGTTACCGGATCAACCGGCAAAACCACCACCAAGGAAGCGATTGCGCACGTGCTCTCTTCCCGCTTCCGGGTGCTCAAGTCGGAGGGCAACTTCAACAATCACTTCGGACTGCCCCTGATGCTGCTGAAAATCGAGCCTGAACACGAGGCGGCGGTCATCGAGATGGGCATGTCGCATCGAGGAGAAATTTCCGCCCTGGCCAAAATCGCGCAGCCGGAAGTGGGCGTGGTCACCAATGTAGCGCCAGTTCATCTGGAGTTTTTTGAGTCGGTGGCCGACATTGCGCGCGCCAAGTATGAGCTGATCGAGTCCCTGCCCGCGGGGGGAACCGCCATACTGAATGCCGACGACGAGTACGTTTCGCAGTTCGGCCGCGATTTCCACGGCAAGGTTATACGCTATGGCCTCCATCAATCTGCCGACATCCGCGCCGAAAACATCCAGGCGCGCGGCGCCGCAGGTTCGGCCTTCGATGTGGCAGCCGGCGGCCGCCGCCAACCAGCCACGCTGCCCCTGGTGGGCACGCACAACATCTATAACGCTCTGGCTGCGGTCGCGACCGGATTGGAACGGGGCCTGAGTCTTTCGGATGCCGCGGGTGCTCTGGCGACTCTGGCTCCCGCGGACAAACGGGGGGCGGTCCTCCAACTGGGCAACATCACCATCATCAACGATTGTTACAATTCCAATCCAACAGCCCTGGACGCAATGGTAAACACGCTTGCCTCCATGCCCGCGAAGCGTCGCATAGTGGTTGCGGGCGAGATGCTCGAACTGGGCCCGTCGGGTGAAGACCTGCATCGCCGCTCGGGCCGGCACATGGCGGAGAAGGGAATCGACATTCTGGTCGGGGTGCGAGGACTGGCGCGGCCGATGGTCGAAGCCGCAGGACGCGCCGGCGTCAAGGCAGAGTTCGTGGCTACCCCCGAAGAAGCCGGCGAGTGGCTGGCCCGCGAAGTCCGGGACGGCGATGTGGTGCTGCTGAAAGCGTCACGCGGCGTAAAGTTGGAACGAGCCCTGGAAAAGGTCGTCGCTCGTCACTCTTCAGGGGTCAGCAATTCGAAGACGGCCGACTGAAGACCGACAACAAACGACCGACAACAGACGACTAACGGAGGCCGATTGCTCTACTGGCTGCTGTACCTGAAGCTCTTCCACTACTTTCCGCCCTTCCGTATTTTTCGTTACTTGACGTTCCGTACCGCATTCGCCAGCCTCACCGCGCTTTTCACCGCACTCATCGTCGGCCCCATTGTCATTAATCGTCTGCGCGAATTTCAGATAGGCCAGTTCATCCGCGAAGAAGGGCCCAAGGCCCACCAGAAAAAAGCCGGCACGCCGACCATGGGCGGTCTGCTGATCGCCATTTCTATCGTGGTTCCGACTTTATTGTGGGCCGATCTGGGCAACCTCCTGATCTGGATCGCGGTTTTTGCCACCTGCGCGTTCGCGGCGATTGGATTTGCCGATGATTACATCAAAGTGGTGAACCGGAGAAACCTGGGACTCACATCGAAAGCCAAGCTGGGACTGCAGGTTGCGGTCAGCATCCTGATTGCGGTGGCGCTGATCGCCATGCAAACCCGGGGCGCATACTCCACCAAGCTGATGGTGCCTTTCATCAAGCAATTTCACCCCGACTTGGTGATCGAGAAACTGGTAAATAATCCTGCGCTTTGGCCGCTGGCGTTTCTTCCTTTTGTGGCTTTTGTTGTGCTGGTGATCGTGGGCTCGAGCAACGCGGTGAACCTTACCGATGGCCTGGATGGGCTAGCCATCGGTTGCACCGTCATTGCAGCCGGCGCGCTGGCCGTCCTCACTTACGTCAGCGGACACGCCACCTTCGCATCTTATCTTGAGCTGCAGCGCATGCCGCTGGCTGGCGAGCTGACCATCTTTTGCGGAGCCATGGTCGGTGCAGCCATCGGATTCCTTTGGTACAACGCTCACCCCGCCGAAGTTTTCATGGGCGACGTCGGCTCATTGGCCCTGGGCGGCGCTATTGGTACGGTTGCCGTGATGATCAAGCAGGAGCTGCTGCTGCCTTTCATCGGCGGCATCTTCGTGATTGAAGCGCTGTCAGTCATCCTTCAAGTGGCGTCGTACAAATTGAGAAAGAAGCGCATCTTCAAGATGGCGCCGCTTCATCATCATTTCGAGCTGCTGGGCTGGTCGGAATCAAAAATCATCGTGCGCTTCTGGATCGGATCCCTGGTGTTTGCCCTGTTCGCCCTGACCACACTAAAGCTAAGATAGGAGCTTCTGGCTCCTGGCTCCTGGCTAACCCTAAATCCAAAGATTAGAAGCCAGAAAGCAGAGTCTTCGACAACCAGCCAAGACCATAGGCTACAAGCCAGAAGCCAGAAGCCAGAAGCTGCTTTTATGGATCTCGCCAACAAACGCGTTCTCGTCGTCGGCCTGGGTAAATCCGGCGTGGCCTCGGCTCTGTTCCTGCAAGCCCGCGGCGCCAAGGTCACGGTCTCAGACGCCAAGCCGCAAGACCAGCTGAGGGAAGAAATTCCTGTCCTGCTCGATCAGGGCATCGCCGTCGAGACTGGTGGACACGGTGAGCGCACATTTCGGGGACAAGATCTGATCGTGGTCAGCCCCGGCGTGCCTGTGGACTCCCCGCCGTTGGTGCAGGCCCGCAATCTGGGCGAGTCGGTCATCGGCGAAATTGAGCTGGCCTCCCGGTTCCTGCCGAAGAACATCGTCGCCATCACCGGCTCCAACGGGAAGACTACGACCACAACCCTGGCGGGTGAAATTATCGCTGCCGGTGGCTTCCCGACCGCCGTCGGCGGCAATATTGGAACTCCGGCAATCTCGCTTGTCGAACAGGCGAAAGTCGACACGGTTGTGGTTCTGGAAGTATCAAGCTTTCAGCTCGAAACGATTCAGACTTTTCGTCCGAAGGTCGCAGTCGTGCTCAACATCACGCCCGACCACCTCGACCGACATCGCACATTCGAAGCCTACACGGACGCCAAGGCTCGCATTTTCGAAAATCAGCAACCGGAAGATTTCGCAGTCCTGAATTTGGACGATCCCACCTGTGCCGGACTGGCCAACCGCACCCGCGCCCAGGTTTTCTGGTTCAGCCGCAAGGCAGAAGTAAAGCAGGGGGCGTATGTGCACGATGGCCGCATCCTTTTTCGCGACGCCAAAGGACAGCGCGAAGTCATGCTGGCCTCGGAGATTCCGCTGAAAGGCGGGCATAACGTCGAAAACATACTGGCAGCCGCCTGCGTGGGCGCTGTCATGGGGTGCGAACCCAAAAGCATCGCCAGGGCAGTCCGCGAATTCAAGGCGGTCGAGCACCGTCTGGAATACGTCGCGACCATCCGGGGCGTGGAATATTTCAACGACTCCAAAGCCACCAACGTGGATGCAACCATCAAGGCCCTGGAGTCGTTCCCGGCCAATATCCACCTGATTCTCGGCGGCAAGGACAAAGATAGCGACTACACGCTGCTCAACGATCTGCTGCGGCAAAGGGTCAAACGCGTCTACACCATCGGCGCGGCCGCGGAAAAGATCGAGTCGCAGATCAAAGGCGTAGAAGTCGACCACTCGGAGACCCTGGAAACAGCTCTCAGACGCGCATCGGCGACAGCCACGCCAGGGGACATCGTGCTGCTGGCCCCGGCCTGCGCCAGCTTCGACCAGTTCCGGAACTACGAACACCGGGGACGAGTATTCAAAGAAGTAGTACGCTCCCTGCCCATGTAGGCGCGAGCGCCCCGCTCGTGCTCCCTCTTCCCAGAATCGTCACTTCGTTCCACAGTTCATTGCCACTGCCC
>JBOGLC010000117.1:0-25280 GCA_050746005.1 Terriglobales bacterium
ACTGCGTCCTGATTGTCACCGATCACTCCGACTACGATTACAAACGGATCGTGCGCGAATCCCAGCTTGTAGTTGACACGCGCAATGCCACGAAAGGCATCCAGAGCCCAAAAATCGTGCGCTGCTAGCCCGGAGCGGACACATGTGGAGTGTGGGCACTCGAGGCCGTGATGCGAGCTCTCTTTCCCGAAAAGAGACCCGGATACCTATCCCAGGGGAATAGCCAGCCGAGAGTCGTTCATTTCCGCGTCCTCGCCTAAGGATCTAAATTTCGCAAGCATTGATCTGCGTTCTGCAGCCAAGTTTCTGAGAAATTCTCCCAGCCGCTCTGGTGTATCAACTTTACCGTCGGATGGTATTCCACGCAGTTGGAACAACAAGGAAACCGATTTTCCGCAGCAATCGCGCAACAAATCTCGATCTTCCTCCGAAAGAATCTTGGTCTGCAGGATCGTGTTATGAATTTCGCGCAAGCACCTACAAATCGTCAGCGCACCAAAACGAGTCTCCCTGAATCGTTCGAGTATCTGCTCTTCTATCTCTGTCAATCGTCTCGACTCGAGACCACCGTCGCTCCGCAATCTTCTCATTTCGTGGTCGCGACGCATGCCAAGCCAAATACCAAGAAGGTCACTCCCTAGCTCCGGACCTCCCGGTTCGCGGTCAGGTTCTTTACGCGGCATGTAAGTCTCCTGGATTTCAGTCCGGAGCAATCGTTTTTGATTCCAAAAGCAATTTGCAATCCTTTGCACCAACAGATCTACGACGATGTCTGCTGGTTTGTAGAGCCTTCGCAGCCGTGCCACGAGTCTTGCATATTCTCTGTTCTTTCCGCTTGGCCCACGTAAGACTTCAACGGCCAGAAAGCCGTGCCGTATGGCATTCCGTTACTGCGATCCTTGCTGCGCGCACTGGTGGGACCAGTGGAACGGCGCGAATTTGCCCGGTTTGCCTGAAGCTTACGCTCAGAAATTCGAGCACTGCTTGGCGATGTAGCCATCTGAGCGATCTCGGGTGGAGAAATGAGTGGCTCTGCTAAGAAAGTCTCTGCGGATACTACTTGGTGTTCTGAAGAATGTTCTGGATCTATTTCTGACACGGCTACCCTCCTCGAACGAAATTGCCGTCTCTCAGGGTAGCGGCGAGCGAATCATAGCAAGCTTTTGCTTCGGTGGAATTGACAAGGATGGTTCTCGCTAGGGGCAAGCACAAACGTTGAAGAGCGGACAAAATACTTGCGCGAAGCCGCCGCCAGGCGCCTGTCGCTCCATGGTTGGCCCAAGAACAAGACTGTGACCATGGCTGTGCTCAAGTGGCTCAGCGCAAATCGGGGTGTCATCTCCAAGGGGCGGCCGACAAGAAGGAAAACGCCGCGCGTGAGCCAGAAATGGCTGCCGCGATCGCTGTAGAGCGCCCAGAACACCCCTTTGCGCTCGATCACTTCCCGCAGCCCTGCCATCACCGTGCCCGTCGATTCCTCCTCCACCACCTGCGCGTAGTAAATCTCGCTGGTGGCATCGTCGATAATCACGATCAAGTCGTACCAGCGCTCGTCCTGAAACCACTGATGCCGACTGCCGTCGATGTGCAACAGCATCCCCGGCAGGGGCCGCCGTTTGCGCCGTTTGCGATGCACACCCCGCTTGCGCCCCCCGCCCCACCAATCCCGCCCCCTGCAGCACCCCTTTCACCCAGCTGTAGCTCAGCTCGATCTGGTGCTGGCTCGCCAGCTTCTCGTGAAAATGCGTCAGGTTCAAATCGAAATACTTCTCCCGATACAGCTCCAACACCCGCTCCACCACCGCCACCGGCACCCGCTTGGGGAAGGGCTTGCCTTGCCGCCGGTCAAACACGCCGCGAAACCCGCCCTCCTCGTAGCGCTCCCGCCACCGCCGCATATGCCGGTCGCTGATTCCGATGATCTCCGCCGCCTGATACCACGTAATCTTCTTTGCCAGCGCCTGCAAAATCACATCCTGTACTTTCATCGCCCGCTCCATCGCGGCCCTCGAGTAGCTTTCCATGCTGCGCATCGTCTCCTACTCTCGCCACCCGCCAAGCGGACATATCACGTGCTAATTAGACCGGACATATCGTCTGCTAACGACAGTGTCGCGGATAGATGTTGGCATCAATTGGGAATTATGGTAGCCTGACCGCCCTCCTCCAATCGTCACTCCCTGTCCTCCGAGACTGACCGCACTGAGTGCAACAATTTGCACACTCGCGGCCTGGTGATGATGCACCTGAGTACTGGAAGACTTGTCACTTGAAGATCGCTCGGGGCAGGCGAGTTTGGAAACTTCTGAATGTTACCTGCTGAAAGAACGGACATCGACTACGGAGGATTGAGAAAATGACTGGAGCGAGAATCTTGCTACGTGCCGTTGCATTGGTACTGGCCGTAACGGGGACACTGAATCTTGCGAGCAACGTCTATGCTTCTAACCTGGAGCCTTCCACCGATCCCAGTGGTGTTCTCAGAACTTTTAGTTTTCCGGGCGGCATTGACCTTTCAAATCCATTCTTTAAGAGCCTGGGAACCAACGGCCGGAGCTGCGCCACCTGCCACGCACAGAGCGACGCCTGGAGCGTGTCAACGGCTCACTTGCAGCAGCGCTTCCAGGACACGGATGGACTGGATTCGATCTTTCGCGCAATTGATGGAGCAAACTGCCCCAGTGCCGATGTCTCTACGCTTTCGGCGCGCACCTCCGCCTACAGCTTGCTGCTTAGCAAGGGCCTGATCCGGATGTCATTACCGGTTCCGAGTGGTGCGGATTTCACGATCACTTCCATCTCTGATCCATACAATTGCGCCGAGACGACGAGCAGCCAGCCGGCGCTTTACCGCCGTCCACTGCCCGCTACGAACCTGCGTTTCCTGCCCGCGATCATGTGGGACGGTCGCGAACCGAATCTTACCAGTCAGGCAAAAAATGCCACGCTCGTGCATGCCCAGCCCAAGCAGGCGCCGACCGCGACGCAGCTGAAACAGATCGTTAACTTTGAGACCGGCCTGTTTACCGCCCAGTCGGAAGACAACGCCGCCGGCTTCCTGGCGTTGCACGGCGGGCGCGGCGGTCCGATCTTTCTCGCTCTGCAACCGTACCGTCCCGGCAGCAATCCCGATGGCATCAACGTGTTCACGCTGTATTCCGCTTGGGCAAACCTCGACCCCAACCAAGCTGCGGCGCGCGCATCCATCGCTCGTGGCCAGGCCATTTTCAACAATCGCATGATGCTTATCTCCGGTGTGGCGGGATTTAACGACGTTCGCGGGCAGCAAATGGTCGTGGGGACCTGCGGCACATGCCATAACGCGGCGAACGTTGGCGCCAGCACTACCGCGACCATGATGGATATTGGCACATCCTCTCCCAAGGTGGACCTTCCCTCGTACACGGTCCTCTGCGCGGATAACTCGTCAGTGACGACTACCGATCCCGGACGGGCTTTGATCACGGGCAAGTGCTCGGATTTGAGCAAGTTCAAAGTGCCCGGTTTACGTGGCTTGGCCGCCCGAGCCCCATATTTTCACAATGGCACTGCAACGGACCTCACGGATGTGGTCAGTTTCTATAACCAGCGGTTCAACATGCTCTTATCCGGCGAGGAGACCGCGGATGTGGTGGCCTTCCTCAATTCTCTCTGAGGAACACGGTCGCCTGGAAACCCGTGGCGCCGCGTGATACGAGAACTCCACATCCGGAGTTCTCGTGTCTCGGCGATATTGAGGTAGAAATCTTGCGGGGAGCGCCTAGGTGCTCGCACCAGAATCCGATCTCTTTTGCCCCTCGACCGAGGCAGGCGATCCGGCGACCGAATGGGGCAAGGCGACCGCCTGTTCCTTGATGGAGTATTTCAGCAGGCACCAGAGACAGCGTACTCCGTCCTTCCACCCAATCTTCTTTCCTTCTTCGTAAGTACGTCCCCAGTAGCTGATGCCCACTTCGTAAATCCGCAACCTTCGTTTGGCGATCTTCACCGTGATTTCGGGCTCAAAACCAAAACGGTCTTCCTCGAGAGGAATGGCCTGCACGATTTCCCGGCGGAACACTTTATAACAAGTTTCCATGTCACTCAGGTTGACGTTAGTGAGGCAGTTTGAAAGCAAAGTAAGGAACCGGTTCCCGACGGAATGCCAGAAATAAAGTACCCGATGCGGCCGGCTACCCAGAAAACGTGAACCGTAGACCACGTCGGCTTTCCCCTGGATCAGGGGCTCGAGCAGGTTGGGATAATCGGCTGGGTCGTACTCGAGATCGGCATCCTGGATCAGTACATAGTCTCCCGTAGCTTCCTGTATGCCACGCCGAAGCGCAGCTCCCTTTCCCATGTTCCTGGGCTGCAGGAATATCCGAAGGTTAGAATGCTGACTCTGCAATTCGGCCAGAATTTCTCTGGAGCCGTCACGCGAGCCATCGTCCACACAAATCAGTTCCACTTCCAGCGGAACTGCGAGAACGCGCTCCACTACCGTGAGTAGCGTGGTACGTTCGTTATAGACCGGCATAACGACAGACAATCTCATGTGTAGAAACCTGAGGAATTCTCCGACGACAGCCGACGACGATGGTTTGAGTGAACTGGCTTGGAAAATCCCGTTTTTGGTGTGGACTAGTGTACGTCCAACATTCTACTAAAAACGGATCAGCCCACCTGGTATGTCTTGAAATAATGTAACGGTAAGCCAAAGTCGAGTTTTTGAGATCCACACCCGTTAGCGAACGCGGACTGCTCTGCCCGCCGCGATTTCTGCCCGACCGCCCGCGAAGAAAAATCGTGGCAAACAGTAATACCGAGCTCCCCTTCGGTAACTTGCGCGCTCTAGTCGAAAGTTATAAAGTTCGGCACCATGCCTTTGCATTCCCTGCTTTTTTCTCGGGACCAGGAACTCATACACCTGGTTGCCGAGATTCTGAAAACCCTGGAGATCGAGGTCTCGCAGTGCAGCGTGGCGCAGGTCGCTGTCGAACGTCTCACCAGCACGAAGTTCAATGCGATTATTGTCGATAACGCCGACGCGCCGGGCGCGGTTGCGGTGTTGTCGGCTGCGAAATCCTTGCCCTCCTGTGAGCAGTCGATCGGCATCGTGCTGGCGGTTTCGGCGAACAGTATCGGGCTCGCGGAAGGCGCGCGCAGTCACATGGTTCTCTACCGGCCACTGTCGCCAGACCGGTTGCGCAATGGAATCAAGTCGGCCCTTGGGCTCAGGAATGAGGGCGAGGACGCGCGCGATTCCAAGCGCTCCTCCATCAACATTCCCGCAACCCTGCGTGGCGCCGGGCTGGACGAGACCTTGGCTTTCATCACCAACCTCAGCTCCGGCGGCGCTGCTCTGCACGTGGGACGATCGATTCCTTCTTCATCCATCCACGCCATAGAATTTTCGTTGCCGGATGCCCCCGAAAGCCTCACCGCTTCGGTGGAACTGGTGTGGCGCGACGTGCAGGGCCGGATGGGAGTTCGCTTCTCGAATATTTCCCCTACTTTTGCCGAGATATTGGAAAAGTGGCTGGCCACTCAAGCGTCAGCCCAAGCAGCTAAAGCCGGCGCTGGACTGTGAATTCATAGCGAGGCGGAGTCACGACGATCCCTGCAGTCGTTGTATTTTCCGCTCAGCGCATTCCACCGAATCTTCAACATTTCCCAAAACATCTTGGTTCCGTCCCGCAGCGGACTGATGCGGGTGCCTTCGCGGTGGGCCCATGCCACCGGAACTTCCACAACTTTAAACTTGAACTTTCTAGCCAAGTAAAGGATTTCAGGGTCAAAGCCCCAGCGTTCAATGCGCTGCAGGAAAAAAATTGCCTGCGCGGCCCGACGGTTGAAGGCCTTGAAACCGCATTGCGTGTCTTTGAAAGTCAGCCCGAGGGTGACCCGCAACAGCAGATTGAAAATGCGTCCGAATAGCTGCCGGTAGAGCGGTTGCCGCTGCGTCTGTAGGTCCTTGCGCAGCCAGCGCGAACCGATGGCAATATCCGCGCCAGCCGCTAAGGCGGATAGCAACTTTTCCGCCTCCTCAATTGGCGACGAAAGATCGGCGTCGCTGAAAAGCATGATCGCTCCCTGTGCCTCCATCATCCCGTGGCGCACGCTGTGTCCTTTCCCCCGGTTGCCCGGATTCTGCAATAGGCGCAACTGAGGATTCTTCACCGCGTGTGCCCGTACAATTTCTGCCGTGTCGTCGCTGGAGCCATCATCCACCACGATCACCTCGGCGTCCCATGACCGTTCGGCCACGTAAGCAAGGACGGTCTCAAGCGTGGCGCCGACACGCGCGCTCTCGTTATATGCGGGGATGACGATGCTGTATTCAGGTCGACGCTTGCCGGACTTCAATTGTTGGTCAAAGGGCATGCGCGCCGGAAAGAGCCCAGTCGAAAAACGGCTGAGCGGAAGAGTGCGCATCGGTCAAGAGCGGTGGGAGAAAGACCATCGCTCGCTGCGAGCACGCGAAATTGTACCATCCTGGCCTGGGCGTTTCGCTGACCGGCCTCAAGCGTCCGCTTCCATGGCCGTGCTTTCGGAGTGGAAGATGTTTTCCTCTTCGAGTGAATGCGCTTCCCACCGGGATGGGCTGTCTCTATTACTTCAGTAACCAAATCCGGTAACGTTTGAGCGATGTGACTCTGTCTTCCAGATGCCGCTCCGGGCGCGGCTTTCAAGCCAGCACCTCCGCTAAGTGCATTGTCTGGCGGTGATTCCAGGCAATCGATCCCCAGCCGCGATCCCTCCCCATCTCCAAACGCAATTCCGCACCGCGTTGGCATCGCGTTTGCATCGTGTATGCATGAAAGTTCCTCAATCGCACTATGACAGTATTTGTCCAGGTGATTCTGATCGTGAGTTTGCTGGTGGGTTGCTGCTCCGCGCAGCCCTCCGCGCTCAGGGTTCTGCCGTGGAATAATCACGCTGCCGCGCTCTCACTCACGTTCGACGATTCGCGAGCGGTTCATCTGGACGTGGCGGTTCCCGAGCTCAACAAGCGTCATCTGCACGCGACCTTCTTCCTCATCGTCTCCAAGACAACCCGCCTCGATGAGTGGCGCAAAGCCAAGCTGGAAGGCCATGAGATCGGCAATCATTCCGTGACCCACGAGCATGCGGCTGACCTGAACAAGGCCAGCGAAGAGCTCGAGGTGGAGGATGCCAAGAAGTTTTTCGACAGCAATTTCAAGTCAGACATAGGGGTTTTTGCGTATCCCTACACCGAGATTTCACCCGGCCTCCTCTATTGGGCCAGGCGTTATGACTTCGCAGCACGCGGGGGACGCGGAGATGGCAGCCGGGTGTACGTCAAATCCGATGTTCAGCCGGATTGGTATGACCTGCCCAGCCAACCCAGCTACACCAAGTACGATGCCGCTACTTACAAGGGCTGGATTGATAAAGATCTCTCGCTGAATGCCTGGACTACGCTTCAGATTCACGGCATCGGCGATCCTTCGACCGGATTCGAGCCCATCCCGGGCGACGTATTCACCGAATTACTGGACTACGCAAAAGCAGCCGAAAGCAGGGGGCTCTGGATTGCGCCCTTCGGAGAAGTTGCTGCCTACTTCCGCGCCCAGAAGGTTGTGGAGGCGGTGCAGCCCGAAATCGTAAACGGCGAAGAGAGATTCACCTGGCAGCTTCCTGTTCCATTCCCCCACGGAGTCGTGCTTAAGGTGGCAATCAACGGTTTTACGCAGGCCCATCTCTATCAGACGGGGCGCGAACTGCGCCGCAACAAAGACGGAATTTACTCAGTCTCTTTCGATTCGCGAGAGCTGGTGGTGAAAGGACGATTGTGAAAAGGCTCTGCGTCCTGCTCCCGGCCAAGGATGAGGCTGTGGGCATAGCCAAAACGTTGAAGAGCATTCTCCGCGCCGGAATCCTGGCCGCCGATGTTTACGTTATCGATGACGGCTCCAGTGACGGCACGGGCACGATCGCCCGTTCGTTCGACGTGAATGTGGTCAGAAACGAAAAGAACATGGGCAAGGCGCACAGCCTGGCAAGGCTTGCGTCAGTTTCTGATCTGATCCGGCGCTATGACTACATCTGCCTGATGGACGCCGACACCCAGGTGTCCGAAGATTATTTTCTCGCCGTCCGCAAAAGTTTCGCCCGACCCGACGTGGTCGTGGTTTGCGGACGGGCCAAAAGCACGCCCCACAACTGGCTCACGGCCTATCGCTGCCTCGCCTACTGGATCTCGCACGCGATTTATAAGGACGGGCAAAGCAACATGGGCGTGATCACGGTTACCCCAGGGTGCGCAGCAGCCTTCCGGGTGGACGCGTTCGCACAACTGGAATGGAACAGCGACACCATCGTCGAGGACATGGACTGCACCATTCAAGTGCACCGCAAGAAGCTGGGCAAAATCGTATACCAGAAGCACGCCGTGGTTTCCACCCAGGATCCGAGAACACTTCGCGACTATATCAAACAGATGTATCGCTGGCATACCGGCGCCTGGCAGGTCGGGATGAAATACGGAATGTTGAGCGGATGGTCGAAGATCGATCTGGAATACAAGCTGTTGATGGGAGAAGGCATTATCTTTGCCACTCTATTTCTCCTGCTGCCGGTTTGGCTGCTGCTCATCCCCAGACTCGCCCTCTACGCCTTCGGCACGGACGTGGTGGTTCTCTTTTTGTTGTCTCTGGTCTGCGCGGCTTGCGATCGGCGCATCGATGTCTTTCTGCTTTCGCCTCTGTATCCCTTATTGCGCGTCGTGGATTGTTCCATTTTCTTGTACAGCTTCTGGAAAGTCGTAGTGCAGAAGAAGCAAGTCAGAGGTTGGTTTGCGGTTAAACGGTATTAACAGGAAAAGTGGGGTCATGAAAATCAAGTCACTATTCGCGCTGTTCGCAGTCCTGGTCCTGACCACGGTTTCCGCCGCTCAAGGCGGCGCGGTGTCGGCGCTGCAGGGCAGCCTGGTCGATGCTGTCGGCCTGCCGGGACAGGGTTGGACTTCAATCGGCAACCTGAGCCCGATCGAGCACAACAATTTCTACGTGCAGTCCTATATGGAGCAGAGCGCGGCCATCTTTTCCACCTATTCGGGATCGGTCACGGTAACCCCGTTCGTCGGGCTGGGACTGGTTTTCGATACCAAGGGCTACGACTGGAACAACAAGATCCAGCCCAAGCTGGGCCTGAAGGTGAACAAGTTCTTTCGCAAGGGCGTGGTGAGCGTAGGTTCGGCGTACTCCTACGAAGATCGTTTCAAGGGCGTCGACAGCAACGGGCTCACGCTGTACGCCCAGGACTGGTTCGGCTGGCAACCGGTGGCGGAGAAATCCAGCCGCTTTCCCGGCTCTTCCTGGATGGACGTCGGAAACCTGTCGCCGGTCGAGAAGGGCAACATCATCGGGATGGGGTACATCACGCAGGGAATCGTCGCCAAGAGACTCAGCCGGGTCACCTTGGTTCCGTATGTCGAAGCCACCGTGTTCCATGACAGCAAGGGCTTCGATTGGGACAACAAAGCCACAGTGGGCGGGGGCATGAAAGCGGTCTTCCCGGGGAACGATATCTACACCGAGCTGGGGGCCGCGTACCTGCACGAGAGCCGCTTCCAGTCCGGCCAATCGGCTGCCGGGTTGTCGGTGTTCACTAACTTTTCTTTCAACTGGAATCTGCTGGGTCGAAAGGCGGGCCGGTAAACATGCCATTTCCTGGTATCGGAAGTATTTCGGCCATTATTCACATGCTGGCGAAAAGCCCTGAAGTAACGAGGTCAAAACATCTTATGCGCATCATTGGAACCATCATTCTTGCCCTGCTTGCGAGCCTGAGCGTAGTCAGCTCCGTTTCTGCTCAGAATTCGCCTTTGCTTTTGTCTTCGATCAACCTGAGTTCGGCCAGCGTGACCGAGGGCCACTCCGTACAAGCGACAGTCACGCTGAACATGGCGGCTCCGGGAGACGGAGCGAGAGTATCGCTGGCGGTTGATCCCGTCGGCGCAGCCATGGTGCCGGCCAGTATCACGGTTCCGTCCGGGGCGACCACCGCTACCTTCCCGGTCAAAACAGGCACTGCCGCCTCCGTCACCATTTACGGCAACTACGGTGTCACCAGAAGCGAGTCTTTATCGGTGATGCCCCGAGTCTCGATCGATCAAGTGGCGGACCGCGTGATCGAGCGCGAACGCGCTTTTGTGGCGCAGATGAAGCACATGCATCCCCTCGCTGAAACCTACATCCAGAACTTGAAGACCGACAAAGAATCGGTGGTCGTGCCCTCCAGCGATCAATATTTTCTGGGACGCCTGGACCTGAGCCATGGCGTGGAAGACCAGATGTTCGAAAAAGAGACCGGCCTCAAGCTCAAATCTCTGAACCCGTTTCCCAACATCTTCACTCGCAAGTTCATGCCCCTGGGCTTCGCCCAGATGGTGATGCTCGACGGCGATTTTCAGAAGAAGAATTACGACTTCAAATTTGTACGCCAGGAGTTTCTGGGGGAAGTGCGCTGCATCGTGATTGACGTGCAACCCAAGGACAACGCGGGCGGACGATTCGTGGGCCGGATCTGGGTAGAGGACCACGATTACAACATTGTTCGGTTTAACGGAACCTATTCTGCGCATTCACGCTACAGCTATTACCTGCATTTTGACAGCTGGCGCTTGAACCTTCAGGCGGGCTTGTGGCTGCCGGCGTATGTCTTCATCGAAGAGTCGAATTTGAAAAATGCCGGACCGCTCCTTCCCGGGCTGCACTTCAAGGCTCAGACCCGGCTCTGGAGCTACGATCCGGAACCGCTTAAACACGAGGCCGAGTTTTCCGACATACAGATCGACTCAGTTCGCGATCAGACCGATTCCGCCAACGACGCCGGCCCGGTAGAGGCGCAGCGCATGTGGGAGCGCACCGCCGAAGACAACGCACTGGACCATCTTCAGAAAGTTGGCCTGCTCGCGCCCCCGGGCGATGTCGACAAGATTCTGCAAACGGTGGTTAACAACCTGATCATCACCAACGATCTTCAGATTATTCCCGACGTCCGTTGCCGCGTGCTCCTGACCTCTCCGCTGGAGTCCTTCACCATCGGCCACACCATCGTAATCAGCCGCGGCCTGCTGGATGTTCTTCCCGATGAAGGTTCCCTGGCTGTGATGCTGGCTCACGAGCTCGGCCACATTGCCCTGGGTCATCGTATCGACACCAAATTTGCCTTCAACGACCGTTTCTTTTTCCCCGATGAGAACACCTTCCAGCGCATGGATTTTGCCAGAAACGCTTCCGAGGAAGAAGCCGCGGACAGCAAAGCCATGCAGTTGCTGGAGAAGTCTCCTTATAAGGACAAGCTGGCCAAGGCCGGATTGTTCCTGAAGGCGCTGAACGCGCGCGCGCCGGAGCTTACCAGCTTGATCCGCCCCCACATGGGGAATCGTCTGGAAAGCGGAAAAATGATGCGCATGTCCGCCCTGCTCAGCAGCGCTCCGCAACTCGAAGAGCAGAGCTTGGACCAGATCGCCGCCCTTCCCCTGGGAGGCAGAATCAAGCTTGACCCCTGGAGCGATCGCCTGGAAATGATGAAGACCAAGCCGGTTGTACTGCTGTCGCCGCAGGAGAAGATGCCGTTTGAGGTTACCCCCTTCTTCCCATATCTGACGCGGCTCAGCACCACGCCGGTCGAGACTGCGAGCGCGCAGTGAACCATTCTGCTTCTGCGGCTCGTCAACTTCTTAAATCGAGATACGCAACTGTTCTGGAGACCGGGAGAGAAATGAACACGAATAGAAATCTTTTAGCCCTGGCGCTGATCGCCCTGATTTCCTTTTCACTCACGGGATGCGGAGGCGGCGCAATCTCCTCCTCTTCAACCCCGCCCCCGCCGCATGCGTCAAACGGTCACCCCACTGGCATGTGGAGCACACTGCCGACAACCATGCCGATCAATCCCATCCATGCCGCGTTGCTTCATACCGGCAAGATTCTCATCGCCAGTGGTTCTGGCAACTGTCCGCCCACGCTGGCGGGCTGCCCCAAAGGGCCTCAGTACACGCAGGGTGCGGCGCTGATGGACCTGTCGAGTGGCAAGATCACCACCTTGCCCACCGGTTGGGACATGTTCTGCAACGGCATGTCGATCATGCCGGACGGCAGAGTGCTCATTAACGGCGGCACCAAAGGATACGGGTCTCTCGCGGTGGTGGGTCTCCACGGCGAAATTCCCTTCACCGGCTTTCCCAATACCTCGATCTTCGACCCCGGCACAGAGTCATTTGTCGATGTGGCTCCGACCGCCCATGGGCGCTGGTACCCGACGGTCACTGAAATGAATGACGGCCGCATGATGACCACCTCCGGACTCAACGACTCCGACGGCAATAACAACAACACCAGCGAGATTTGGGACGGCCAACAGTGGGGCCCTGAAATTCCGGGCGACCCCCACATCTCGGACTTCCCAACTTTCCAGTTTCCGCTGTATCCGAGAATGCATCTGCTGCCGTCGGGCCACATCTTCTACTCGTCGTCGTCGTCAGCCACGGTTGATTTTGATCCATCCACCCAGGCTTGGACTCTGGTTGCGTGGACAAATTATCCGGGGCAGAACGATCCCAACGGAGAGCGAACTTACGGCACCTCCGTACTTCTGCCGCTTACGCCGCAAAATAACTACAGTCCAAAAGTTATGATCATGGGCGGTGATAATCCCGCGACCAACACCACTGAACTTATTGATCTAGGCCCGTCCGGCTCCCAGATATCGGCAAATTGCCCGATCTACGCTCCGTGTTGGGTACCGGGACCGAATATGGTCCAGGCCCGGGTGGAAATGGAAGCCACGATCCTGCCCAACGGCAAGGTCCTGGTCGACAGCGGCTCCGCCGAGGATGAGGACGTAAGCACAGCCAGCCTGAAGGCGGAGATTTACGATCCCACGACAAATTCATTCTCGTCCGCCGGATCGAACGCGTTCCCCAGGCTCTACCACAACGTTCAGCTGCTCCTGCCGGACGGCACCGTCGCCCTGACCGGCGGTAACCCTGAACAGGGCGTTTTCGAAAGCCATATCGAGATTTACCAGCCGTCATATCTCTTCAATGCGGATGGCAGTCTCGCCACCCGGCCGACGATCGGAACAGGTGCGCCGGGTTCGATCACCTACGGCGGCTCCTTCAGCTTGTCTACTCCGGACGCATCCAGCATCGCATCCGTAGTTCTGATGAAAGCAGGCTCGGTAACCCATTCCTTTGATATGGACCAGCGCTATGTCGGCTTGTCATTCACAGCCGGTGCCGGAAGCCTCACAGTAACTGGTCCGCCAAATTCGAACATTGCTCCTCCGGGCTACTACATGCTCTTTCTGGTAAACAACGCCGGCACTCCTTCACTCGCGAGCTGGGTGCAGGTTTCGGGGCCGGCAGCTCCAATCGCAAACGTCCAGCTCCATCCGGAGCGAGTACCCACACCGCGCTACGTGATTCAAAGAAGGCACGTGACGGAGTCGGCGCTGCCCATGCGTAAGGAAATGCATATGCACTAGACCCAGGGAAGCTTTGAGACAGCTCTGCAATCAGGACTGCTTCGACGCGGCCGAAGAAAAAGTAAACCCGGGGATCTGAGTGACCAGCCGCCAAGCTTCTCAGGCGACAGACATCAGATCCCCGCATTGCTGTCTGGCTTTCTTGCTTTCACTGCTGGTCATGGTATTGGGCACGAACTTCTGGCTCTAAACTTGCCTGCTGTTCCTGTCTTCGCGACCAATTTTCCCCTGACACATCCTGTATGATGGAGATTCGATGGCAACTTATCTCGTTACTGGAGTCGCGGGCTTCATCGGGTCGACCCTGGCCCGGGAGCTCCTGGCGCAAGGCGAAAAAGTAAGAGGGCTCGACAATTTCTCCACCGGCAAACCCGAAAATATTGCGGAAGTGTTGAACCGGATTGAACTCCACGAAGCGGACCTGCTCGATCTTGAGGCGCTTCACCGGGCCTGCCAGGGAGTGGATTACGTTCTGCACCAAGCCGCCATTCCGTCAGTCCCCAGATCGGTGAAGGACCCGCTGGGCAACAATCGCGCGAATGTGGACGGAACCCTGAATCTGCTGGTGGCATCGCGCGATGCGCGGGTGAAACGGGTGGTCTATGCGGCTTCATCTTCCGCCTACGGTGATACGCCTACTCTTCCCAAGCGCGAAGACATGGCGCCCAATCCCAACTCTCCTTATGCCGTCGCCAAATTGACCGGTGAATACTACATGACCTGCTTTTACCGGTGTTACGGACTGGAGACGGTCTGCCTGCGTTACTTCAATGTCTTTGGCCCTCGCCAGGATCCCTTCTCACCCTACTCCGGGGTGCTGGCCAGGTTCATCACCCAGATGTTGAAGGGCGAAGCGCCAACCATTTTTGGCGATGGAACCCAGAGCCGTGACTTCACCTATGTGGATAACGTCGTTGCGGCAAATTTGCTGGCCTGCAAGGCTGAGGGCAGGGAAGCCGCGGGCAAAGTTTTCAACGTGGCTACCGGCACGCGCACCGATCTAAACCAGACTTGCGAGATTCTGAAGAAACTGACCGGCTATTCTGGTGAAGTGAAATACGCTCCCGAGCGTGCCGGAGATGTGAAGCATTCCCTCGCGGACATTTCACGGGCCCAAAAGCATCTTGGTTACCAGCCCACAGGGAGCTTCGAAGAAGGTCTGAGCCGGACCATCGCATGGTACCGCCATCCTGAAATGGAGCCGCAATCTGTCGAGAAAGTACATGGATAGTCCGGTTCTTGGCCCACGCGCGCCCACAATTGAAATCCACCATGCAGTCGCAACTTTGAGGCGGATTTGAGGCAAGACCCGCCCGGCGGAATCTGCTTCAACGGCGTATGAAATTTGAGGAGATGGACGGTTGTCGTCTTTCCCGACGCGGCGAAAATTCATAAAAATAGGCGCGGCCGCCGGCGCCCTCGGGGTGGTCGGCGTTGCCACTGACGGCCTGGTCATTGAGCCCAATCACCCGCAGCTGGTTTCGATCGAAGTTCCCCTCGCTCGTTTGCCGGCATCCTGGGATGGTTTCCGAATCGCGCAGTTGAGCGACCTTCATTACGATGAATTCTTCTCGGTCAGACCTCTTCGCCAAGCCATTGGCATTGTCAATCGTTTGCAACCGGACCTGATCGTCCTGACCGGCGACTTTGTTACGGGGCCCCTGAAAAGCATCTCGCGTTACAGCAGACGGGCTAAGGCCGCAGCCCGGGTAATCGAGCCTTGCGTCACTTGGTTGAGCCAGCTGCATGCTCCGGCCGGGATTCTCGCGGTCCTCGGAAACCACGATCTAACCACAGACCCTGCCTACGTTACCGCGGTTCTTCAATCCCACGCGATTCCGGTTTTGAGTAATCGGGCTGTCCCGCTGGAGCGCCAGGGGAAGAGGCTCTGGATATCGGGCGTGGATGATGTGCTGGAAGGAAAGCCCGATCTCGATCTGGCCCTGCGCGGAATTCCGCCGGCCGAACCGGTTATCCTGTTAGCCCACGAACCGGATTGGGCCGACCACGTAGCCAGCCACCCCGTCGACCTGCAGATTTCCGGACACTCGCATGGCGGTCAGATAAGAATTCCCTTCCTTGGCGCCCCCTACCTGCCGGTTTTAGGCCGCAAATACCCCTGGGGTCTGCGGCGAGTTGGCCCGCTGACCTTGTATACCAACGTTGGCATTGGAACCATCCGGATCCCGGTGCGTTTCGATTGTCCTCCGGAAGTCACTCTGTTCACGCTGCGGGCGGACAGAACTCCGTAAGGCTCCTGCCATAGTCTGTTGGTTTCAGTCCACTTAGTTGGTTTTGCGGATGAGGCTGAGCCCAACCGGGAATTTTGGGATTTTGCGGCGGTTCCAGGCTCCGCGCGCTACATTTTGTTTCTGGCTTTCCACCGTTAGCCGGGAGGCTCAATTGTGCCCGGAGTGTAGTATCTGGCCTGCCCGGCCTCGAGCTTTCTCCCTTTGGGGCTGAAAATCCGGAAACGGGCAACTCCGAATCTTTGCAGCGCAAACTGCATCGTGGTTTTTATCACGCCCAATCCATATGTGACGCTACGCCGGAAATTGATTGACGACGCCTCTTCGAAGTATTTTGTCGGACATGATACCTCGCCAACGCGAAAACCAAAATTTACGCATTGCGCCAGCATCTGATTGTCAAACACAAAGTCGTCCGAATTCTCCAGCAGAGGCAACTCCAGCAACACTTTGCGGCGGAAGGCACGGTAGCCGGTGTGGTATTCGGAAAGTTTGATTCCCAGAAACAAGTTCTCGAACGCGGTAAGAAATCGATTGGCGACGTATTTGTAAAACGGCATGCCGCCGTGCAGCGCCTGCCCGCCGATGATGCGAGAACCCAGCACGACATCATAGACGTCATAGGCGACCATGCTCGCCATCGCCGTGACCAGCAGCGGCGTGTATTGGTAGTCGGGATGCACCATGATGATCACGTCCGCACCCGCGGCCAGGGCCTCCCGGTAACAAGTCTGCTGATTGCGTCCGTAGCCATAATTTTGGTCATGCACGAAGAATTGAAGACCCAGTCGCCCGGCGATTTCGACGGTGCGGTCGGAACTGTGGTCGTCAACCAGAATGCGGATATCCACAAGGTCAGGCAACTCCACGACAGTGGCCTCGAGAGTTTTCTCAGCGTTGTAGGCAGGCAATACCACCGCGATGCATTTCCCATTGATCATGACTGTTATTTAGGTCTGCGCGAACATTCCGAGAAGCGGCCTGAACAAAACCACCAATGGTGTAATCCGATCATAGTTTCGGTCGCGTGTGAACATTGCAGCAGGTCTTGGCCCGGTTTGAAACGTTGAGTCTTCGGGAAGGTGACGGCTCGACTCGAATCAGTTGCTAGGACTGCATGAACACTCCCCATTGTTGCGCTATCCTCCGATCTGCAGTGGAGAATCCCAGGATTTAGCATAATGGGCACAACGCGCGCGAGCGTGTGGCACAGCACTTGGATATCACCTTCTTTGCCTGTCGAAAAGTTACTCAGGTACCGGACGCCAATCATCGTTCAGGTAGCTGCGTCAATCGGATTCGAGGCCCAAACCTCAGTTGGAGGTTTACGATGAATCATCTCAAGTGGCGTATGGCGCCCTTCTTTTATGAATGCCAGCAGCGCTGTCATACGCCGGCAAATTCCACTCCTGGTTATTCTGGCGATCCGCATCCTGCCCAAGGTCGCACGATTTCAATCGCGCCCCGGAGAGCACCAAGCTGCAGGCTTGAGGTTCGCCGCGTAACTCTTGAATATTGAAACATCGCTCGACTACTGCTGGTCAACAAGAAATCTGACTACGCTGATTTGCCCGAATTCCTTGATCTCGCGATCGTTTTCGGGCTTAAGCTGCAAGGCCATCGGCGGTTCCTTCCAGGCGACAGAGAACACCCACACTGGATCGCCGAGTGGCACGCCTAACGCTCGCGCCGACCGGACGACCTGTTCCATCGACTCATTGGGGTGCGGCGCAAAATCGGTCGTCGCCAGTCTTGGATCTTGTATGATCGACTTCGTTATTGATTCGACTAGAACAATGGAGCGATACCCGCCAAGCTGCTCCTCGACCTCCGCTTCGGAGCGTAGGGTGTCCAGGCTCCTGTCGTCTCTTTCCAGGTAATATTCGAGTATTTCGCGCGTGTCGGTGTCCAGGAAGAGTAGAGCCCCCTTGGGAACCGTCTGCCTGACGTAGTTCAGGGCTGCGGTCATATCGCTTCTTGGCATGACCCGTGGGTCATTATCTGGTGGGGCGTGTCGAATCCAGAAAGGTGAAATGACGGCTCCGAAGAGCAACAATGGCACTGTCCACCGGTGCGGCAGAATGGCAAAGACCGCCGAGATACCCGCTGCCACGAAAGGCAGAAGGTAGGTTTGATGCCGCGTACCTGCGAAGGGGAACACCTGAAACGCAGCTGCAGTAAACCCAACAATGAACGGAAGAATTATCAGGAGACCCATGGTTCTCGGTGCCTTGGTTTTGCCTGCGATGAGCGCTGCGAGCCCAGCCAGGAAAGCTAACATGAACGGAAGCGCCAACAGGCGATTACCGGCCATGTACGAGAAGGTCCCGGACAGCGATCTCCACAGAAATCCTAGCCGGGTCTCGTGTGCAGAACTGTAATAGTAGTGCTGGAGATAATCCATGGCTCCAGCGCCGAAGGGGATCGACCGCCGAACGTGGCCAAGGTAAAAGCAGACTAGCACGGTTGCCAGGAACAATTGCGACGCACAAAACGTGATGAGAACACGCCCGCTCAAATTGTCCAAAAATATGCGTAGCAAAACGTAGATCCCGAGAGAGGCCAGAACCAGAACCACGGTGTAGTTGGTCAGCAGGGCGCCAAGTAGAAAGACTCCCTGAATCACCATCCAGGCGCTCGAGCGTTCCTCGAATATGTGCTCAGTCGCATAGAGGGAGCCGCAAACAAAAAAAAGCAAAAGACCGTACTGGCGAACTTCGGTTGAGGCGGAAATGGCCGCAGGAGAGAGAGCCATGAAGCCCAGTCCGGCCAAGGCCGGGATCTCTCCTACGCTGTTCCGGATCCACACGAAGGTGAACCAGAGTGCAGCCGTTCCCCCAAGCACGCTCGCCAACCTGAGAATCAGCTCGGCTCGACCGAGAAAAAGAAATCCATGAAGTACCAGAATGAAGAGAGGTGGGTGGGCCAATCGCAGAGACGATCTGAAGACGTCTACCCAGTTGCCTGGCCTGGCGGTGTCGAAGTGCAGCGCTTCATCGGGGTTGAGGTAGCAGGCATTCGCGTAGATCAGGCGGATCGCGAAAGCTAAAGCAACAATTGCCAGTGCCAGCCAGCTTGAGTTCTTGATGACCCATGCTTCCAGCCCGCCGGGGTCTGCGTTGCGTACTGTCGACAACGTACCACGTCCCTCTCGATTACAACGCCTGCAAACCTCAGCTCGGTTACAATCCCGCCGAGATTCTTGATTCGGCTTCGAAATGGGACAGATTCTACACCAGTTTCATTCCCTCCGCACCTTTTTGTCGACTGCGTGCCAAGAGAGACCCGTCTGGAATGAGAGCGGAACGAATAGGAACGAGATTGCTTATTTGACTGTCGCGTGCTCTCCGTCACCGACCTCATCTTTTTATTTCGGCTCGACGGTGACGCGACGGCGCAAGATGCATTGCGCTTTCGCCTGGGGAGGAAACTCCAACCCTACGGCACGGTCACGGATGTCTGGTTCGAATAAGCGCTCTCTTGCCCTCGATTGTCTACTGCGGTGATGACATAGTAGTACTTGTTTCCTGACTGGACAGTCTGATCGAGATATGCCACATTGCCGACCGCGCTAGCCACGAGGCCGTACGAGCTTCCTGCCACGCTCGACCGGTAAATACTGTAGCTAACCACCAGAGTGCTTGTATTGGCTTTCCATGACAGGGCAACGGCATGCTGCGCAGGGGGTGACGTTACGGTGAGACCGACGGTCACACTCTTCGTTGCGCCGCTGCCCGCCAGGTTCACATGTCCGGTGTAGGTCCCCGCCTTCAGTCCGGTCAACGAGGGACTAACCTGGAGAACCACAGGCGCGGATCCGGAAGCGGACGAAAGCTGCAGCCATGCCTGGTCACTCGTAGCCGTAAAGTTGAGCGATCCGCCTCCGCTGTTCGTGATGCTCACGCTGGCCGGTGCGACAGGAGATCCGCCGGTTTCGCCGGCGAAAGTTAAACTCGCAGGACTTACAGCCAGAACCGGCACTGCCGGATTTACAGACACAGCAGCGATTGCGCTCTTGCTGGTGTCGGCCTGGCTGGTTGCAATGATTGAAACCGAGGTTTGAACCGACACCTGGGGGGGCGGTGAATAAACCGGATGAATTGATCGTCCCCGCTGATGCTGACCACGTTACCGCGGAGGTCGCCGTGTTGCTGACGATCGCCGAAAACTGTTGGGTTGCGCCCGAAGCAACGACCGCATTCAGAGGCGAGGTGGAGATAGCCACCGGCAAAGCTGCTGCAACCGTAGTGATGGTGTGGTCGCCCCCCGTTGCCGATACTCCGTCTGAGTCTCGCGACCGCACCCGAAAATGATAGGTGGTTCCTGCCGACAGGCCGCCGACTGCCACGGAGTGCGCAGTCGCCGTCGCAGGAGTCACGGCGGTACTGTTGCCGTATGCCAAGGTTGGTCCGTAGTCTACTTGTGAATCCGAAAGCACCGCTGTATTCCAGGTGATGTTCGCCGCGCTGTTGGTGGCGCTGACGGTAGTTCCGCTGATCCATGTCGTCGATCCAGTCGAAGGCGAGAACAAAACATCGACCCCGTAGCTGGTCGCCTGCCACACCCCCGTCGGCCACGTGGTTGCCTGCGAACTGTAAACATACACACCGCCGTTTGACGGAACGTGCAGAGGTGCAACATCTTTCTGCACCGCGAAGGCGTTGTTATCGTACGAGAAATGCCCGTTGGGCGCCGAATATCCGCAGCTGACAATCTGGTTTGGAGCAATTGTAACCGGGGAAACAAAGATTACCGATTGCTTCCCGGACGCAGTTTCCGCCGTTGCCGCCTGGGTTGCGAGGACTTTCCCGGAGTCACCCCAAAGGCTGACCACATGGATCCCGGTATTCGTGAGAGCCTTATAAAAACTGCATCCTAGAACCTTTCCTGGTACGTCGGAAAAGACCTTCACTCCCAAGACGAGAGGCTGGGCACTTCCGCTGTCTACGACGGCAGGCGTCCCGGCGCTGAAAATGCTTACTGTCTGTGCGAAAGATCGCCCGGAAATGAATACGAAAATAACGACAAGGAGGAGCCATCCGCCCGCCAGACGATCGATACCTTTTCTTTCCGGACATCGGATGGAACTCCGTGTGGCGAGCCGTTGCTGCCCAATCGGTCTTCCATGACTTGCGCTGGGTATTAGCGGCGAGGAGAGTTGACGTACTGGTTCTTCCGGGAAAGAAATCAGGTGTGATCGATGGCAATTGACGTCTGACATACTCATGCCATCGTCAAAAACATCGGAGTAAATTAAGAAAAATCGTTCGGCGGCAAAACCGAAGGCCAGCGAACCACAGACGCAAAAGCTACGCGCAACTCGCGCCAGGACGTGTACTTCTGCGTCTTCCCGCGTTAGACATCGACTTAGAACTGAGGAACGATGACAATGCGGTATCTAAACAGCCGATCATCGAATCCGCGTTCAGCCACCTGGCTTCTTGCGGACGCTTGAGGACGAGCTGAATCGCCAGAAAGCACCAAAGGGTCCCGCGATTCCGATTTCCTGTCAGGGGTCATCGAGGCCGGTGCCATTGACCTCTTTTGTGGCCACCACCGTCTAGTTTACGGTCAGCGTGACGGGTGCTGTGTGCGTCAACGATCCAGATGTGGCCGTGACGGTTATGATGTAACTCCCGCCGGGTGTGCCGGGATGACCACCGCCACTGCTGGACGAGGATCCGCCGCAAGCGACCAGAGAAACTAATCCGCCGAACAATAGGCAGCCCATCAGAAGGCCCCACAGTTTCTTGCTGCGCGAGCCGAACCCTGCTCCCAGCAGCGCCAATCCGCCAATCGGCAGCACCATTGCGTAGATGATTCCCGACGTTCGCGGAGTGACGGATGCCGTGGTGGCTGCCACGGTACTGACGGTCAGGGCGGAGCTGCCTGCCCCACCTGCTACGGAAGTCGGACTAAGAACGCATGTAGGCGGCCGGGTCACGACCGGAGTAACGGCGCAAGTCAGGTTCACGTCGCTGTTGAAGCCATTTACTGGCGTGATCGTAATTGTAGATGTGGCCGTCCCACCGGCGGAGATCGATGCTGGCGTGGCAGCCGAGGCCGCGATCGTGAAGTCTGCGACGGGGGTGGCCGTGACCATCAGGGTGACAGTCGTATTGTGGTTTACCGATCCCGTACCTGCGACCGTCAGGTTGTATGCGCCTGTCGGTGTAGAGGCAGAAGTGCTGACGGTCAACGCGGAGGTACCTGAGCCATTCGGGATCGAAGTTGGGACAAATGCACAAGTGGGCGCCGGAGTCACGACCGGAGTTATGTTGCTGCAGGACAGATTCACCGTGCCGCTAAAGCCGTTTAACGGAGCGACGGTGATGGTGGAAGTGGCCGTGCCACCGGCTGCGACCGAGGCAGGAGCCAGGGCTGAAGAGGTAAAGGTGTAGTCCGCAGGCGGCGGAACTGAGTTCACCGTCAGGCCGACCGTCGCGTCATGGATCAGCGAGCCGGAAGTTCCGGTTATGGTGACCGTGGAGGTCCCTACCGGCGTCGCTGCGGAAGTGGTGATGGTCAGATCCGAAGTCGCAGCCGTCGCACCCGGTGTGGCTGAGTTCGGAACGAACACACAGCTGGCCCCCGTGGGCAGAGTGACAGAATCGCAGGTGAGGGCAACCGCGCTGTTGAATCCATTCACCGCAGTTACGGTGATGGTATAAGCGGCGGGGCTGCCGGCGACAACTGTCTGGCTGGCCGGGAGCGCGCCGATAGTAAAGTCGGGAACAGGTGCCGGGGCGGCCTTGAAAGCCGCCACTTGCATCACCCAGCTGCCGGTCGTTAGAGGGGTGGTCGCCTGGCAGCTCCCAGGCGAAGAGGTAATCTGATGCTCGGAGTTGTCACCGTTAGGTTGAGTTATGTCCAACAGAGTAAACCCCGCCCCTGCGCCGGTAACGCCGGAGGCCACCGTGGCGCCCGCCACGATCACATCTACCGGGGCGGTTGTGCTGCAGGCTCCGCTGTCCGCGAGCGTTCCTGAACCGAAGTTGCCCGTGGCGGCGTCGAGCGGGGCGGTAATATCCAACCCGCTATATTCCAGGATTCGGACGTCTGGAGCCATCGCCGGCTGATCGAACGTCACCGTCACCTGGTTGGGAGTGCCGGTGTCCCCCACGATGTTTTTAGCGTAGTAAATCACCTGGCTCACTCCGTTGCCATTCACGACCGGAAGGGCGGCGACATAGGTGTTGCCTTCAGTATCGACCACCGTGGAGACCGTCGCGGCAATATCGCTCCAGCCGATGATTACGACGTTCAGGTTGCCCGCCTGTTGCGCGTTTGGAATCAGACCAACCACCGTGGCAGTGGTGCTGGGCGTGGCTAAGCCTCCGCGTTGAACATAATTGATTGCTCCTGTGCCTAGGGCGTAGGTAAAGGCACCAGTCTTGGTGGCATTGCCGCCGTCCGGGTTCTTCACTTTTACATCGGCAGGTCCGACCGGAAGTCCGGGAGTGTTGCCAGTTATGGTGGTCGGACCCTGCACCACGACGTCTCCGGCGGGCAAACCGTCGACGGTGATCTGGGCTCCCACCTGGAAGTTGTCCCCGGTGACCGTGATCGCTGCACCGCCATTGGTGGGGCCGGTTGCCGGTGTGACTGTAGTGATGGAAGGCGTGACGTTCTGGAATGTGTAGGCCGCTGTGGCGGAGCTTAACTGACCATCCACATTGACGACCGTGACGTCCGTTGTACCATCAACGTTTGCGGGAGTCGAGCAAGTGATTGTGGTTCCGCCCGACTCGGCACAATTCACCCCGGAGATTCCGCCGGGGGCGGCACCAAACAGTACCACCGCGCCCGGCTGAAAGTTCGTGCCAGTAATGGTGACTGAGGTCCCACCCGCGTCGGACCCTGAAACTGGCACTATCGGAGTCGTGGGTGAGATGACGGGAGGGCTGCCGAAGGTGACTCCTGTGGTGCTGAAACCGGCCACTTGCACGACCCAGGTGCCGCTGTTCAAAGGAGCGGTCGCATTGTAACTACCGGCGGATTGGGCCACGTCGAGGTCCTCGACGATGTCGCCGAATGCGCTGGTAATGACCCGCAAAGTAAACCCTGTCCCGGCCCCGGTAAATCCATTCCCGGTCGTGCCCGCGCCGAGAATGAGATCACTGGTCGACGTAGTCGCCGTACCGCTGTCCGCCAAAGTGGAAAGCCCGGAACTTCCGTTCCAGTTGTCCAGCGGCGCAGCCGTGTTCAGTCCGCTGTACTCGAGGATGCGGACATCGGGAAAACCCGCGTTCTGATTGAAAGTTACAGTAACTGTCGGGGTCGTATTGTTGGGTAGCGCAATGTTTTTTGCGTAATAGATCGCCTGCGACAAACCATGACCGGCGCTGGTTCCCGCCAATGCATAAGTATTGTTGTTATCGTCTACGACTGAGATTATGGAGGATGAAATGTCGTTCCAACCAACGACGACGACATTCAGGTTACCGGCAGTTTCCGTTGTGGCGTAAGTCACGCTCACAGTACTGGTATTAATAGGGACGCTGTTGTTGTTTTCCTGAACAAAGGTTTGGCCCTGGGCGAACAAAGGCAGGAGGAGCAAGCTACTCAGTGAAACGCGACAAAAAGAGGTCAAGCGCGCGCAGAAAGATGTACGCAAAGACAGCCAACCACCAACAAACTTCATAAAACCCCCAAGACTGCCGAAAGACAAAATGGAAACCATTTGGACCGAGTCGAGCGCCGTCGTTTTTTCCGTCTCTCAGGGCGAAAAATATACACCCAGATGCTACCTACGATTGGGAGTTTCACCGTTGACTAGGAATGTACACTCGTACTAATTCTTCCCCAAACCCACCTTGGGTCGCCCCCGCTCGAATGCCTTACGCTGCTGGGATTTGCCGGTGATTCAGGTGACACCCGGCGTTGGTTGCGGGGTCCGCCGTGGCTCCGGTCAATGAGATTCGCATCCTGGCTTCGGAGGTCAATCAGAACTCGTCCCGGATCATTGTTCCGGTTGGCGTGCGCCCAGATTGTCTCCAGATTTCGTCGAGACGAAAACCAGAATCTTCTTCCTCCCGCCAAGGGGGAGATTTGCTAGATTGGCACGCGAAGAGCCTACGGAGCCGCTTTGAAGGTGGCCATCTGCATGATCCAGGTGCTGGATTTTTTCAGCGGGGCGGCGGCGCTGTTGCTGCCCGTGCTGCCCACTACCGCGTCTTCCGCGATGTCTCCGTCCGGGGTGGTGATAATCCGGGAAGTGAATCCGGTTCCCGCGGAGGCGTAACCGTCGCCCGTGATGCCTGCTCCAAAAATCAACTCGTTGGCGGATGTGGTGGTCGCCGCTCCGCTGTTCGGGCTGATGCCGTTCCCGGCCGCTCCCGCAGTCACATCCAGCGGGCTGCTCGTGTCCAGTCCGGTGTATTCCAGAATCCGTACATCGACGGCGACCGCCGCCTGGTTGAACGCCACCGTCACCGTGTTGCTGCCGGCTGCAATGTTTTTGGCATAGTAAATCGCCTGCCGCAGTCCACTGCCCGTCACGGTAGTTCCCGCCTGGGTATAGGTGTTGCCGCG
>JBOGLC010000118.1:0-115930 GCA_050746005.1 Terriglobales bacterium
CGCGGCAACACCTATACCCAGGCGGGAACTACCGTGACGGGCAGTGGACTGCGGCAGGCGATTTACTATGCCAAAAACATTGCAGCCGGCAGCAACACGGTGACGGTGGCGTTCAACCAGGCGGCGGCATATGTGGATGTGCGGATTTTGGAGTACAGCGGACTGGACACGAGCAGTCCGCTGGATATGACTGCGGGAGCGGCCGGGAGTAGCATCAGCCCGAACAGCGGAGCGGCGACGACCACATCGGCCAACGAGTTGATTTTTGGAGCGGGCATGACGGGCGACGGCTACGCAGGGGCGGGAACCGGGTTTACCTCCCGGATTATCAGCACCCCGGACGGAGACATCGCAGAAGACGCGGTAGTGAGCAGTACGGGCAGTAACAGCGCCGCAGCCCCGCTGAAAAAATCCAGCGTCTGGATCATGCAGATGGCCACCTTCAAGGCGACGCCTTGAGTGCTGGAAAAATCTTGGCGGAGCAGATTGCGGTGTGAGGTTTGTATTATTCGACAACATCACCATCCATTGCATCCACGGTTCCGAAAGTACTCACCAAAGACCTCTGAACTCATGCATCCACAGAACCAGGAAAATCGAGACGGGATTTGGACAATATTCCCGTAAGTCTGCTGTGTGCGGATCGAGGTTGGTTCTGGCAATTGCTGCAAAGCAGCACAACGAAAACTCTCTGACTCGCGGACTCGCTTCGTGCATCTTGCCATTTTGACGCAATATTACCCTCCGGAGATCGGCGCCCCTCAGCGTCGCCTTTCGCACTTGGCGGGACGCTTTGTTCAGGCGGGGCATGCGGTCACCGTATTGACGGGCATGCCGAACTATCCTCAGGGAGTATTGTTTCCAGGTTACGGAGGAGCATTCAGCAGGGAACAGCGTGAAAACGTGGCGGTCATTCGCACTCTGACCTACCCGGCTCAAGGGGTCCAGTTTCTGCCCCGGCTTACCAGCTACTTTACCTTCGTGATTTCCTCCGCGGTGATGGGCAGTGCGTTCTTGCCCGCCCCCGACTATCTCCTTGTCGAAAGTCCTCCGCTTTTTTTGGGGCTTAGCGGCTATTGGTTGAGCCGGCTGAAAAGCGCGCGGCTCATCTTCAATGTGGCCGATCTTTGGCCTGAGAGTGCAGTTCGTCTGGGACTGTTGCGCCGCGATAGTCTAGCTTTTCGATGGAGTGAACGTCTGGAGCGGTTTTGTTATCGCAAGGCGTGGCTCGTGACCGGACAGTCCAAAACCATTTTGCAGGATGTGCAGCAACGTTTCCCCGAGACTCGTCTCTTCCATCTTTCAAATGGTGTAGATACAAGACTTTTTAGGCCGGATAACGCCAGTGCGAGTGCGCGTTCCACGATGTGCGGGAACGGCGACTTTCTGGCTGTCTATGCCGGCCTGCACGGGCTGGCGCAGGGTCTGGACCAAATTCTGGATGCCGCTGCCATGTTGAAGAGCCAGGGAGGTTTTCAATTTGTCTTCATCGGCGACGGACCGCAAAAAAAGGCGTTGCAGAGTCAGGCCAGTTCCCGTGCTCTGACCAACGTGCGCTTCCTGGACCCGCAGCAGTCCGACCAAATGCCCCGGTTATTGGCCTCCGCCGACGCATTGCTGGTCCCTTTGAAGGGCTTCATTCCGGGTGCGGTGCCATCGAAACTGTATGAGGCGATGGGGTGCGGACGCCCGGTCGTGCTCATGGCCGACGGCGAAGCGGCGGAAGTCGTGCGTAAAGCAAATTCCGGAATTGTGGTGCAGCCCGGCGACACTCCCGCGATTGCCCAGGCGCTACGCCGTTTGCGTGAAGAATCGCAACTTGGAACGGCGCTCGGTGAAAACGGACGCAAAGCTGTCCTGGAGAGTTTCGACCGAAACCACATAGCTGAGAGTTTTATGCAATATCTCCAGGCAGAGTTGGCTCCTTAAAGGGACGCCCCTGGATCCTTCAGCACGATGGTTTGGCAGGAGCACGCGTTGGACAAGCCGTACGCTAATCCCGCGGTCTGCGGGGAGGGTGCTTGAAGTCCGGACGACCGTCTCGCCATAACGAGGGAATCGCTTCCAGAGCGTGAGATCCTGGTGTCCTTTTTCGGCTCACCGGCCAGCGGGATGGCGCGGGAATTCGCGGCACCTTTTAGCTTTCAATGTATTTTTCGGAGGATGTATGTTTATTGATCGCAAGGCGCATTGCAACGGGGCCGACGACTTCGAACGCTTCGAGTCCGCAGACTATCGGATCTATTGGCGCGGATTGCTTTATAGCAGCGGCGTTTCAGCAGGCCTTCCGTGTATCACCAAGCTAGCGGTAGATCTACGGTTGCATAACCTTCAGCAACTTGCGCCGGCGCTGAGAGGCTCGTTCTTGCTGATCGTACAGGAAAAGCAGTCTGAGGACTTTTTTGTCCTAGTTGACAACAGCGGCTTGTACCATGCGTTCTACTCTGATGCTGGATTCTCCACGTCCTTCCTTGACTTGGCGGCCTTCCAGGGCCTAGGTGCGGATGATCTCGATCCAGAAGCGCTGGTCGAGTTCCTTCATTTCGGGTTCGTAAGTTTTGACCGCACCCTGTTCAGGGATATCCGGAAGTTGCCCCCTGAGCAGATTTTGCGCATTTCGCCGGTCAGCGGGATTTCTCTGATTCCGAAATTCCTGGCTGAGATGGGATCGCGGTCCCCATCCTCGTTGGAAGAGTTACTTCAGGACTTTACCTCCTGCGTTTCCGCCGAACGGGTCAGCGTGGATATCACCGGTGGCATGGATACCAGATTCCTCGCTATTCTGCTGCACTACTACGGCTTGAATTTCGAGGTGGCTGTCCGGGGAAATGAAAACGACTTGGATGTGAAGATTGCCGGAGAAGTGGCCGCGGCGCTCGGCAAGGACCTCAATGTTTGCCATCCCGTCATCGACGACATGGAAAGCCAATTCCCACATGTGCTGGAGATTTGTGACGGGCTGTTTGACGTGGTTCGCTCCTACGGTGCTTTGCAGCTGCAATATGAACGAGCTAGGCGGGACATTACTCTAATGGTGAGCGCGGGAGGAGGCGAGCTTTACCGCGATCATTTTTGGCTTCAGGATTTCCCATTCTACTCCCGCAAAAAAGCGAATCTCAAGCGTTTCTGCTCTTTTCGTCTTCTGCCAACCGATCCAGACCACTCTCTCCTAGCCGCGGAGTATGGTGAAATCAGCCGCGGATACCGGTCGCGGCTCTTCGAAGATTTGTCGCAGTACGAAGTCGCAGGGAACACTCAGACTTATGACCGGATCGTGTATCGCGTCCGCTATCGTGAACTCCTCGGACGCTATGTCACCAATCATACCCATGTGATGCGCTGCGCCATGCCGTTTATGGAGCGTGACGCTGTGATGTACGGTGACCTAATGCCGCGTTCTGACCGCTTCTTCGATTATTATTTCCGCGGGAAGGCCACCAATTGCAACCCGCAAGCGGCGCGTATCCGCACCACCAGGGGCAATGTGACCCTGTCCTCCGAGTTTTTCCCCCTGGCCGGTGACGTTTACAAATATGGCGCCGATAAGCTGACTCGCATCAGCCGGAGGATTGGGCAAAAGTACTTTAAGAAGAGCTACCGGTCTTGCGGTAAGCTCGACGAGCCCTTGGGCCACCCCGACCTCTTTTCAACTCTTCGACGATCACAAGCGGTACGGCAATCAGCTTCAAGATTGCAGGACATGGGTATTTTGAATTCCGCCCTGGGCGTCGAAGATTTGGGAGATCAATACTTGGGCACCACTCTTACTCTGGCCCTGGTGATGGAGCGCCTCGACCAGGTTAGCCGCTCTCGTGAGTTACAAGAGGTCACGGATCCCATCGGAAGGTAAGGGTGGCAAAAGATAGTCTCGGAGGGCGCGCAAAACTAGGGCGAGCCGTTGTCCGGAGGCTCTGCCGCCCCCGGAAAGATCGGCGCTGCCCAGGCGCGACTCGATTTTTTCTACTGCACTACTGCGACTAGCCCGGTAGGAGCAACTGGAGCGCTGCTGCTGGTGGCGGTCTCGTAAGCACCGACTGATAAGACTTGAGGGCGAACGTTGTCAGCGATGTCGGTCGTGGGGAGACAGGGACTAAGACCTGGGGAAGCCGCACACACGCTCGTACTGTTCGCCGTGCCGGCGGAAAGGGCTGGACTGCCAGTGGCTAGGTGGTAATCTCCCGAACCGTTATCCTGGTAGTTCAAGAAAATGCCCGCGCTCGAGGTTTGCGAAAAAGTCCCACTTTGCAAGGGTGCGGTTCCTCCAAGTACTCGAATGATGTTCGAGGCTGCGCCGTTCTCATCAACGTTTGCTGCCAGGAAATTGTTCAGAGCTTTGTTGTGCGATCCAGTACCACTACTGAAGATGATTCCAGCGTGGGGATGTGACGTTCCGCCCGTGCCGAATCCGTTTCGAACCAACAGATTGTTGTTCACCGAACCGTAGTCGTTGCCCATCGAGTTGCAAGGGGACAGTCCGTCGGCGGGGGAGGCCATTTGGATTCCGCCAGTCCAGTTGTGAAAAACAGTGTTGTTGGCAATCACGTTCTGACAGGGATTGTGATAAAGCTCGATTCCGTATCCCGCTACGTTTGAAACTTGATTATTGGTTACCGTCCCATGGTAGCCAGCGATATAGAGACCATGCGCACTGGTTCCTCCCGTGGATGCGCAACCACCCCAATGTCCAGCCCGCAAAATAATGTTGGAATCCACCACAAAATCATGGGATCCCGCGGCGATGAGAATGCCTGAATTTCCTCCGCATCCGGCCGATGAGCTGAACTCAATATCGTGAATGTAGTTGCCCAGCAAACGGACGAACTGACCGTAGACTGGCGGAGCACTGTTGTACAGCGTGGTAATGCCATCGTCGGCGGTGGAGGTATCGGTAATGTCGAAATCTTTGACGGTAACGTAGCTTCCGGAGACGTTGATCACTCCATCAATTTTCGCCCCCTGCGGGACGTCTGATTGCCACGTGATGCCCTGAGATGCGTTTCCGCTTCGACTGAGATTGATGGTGCCGGTATAGCAGGGTCCACCGGTCGGACATGGCGTTATGTGGACAATCGTTCCACCGTTTCCCAGGGAGAGCGCCGAATTGGCGTGCGAGAAGGTCTTCCAGGGACGCGCCTGCGAACCATCATTGCTGTCGCTACCGGAACTGGAGACATAATAGTCTTGAACCTGGGCGAAGGAAAAAGAAGAAAACATCAATGTGACAATTGCGAAAAGAATGGGGAAGCGGAAGTACTTCACGAAACACCTCGGGCGGCCGTACCGCTTGATCTCAAGATACGGCGGGGGATTTTAAGCCGATTGCTGGCCATTTCAACGACACCATTCTGTCGCGGCGTGTACATCCCGGGCTAGATGCCGGAAGTACACTAGACTCCAGAAAACGGTTGCCACCCGAAAGTGTACTCAGGCTTTCCCCAGGTATGGAATTCCGCGTCCGAAACCGCCGGTGACATTCTTAAAAATGACGGTTTTCCCTGCACTGCCCGTCGAAACCCTTCCGTCCTTAAATTGATCCACCGTCCATTCGTTGGTTGATCCATGTCATCACCTTGACAGGCGCAGAGCCTCACTATAGCAGCTATTTCTTTCTTGCTGCCGGGCACGGTTCCACAGGACTTTGGCGTATTCTTAGATGAATGAAAGCAACGTGCAGGTCAGGGTTAGTATCATAAACGGGCAGGGAAAATGTCTAAATCGGTTCGTGGTTTACTCCGGACGGCGATGCGGCATCGCCTCGCGAGGCCATGGAAACGGGCCTACTACGTTCGCTTTCTCCAGCGATTAAGGCCAGAGCAGGATGCACTAACCTGTCAACAATATGTGTCCTCGGGTGACACTGTATTCGATCTCGGAGCCAACATCGGGGCCTACACCAAGATCCTTTCGGATTGTGTGGGAAAAGATGGACAGGTTCATGCACTAGAGCCGATTCCGGAGACCTTCGATTACCTATTCACCAGCGTCCAGCGCTTGTGCCTGCGGAATGTGTTCTGCTACAACGTCGCTGTCTCCAGTCAGACTGGCGTGGGCTACGCCACGGTTCCTGACTACAACGATGGCGGACAGAATTTCTATCAGGCACATTTAGCCGATGAGGGAATCAGAGTAAGAATATTTCGTCTGGATGATCTCTTCCCTGACTTAAGCCCTTCTTTTATCAAATGTGACGTCGAAGACCGCGAACTCGACGTGATTCTCGGGGCCAGGAATACGATCGAGCGAAGTCACCCTGTATGGCTCATGGAAGTATGTCTCGCGACCAAAAATGAGGTCATGGAATTGATGCGCGGCTATGGATACACCGCCCAAAAACTGGAGATAAACTGGCTTTTTGTTCCTTCCGGCAGGTAAGCGCATGTGGGCTGCTTTTTGGTAACGGAGTCAGAAGAAATAAACGAGCCTGCGAACCCAAACTAAAACCCCATCGACAGAATTACCAAGGTTTAGAACCGGTGTCGGCAGGTCTCCCTCGCTTTTCCTTATGTCTATGGTAGACTTACTACAATCCCCCACCTGATAACCGAAAACTTTAGAAGGGTCGGCTTGGGCTTTGAGGAACCTTCAATTTTTCAACTTAGGGCAACGGGTTAGAAGGCGACTGTCTGATTTGCGGGTGCACTATGGAATGTCCGTTTCCTGTCGTGCAGAGTTGAAGCGCGAGTGTCGTCAGGATATACCCATCGATGTCGCAATCTCCGAGGGGTTGGCTTGGATCGGGCGAGCTCAGGACCATTCCGTGTCCGGTGATGGGGGAGTGGCCCGTCACTATTGCCTTATTTCCGGATGGGGAGAGTCCTACCCGGAATCTACGGGGTATATCGTCCCTACGATGATTCGCGAGGGACGGGCAAGATCTGACGCGAACCTGCTGGGGCGTGCTCAGACGATGCTCGATTGGCTTGTAAGTATTCAGATGCCAAACGGTGCCTTCCGCGGCGGCACCATGGCCAGCGCGGTGGTGGTCCCAGTCACATTCAACACGGGGCAGATCCTGCTCGGGTTAGCGGCAGGAGTCCGTGAGTTTGGCGAATGCTATCGGCCGGCGATGGTAGCAGCGGCGGATTGGCTGGTGAGCACGCAGGACAACGACGGTTGTTGGCGTAAACACCCCACGCCATTTGCCGCGCCGGGGGAGAAAACATATGAAACCCACGTCGCCTGGGGTCTGTTCGAGGCTGCCCGTGTCGAACCCTCTCGTGGTTATGCCGAGGCCGCGATGCGCAACGTCCGTTGGGCGCTTTCGCACCAGAATGAACAAGGCTGGTTTGCGAACTGTTGTTTGACGGATCCCGAAAATCCGCTTACTCATACCCTGGGATATGCGCTGCGCGGGTTGATTGCCGGTTACGAATGTACCGGCAATAGCGAGTTCTTGCAGCGGGCCTGCCAAACTGGGGAAGGGGCGCTAAAGGCAATGGATATGGAGGGTTTTCTTCCCGGCCGCCTCGACAGCCAATGGCGAGGTACGGTGGGCTGGTCATGTCTCACGGGGACAGTGCAGATTGCTGCTTGCTGGCTGTTGCTCTACCGCGCGACTCGCGACGCCCGGTTCCTCAATGCAGCGACCATAGCCAACCGCTATGTACGGTCGACAGTGTGGAGCGATGGGCCCTCAGAAACCCGTGGGGCGGTAAAAGGCAGCTTCCCGGTTTCGGGGGATTATGCCAAGTTTCAATATCCGAACTGGGCCTGCAAGTTCTTCATTGACGCCAACAGTCTGGAAAAAGAAGTTCATGAGGAGGAGGGTGAATCTCCAGTTCCGATCCGTGCTCGCACCGCCTACATCACTGATTGAACAGCTTGCAGTTTCCGATCCAGAGAATCCGTTTTGCACCTTGGAATATGCGACTGCATGCGAATCCTTAGGTGGGAAGGTTTGTTTTCTCGGACTGTGCAGCGGAGATCAGATTGTTTCGGGCTGCACCGGCGTTCTATCAGGCTCATTTCTGAGGCGTAGCCTTTCGATTCATTCCCTGCCTCCTCTCCCCACAGCGGAAGTTTTTTGGTCCGGCCTTCTGCAGCTTTGCCGCGCCCTAAAGGTCTGGTACCTTGAGGTTGATACTTTTGCCTCGCCATCCGCTAACATTCCACAATTGTCGGGGGAACTGGCGCGCAAGAGGCGTTGGGAGTACATACTCGACATTGAGGGCGACAATTTTTTTGCCGGAGTGAGGAGGACGCATCGCGGGAATATTAAGCGGGCCATCAAGGCTGGATTATCGGTCCGGCGTACCCGAGAAGAAGCGGCATGCGCCGAGCACATGAAGCTCATTGGGGCTTCGATGGAACGCCGGGCCGGTCGAGGAGAAGAAGTAGCTGTCAATCAGAGTAGCGCGCGTCCGATGGCTTTGTTGGACAGCGGGTTGGGGGAACTGTTTCAAGCGTTGGACGGGAACAAGATTCTCTCTTCCATGCTGATCCTACGGTCGACGCGGGGAGCATATTGGCAGTCAGCTGGAACCCGGCCCGAGGGTATGCAGATCGGCGCTTCGCCGTTCCTGTTGTCACGTGTGGCAACCACGGTCAAAGAAGAAGGCGCGCGAGTGTTTAATCTGGGTGGGGCTTCCGAAGACAATCCGGGTCTACGAGATTTCAAATCGGGGTTTGGGACACGAGAGGTTGCGCTGCAGGCGGCTTCGTTTTGTCCAAGATCGGGCTTAGAACGAGAAATTCACGCGGTTTTGCGCACGGGGTGGAGCTGGATGAGACGGCGATAACCGCTGCCGATATTTCAGGGGTCTACGATAGCAGATTGATAGGATTGCCAGGAGAGCGACTTGTTTCTATCTTTTTTCGGGTTGAACGAACAGCCGTTCGGCGTCACCCCGGACCCGCGCTTCCTGTATCTCAGCGAGGCCCATAAAGAAGCTTTGGCTTCGCTGTACTACGGAATCGAAGCCAATCGCGGATTTATCGCCTTGATTGCTCAACCTGGCATGGGCAAGACCACTATGCTGTTCCACCTGCTGGAGACATTTCGCAACTCGGCCCACATCGCATTTCTCTTTCAGACGCACTGCAATTCGCGTGAGTTCATGCGGCTGCTGCTGGCCGAACTGGGCTGCGAAGAAGATACTCAGGACCTGGTTCGGATGTATGACGAGTTCAACAAGCGCCTGGTGAAGATCGCGGCCGAAGGCAATCGCCTGATCGTCGTGGTCGATGAAGCGCAAAACCTAGAGTCGGATGTCCTGGAGACGCTGCGTCTGCTGTCGAACTTTGAGACCTCGCAGGCCAAATTGATGCACATCATCCTGGCGGGGCAACCGGCGTTAGCCCAGAAGCTGGCCAGCCCTCGCCTGACGCAACTACGTCAAAGGGTCTCGATTGTCCAGGGACTGGCGCCGCTTCCAGCATGGGAGGTCAAGAATTATGTTGAACATCGATTGCGAATTGCCGGCCACCGGGGGATGCCTATTTTTTCTGCCGATGTCTACGAATCGGTAACGGCTTCTACTCAGGGCATACCGCGGAACGTAAATAACCTGTGTTTCAACGCGCTCTCGCTGGCCTGCGGGCTGCGCAAAAAGACAGTCGATCAGGAAGTGGTGAACGAGGTTCTTTCTGACCTTGATCTGCAGAAGCTCACCTGGGACGTGGGTTCCGAACAAGAGGCCAATCACGCGACATACCGGCCGATCCCGGCTTCGGCGAATTCTGCGAGCGAGCCAGAAGGCACCAGGGAAATATCCAACGCCGCCGAGGCCGCGGCCTATATGCGCCAGGTTGCACTGAAATTGCAAAGCTGGCGAGAATCTCTGGACAAGCCGCCTAAGGGGGCGACGCGCGACTCGCGGGACTCCGTCACCCGCAAATAAGAAATAAGAATCGTTGACCAATAAGAGCGTGTTTCCTGTCCATCCTGATAAGGAACAGTTCCCGCAAGGGAGTTTCACTGGAAGACGGTTCGCAGAATCGTCATTACCAAAGGCAATTGACTGAATAGTCGGCAAGGACGACACTCCGCTTCAGGACTTCGCATGCATATTCTTCACGTGGTGGGCGCGCGGCCGAATCTTATGAAAGTAGCGCCGGTCATGGGCGCGCTCAAGCATTACTCCAGCGTAAAGCAGACCCTGATTCACACTGGCCAGCATTACGACACCAATATGTCGGACGTATTCTTTCAGCAGCTGGACATCCCTGCGCCGGACCTTAATCTGGGAGTCGGTTCGGGAAGCCATGCACGTCAAACCGCGGACATCATGACGCGCTTCGAGTCCGTAGTCTTGGAACGCAAACCGGATATGGTACTGGTGTACGGAGACGTCAATTCCACGGTTGCAGCGGCTTTGGTCTGCTCCAAACTGGAGACGCCGGTTGGTCACGTGGAGGCCGGGCTCCGCTCCCGCGACCGAAGCATGCCGGAAGAAGTGAACCGGCTTGTCACCGACCAGCTCTCCGATCTGTTGTTTACGCCGTCTGCGGATGGAAACGAGAATCTCGAGCGCGAAGGGATTTCCCCCAGCAAGATCCATCTTGTGGGCAATGTCATGATCGATTCCCTGGTCCGCCTCTTGCCTGTCGCGATGGCGCAAAAAATGAACGGCCTGCCTGAGCGCTATGTTCTGGTGACCCTGCATCGGGCTGCAAACGTCGATGATGACCAGACCCTGAAGGGCATCCTGGAATTCCTGCTGGAATTGAACGGCCAGTTGCAAGTGGTTTTCCCGGTGCACCCTCGGACCCGGAAGCGAATCGCGGACTTCGGCTTCGACGCCAGCCAGCTGGATTTGCGGGAACCGCTGCCCTACATTGAGTTTCTGGCTCTGCAAAGCCGGGCCACTGTTGTGGTTACCGACTCTGGGGGCATTCAGGAAGAAACCACATACCTGAGAGTGCCGTGTCTCACTTTGCGCAATAACACCGAACGTCCGGTGACGGTGACTCTGGGGACGAACACTCTGGTTGGACAGAACGGAACTACCCTGGGCACTGAACTGGCCAGGATTCTGGAAGGAAAGTCCAAGCAGGGCTCTGTGCCTCCCCTCTGGGATGGCCACGCTGGGGAGCGTATCGCCGAAGTCCTAAGCAGACTCTAGACTGAAGCCAGCGTTGCCGACAGGCGCCGTTCAATTTCCCAGTAGCCCGAATACGTCGAACTGCCCCTGGGTGCCCACATAAACCCTTCCGTTGGCTACGGTGGGCACGGTAAATTTAACGGCATTGCCCGCGGCACCGCTGCCGGTGGTGGGACTGCTGTAAAGCTGGGTACCAACGTTGGTTGCATCGTAGGCGTTCAGCACCGCGGGGCCACCCGGGTACGCGCTGATATCGAGCACCCACACGACCCCACCCGTGATGCCGTTGGCGGATATGGCCGGAGCTCCTCCCCGGCGATTGTAGATGCCGCTCGAATGCGATTGCGGGGCAGTCGAGATGGCGCCGCCAGTAACCGTGAACTGTTTCAGGTAGTCGGCGATGGCGGCGGTGTAGAGATTGCCGTTCCAGTAGGCCGGGGGACCAAAAATTCCTGCCAGGACGTTCATGCTGTTGGCCTGAACTCCGACTTCCTGCACTGCCTGATCGATGGACGAGTTAAATTTCCCGAGATTATTCCGATCGAGCAGGAATAGCAGACCAGGTTTGCCAGAGGCCACTAGCAAATGGGGATGAACGCCGGAGCCGACGGAATCGGGAAGAAGAATCAACCCCGAAGAACCCAAGTCTACGTCAGCGAGACTAAGGGCAGATTCATTAGAGGGCGTGAAGTAGTCGAGCACGCTTCCGTTGGCATTGAGTTTTACCACGGAATCCGAATAATTGTTCCCACCTGAATCAGCATCGAATTCTCCATTTGCGGTTTCCAGATAAACGTTGCCCGAATCATCCGCGGCCGGGCCGCCGCCAGACTGCCAAATTGCGCCTTTATTGTTGCCACTGGTCGGGTCGGTTGTGGACCACACGAACTTTTGGCTGAGGGTCGCAGGGTCATAGCCCATAAGCCAGCCCTGATAGGTGTTGTGATCGCCATGCGATCCGAAGGCCACATAGACCGTGTTGCCGTTGAGCAGCAGCGCCGGTCGCTGCAGGTGCGGTAACGGTAAGAAATTGGTGGCGGTAATTTCCACCGGGGAGATGGCGTTTGCTCCCGATGCCAGCGTGAGCGCGTGCAACCGGTGAAAATAGCCGCTGGTGCTTTTTGATTTTGCGCAAACGTAAATGATTCCGGACTGGATATCGATGACCGGTGTCGAGGTGATGCCGATCTCCGGAGTGAGGTCGTTGGTTTCATCCGTGTCTCCCGCAGGAACTGTGGTCTCGGCGGGGCCCAGTAAATTCTTCTTCCACAATTGCTGACAGAGATTGGAGTCCGCATCGTAGGCATAGACCCAGTCACTCTCCGTAGCCAGGAAAACGACATTGTGCATCTTGCCATCGCTCATAGTGAGGTTGGCGACGTACAGGGGTTCCGCATACACGTACCCTGGACCGTCCAGCGCGCAGGAGAAAAGCTTGCCAAAAGTAGCGGGCGATACTGTGGCCGGTGTCAGGGCATATTCCTGCGTGTTTTGTCCGGTGCGTGCGTTGTCATTGTGGTGAGTGAACACTCCCTTGAGGTCGGTTACCGCGATGGAGACGGAGGAGCTGAGGGCTCCGCCGGAAACCTTGGCCGTGACAAGATGGATCCCGGGCTTGGTCGATGCACTCGGCAAATAGCTTGCCGTGCCGTCGCCGGCGCTGGTCACCTGGCCAACGGAGGCGTTGCCATTCTGGACACTATCAACGAACCACAAAAGCGTCCCCGTGCCGCCCGTCAGAGTGGCGGTTAAAGTTTGCGGATGCGAAGTAGTGACCGCCGATAACGACGGGGAGAGCGTGACAGTAACGCTGGATGTTGGCGGCGGGGGAGGCGTCGACGAACCGGAATAATCTCCCCCTCCACAGGACGACAGAGCAGAGGACAATAACGCCGCGGCCATGGAGAGCGCCAGGACCCGAAAGCTGCGCAGCAACATCAAGAACCTCCCCTAAAAGGACTTTTGCGCAAGCACCCAGAAGTACCCCTGGTCATTCAGGGCGCTCGTTAACTGTGAAAGGCATACCCAGCAGTACAGAAAGGAGAAGTGAAATGCGCAAATCGTCTAAAACTTCTGGTTAACGCGAGTGGCGCGGCTAATTCATTCGCTGACCCATATTACACGAGGTGCAAGCGGCAAACCACAAGAGACTATGACGTGGAGATATAATTTCCGGCTCCGATCCATAGAGCTTGGCCGTCTGAGACGGCGTTGCAGTACTCTCGTCGCACTAGTAAGCTAGCGTGTACACATGCGTCCCAGAGCTGAAGGGATGACAATGACACGGTCGATACAAAACCCGTATGGCTTATTAGCCCCTGATTCGTTGATTGGCTGTGGGACGGCATGATCGGGTCACGCCGGGATTTCCTTCGTTCCATGGGTGTTGGTACAGGCGCCGCCGCTTTACGCTGGCCTTCGGAGAATATTTCAGAAGCACCACCTCGAGCGCAGGCAGGGGCCGTCGCGTCCGAAGGTGGTTATATCCTCTTAAACAGCAACGAAAATCCTTATGGTCCATCTCCGCGGGTAGCAAATGCGATTCGCGCCGCCACCAGCCTGGTGAACCGGTACGCATTCATGAAGTATGACGAGGTCGCGGAACAGATCGCCAGTCATCACCGGGTGAAGCCTGAGCAAGTGCTGTTCGCCTGCGGTTCGACAGAAATATTTCGCGTCGCTGCCTGCGCTTTTCTCGGCAACACGAAAAAACTGATACAAGCTGTGCCCACTTTTGAGGCGCTCGCCTATTACTCAGTATCGGTTGGATCTGAAGTCACACGTGTTCCCATCACGCGGAGATATGCCCACGACCTCGAGGCCATGCTATCCCATGCGGATGGGGCCACGGGGCTGGTTTACATTTGCAACCCGAATAATCCCACTGGGTCCCTGACTCCGCGACAGGATATAGAGAGCTTCATCAGCAAATTGCCCGCGACGACGCAAGTCCTAATCGATGAGGCCTATCACGACTACGTGGTTCCGACGAGGTTCTATTCTTCTTTTATCGACAGTCCGCTGGACGATGAAAGAGTGATCGTCACCCGCACTTTTTCCAAGATCTATGGGCTGGCCGGTTTGAGGCTGGGCTATGCCGTGGCCTCCCCGAAGATCATTGAAAAGATACGAAAGTTCGTGACCCTGAACAGCCTGAATGTGATTATGTCTGAAGTCGTGGGCGTGGCTTTCGGAGATAAGGCAGGGCTAAGGGCGGCCGTGGAACGCAATCGAGACGACCTGCAGGAGTTTCTTAACCGGGCAGTGACGCGAAACTTGAGTCCGATCGACCCTCACACAAATTTTGTAATGATGAACATCCAACATTCTGCGGCTGAAGTCATTGAGCATTTTCGGCGGCACAAGATACTGATTGGACATTTGTTCCCATCCATGGATACCTATATTCGTGTCTCCCTCGGTACTCCGGATGAAATGAAGGCTTTCTGGCAAACTTGGAATCTGCTCCCCTGGTCAAACAAGAAAATGCACCATTAAGCTAAGCATTCGAACCGCATCGGTATCGACGGCGCCAGACCTAAAGTCACTTGCGAGACCTATCGCCTGGCAATGATGATGGGCACTCCAGTCGCATTAAGCTGTCGCGTTACCTGAACGATGAGGCGTGTTTCTCCTTCCATGTCTACTACCAGCACCATGCAGTCTCAATACAAAGGCATCATTCTGGCGGGCGGATCGGGCACGCGGCTGTACCCTGTGACGCACGCGGTCGGTAAGAGCCTCCTCCCCATCTACGACAAGCCGATGATTTACTATCCGCTCTCCACCCTTATGTTGGCAGGAATACGCGATATTCTCGTCGTTTCCACCCCCCAGGATTCGCCTCGATTCGAACAACTTCTCGGGCATGGAGAGCGTTTTGGCGTGAATTTTCAGTACGCCGTGCAGCCCCGGCCGGAGGGAATTGCGCAGGCATTTCTGGTGGGAAGTAAATTCATCGGTTCTTCATGTTGCGCTTTGGTTCTGGGAGACAACATTTTTTATGGACATGACCTCGCCAAAACCGTTTTGCAGGCAGGTCAGCAAAGTAAAGGAGCGCGCGTATTCGCGTATCCGGTGCAAGATCCTGAACGCTACGGAGTGGTCGAATTTGACCCTAAGGGAAGAGCTCTGAGCCTGGAGGAGAAGCCGAAGTCGCCGAAATCGCGCTATGCCGTCACAGGGCTCTATTTTTATGACGAGCAAGTCGTGGACGTTGCCAGGTCTCTAAAGCCCTCTAACCGGGGAGAACTGGAAATCACGGCGGTGAACCAGGAATATTTGAAGCGCGGACAACTCGAGGTTGTGGTGATGGGCCGAGGAATGGCCTGGCTGGACACCGGGACGCACCAAGCGATGCTTGAGGCCTCGCTATTCATACAAACCATCGAAACCCGCCAGGGACTGAAGATCGCGTGCCCGGAAGAGATTGCCTTTCGCTACGGATACATCAGCGCTCAGCAACTGGAGGAAACCGCGGCCATGATGAAGGGCAGCGGCTACGGTTTGTACCTGCAACAACTGCTTACGGAAAGGGTGTTCTGATGTCAGACGGTCTATCCCGCCCATGAAGGTCATCCCCACGAAACTGCCGGGAGTGCTGCTTCTTGAACCCCAGGTCTTCACTGACGCCAGAGGTTTCTTCCTGGAAAGCTATCATGAGAAGACCATGGCGGAAGTGGGTATTGGCGATCGTTTTGTACAGGATAATCATTCGTATTCCTTGCACAATGTGGTGCGGGGTCTGCACTACCAGGTGCGTCCGCAAGGCAAACTGGTGCGGGCAGTCGTAGGTGAAATTCTTGATGTTGTCGTAGACTTGCGACGGAATTCACCGACATTCGGGCAATGGGATGGCTATATTCTTTCCGAGGTCAACAAACGTATGTTGTGGATCCCGCCCGGGTTTGCGCATGGTTTCCATGTTCGATCGCAGGGTGCTCACGTACTTTACAAGGCCACCAATTTCTATGATCCCGGGGCCGAGCGCACTATCGCATGGAACGACCCGGAGTTGAAGATAGACTGGCAACTGACCAGTCCCCCGACTGTTTCGTCCAAAGACAGTCTGGGAGCCTCCTTTCGAGAAGCAGACCTATTCGCATAGCCCAGTCGTCCCGGCCAGAGAGCGCGCTGGACAACAGCTGGAAACCCAAGATGGGAATTCCGCTGCCTGCCCGCGAATGAGACAATAACGGATCATCATGCGGGCCATTCTTGAAGATGTGCGCTCCGGGGACGTGAGCAGCCACGAAGTTCCGCAGCCCGAGTTGCGGGCTGGCGGCATCCTGGTGCGGACTGCATTTTCGGCGATCAGCGCGGGCACTGAGCTTGCGCATCGTGAGCAGGTGGAAAAATCTCTTCTGGGTAAGGCTTGGGCTCGTCCCGACCTGGTTCGCCAGGTGGTCGACTTCGCCCGGACGGCCGGAGTCAAAGCGGCGTACCAGCGGGTGCAATCGCGCCTGGACACGCTCGCTCCCCTGGGCTATAGCTGCGCCGGAATTGTGATGGCAGCGGCTCCGGGCGTGCAGGAGTTTCAGCCGGGCGATCGGGTGGCGTGTGCCGGCGCGGGCTATGCCAGTCACTGCGAGGTCAACTTCATTCCGAAGAATCTCGCAGTTCGGGTTCCGGATGCCGTCCCACTGGAGGCCGCCTCGCTGAGTGCGATCGGGGCCATCGCCTTGCAGGGATTCCGCCAGAGCCAGGCGGTGCTGGGCGAGGTGGTGGCGGTAATCGGCGCTGGGCTGGTCGGCACGCTTACCATTCAACTGGCCAAGGCGGCGGGCTGCCGGGTGATTGCCATTGACCGCGATGCGCAAAGGGCTGAGCGTGCCCGGCGGTTTGGCGCAGATCTCGCGCTGGTCGCGGGGGAGCGCGATACGCTGTCGCGGGTCAAGGAATTCGCCCGTTACGGAGCTGATGTGGCGATCATCGCCGCTGCCGCTTCCACGGCTGAGCCCATTGAACTGGCGGCGAGTATCTCTCGCGATCGCGGTCGCATTGTCGTGGTCGGCACCGTGGACCTTGGTGTTTCCCGCAAGGCGATGTACACGAAGGAGCTTTCGCTCGTCCTTTCCCGTTCCTACGGACCCGGCCGCTACGATTCCGACTACGAGGAAAATGGTCTCGACTATCCCATCGGATATGTGCGCTGGACGGAGAAGCGGAACATGGAAGCCTTTTTGGATTTGCTAGGTTCCGGGGCGCTCGATGTGTCACCTTTTCTTGAGCGCCGTTGCCCGGTGGAGCAGGGAAGCGAAGCGTATCGGGACTTGAAGAACACGAGCGCCTACACGGTGCTGGTTGAGTATCCTAGCCGCGCGCTGATCAGCATGCCGGCAGCAGTGAGGGCTTCGTCCCGGTCGTCGGAGCTTTCGTCATTCCGTTCTTCGTCCCGGTCCCCAGACCAGCCTCAGGCCCGGATCCGATCTCGCAGCGGCAAGCTTCGAGTAAGTTGCATTGGCGCCGGCAATTTCGCGCGCGCGGTTTTTTTCCCGGCGCTACGGAAGACCCGAGGCATCGCTCTGCACTCGGTTGCGACCGCTTCAGGGATTACTTCGGAATCTGCGCGCCGGTTATTTGGCTTTGCCCGGGCGGTACAGCCGGCGGACTTGCTTGCGGACAAGGATACCGACGCCGTTTTCGTTCTTTCCCGGAACGACAGCCATGCTAGCTACGCGGTTGCCGCGCTGGCCGCTCACAAACCTGTACTGGTGGAAAAGCCGTTGGCGACCAGCCGCGAGCAACTCGAGGAAATCCGCTGCGCCTACCAGGCAGAGAAAGAACGAGATCTTGTTCCCTTTCTGATGGTGGGATACAACCGCCGCTTTGCACCGTTCACGGTCAAAGTGAAGCAGTTCTTCGCCGCTCGTCAGGAGCCGATGGTCGTTCATATCCGGGTCAATGCCGGCTATCTCGCTCACGATCATTGGGTACAGCAAAATGCCAGCGGAGGCGGCAGAATCGTAGGCGAACTGTGCCATTTTGTAGACTGGGCGCGCTTTGTGGTGGGTTGTTCCACAGTGGGCGTCTCTGCCAGCGCACTGCCCGACGGGTCCCGTTATAACCGGGACAATGTGGTCGCGACAGTGGCTTTTCAGGATGGCTCGATCGCCAGTCTCAGCTATCTGGCCAACGGCGACCGGTCAGTTCCGAAAGAAGAGTTCGAGGTGTTCTGCGAAGGCAAAGTGGCGCGGATCAGCGATTTTTGCATCCTGGATCTGGCAGGTGAAGGAAAGACCAGGCGCAGCAGGGCCAGGCGCGACAAAGGACATGAACAGCAAATCGAAGTTACTCTGGAAGCCGTCCGACAGGGTGGTTGTTCTCCCATCTCTTTCGAAGAACTGGTGGAAGTCTCGGAGACCACCTTCGCGATCGAGGAAGCGATTGGCAGCGGAAAATTGATTTCTCCGAGGCCAACGGACATTCCGCCGATTCAGTCTACCGCCGAAGAACTCTGATTCGGGTCGTGGCCCAGTTTGAAATGCGCATCCCGGTGGCGTCACCCTCAGGGACCTGGGTCCCGAAGAGCCTTCCCTGGAGCGCACGCCTTGCCAATGGCTGGCGCGGCTGTATATCCGCTCCACGCCAGATGCTTCGCAAGCTAAGCATGACGCCTCGATAAGCGGAGGAGACAGTTCAAACTGAGCCACTACCCTAATTCCGGGAATCATGAGAGTTCTTCGGCGTCACGTTGTTCATCACCACGCTGAAAATATTTCAGGAGTTCGGAATCATCACGCGAACCTGGTTCGAGTACTTGCTTTCCTTCCCCTTTTTATTGACTGCGGTGGTCATGTAGTAGTACGTGACCCCGCCCACCACCGAGGCATCGGTGAAAGTGGACTTGGGGTGGAGAGAGCCGGTAATTTTGGTGTACGGTCCTTTGGAGTTGACCCCGCGGTAAACGTTGTAACCAGCCACCGAAGCAGAGGAAGAATGCCACGAAAGAGTTACGCTATGGGCCGGGGTACGCGTTCCCTGACCGCTGAAGGCAGCCTGCGTAGAGTGGGTTGCATTGCTGGAGAATTTAATGCCACCGGAGGAGGTGCCCGCGGCTTGGGGAGCGAATATGACCTTAAAATGGGCGCTCTGCCCGGCTGGAATCGTAGCCGGAAAAACGATACCGCTCACCGAATAGCCTTCTCCGCTCCAGGCTGCTGACTTGACCGTGATCGTGGCATTGCCGGCCGTCAGAGCGCCGGTCAGGCCTTTCGTCGTGCCCACTGTCACTTTGCCGAAGTCCAGAGTTTTAGGAGAGACGGCAAGCTCGCCAGCTGCGGGCGGCCTGGGAGCGGTCGAACCGCCGCTACTGCTTGCGGAACCGCCACCGGCGGAGCTGCCGCCTCCGGCAGCTCCGGCGGCCGGCTTCGAGCCGGTTTTGCGCGAAGCCATACTTCCGCCACCGCAGCCCATCAGAAGGGATGTAGTCAAGATGGCCAAGCCGAAACACAATCGTCCATGCATGCGCGCTGCGCTCCTAACGAAAGAAATGGTGTCCTGAATTCACTACGACGCCGGACATCGTGTCCGGCGTACTCAGATACCGCGGAAGCCGGTTGGAATTCCTACTGCATCAATCGCCGATGGCGGCCACCCACGACGACGAATCCCAATTGTTTAGTGGGACCCTGTAAGGGGTACGCGAGCAAGGTAACGTGGTCACAGGAAGGCGAGAAGATGTCAGTAGTACATAACTATGGGACGTTGCTCCGCCTCAAGGCCCTTGACACGAGCATTCATGCGGACGTGCGCGTTTCCCCTGGGAGAGTGAGCCCATGGCATGGCGAGCAATGAAAATGCGGAGGACGAGAGTCGAGGATGGCTTGCACCTGCACTGGCGTAAAGAAAGAAAAAGGGAGCGTGAATCGATCAGCTCCCTTTTACTCGAAGGTTTGCAAACCCGGACTAGCAGCTTACGGAACCGGGATTACGGCCTGGGTCTGATTCGAGTTCGGGCTTTCCTTCCCGGTTCCGTCCACCGCCGTAGTGACGTAGAAGTATGTCTTGCCGGACTGAACCGAACTGTCGACATAGCTGGTGTCCGCATTCATGGAGGTGACCTTCGAATACGGTCCGCCGGTGGTGGTTCCGCGATAGACGTTGTAGCCGACAACGCTGGAGGAGCTGGGCGACCAGGACAGAGCCACGCTGTGCTGCGGCGCGGCTGTGCCCGTGCCGCTCAGGCTCTGTGCGAGCGACGAGTTGGAAGCATTGCTGCTGAACGATCCGCTGGCCGAAGCGGCGCCGCTGGACTGGGGCGTGAAGCTGACGCTAAACGACGCGCTCTTTCCAGCGGCCAGGGTGAGAGGAAGCGAAAGTCCGCTGATTTTGAATTCCGAAGTGGACATATTTGCAGCCGAGACGGTGATGCTGGAGCTGGTGGCGGTCAGAGTGGCCGTCAGATTCTTGGTTTGTCCCACCACGACGCTGCCGAAGTCCAACGTGGCCGGGCTGACTGCCAGCTGTCCGGCGACGGTTGCGGTTCCCGCCAGAGTGATAGTGAGAGTGGGATTGGAAGCGTCGGATACCACGGAAATCGATCCCGTGGCATTGCCGCCCGAAGCCGGATTAAAGCCTACGCCGAAGGTGAAACTCTGCCCTGGGTTCAGAGTCATGGGAAGAGTCAATCCGGAGGCGCTGAAGCCTGTGCCTGTGACGTTGGCCTGAGTGATCGTAACGTTGGCTCCGCCGGTGTTGGTCAGGGTCTCCGATTGGGTAGCTGTGCCCTTGATTTGCACACTGCCAAAATCAAGGCTGGAGTCGCTGGTACTCAACACGCCAGGAGTGGCGGCGGTGGCCGCCAGTGGAATGCTGAGGTTTGAGTTGGAAGCGTTGCTGGCGATAGAGAGACTTCCAGTGGCCGCGCCGCGCGACTGTGGCGTGAAGGTGACATTAAGAGTCGTACTCTGGCCAGCTCCCAGTGCGACAGGCAGGCTCAGGCCACCCAAGGCGAAGCCGATGCCGGATATGTTGGCCTGAGTAATGGTGATGCTGGAGCTGCCGGAATTAGTCAAGGTTTCCGACATGGTCTGAGGCGAGCCCGATTGCACCGTACCGAAGTTCATGCTGGAGGGCGATGATGTGAGCGATCCGGTGGTCAACGCGTTGGCGGTCAGGGGCACGGCAAGCGTGCCATTGGATGCATCGCTGGCAAACGAAACCGCGCCGCTGGCCGCGCCACCCGACTGCGGGCTAAAGGTCACGTTAAAAGCTGCGCTCTGGCCCGCGGCCAGGGTCACCGGCAGGTTCAAGCCGCTGATGGCAAAACCGCCGGAGCCGGAGACGCTGGCCTGGGAAACCGTCACACTTGAGGCGCTACCGTTGGTAAGCGCGGCTGATAAAGTCTGCGGTTTGCCGACCTGTACACTGCCGAAGCCGAGACTGGCAGGACTCGAGACGAGTGCGCCGGCGGCGGTCGCCTCAGCCGTAACCGGCACGCTCACAACCGCGTTCGGCGCGTCGCTGGTGACTGCAATGCTGCCGCTGGCGCTGCCCGCCGACTGCGGTGTGAAGGTCACAGTGAAACTCTTGCGCTGACCCGCGGCGAGAGTCAGGGGGAAGCTCAGGCCGCTCATCCTGAAGCCTCTGCCGCTTACGGTAGCCTGATGTACGGTGAGGTTGGAGCTGCCAGAGTTGATCAGGGTCGCCGACTGCGTGTTGCTGGTGCCAACTCTTACGCTGCCCATTGCAAGGCTGGTGGGCAAAACCGCAAGTTGCCCGGTGGGCATTCCGGTTCCCGAAAGGGATGCGCTAACAACTGTGGACATTGTATTCGCGGCCATCCTGGTCTCTCGGTCTCGTCGTCCGCCAGAAGTCACGGGCCGGTCAGGGGTGTTCAAGCGCAGGGCAGCGGTCACTGAGACCCTGCCGCTGGCGGCGCCGGCCGTCACTGGCATAAAGCTGACCTGGATGGTCGCGCTTTCTCCAGCCCCCAGCGTCAGCGGCAGAGTTTGCCCGGTCAAGCTGAACCCTTTTCCCGAAGCCGCTATGCCGGTGACGGTGACCGGAGTTGCTCCCGGATTCGACAACGTAGTCGACAGAGTCAGGGTGGTGCCTACCTGCACATTTCCGAAACTCATGCTGGTTGGAGTCAGCTTCATGCGGCTGTTCAGGGTCGCCGCGCCTTTCAAAGCAAAAGTGGTGGATAAGCGAACCAAATTACTGGCCAGAACCACTTTACTTTGGGTGATACCGCCGCTCCGTGGCGAATATGCAATCTGGAGGACAGCGCGCTGCCCCGGCGCCAGGGTCAGAGGCAATTTTTGACCGGTAACGGTGAAAGCGGGTTGATCAATCTGGGCCCGGGTAAGAACGATCGGAGTATGGCTGGCGTTGGTAATGGTGTTGGTGCGTACTGTGGTAGTTCCCACCGGGACGGAGCCGAAATCTACAAGGCTTGAAGTTGCGACTAATCCGGTGGCAGATTGCGCTGCGGGTGTGCCGCCTTCAAGGGCCCCGCAGCCCAACATGGTCGTCAGAAGAAAAAGAAAGAAAAGAATGAAAAGAACCGTTACCAAGTTGCCGCGGGTGCCGAGATGCTTCACGGAAGGCCTCTAAGCCGTACGGCCATACGGCGGGGGATTTACCTGCTGTCTGCACCATTCCGAGTGCCAATCCGCAGAGCTGACTGAAACGTGGAATAGTGCAGCCAAGTGCAGTGTGCTCTGGAGGTTGGCCACACGATAGATACCGGAAGTGAATGCGGAGAGGGGCCAGATGGCCATGCCCAACGAGGGACACTGGTTACTTGGGTCATTAACGGCGCGCTGACTGAGCAAGAGAGCGAACGCAATTTCGCGCGAGGGATTCTAATAAGAAGTGTTGTCGCCGCTATAAAAACGCAGGAGAAAACTGCAGTTGGCGCCGAGCTCTTTCATCGTGAGGTAGCGCCATGAGCAGTCGTGATGACGAGTTACTTTGAGGTATCGCGATGCGGTAATCTGGTAGGAATTATTGCGAAGTAACCAAAGTCTACGCAAAGAGCGCTAGGGGCATTTCGTGCCGCTCATTATTTTCCCGAGTGGCGGTTGTTGATCAGGAAAGCCGAAAGGAAAAAGTTTGGTTGAATCGCGGAGACACTTTCTACGCTCGCTCGGTATTGGAACCACTGTCGGCGCGACTGTGCCTTGGCTGCTGAGGGAGGTTGCCCCAGTCGCGCGCGCGGCGGATACCGGCCCGATTGTGCGGTCCGATGGATTGATTCGTTTGGACAGCAATGAGAATCCCTATGGTCCATCCGCTGAGGTGGCTGCGGCGATACGTTCCGCCGTCGGAAGAGTAAACCGGTATCCCCTTGCGAAATTCAACCTGGTGACGGAGCAGATCGCCGATTTTCACCAGGTGAAGCCGGAGCATGTGCTCTTTGCCTGCGGATCAACGGAAATACTTCGCGTCGCTGCGTACGCCTACCTCGGAACTGGGCGGCGACTGGTGCAAGCATGGCCCACCTTCAAATCGATTCGGGTCTACGCTGAATCAATCGAAGCTGAAGTTGTCTCGGTTCCGCTCGATCACGGGTTTGCACACGACACGGGTCGCATGCTCGCTCAAGTTGGGAGCTCAACCGGACTGGTTTACATATGCAATCCGAATAATCCCACCGCGACCATCACTCCGAGAAAGGACCTGGAGACTTTTATCAGCAAGCTTCCAACCAGCACAATGGTCGTGATTGATGAGGCTTATCATGACTACGTCGCCCCGTCCGGAATGTATGCGTCTTTCATCGATCAGCCGCTCGATGATGAACGAGTGATTGTCACCCGGACCTTCTCGAAGGTATACGGATTGGCGGGATTAAGACTGGGTTACGCCGTCGCTTCCTCGAAGGTCATAGAGAAAATGCGCAGGTTCCTGACCCAGAAAGGTCTCAACGCTATCGTCGCTGAGGTCGTCGGCACGGCCCTGGGAGATGTTCGAGGAGTGAAGCACTTTGTCAAATTGAACAGCGACGATCGCCAGGAGTTCTTCAATTCAGCAATGCTTCGGATGCTCATGCCCGTCGACTCCCATACGAATTTCGTGATGACCAACATCCAGCATCCGGTGGTCGAAGTCATCGAGCATTTTCGTAAGCACAACATCCTGATCGGACGGCATTCCCCGCCGTTCGACAATTACATGCGTGTTTCGCTGGGCACTCCTGACGAAATGAAAGCCTTCTGGCAGGCCTGGGACTTGCTGCCGTGGGCGAAAAAATTCATGCACCATTAATTTCGACGGTTCCCCAATCGCGAAGGCTCGATGCCTCCGGTGCTCCCTGAACTTCTGTGGCGAGAATGCCACTTCCAAAACGAAAGCCCTAAATAATTTCAATATTTCCACCGTAGTGCTTGACAGAGAAGGCCCTGGGGTGCAGACTCAGACGCAATCACCATAAACACCAGCTGTTTTATCCACCAGCCTTGAAAACCTTTACCGAATAAACTCCCCCGGACCGGTCTGCCTGGGAAGGCGAACCTGGTTCAAACAGGAAAGGCTACCCATGATGAGTATGGCGCGTAAGTTATGGCATCAGGACCAGGGTCAGGATATCGCTGAATACGCGGTGATGCTAGCGGTGATTCTGGTGATCGTAGTGGGCACGATACGTTTGGTGGGCGGCAACGCCAACAACGTTTTTTCGTCCGTAGCGAGTTCCGTCCAATAGGCCTCGGCTCACGACGCGCGAGCACCGACCTCTGAAGCGATTCAGACGGAGGTGGTTGTGTGGACGGAGATCGTCCCGTCGGTTTATCTATCTCGAGCCGAATTGCAGCCGCAGTCCGGCGCGAGCGAGAATCGGCGGACCGACGGTAAGCACCGGGGTTCGTCCGACGTCATAGCGCCGGTTGGTCAGGTTCTCCACCGCCACAAACACGTCCAGACCATGACGCAGCGGGCGCGACGCGCTGGCGTCCAGGACAAAATAGCGCCGGAGCAGCAGTGTGTTCTGATCGTCATCGAACTGGTTTCCTCCGAAGCGGCCTTGCACTCCCAGCAGGATAAAAGGCCGGGAATAGCTGCTCTGAAAAGTGAACTGATGACGGGGAACCTGCGGAACGTCCAGGCCCACCAGGCTGGGATTCAAACCAGCCAGAGCCGGATCGACGGTGAAGCTGGTCACCGTGGCGTCGGTGTATTCATAGCCGCCTGAGATGGTGACCGAATTACTGACCCGGCCGCTGGCTTCCAGTTCCAATCCTTGGGAACTGGTGCTGCCCAGGTTCTGGCGCTGCCGGGTGATCAGGCTGGGCGTGGTGGTCAAAGTGACGTTGGCCACCGGGCGCGTGATCTGGTTCCAGAAAAAATTGCCGCGCAGCATGACGCGCCGGCTCCAGCCGGTGACGATGGCGCCTCCTTCCGCGCCGGTCAGGCGTTCGGCGCGGAGATTTGCATTGGACTCCGTAAACACATTGCCCGCCCGAAAACCGCGATAAAGTTCGTTTAAAGTCGGCGCGCGAAACGCCCGGTAACCGGAAGCAGTGAGAGAGATATTGGCGGTGAGCTTGTGCAGCAGCGCCAGCCGGGGACTAAAGAAGGTTTCGCTGCGATCGGGCAGGGCGGCTGCGCCCACCGGTTTGGCAGGATCGGGCGGTGCGAAGGCATCGAAGTTCCGCCAGTGGTCCACGCGTCCGCTCGCGGTCAGGAGCCAATTCGGAGTAATGCGGATGATGTCCTCGAGGTAAGCGCCCCAGTTCACTTCTCGCCCTCCGCCCTCGGAGGTGCTGGTGGGATTGCCGCCAAAGTATCCTTGCTCGTCGGTTTGTCCGTGAACGTCCGATTCTTCCAGTCCAGCCACCAGGTGCTGACGCGCGCCTACGGAGTGCTGCCATTGCGCGGAGAATCCCACCTGCTGGGCGGGGACCTGCTGGGTGCGAGTAAGGCTTTCGCTGTTACGGTCGGAAGCGATCGACGAGAACGACTGGAGCAGGCCCTGACGGCTAACGTAAGCCCGCAGCTCGAAAGCGCCCAGTTCACGCCCGTCCCAGTTGCCTCCCAGGTCAAGCTCACGAATGGTTGTGCTGTTGGTTTGCAGCGGGGTGCCGTTATGCCGCGACTCGCCGAACAGCGATCCCCGGGCGAATACTGCGCCGCGGTCGCCAAGCTTACGTTGCACAAGAAGGTCGCCGCCGGCATCTTCTGAGTTCACCGGCGTATCCACCACGCCCCTCAAATCGGACGGCACTGCGATGTAGCCATCGGTCCGGAAGAGTTCCGAAGTCAGTCCGATGGCCCACGGTCCAAAGCTGCGACTGGCAGCCAAAGAGAGGTCGGGAGAGTTCTCATTGCCATAGGCCGCTTCCAGGGAAATCGCATCGCGATCCACAGGGGTTCGAAGAACATTAATGACTCCGCCCAGGGCATCCGATCCGTAGAGATGTGAAGCGCCGCCGCTGGCCACTTCGATGCTGCCAATGCTGGCGCGCGGAACCCGGTCCCAATAAACCCACCCACCGAAGGGATCGTTCAGAGGGAAGCCGTCACTGAGCACCAGGGCCCGGCTGGCCCCGCTCGCGCCCAGCCCGCGCAACGAAACCCCCTGCGCCGTCGGGTTGGCAGTGCGGCTGGTGGTGCGACGGAAGAGACTGAATCCGGGCACCTGGCGCAGGACATCGTCCGTGCGGAAGGCCGCCGTGGCAGCCAGATCCGGGGCTGAAAGAACGGTTACGCTGGTCGCGCTTTCGACTACGCGTACGCCGGTACGATTGGCGGTCACGACCACCTGTTCAGCTGCGGTCGCAGGCAGCAGCACGATCCGCAGAGAATTGGCGCCGACTCGCCAATCCAGGCTGCGCGCTTGAAATCCGGGGGCGGAGATTTTCAGCACGCCGGATTCCGCCCAGACTCGGGAAAATAGGAAGGCGCCCTGACCGTTGGCGACCTGCGTTGCCGAAAACGATCCGCTGGTGAACACCACTTCGGCGGCGACAATCGCGGCCCCGGTCTGATCGCTCACTACTCCGGAGATCTGACGGGGCACCGAATCTTGAGATTGCAGTGCCAGTGGCAGGACCAGCCAGAGGCCAAGGATCAGCAACAATCGAAGCGTCCGGAGCGATGAGAAAAGTCGAGGCAGGAGCAGAAGTCCCTCCAATTGAATCGGCGTCACAACGCCACGGCTGACATCAAATGTACAGAAAAACCGGGCCGGATCATACGAGCCCTGAGTCTCAGATCTGTAGAGGAAGAACCGGCCTTCTGAAAAATGACCAAAATGGCAGTCGATGCTGGCGGCCAAAGGTCCATCTGTGACCGCAACTGTTTTCATCTCCCAGCTTTGCCCGGGCGCGGCCACTTGTTTAAAACCCACAACATCAATCAGTTGCAGAAGCTTTGCTAGGCAGGCCGATTGCCCTGGGACAGGGGTATCGCCGGCCGGCCAAATGAGTATGCCGTGCGCCGCGAGGGAAATCAGCGCATGCCACTGTGGAGATGGTGTTGCCTTATTTTGATCGCTTCAGTTCCAGCCCTGGCCTCAATCGAGCCGGTGGCGGCGGGAATTGCGGGCAGGCCAGCGTCTCTGCGCGAGAGGGAACATCGCCCGTGGAGTTCGGCGGTTCACGACTCGGAATTCGCCGCCATGGGATATCCTACCGCCCGAGCCGCATGCGAAGCGGTGCGGCCTCCGCAGGCTCTGGCTACGCCTGATCCTCTGCTGGACGAAACGGACTTGAATTCGAAAGCCAGCGTTAGCTTCATCATTGGGACCGACGGCCGGGTGCACAGTGCTCTGATCCTGGAAAGCGCCGGGCCTCACGAAGACCGAACCATCCTTGAAGCCGTGCGCTTCTGGCGCTATCGTCCTGCTTTGTGCAACGGAGTACCGACCGAGGCAGAGGCGAAGGTGGAGTTTTCCAATCGCCAGGAAAGTTTTCCGCTAAAATGAGCGAAGCCGCTGGCTGCGGAAAGTTCCGCTCGGCGGGCGGGGCGCGGGGGACTCAAGTGCGGCATGGATGATGCCAAACCAGTTGCTCAGTCCAAGACTGCAATACTCCGGGCCATGCAGCGGTACACTCTGGAGCAGAGCATAGAAGATTGCGTGAATGTGAACCCTGAATCTGAAAGCCCCGGCCGGCAGACCTGCGCGGCTTGTGGAAGCGCGAATCGCAAGGGAAACAGCTTCTGTGCCAGCTGTGGCGTCCCATTGCCGAAGACGCCGGAGGAGGCGGAAGTTGCACCGCCCAAGCCCGGGCAGATGCCTGAAGTGAATGGCGACCATCACTACCATCATCACTATCACCACCACTACTTCAACCACTCAGGCGGCATGGAGCGCGGCGTGGATCCCGAGGTGCGGGCGGCCGGCAGCCCTGCCAGTCGCGATCTCGTCCGGGCGCGAGCCCCGCTCAGCGGGGCGTCGTTGAGCCGGGCCGAGATTGCCCTCCGCAAGACCTCCCAGGACTGGGCGCTGGCTTGCAACACCAAGCAACTGGATGATCTGGTCGAACTGTATGTTCCCGATGCCACGGTGCTGCGGGCGAATGTTCCCGCGGTGCGCGGCGCCGCGGCCATTCGCGAGTTTTTCTTCGGGCTGCTCGATGCCGGCATGAGTGAAGTAGAACTGGATCCGCTGCGGGCAGAATTATTCGGCGAGTTCGGTTACGAGGCAGGTCGCTTCAAGTCCCTGGTGCCGAGCGCCGTGGGCAAGCGGCGCGAAGAGCGGGGCAAATATCTGATTCTTCTGAATCGCCAGGCCAATGGCGACTGGAGGATTACGGCCGATAGCTGGTCCAGCGATCTGAGTCTGGGAGCAACCGCCGAATCGCCGGTCAAATCGAGTGTGCCTCCGTCGAGTACGCGCAAGGCTTGAGGTTCCGATGAACTAAAAGCCGCAGTTGAGAACCGGCCCACTCAACCGGCAAGAATCAGATTTCCACTTCCAGCTTCCGCAACTCCCGCCGCAGCTGTTCCACATCGTGCATCTCGATGGTATGCATTCCCAATTGCCGGGCGCCCTCGAGGTTGAGGGCGCGATCGTCGATGAAGCAGCAGTCTTGCGGCTCTTGCTGAGTCACCTCGAGGGCCAGCCGGTAAATGCCGCTTTCGGGCTTGCGCAGGCCTACGAAGCAGGAGCTGACAAACACGGAGAAGATCTCGCGCAAGCCAAAAGTCTGAATGCGGTACTGGTTCAACTCTTTCGACTCGTTATTGATGGTCGCCATGAAATATTTGCCCGCTTTTGCCAGTTGTTCGGCTAGAGCCAGCACTTCGCGGTGGGGTTGCGACAGAGAAAATACGTAGTCCTTGAAAACTTCCCGGCCAAAGGGCCGAGGCCGGTAGAAGATGGTCCGATCAAGATATTCGTCAAAGCCGATTTTGCCCCGTTCCAGGGAAGAGACCAGCATCTCATGGCGATCCAAAAATTCGGATTCGTCTAACTTGAATTGTTTGAGAGCCCGCTCCCGTTGGGAGCGATCCCAGGCGTTGGTGAGCAAGACTCCGCCAACGTCCCAAAAAATTGCTCTGATCTGAGGCAAGAGATCCACCTCCAGTGTGGTCGCGAGCAAAACGGCAGAGCCGCAAGACAACGATGATACACGGGAAGACTATGGCGGCGAGCGGGTACGTTCCCATGCCGCTGCCTTTGCGGACAATGATTAAAGGATGGGTGGGGGGCTGCCGATGACTTGATGGAACCAGCAATGGCGTCAGGAATGCAGAATGAGAGTCGTGGAGATGAGCAAGATCCTGCTTCTGATAGTTTCAGTGTCCTTGACCGGATGTCTGCACGAGCGGTCTGCGGGGTTCGTCGTACCAGCCCATTATGTCAGGGTCAACGTGCAGAGTTTTACCCGGCCCTGCGTGCAGCTTGTGGACGGCAAGATCGTGTGCGACGGGGTGGTGATCACGGCCAGTTGCCTGCAGGCGCCGCCGATTGCGGCGCCTGCACTTCCGTGAAGGAAGGCTCACCCCGGAGACGCAAACAACCGGGTTTGAGCGGCAGCTGAATGCCTCAGGTGCAGGGGGAGCGAAAAGCTAATCGCTCCGGGTAAGATTCTAATAACTCAGTTCCCGCATGCTGATGGCGTAAAAAGAGTTGCCATTCGATGGGGGCGCACCCAAGGAAGCATCCCAATAAAAGTTCGTTCCACCCTGATCGTCAATCGTCTTGCCAATCGCCTGGCCGTAAAAGTTCGCACCGCCGCGAAGAGTAATCGCGGAGTTGGGGGCATTGATCACCGCATATGCGCTGGTGCCACCGGTGATCGTCATGCTGCCGGTGCCGCCGTAGTTGATGACAAGATTAGAGGGAACATAGGTACTGTTGCCAAAACCACCACCCGTCATATCCAGCACACTCGACATGTTAGGCTGCCCGGCAAGATTGATGACTACGGGGCCGGTGATCTCCATGTCGGCATTGCCGTTGAGGGTCAGGCTGTTAAAGGTGTAAACGGCGGGATTGCCGGCGGTTCCGCCCTGTAAGGTAACGGTGCCTTTCATGGTCACGTTGCCATAGGACCCTGGGGTGAGCGTCACGCCTTTATAAGTCGTGCTGGTTTGCGGGGGCAGCGGATTGGGTATTGGCGGAATGGGAGGAGTGTAAAGGCTGGGAAGACCGACCACGCTGCCGTAAGTCGGATTGCCGCTTTTCGAAACGCCACTCGCGGGACAAGAACCCACCGTGGGCGGCAGAAAAGTCGAAATGCTGCCGTTTACGCTGGTGCTGCTGCCGCCGAGGCTGACATTACCATTCGATCCCACGTTCCCACCGGAGTTTGCTTTATTGTTGGGTGGATTGGTCGGAGTGCCTTCGGTAGCGGAATTGAAGCTGCCGGTGCTGGCGTTGCCCGCAAGGTTCAGGGCGCTGCATCCGGTTCCGGTCGCAAACAAACCCCCGGGATTCCCACCCGTCGGAGTCTGAGCCATCTCTTCCTGAACCATGCGGCGCGCGCCGCTTGAGGTAACGGCAAGCGCCGTGATCAGATACACGGGGTTGGCGATGGGCGTCAGAGCGTTGCACGCGGCAGTAGCGGTAGACGCAGCCGTCACTTCCGAGGTGCCGTTCCAGCAGACCACATTGGCGTTGGCTGAGGAGCCATTTACAGGAACCGCGGTGTTGCTGTTGTTTGCCTTCAAAGTCACCCGCACCCACTTGTAGTCCATGGCCACCGGCGCGACGCTGGCGGGCTGGGTACTCGGGTACCAACTGCTTCCGCTGGGCAACGAACCGCAGCGAATATTCGCCGATGTGCTTTGGGTCATGGAGCCAATAGTGAGGTCATGACAGAGTTCGGCATCGAAATAAGGGTTGGACGCGGCCGCGTTGGTCACATTCGCCATGGTCACGCCGGAGGATAAAACATACAACGCCGCCGGATTGCCCGGAGGAAGCGCCAGAGTCGCAATCTGGGGAGCGATGGAGTAGGGAGCCGCGTAGACTGAGGTGGGAAGCATGCGGTCACGCACCTCCTCGACCCCGGCTCGAGCCGCGAAGTAAGCGGTCTCCTCGGATTTGAAATTGCTGCTGATCGCGGTTTCCGTGGAGGAGAGGTACATCATGCCGGCGGCCACTGCGGTGAGCAGCAGCAGAGCGAGGATAGCGACAAACAGTGCAACTCCACGTTCGTCCCGATGACTCGTTTTTGGCATATGCTTCTCCTCAGATAACAGGGTTGTTGTTGTTCATCCTGGCTTTCGAAGTGATCGAAAAAATCTTGTACGTCTTGGTGGCAGCGTCTCCGTAGTCGGGCGCGATGTTGGCGGTGATCTGCAGGCTGTGGATGCTGGAGCAGGCCGCGATCGTGGTGCAAGTTCCCACCGCACCTCCGGCTACATCGTAGGCGTCGAAAACGTCGGCGGTACCGTAGGAGGCGTAGTTTCCGGGGCCGGGAAGAGAGATCGGATAAGTTGCCGCACCCGCTCCATTGCCACTATTCAGGACGCCGTTGACTTCGGTGAAATAAGTAGGAAGTGTGCCGGCCAGCGCATCCGATTTCCTGATGGCCCCGCGCTGCAGGGTACAGGGGCACTTCCCACCCGCAGGCACCTGCAGTTGCACATAGACCCGGTAAACCGTGCCGCTGCCATCCAGATCGCCTTCATAAATAATTTGAATAGGGCTGTAAGAGATTACACCGCACGCGACCGTGGCCACGCCGGTGCAAGCGGGTGCGCCGTTGAATACCTGGGGTGGTGGATAGCCCACGTTATGGACGTCCCGCACCATCTGGTCGATGAAGTCGCGGGTCTGCTGGGATACGTCGACTGTCGAAGTTTCGGTGCTGCTGCGCTGCTGCATTTGAATGATGCCGCGCATGACCACCGCCATGACGGCAGACACCATGGCTACCGCTATCAGCATTTCGATCAGCGAGAAGCCGAGTGAGCTTTTATTTGAGCGGGTGGGCGAACCGGAGTTTCGCATGCTCAGAGTCCTCCAATGGTCCGCAGATTCGCCGGCATTACAAATCTGAGTCCGCCGTTTACCGGGGCTCCGGACGGACGCGCTGAAATGACCGCCACGCGGGTGTAAGCGCTCATGGAGATCAGGTCCCAGCGTATGTCGTACACGGTCTGCCGCCCGGCAATTCCGCAATCCACGTAACGCATGGCGTAGCCTGCCGGGATGCTGGCGTAAGTCTGGGTCCAGTCAATGACGCCGCTCGAAATCAGACGGGCGCCGTCGCCGCCATAGGAACCGCCACTTCCGGCTCCGGTGGCATGTCCCTGAGTATTGATGGTCCAGGCTGTGCCCGCGCAATCCGTCAGAGTAAGAGGAGTGACTGAATTCGCCGGCTGAGCGCTGATCTGCTCCAGTACGTGCTCGGCGACCATGGTGGACGATGTGTCCTGGTTCGACCGGCGGTTGGTGTAAAGCGACGCCATGAGGAGGCTGGAAAGTCCCCCCAGACCGATGGCGAGGACGATCATCGCGATCAGGCTTTCGAGCAGGAAAGATCCCCGCTGACGGCGGCGCGAAGCAGACCCCGAAGTTGGTTTAAGAATTCTCATAGGGCTAGTTGAGTTGCGACCAAGTGGCGCCGTTATAAGCCCACTCCTTGATTCTTGAGGCGGGATTTACCGTGATCGCCTGCCACTTCCCGCCGCGTGTGTTCTGGACAAAGGTGACGTACGAGACCGGCAGGCCGTTGGCATCGAGATAGGGACAGGCTCCCCCTGAGACTTTGCAGGGCAGGCCGCGCGTTCCGAAAATCGGAATCGAGGTGTTCGCCACCGTGTTCACCGCCGTGGAGGGCAGGAATTGCCCCGCCAGGTTGGCCTCTGAAGGTCCAGAAGCGAATGTCTGCGGACTCACTCCAGCAGCGAATACCATTTCGGGTTCGCCGGTGTCGTAGGTGCCGTTACTATTGAGGTCTATAAAAGCCCTGGCGCGAGAGGTACCGGTGCAGGGCGCCGCCGAGCCGACCGTGCTGCAATCCACGCGCACGGTGTAAAAAGCGTTGTCCCGAACTGCGCGCACGCGCGCATTCTGCAAAAGGTTCGCGTAGTTCGTGCTTGAGCTACTCAAACGAATCTCGTTGGTTGCGTTCGAAGCCAATAGAATGCTGGTACCGGCGAGAATCAATCCCACCGCCAGTGTGATCAATAGCTCAGGTAAAGAAAAGCCGCGTTCAGCTTTGAATCCAGAGATGGTTCTCATTCGGAGTCCTGTCAACAACCTGTAACGATAGTGGGTAAACAAGCGCCAAGCTACTAACCAAGGTACTGTCGGCAACCTGACCAAGGTAACCAGTAAACTCCCCTGCCCTCAAGGAGTTGGGGCATCAGAAGCAAAAGCTGAGTAGCGGTTGAGACGTTCATCGCGAGTGATAGAAACTTAACGAGCGGAGGCTGCTCGAGCCTTGGCTGCCGTCTTACCGTTGGCTCCACGGGTACTGGGCGCATAGGCGCAGGTGCGAAAATCATAGTGCCGCCCCAGGCAGTTGCTGCAAAGGTGAACCTGATGAACCTTGCAATGAATCACCGGCAGGTCTCCGAGGCACACATCACAGCCGCCACGAACGCGTCGCGCGGAGTTTTTCGATTCAGCGGGCACTCGCACCGATTTACCGGGAAGATGGAGAGCGCGAGCCTTAAGGTAAATGCCCGAGGCTGCAATCAGGGAGCCCAGCGACATTCCGAAGGCACCCAGAACCATGAGGCTGGGGTCGGGATGCTGTCCAAGAGCCGCGGGCAGCATGAGAATTCCGACGACCCCGCCGACTGCGCCCAAAGCGATCATCCAGTTACCGGGTTGTGACGACATGCGGGACCCTTCTGGCAGAGGTGAGAAGCGCTTACCGAAACAGATCGGCACCAGCAATTCCGAACATAACGATTTCTTTGGTGTAACTCCAGATGACGAAAGTCACCACCCGCCCTAAATTCACTCTCGAATGACCGAGGTAACTTGTCTCGGCTTACCGCGTAAATCTAACATCTTCGAAGTATGGCGCTTACGTCCCTGGTGGTGTGTGCTGATTCGAAAGCGGTGCAGGTGCTCAGCCAGATTTTGCGCGAGCTGAACATCGAGGCGGAGCATTGCGGAGATTTGGGCAGGGCCGCCACCCGGCTGGCCACCCAGCATTTCGACGCCGTTGTGATCGATTGCCAGGACCAGATGTCAGCGATCGAACTGATCGCCGGCGCGCGCAAGTCGCCGATTAACCGGGGCACACTCATCATTGGCCTGGTGGACGGACGGGAGCAGGTTCGGGACATCTTCGGTCAAGGCGCAAATTTTATTGTGTATAAGCCGGTGTCGGTGGAGCGGGCAGCGAGTAGTCTGCGGGCGGCACGAGGTCTGATGGCGCGCGAAAAACGCGGCAAATTGAGGATCGCTCTCCATGCTCCGGCCTCGATTACGTATGCCAATGCGGAAAATGTGGCCGCCACTCTGCTCGACCTGAGCGAGGATGGATTGGCCATCCAGGCCGAACGCCGATTGCCTCCGCGTTGCAAGGTTTATTTTCAGTTCAATTTGCCGGGGGAAAAATCCTCAGTCCGGCTTTCGGGCGACGTGGTGTGGCAGGACTCTTCGGGCCGGGTGGGAATCCGCTTCGTGGATGTGCCCCAGACCTCGCGACGCACCATGAACGAGTGGATCAAGAGCAGCCTGGCCCGATTGGCAAAAGCGGAACAGAATGCGCCCAGGAAAGAACCGGCACCTGTGCCGGAAGGTGGAGTCACCCGGTTTGCCGGCCTCGGTCTTTCGGCCGCATCTTCCAATCGCCGCATCCAGGGCCGTCGCGCCTGCCATCTGAGCGCTGACGTGTTCCGAGTAGGCGAGGGCATTCCCAATCGATGCACGCTGAGCGATGTAAGCACCGGTGGCTGTTATGTGGAGACTCCTTCTCCCTTTCCTTCGCACACGGCGTTGGAAATTGTGGTGCGCACTCATGCCATGAAGCTGCGGGTTCGAGGAACCGTACAAGTGGTGCATCCCGGATTCGGGATGGGAGTGCAGTTCAGTCTCAACACGGCCGATGAGCGGGAGCATGTGAAGCAGTTGATTGCCGCTCAGGCTGCGGAAGATAGTCTGGCCTGAAAGTTCTACAATTCCCCCTCTCTTTATTTTTTCCTGAATCATGTCTTCCTGAGCGGAGTGGTCGCTTCGCGAAGCGAAGTGGCCACGCAGTCGAAGGACCCCTATCACATTTCCGAGAGTTTCCCTTTGAAGTCTGGGGAATAACCCACGCGCGCAAGCTGCAGATGAGGGGGTAGGGGTCCTTCGACTCCATCTTTCCATTCGCTCGCGAATGGAAAGATTGCGCTCAGGATGAGAGGGGTTTGAGAGGTGCGCGGCACGGCAAAAATCAGGCGCAACGATCCCTGCCGTTGCGGCTCCGGGAAGAAATACAAGAAGTGCTGCGGCGCCCAAGGATAAATTCTTGTCTTCCTGAGCGGAGTGAGATGTTTCGCTCGTGAAGTCGACGGACCCCTATAAGCGAATAAGTTCGGGACCAGCGTAAGCTCTCCCGAACTGCTTTGACCACGCCAATGTAGGCGCGAGGGCGCTCGCTCGTGCGTCCGATTCCGAGTGCGAGGGAGTGATGGCGCTGACCTTTGCACGAGCGGGGCGCTCGCGCCTACATTGCTTGAACGCGGTCAGCCAGCGGCCTTGCGGAAATAATCGAGCGACAAACGCAAGCCGGTTTCAAGATCGATCTTCGGTTCCCAGCCCAGCAGGGTCCTGGCCCTGGTGATATCGGGGCAGCGTTGCTTGGGATCGTCCTGGGGCAAGGGTTCGTAGCGGATCTTGCTCTTCGATCCGGTCACCGCCAGAACCCGCTGCGCACATTCCAGGATGGTGAACTCGGTAGGATTGCCGATGTTCACCGGTAAATGCTCGGCCGATCTGGAGAGCCGCAGGAAACCATCAATCTCATCGCTGACGTAGCAGAAGCTACGGGTCTGGCTGCCATCGCCGTAAACCGTGAGGTCCTCGCCACGCAGCGCCTGCTTCATGAAGTTGGGGACCACGCGGCCGTCATTCAGTTGCATGCGCGGTCCGTAGGTATTGAAAATCCGGACGATGCGCGTGTCCACCCGATGGTAGCGGTGATAGGCCATGGTGACAGCTTCGGTGAACCTTTTGGCTTCGTCGTATACCGAGCGCGGACCGATGGAATTTACGTTGCCCCAGTAGGTTTCCGTCTGAGGATGCTCCAGAGGATCGCCATAACATTCCGATGTCGACGAGACCAGATATTTGGCTCCGTACTTGCGGGCGACATCGAGCGCGTGAAATGTTCCGAGCGATCCCACCTTGAGCGTGGCGATGCCATGGACGGCATAATCCACGGGGCTGGCCGGACTTGCGAAGTGGAAGACAAAATCCACCGCGCCGCAATCAAACGGCTCGATGATATCGATCTGCTGAAATTCGAAGCGGGTTTCGTGGCGCAGGTGTTCGAGATTGGACAGTTTTCCCGTAAGCAGATTGTCTGCGACCACGACCGAGTAGCCTTCGGCCAGCAGGGCATCGCACAAGTGCGAGCCCAGAAAGCCGGCTCCGCCAGTGATCAGGGCGCGTTGCCGGTTCGTCATTTCTTCAGTTTCCTTGAAGCCGGAGCGGCGTTTGCCGGAACCAGCGGAACTCCTGCCGGACGGCCGACGCTGTAGTAGGTGAAGCCGCGCGCGGCCATCGCATCCGGCTCGTAAAGGTTACGGCCGTCGATCACAATGGGATACTTCAGCTGCTTGAAGACGCGGTCCAGGTCGAGGGTGGCGAACTCTTCCCATTCGGTCAAAATCAGGAGCGCATCCGCGTCGCGGGCCGCTTCATAGGGATTATCCACGAATTCTATGCCGGAGCTCAGCACTTCCCGGGACCGGGCGACGGCGGCCGGATCATAGGCCGCAATCTGACAGCCCTCCTGCAGTAGCGACTGGACCAGAAGAATCGCGGGGGACTCGCGGATATCGTCGGTTCCTCCCTTGAAAGCCAGGCCCAGCACGCCCAGACGCTTGCCCCGCAGGGTCCACAACGCGGTACGCACCTTGCGCAGGAAGCGCTGGCGCTGCTCCTCGTTAATACGCATGACCTCATCGAGCAGCCGGAACTCGTATCCGCACTCCCGGGCTACGGCGCGAAATGCCAGAAGATCCTTGGGGAAGCAGGATCCGCCATAGCCGATCCCGGGATTCAGAAAGCGCGGACCGATGCGGCTGTCGGTCCCGATCCCCTGGCAAACCTGCTGCACGTTCGCTCCTACCGACTCACAAATCGACGCGACGGCGTTGATAAATGAAATCTTCATGGCCAGGAAAGCATTGGAGGCGTGCTTGATCAGTTCCGCACTCTTGGCGCTGGTGACAATCAGCGGAGGAGGAATCTGCGCCCGGTCGGGCGCCGGAATCGCGTCCTTGCGCTGGTAGTAGCTGCCATCCGTCATGGGCGCGTAAATTTCGCGCAACACCGCGGCACAGCGCTCGCTGTCCGCCCCCACTACGATGCGGTCGGGATAAAGAAAGTCGGTGACTGCGGTGCCTTCCCGTAGAAATTCCGGGTTGGAAGCGACCTCAAAAGAATCCGGTGCGGCGGCGTTGCGTAAAATAATCTTCCGCACCCAGTCGCTGGTGTAAACCGGAACCGTACTTTTTTCCACGACCACCTTGTAACCGTTGATGGCTCCGGAAACGCTGCGCGCCACCGATTCCACGTAGGAGAGATCCGCTTCGCCCTGTTCTGTCGGCGGAGTTCCCACCGCGATGAAAATGGCTTGGCTGGTGCGTACGGCCTGGTTCAGGTCGCCGGAAAAAGCAAGTTTCTTGCCGCGATGCCGCTTCAACAGTTCGGGCAGGAATTTCTCGTGAATGGGGACATCGCCGGCTTTCAGCGCGGCGACTTTGGCCTGGTCATTGTCCACCAGGATCACGTCGTGGCCGAGGTCGGCGAAACACGCGCCTGCCACCAGCCCTACGTAGCCCGAACCCACTACTGCAATGTTCATCCCTTATTCTCCGCTTACTCAGCCAGCAGCATTGTTTGACTTACTGTAGCAGCCTTTCGGGCGCCCAAGGCGGCGCCACGTGGTGACGAAGCCAGAGGGTAATGATAAAGCCTCACGCAGTTTGTGAGGGAGTGGTCATTGGTCACTAACGACAGTGACGGAGGTCACATCTTTAGACGGCACATCAGAGGTCACATCAGAGGCCACATCTTTAAATGTGAACTATGCAGGTGAGCATTTTGTCGCGCCGCCGCCCGGCTAGATTCCGGTGTTATGAAAAACTCTTTCCTTTTCGCTCTGAGCCCAGCGCGATGACGGTCATTAAGATCGCGATGTTCGCGATCTCGAATGCGGACAGAGCCCAGGGATATCCCAGCGGCTTGCGTAAAGCGTAGACGACATTGTTGACGGGGGCGGCAATGAGGATTCCCATCTGGTAGGCGAAGCCGGGCATAAGGCCGCGGACCGCGTCAGGAGAGAGTTCATTGAGATGCGCGGGGATGATGCCCCATGCGCCCTGGACGCCCGCCTGCATCACGAAAGCGCCGACCGCCAGAGTCATCAGCGATCCGCCGAAAGTCCAGGCCGGAATCATGGCCAGGCACAAAAGCAGGGCCAGAATCATGCTGCGGCGGCGGCCAAAACTTTCCGAGAGATGTCCGAACAGAATGGCGCCCAGCACGGCTCCCACATTGAACAGAATTACCAGGTACGCGACAGCTTTCGAATCCAGGCCGCGGGCCGACTTCAGGAAATCGGGATAAAGGTCCTGAGTGCCGTGGGAGAGAAACATCATCAGCGTCATCAACAGGACAAGATAAAGAAAAATTCTCCAGTGACCGCTGGCGGTGCGCAGGATCTTGCCCACAGTCGGGGCGCGGTGCCGTTTCCAGGCCTCTGACTCACGCACCCGGAAGCGGATGTAGAAGGCCAGCAGCGCTGGCGCGCCGCCTGCCCAGAACATGGCGCGCCATCCCCAGGCGGGGAGAATGAAGCGCGCCGCTACAGCCGCCAGCAGATAACCGATGGAATATCCGCTTTGCACGATTCCGGAGAGGATGCCGCGCCACCGGGGCGGAGCGCTCTCCATGGCGAGTGACGCTCCGACGCCCCACTCGCCGCCCATCCCGATGCCATAGATCGTGCGCAGGATCAGAAATACGGTGTAATTGGGGGCGAATCCGCAGAGCAACTCGACCACAGAAAAGAAAATCACGTTGGCCATCAGGGGCTTGCGGCGTCCGTAACGGTCGGCGAGCAAACCGAACAGGACTGCGCCCAGCGGACGCATGGCCAGAGTCGCGGTCATGGTCCACACGATGGCGCCTTTGGTGACGTGGAAGTGAAGGGCCAGCGTGTCTACGAGAAAGACGACAACGAAGAAGTCGAAGGCATCCAGGGTCCAGCCCAGGAAACTGGCGGAGACGGCATGCCACTGGTCAGAGCGCGATAGGGGCGACGCGGATGCTGAATTTGAACCCGGAGCGGTCAGCCTCTTGATCCCCACCTTCTTGGAAGATTTCCAGCCGGGGAAGTGTACACCGCAGATCGGGCCTGGAAATCAAGGGGCCGGAGGATGCGGCAATGGGGAGCTCAACAAACCGCTTGACAAGATATCTAGTGTTATAGTTAAGTATAACAGTATTCAGCACGGGGCTTGACCTGTCGGAATTCGAAACAGAGACGCCAGAGAATCATCCCTGGCTTTGAGAACACACAAGTAGAGACGAAGTCTCCAAGGAGAAGGAAACATGAAATCCCATGGTTTAATACTGTCGGTGGTTCTGCTGTCGCTCTCCACCATCGCTTTTGCCCAATCCGAGGCGCAAAAATCTTTCGCCGAGCTGAAAACCTTAGCGGGTTCCTGGCAAGGCCCCGTGACCACCGATCCGCCGCAGCCCGAAATGGGGAACGGGACGATCACCCAGGTCATGCTGCATGTGACCTCCCGGGGAAACGCGTTGGAGCATGAGATGAAGGGAGCAGGAAAGCCGGACGACCCGATGCGTTACGACCATCCCCTTACCATGTTTTACCTGGATGGCGATCGGCTGCTGCTGACCCATTATTGCGATGCCGGAAACCGGCCACGCATGGCGGGAAAGATGTCGCCCGACGGCAAGTCGGTAGAATTCGCTTTTCTCGACGTCGCCGGGAGTACGCAGTACGGACACATGCAGCACGCGGTGTTCACCATGGTTGACGCCAACCACCACATCGAGGACTGGACGTATATGATGCCGGGGGACAAGCCGGTCCACGCGCGCATGGACCTGAAACGGACGAACTGACGGGAGATATTTCCCGCAAGGGTTATCTGGAAAAACAGGATGGACCGTGAGTGGAATGACAGTCAGCCGATTTACCACCAGCTGCGCGATCGCGTGGTCGCGATGATTCTCGACGGTGTGCTCAAGGACGGCGATCCGCTGCCCTCGGTCCGCAACGTCGCGGCCGAGTATCGGGTCAATCCGCTCACGGTTCTGAAGGGATATCAGCAACTGGTGGACGAAGGGCTGGTCGAGAGCCGACGCGGACTCGGCATGTTCATCAATGCCGGCGCGCGGGGCTTGCTGTTGCAAGGCGAACGGCAGAAATTTCTAGGCGAAGAATGGCCCCGGATCTATGCCAGGATTCAGCGGCTCGGCCTGAATGCTGAAGAACTCCTGGACGGTTCAAACCGCGGGTCGCCGGCGGACGCGGCACGGTCGAAGGCCTCCAGGTCGAAACCACACGAACCAGATCGCAACAAGGAGGAGCTCTGACGCCATGGCATGCATAGAAGCTCGCGGCTTGCGCAAGGCCTTCGGCACGACGGTCGCGCTGGACGGCATCAACTTGCGGGTTGAAGAAGGCCGCATCCTCGGGCTCATCGGCCCCAACGGCGCGGGCAAGACCACTGCGCTCAACGCCATTCTCGGCCTCACTCCATATCAGGGAGAGCTGAAGGTGCTGGGGCGCGACCCCTGGACCGCGCGCGACCAACTCATGCGGGACGTCTGCTTCATTGCCGACGTCGCCGTCCTGCCTCGCTGGATGAAAGTTTCGCAGGCACTCGACTACGTCGCCGGGGTGCATGAGCGATTCGATCGGAGGAAGGCGGAAGGCTTTCTGGCGAAGACCACGATCGGACGCGCCCGCAAGGTCAGGGAATTGTCGAAGGGCATGGTAGCCCAGCTTCATCTTGCGCTGGTCATGGCGATTGACGCGCGATTGCTGGTGCTGGATGAACCTACGCTTGGACTCGACATCCTGTATCGCAAGCAGTTCTACGATTCTCTGCTGAACGACTACTACGATCGCAGCCGCACCATTATCGTGACCACGCATCAGGTGGAGGAGATCGAGCACGTAATCACCGACCTGATGTTCATCAACCGCGGCCGTATCGTGTTCGATTGCAGCATGGAGGAGTTGGAGTCCCGCTATATGGAGGTGACGGTGCATCCCGAGCAGGTGGTCGCGGCACGGGCGCTCAAGCCAATTCACGAGCGCCAGTCTCTCGGCCGCAGCATCCTGCTATTCGATCGCATCGAGCGACAGCAACTGGCCGGGCTGGGCGAAGTGCGCACTCCCAGCATCGCCGACTTGTTCGTTGCGGTGATCGATAATCAGGCCGGACCGGCACCGCGTAACCATCAAGGAGCTGCCAGGTGAATACTCCGTCCAACACCATGCCCGAGTCTTCCCGCAACTCGCGTATAGACGATTCCCCGGTAATCGCACCGGCGGTCGCCGTGACGCCACAACCCCTGTATTGGTCGCTGCGGCGCGAACTGTGGGAAAACCGTTCGATCTATATTGCCCCGCTGGCAGTCGCCGCCATGTTTCTGTTTGGCTTCATGATCGGCGCGCTTCGTCTGGCGGGCAAGGTGCGAGGCGCGTCGGCGCTCGATCCGATGCAACTGCGCGAGTGGATTGAGCAGCCGTACAACTTCGCCGCTCTTCTGATCATGGGGACCACTATTGTTGTCGCGGTGTTCTACTGCCTCGATGCGCTGCACGGCGAACGGCGCGATCGCAGCATCCTGTTCTGGAAGTCACTGCCGGTTTCCGATCTCACCACCGTGCTCTCGAAGGCCGCCATTCCGATTGTGGTTCTTCCGCTGCTTACCTTCGCGATCACCATTGCCACCCAGTGGATCATGCTGCTGGTGAATACGGCAGTGTTTCTGGGGAGCGGTCTGAGTGTCGCGCCCCTGTGGAGACAGTTCCCATTGTTCCCGATGTGGCTGATGCTGCTCTTCCACCTTGTGGCCATTCACGGGCTTTACTATGCGCCCTTCTATGGCTGGCTGATTCTGGTCTCAGGCTGGGCGCGGCGCGCGGCATTTCTATGGGCCAGCCTACCTCTCCTCGCGATCGGCGTGGTCGAAAAGATTGCCTTCAACACTTCCCATTTCGCCACCCTGCTGGAATCTCGTTTGGGGGGCGGCGCGAACGCCGTGGCCTCCACAGCGCCGGGCATCAGCCTCATGCATCCGCTGACGTTAATCACGCTCGGCGAATTTCTGACCAGCCCGGGTTTGTGGATCGGCCTGGCAATCGCAGCGGCCTTCCTCGCCCTGGCGGTACGGTTGCGCCGGTATCGCGGGCCGATCTAGGACCAATCGTTTCTGATTCCGGAAGTGGCCCCTCAAAACAGAACGATCTCAGGCAGCAGCTCGCTCAGATTTCACCCGCCAGGCGAGGAAATAAGTACAATCGGAAGGGAAGGAATGCTGATTCCGGGTTCTTTATCTCCTGTTCGACGCCTTGATAAAGTTATTGTTTTGAGTTGATTACCTCGGGCCATTTGTGTTGACAAGACGTTTGTTTCAGGCGAAACTCCGCTCAATTGCCGCCGGCGGTCAGTCGGTACAGCCCGGATTATTGGCATGGCTCGAAACATGCTAAAGCCTGATTCAACGCGTGATCCCGATCGCGACCAAATCCGCATCAGCGGTCCGGAGTGGATCGAGCCCAACTCCGAGGAGCCTGAGGCGGGGCCGAGCAATGTTCTGCCCTTCAAGGCCAAGAGAGATTTGCCCGCCGACTTTGCCCTGGATTCGCAGCTGCATGAGATTCTGGAACAGACCAGGGTGACCGCCGCTTCGAGCGGAGCCGTGATCGCACTGGCTCGAGGCAACAAAATGGTGTGCCGCGCCACCCTGGGCGACAAGGCTCCGGTGGCAGGGGCTTACCTCAACACTCGATCCGGCCTGTCGGGCGCATGCGTTCAGACCCGGGAGATGCAACTCTGCGACGATACGCTCGTCGATCCCCGCGTCGACACGGCCGCGTGCCGTGATCTTGGAATTCGGTCGATTGTGGTGCAACCGGTGCTGGATGATGGAGAATTGTGGGGGATGCTCGAGGTGTTCTCCCTGGTGCCGCGTGCTTTTTCCGACTCGGACCTGCAGGCGCTGCAATCCCTCAGTCGCAAAATCTCGCAGATGGTGAATGATGCCATGGAAGGCGAGTCGACCACATTGGCGCCAGAATCGGTTCCACCGCCGCAGCTTCCTGAACCTGTGGAAGCGGAATTCGCCAACCTGGAGCTTTCGTTTGAGGCGGGAGAACGGGAAGGCGCAATTGCGGGCCGGGACTTCCGAACCGGCGCTCTGACTGCGGCTGTACTGGCTTTGGCCGTGCTCCTGGGCTGGATGGTGGGTCGGGTAGGTTGGAGCATGGCCGTCAACCGGGCGCCGGTACAGATTCCTGTAACTCCGGATGAGACGCAAGCCCGTGCGCCGGTGGTGCCCGACGCTCGGCCGGCTCAGAGCCCGACCGAGGAACCATCTGTTCCCGCCAAGCCAGTCGATTCCCAAGCCCGGGCGCCGGCCGCGACCAAGCCAGTTTCAAAACCGAAGGTCGAAAAGGCTGTGCCGCCCGCCAATCCGCCCGCCACGCCGCCCGAGGTCGATGGCGGTCTGGTGGTGTACGAACATGGCAAGGTGGTTTTTCGGATGCCGCCTGCGGCAAGTCAAACCCCGGCTTCCACCGAACCCGGCGTCATCGAATTTGGGGCGATTCAAAAAGCGGCGACGCGGGAAGAAGATGATCCGTCGGCGGCGCCCGCGGCTGCTTCTGCTCAATCCACGGGGAGCTATCTTCTGGAGAGGGTCGAGCCGGAGTATCCAGAGGCCGCCAGGCAACAGCGCATACAGGGTCCGGTCGTGATGAATGTTTTGGTTGGAACCGACGGATCGGTGCGAAAACTCACGGTGATCAGCGGCGATCCTCAGCTGGTCAACGCGGCCGCCGACGCGGTGCGGCAATGGCGTTTCAAACCTCACCAGCTCAAAGGCAAAGTGGTTGAATTCGAGACCCGGATTACGGTGAACTTCGCGCTCGCGGAATAGGCGTTAGTCGTCATTCATTATTCATGCGTATCAGTCACACCTTGCGCCGCGGCAGACATATTCACTAAGCGCCGGAGCGACGAGCCGCGGCCAATATCTGAATTATCCGTAAGCTAATTCCTTCGCCCGCTGCGCTGCTTTCACCACAGCTTTAATCAAGGTCACGCGCAGTTTACCCTCCTCCAGTTCCATAATGCCGTCGATGGTACAGCCCGCTGGCGTGGTCACCGCATCTTTCAGCAAGGCCGGGTGGTCTCCGGTTTCGAGCACGACGGTGGCAGCTCCCAGGGTGGTCTGGGCGGCGAGCAGGGTGGCTACATCGCGAGGCAGGCCGACCTTCACGCCAGCCTCCGCCAGCGATTCCAGAATGATGTAGATGTAAGCGGGGCCGCTGGCTGAGAGGCCGGTGACGGCGTCCATGTGCTTCTCGTCCACCACTACGGTTTTTCCCACCACGTTGAACAGGGCGCACGCGGCCTCCACGTGATGGGCATCGGCAAATTTGCCTTTGCACAGGGCGGTCATGCCGCAACCGATCGCGCAGGGTGTGTTGGGCATGGCTCGAATCACGGCCACATCGCTGCCCAGTGCTTTTTCGATGTGGCTGGTAGGCACCGAAGCCGCCACCGAAATGATGAGCTGCTGGGGGGTAACGTGGGGGCGAATCTGCTCTATTACGTCCTGCACCACTTGCGGCTTCACACACACCAAGACGATGTCGGCATTGCGGACTGCCGCCAGGTTATCGGTACTGACCGACACGCCCAGCTTCTTCGCCAGAGCACGCGCCCGGTCTTCATGCTGGACCGTGGCAAAGGTCGCCTTGGGAGAGAGCAGACCTTTTTCCAGCAACGCCTTCAGCAGGATTCCGCCCATCTTGCCCGCGCCCAGCACTGCCACTCGTTTTCCTGCAAGATCAAAACTCATTGCTTCGCGCCCTCCGTGTGGTTGGTGTCGGCAATTGTACCGTTTTGCGGGCTGGGGGCGAGGATGCCTGATCGTTTGTGTCGTATGGAACGGAGTGGACTGCTTCGCGAGGCGAAGCAGCCGGCAGTCGATGGACCCCTGGCAGCAGCTCCATGAAATCCAATTCATTCACGGGGCGTTCCGGTCATTTCCCCTTTCAATTTCCGCAGCGCGGCGGTGATGCTTGCAGGGGTCCTTCGACTGCGTAGCGTCTTCCGCCAGCGAAGACGCTACTTCGCTCAGGATGACAGCGGTAGAAGTCGTTGCGGAGGCATCACAGCAGGCGCTGCAAGGCAGCCCTGTTTTCGGCGCTGCAGTGAAACAAACGTACAACTCCGTGTCATCCTGAGCGCAGTCGTACATTTCGCTTGCGAAATGCACGACGGAGTCGAAGGACCCCTATCGTAACCTCGACTGCCGGCAACTGGTGTTTTAGCCGTTTGCAGCGTAAGAAAAACCCCATTCGCCGCGGGAGCGCAGCGAAGGTAGGGGTCCTTCGACTGCGTAGCGTCTTCGCCAGCGAAGACGCTACTGCGCTCAGGATGACAGCTTGGGGCTCAGGATGACGGCTTGGGGGGCTCAGGATGACAGCTTGGTGGGGCTTCAGGAGCCGGCAATCGCTTGGCGCGCCATCTCGGCGATGTGGCGTCCGATGGGGAGGGAAGCGGTGGCTGCGGGCGAGGGAACGTTCCACACGTGCAACATTTTGTTGACCTGGACGAACTGAAAGTCGTCTACCAGCGATCCATCGGGACGCACAGCTTGAGCGCGGACGCCGGAACCGTCGGCGACCAGATCCGCGCCGACGATTTCCGGCACCAGCCGCTGCAGAGCTTTTACAAATGCGCCCTTGCTCAGGGAGCGATAGTATTCGCTGGCGCCGTCGCGCCAGTATTTTCCCGCCATGTGCCAGAACCCCGGGTAGGTGAGCGTGCCGGCGAAATCCCGCAGGTTGAAATCGGTGCGCTTGTAGCCTTCCCGTTTGAAAGCCAGGACTGCGTTCGGTCCGGCGTCCACACCGCCCTGGATGCGGCGCGTGAAGTGCACGCCAAGAAATGGGAACTTGGGATCGGGCACAGGATAGATCAGCGTGCGCACCAGATGCGTTCTCTCCGGAACCAGATCGTAATACTCACCGCGAAAGGGCACGATCCTGACTTCCGGTTGCTGGCCCGCCATGCGGCTCACGCGATCGCTGTGCAGCCCGGCACAGTTGATCACATAGTTGGCGGCGAACTCTCCCCGGGTGGTCTCGACGATCATTTCGGCGCCGCGCCGAACCACCGCCCGAACTTCCGTCCCGGTGCTTAGTGTCCCGCCTTGCGCGACTAGAATCTCGGCGTATTTGCGGCTGACTACGGCATAGTCGGTGATGCCGGTGCCCGGCACCAGCACGCCCAGCAAGCCGCTGCAGTGCGGTTCGATCTCGCGTAATTGTTCCTGCTGCAGCAGGCGCAGGCCGGCGAGGCCGTTGGCTTGTCCGCGCTCGAGCAGCACATTGAGGCGCGGGATTTCCTGGTCGCTGGTGGCCACGATCACCTTGCCGCAGATTTCGTGGGGCAATTGGTGCTTGCGGCAGAATTCCACCATCGCGGCCGCTCCCTCGACGCAGAATTTCGCCTTCAAAGAACCGGGCTTGTAGTAAATGCCGGAGTGAATTACGCCGCTGTTGTGTCCGCTCTGGTGTCTGGCGACGCCATCTTCTTTTTCGACTAGCAGCAGTCGCAGCTGAGGCAGGACGCGGGTGGCGTGCATCGCGGTCGAGAGACCTACGATTCCTCCACCAATGATTACGATGTCGAAAGATTGGTCCGGCATAGCGGCGCAGGGAAATCTGCGCCACATTCTTTATACATGGCCGCCTGGATTGGGTGAAGTTACGGCGATTATTGCCTGCAACTCAGTTCGTCCTTCGACTTGCCTTAGGGTCTTGATGCTTGCGAAAGATCTGCCTGAAGCGGTTTCCACTTGACGACAATTACTCTGATGCGCGCCAGATCCCTTCGACTTCGCCCAAGGCAGACTCTTCGGGACTGAAGTCCCTCAGGATGACATAGATTGGCAGGCGCCCACTGTCTTGGCCTCATTGTACGATCAACGCCACTGTCGCGTTCCGCGTGATTGAGCCGATCGTGCCGTTGACTGTAATGGTGTAACTGCCCGGCGGAGTTCCAGGATGTCCTGCGCCGCTGCCTCCGCCTCCGCCATCCCCTCCGCTGGGACCGCTACTGCCTCCGCCGCAGGCTACCAATAGACCGAGCAACAAGCTCAGGACAGCAAGCCGCAAAGTTCTTTTCTTGAGACGCCGGCCAGAGTTTGTCAGTCCGCCGAAAGCCGTGACCACTGCGGCCAGAGACAAGCCCAGGTCGTACCAGAGCACATGAGATGTTCCTGCCATTCTCGATACGTTGGCGGTGGCTGCAGCGGTTGCGATTTTCAACACCACATTGGTGTCGCCTTGTCCCGAAGTCACCTGGCTAGGCGTGAACGAGCAAGTGGCTAAGGGAGGCAGTCCGGGACTCGAGCACGACAGAGTCACGTTGCCTGGGAAAACGCTGCCATTGCCCAGCGGCATTACGTCCAGGTTGTAGCTGGCGGTCTGGCCCGACGAAATTGTCTGGCCGGTCGAATTGTTGTTGATCACGAAGTTGAAGCCGACGATCAATTCCACCGGGATCGATTTGTGAATGTGGGCTGCATCGGTTCCGGTGGCGTCGATGGTGAAATTGAAGTGGTTCTGGGCATCGTGGCTGGCTGTTACCGCAAACCCGGCGCCCGCGGCGGTCGGGGTGAGCGTTGCCGGTGAAGGCGCGCACAGAAGCGGGACGGCCCCGGAACAGCGCAAGCTTACCGGGCTGGAATAGCCTCCGGAAGCGGTCAGCGTGCCGTTGAACACGACAGTTTCGTTCGGGTTTGCCGTCAATGATGGATTGCTGACCGCGAGCGTGAAATCGGCAGCGCCGACGCTGCCGGCGCTGACCGTCAACGACAGGCTTTGGGTTCTGGCCGCCCCGCCTGCGACTGCACCGCTGATGGTAACTTGAGAGGTCCCAACCGGCGTGTTCGGACCGGCGCTTATGGTCAGGGTCACAGTCGCCGGGTTGCCGGACCCCGGTGAGACCGAGCTTGCGGGCAGAAAGTTGCAAGCGGCGCCGGCCGGCAATCCAGTGCAGGAAAGAGTGACCGCCTGGCTGAACGCTCCCGCCGCGGTTACCTGAAACGCCGCCGGCCCGGAAGTGCTGGATTGATTTGCGGTCAGGCTTGCGGGAGCGGGAGCCGTCAGATTGAAGTCCACGACGTGCAGGGTGAGAGAGAAATCGCGCGTGGTTGTATTCGGGTCGCTGCCAACGCCGTGAGCGTTGAACAAGTAGTCGCCCACCGGGCCGCTCGCATTTACGCTGAAGGTGCCGCCCGAGCTGGTGGGTGTCACCGTGGAGGGTGCCGGAGCACAAGTTGGCGGCGGTGGCGTGGCCCGGCGGCTGCAACTCAGATTCACGGCGCTGCTGAAGCCATTCACGTCCTGCACCGTGGCGTTAAAAACGGCGCTTTGCCCGGCAAACGCGGTCAGCACATTGGCGGGCGAGGAAAATTGAAAATCCGGCCCTGACGCCAGAGTGAACTCCCAGATTCCGCGGCCATAAGTGGAAGCGCGAAGTTTTTTGGTGCCGCCGAAACTGAACATGCGCAACGCCGTGACCTCAACGTTGGGCAGGTATCCGGACTGACTTCTGCCCGGCGCTGGCCCCACCTCAGTCCAGGCCGGGCTGGTAGTGCTGCTCGCGAAAACTCCGACATCGGTTCCGACATAGACGGTATTCGCGGATGCATCTACCAGCACCGCATTGGCGGGCGCGTCGGGCAAACTTCCGGTGAAGTCTGTCCAGGATGCCCCGGCGCTGGTCGTTTTCCACACGTGGGAGACGTGAAATCCCATGATGGTCAGGTAGGCGGTCTGGCCGGTGGAGTCCGAGCGGTCGACCGCAATGGCTGAGACTGGGAATCCGGACGGATTGGTGGCTCCGGTGCGATCCATCCACGCACTCGGGCCGCCGCTGACGTTTGCAGCCACCCACACATGGCCTCCGCTGGGGATGAGGGGGCCGAGACCATCGGTTCCTGCGTACATCACGTTGGAAAATCCGGAGCTGTCCTTGATCCCGCCCGCAGCCAGGGCCCGGACTGTGTTGACCTCGCCGCCGGTGCAGGTTTCGGTGCCGCCGGTTTCAAGGTTATTGGTAAGGGCGGAGAAAGTGCTGCCGTCGGTGGCTCCGCGCCACACCCGGCAAGTACCCACCAACAGCGCTCCGGAATTTTGCGGATCCAGAATGAAGGGGGTGAAAAGCGGTCCGGCATCGCCGCCCACGGTGGCGTTCGACACGACCAGGCCGCTGCTGAAATCCTGCGCCCGGCAGTCCACTCCGGAAGCGCAGCGCTGGATGCTCACATCCGTGTTCGCGGTGAACCATTCGGTGGGATTGTCGGGATTGATCTGGTTGTATCCGCCGGCGCCGGCATTCACGTTCGCCCAACTGGTGTTGCTTTGCGATGTGCTGGTCGCGGGCGATCCGTTGTTCTCCGCGCCGCCCAGAATGGTGTTGGGATCGCTGGGATGCTGCGAAAAGGAAACGAACTGAGTGATTGAGCCCAGGGTCTGGTTCAGACTATCGAACTGGTTGCTTCCGCCGCAGGCGCCGGTGAGAAGTCCGGTGTAGCCGTCCAGAGCACGATAGATTCCGCCATCGTTGGCAAAGTACATCACCACCTGGGTGTTGCTGCTGGTTTGCAAGAACGCCAGCGCGTGCTGGCTGGGGTGAACATGCGCAATCGAGCCAAAGCTGGGAGGACAGCCGTAAGCATGCGTAAGATTGATGAAAGTGTCGGGCGCGCTGCCGCCACAACTGGGCGACGCGCTGGTGATCCTGCACTTGTAAAGATTCACCGCCCCGGCGTAGAGATCGGTCACCTGCCCGTCCGGTACCGCGGCCAGTTCCAGGTTGTAAGCGCCCTGTTCGGTCCCGCAACCACCGAGCACGTCACCGCAATTGGCGATGCCGTCGTCGTTGATCTGGGTCCAGGAGCTGCCGCCGTTTTTGGTCTGCCAGATCAGGCGGTCCGTGTTGTTGCTGTCTACGTACCAGAAATACATCTCGTCGCGGCCGGGCACGACCGCAAACTCTCCGCGATACAACGGACATGACGATTTGGTGGGAGAAGCCGGACAGGCGACCGGGCTCAGGCCGCCGGGCTGGCTGTTCAAGCGGTCCCAGTTGGCGCCATCGCTGGAGGAATAAATTCCATGCCATTGAATGGCGGCGAAGAACTTTCTGGCGATTGCGTTGTACACCACCGAGGTGGCCGAGCCGGGATCGATAACCAGTCCCGCATCCTTCACGGTGGCATAGGTCCACGAGAGGCCGCCGTCATTCGAGTAGTAGAGGCCGCGATTGGCGATCACCGGATGTTCCAGTCCCTCCACAACTCCCTGGGTTGCTCCCGCCGCGGCGGCAACCGCTACAGCGGGATTCACGGTGCTGAACGCGATTTGGCTGAAGCCGAGGCCGGCGAAGGATCGAGTGCCGCTGCTGTCTTGCGATATCAGCTTCCAGGTGCTGCCGGCGTCAGCGGAGCGCAGAATACCCAGTCCGTAATAGGAGTCAGCGGAGCTGTTGGTTTCTCCCGTGCCCACCAGGACCACGCTCCGAGAGGCGTCCGGACTGGTCAACTGCGGTTGGATGGCGATTGCGCCAACGGCCAGAGTGGGCTGGTCGTCGCTGAGCGGAGTCCAAGTAACACTTGAACTATTTGGATTGAGAGATCCGGCATTGCTGGACTTCCATACCCCGCCATAAGCGCCGCCTATGTATACCGTGTTGCCGCTGCCATCCGCCGGGTCGACCGCTACGGCGGTGGCGCGGCCCGCGACCGGGCCGTAGTCCTGCACTCCCTGTCCCGTTGCATCGGAAGCCAGAGGGGCGGGGCCCAGGGCAGTCCAGTTGGTGCCGGAAGCGATTCGCGGAGCGGCGGTCACCCCGGCCACCTGTGCGGCAGCGCCGCGCAACGCCCGCAATTGCAACTTCTGCCGATGAGCACGATATCGCAGCGCAGCCGCGGGTTGTCCGGGAATTTCACGGCCATGCCGGAACCAGAGCTCGCGCTGAGGCAAGGGGTGGCGACCTGGAACGGATGACGGTCCGGCTTCCGCGCTAATCTTTGTGGTTTGGGCGGACACCAGCGCAGCCCAAAGTATCAGCCAGACAAATAACTGGCGGCGAAAGTAAAAGTTCATAAGCACCTGGAGCCGGAAGCAGACGAAACCACGACTATCACCTGCCGGCTGTTGCTCGCAGTGACGGGCCGGCGTAAATCTGCCTTTCTTTCTGTGATTGGGTCTAAATGGGAATCTGTGATGTGAGCAGGGAGGCAGCTGTGCCCTGCACTAAAGTTGACTTGACGGGGAGCGGGACGTCTGGCGTCCGGCGTCCGACTTCTGGAGCTTTACGGTTACGAAGATCGGGTGGTGCGGTTTGCGGTTATGCCTCTGGCAACACGCGGGGGGACGCCCGCGCCACCTCACGACTAATCGGCTATCACTTTTTGCTGTTGTTGGCCCAGGCCCGGGATGCCTAATTTGATCACGTTGCCGGGGCGCAGGTAGGTCGGGGGTTTTTGGCCCAGACCCACGCCGGGCGGCGTGCCGGTAGAGATGATGTCTCCGGTCCTCAGGCTCATAAACCGGCTCAAATAACTGATCAGGTAAGACACGCCGAAGACCATGGTTTTTGTGGATCCGTTCTGATAGCGGTGTCCGTCGACCTCGAGCCACAGATCCAGATTCTGCGGGTCGGGAACTTCGTCGGGCGTAACCAGCCATGGGCCGATGGGACCGAAGGTGTCGGCGCTCTTGCCTTTCACCCACTGGCCTGTGCTTTCGAGTTGGAAGGCCCGCTCCGAAACATCGTTGACCACGCAGTATCCGGCAACATGCGAGAGCGCATCGGCTTGGTCGACGTACTTTGCCGGCTTGCCGATGACTATGCCGAGCTCGACTTCCCAGTCGGCTTTTTTGGCGCCACGAGGAATAACAACGTCATCGTCAGGACCACAAATGGATGATGTTGCCTTCATGAAGATGACCGGCTCCGCGGGCACGGCCATCCCGGACTCGGCCGCGTGGTCGGAATAATTCAGACCGATGCAGATGAACTTTCCCACACTGCCCACGCAGGGGCCGATGCGGGTGTGGCCCGCGACTCGAGGTAAACGCGAGATGTCGGTCTGGCGCAGTTTTTCCATGGACTCAGGAAGCAAGGCGGGCCCGGCAAGATCGGGGATGAGGCTTGACAGATCGCGGATGCCGCCATCGGAAGCCAGCACGCCCGGCTTTTCCTCGCCGGGTAATCCATAACGCAGTAATTTCATTGTTTCTCCAATGGTCCTGAGCTATCTGGTTTTGGAAGCTACTGTATTTTCTACTTTGCCGCGCAATACGGTGATCGACGCCGGGGGGAGCGTGTATTGCGCTTCCGGACCGCCGCTGTCGGTTGCGGTGACTGCGGGTCCGTCGGGATCGGCGTAGCCTTCTTTTCTTGCCGGATGCCACCGATACTGGGCTTTTCCGAATGTGACCATGGCGACAGGTCCTGCAAAAGAGCCATCGGAATTGGCATCGCCGTCATGGAAGGCGATGCGGACCCGGTGCGGGTTGTCGTAGTCCTTGTTGATCAGCATGACCGACCATTGACCGTCGGGACGGAGCACGGCGTAGGCCGTGACCAGAATGTGGCCATCGGCGTCTTTAATATCGCTGGCGGCGGTAAAGAGGCGATGCTCGGCATCGACCGGTTGCGCCCACTCCTGAGTGAGAAGCTGGGCGGCAAAGAACTGCGAGGTGCGCGACCGGATCTGGTAGTTCTTGTCGACCATGAACATGTGGTAGGTTCCCCAGCTATTGGGACACACGGGGTGTGCCGGGGAGTAGGACAGCGCGTGATAGTAGAAGGTCGCCTGGCCGCCTGCGGTCAGAAAGCCGGCAAAGGTGTCGTCCAACCACAAGGCTCCAAAGATTTCTACCGAGGCCTCTCCGCCGTGAGCGTTGGTCTCGGTGTCGAGCAGCGGGACTTCTGGCGGTAATCCATCGTCGCGCCAGACCTGCATGATGTGAGTGAGCAGTTGAGGTTCCTGGTAGATATTTTTCCACGGAGTTTCGCAACCATCATAGGGGTAGTGTTCGAAGGACATGAAGGCCAGGTCGGAAAGCCTGCCATGGGCCTTAAGGTAATCGAGAAAGCGCCCGAACCAGGAAGTCTTGCCATGCGCGTCGGGCCAGGCCTTGATGTCCTCGGTGACGCCTTCGAAGACCGGTCCTCCCAGCTTGAAATTCGGATCCACGCGATGCAGCGCCGCGGCCCACTGCAGGTAGAACGCGCCGTAATCTTCGGGTTGCATGTACTGGCCGTCGGGCTCTTCCCCCATTTCGACATACCAGATGGGATAGCCCCGCTTCTTCAGGTAAGTCATCTGAGCGACGGAATCTTCGGGTGTGCCGTAGAGCATGGCTACGGGAATCACGGCGGGCAGGCCGCGCGTAATGCCGCTGGTATAGAACAGGTCGAGGCCGGGCTGATCTCCCGATTCCATGCGGTCGGGCGCAAGGTACAAATCTTTGGGCTCATGCCAGGGATCTACCGAGGAGCAGTAGGTGAGGGATTGTTGCTGGTCGGGAGAGTGGTGCAGCAAATCGATGAAGTCTCCGGCGGCGTTGATTGTTCCCAGATAAATCTCGCGGATGGCGTAGCCCACGCAGTTGCGGCGGTCGGTGGAACCGTGGGTGTCACAGGTGTTCGAGGATGCCGTCATCAGGATCCGGACAAATCTCGCGCTGACCGAAGATGATTCCAGGGGCAGGGTTACGGTGCCGCCTTTGCCATCGGTCACGCTTCCGGATGAGAAATTTTTCCATTCACCATTACCCTGGTCGTCCATCGCGTCTTCGCCGGTCCAGTACTGCACCTGGTAGGCGCGAGCGTAGGGTTCCGCCCAGGCGATGTGGATGGCGTTTACGTCCTGCTTTTTTCCCAGATCGACGACCACCCATTGCGGGTGGAGCGAATCGGCTTCGCCAGTGAATCGCTGAGTGAGATAGGGATTGCTCTTCCAGTACGTGTTGAGGTCGCCGTCATCGAGGCGCGAGAAGCCATCGAATTCGGTTCCTCCATTGCGGGTGAAGCCGCGATGTTGCAGGGCATAGCCGTACGAATGCCGGATCTGTTCCTGGGTCGGCGTGGCATCCCCGGTGAAGTAGCCTTTGTCGGAGTGATCGCTCCAGGTGCCCTTGGGGTTCCAATGCCAGGCCTGAACGAACAGTTCAGTATTTTGGCGATAGCTGACCGAGCCCCAGCCTGCGGAGAGCACCTGCTTCACCTGGTCGGGGCGGAAGAAGGTGTCGGTGGAGTTGCTGGGCACCCGGTCCACGGTGGTGCCCAGCGCATGCAGCGGGCTGAACTTGTTTACGACGTGGCTGGGCGTGGCATCGATTCGAACGGTCTGCGCACAGGCCTCGCGCGTGAGGCTGGCGGTGCAGGCCAGCAGAAGAACCAGAAGGACGGAATGCACGATCCACTTTTCCGGCAGCGTTGGTCTCGGGTTGAGGCTGAGATGCCGCGTATTTTCGGTTGAGGGCATGAAGATCTTTGATGGAATTTCGCTCGCGATAGTGTAAGAGGCTCGTCGTTTCTTCGCAACAACCCGGCTTGACTGAGGGCGGTTTTTTGACGCTGCTGGAGAAAATCAACGTCTTAAACCGCAAAGAACGCAAAGACGCCGCAAAGTGCGCAAAGAAGATCAGTACTTGGGAATATGGGCGCGAGCAGCTCACATTTGAGACGATCCGATCAGACTAAAGAGAAGAATAGCGAGCACGATTACGGTAAAAACGACGTACATGCCGTCCCGCTCTTCGGCAAATCCCCAGATCGAAAATATCACCCGGGCCACCGGAGTGGCGATCAGGAATAACAGCCCCAGCTGGATGATGCTCCGGCCGCTCATACCCGCAGCGTTGCGCACGATGCCGGGCAGGCTGCGAAGGTCCGAAGGTTCGCCCCGGAATACACGGTAATCAGCGGGCGAATGGCCATGCCGGGCGAGATACAGCACAGCGCCACAGAAGACCACGATTGCGGCAAGGCCTACCCCGGCGCGTAACAGATTGCCTAGAATGTTTTCAATCCGCTTGTCGGTCCAGGCCGGCTTCACAAGCATTTCATATCCCCCCGCTCAGCCCTTTGTAGAGCATTTCGATTCCGAGAACCACGATCACCCCGCTGAAAATCAGACGCAGCCATTTGGTTTCCGCCTTCACCAGAATGCGGGTGCCCACCAGAGACCCGGCAAGAACACCCAACATCACCGGCATGGAGAGGCTGGGGTCAATATAGCCGCGGTTGAGATAGACGCCGGCGCTGGCGGCCGCGGTCACGCCAATCATGAAGTTGCTGGTGGTGGTGGAGACCTTGAAGGGAATCCGCATGGCCTGGTCCATGGCGAGAACTTTCATGGCGCCGGAGCCGATGCCGAGCAGGCCGGACAAAGTGCCGGCGGCAAACATGATGCTGAAGCCCGCGGGCACCCGCTGCACATTGTAGGTTCTGGTGCCTTCAAGGTCGGGGAAGCTGCCGTTGAGACGCAGCCGTGTGGCCAGCGGGTCGGGCGGAGAACTGCGTTCGGCCGGGGATCGGGGTTTGCGGGAAAGATATGCGGACGCAATCAGCACGAATCCAAAGATAATGGCGATTGCGTTGGTTGAGACCCATGCCGTGACGAACGCGCCCAGGAGCGCCCCCAGGGTGGTGGCAATCTCCAGAAACATACCGATTCTGATGTTGGAAAATCCCTCTTTTACATACGCGGCAGCAGCACCCGAGGAAGTGGCGATCACGGAAACCAGAGAGGCGCCAATCGCGTAGCGGATATCCACTTTGAAAAACAGGGTCAGGAGCGGGACGAGAACGACACCACCGCCGAGTCCGGTTAAGGCTCCCAGCAGACCGGCAACCAGCGAGCCCACGAAGACCAGGGCCGTAAATTCCAGAGTGTTCATGCAGTTTTAACCGGAACCAGACGAACTAGTGTCCGTAACCGCCTCCGTCGAGGCGCACTTTCCCGCGAAACATGCGATAGATCACGACAAAGTAGACGATTGCCAGGACCATGCCGAATGCCCACCATGCCAGTCCAACTCGCAATGCGTAAGGTCCGGAGAGCGCATTGTTCACGGTAATATCAAAACCAACATCGTTGCTGGAGGGCAGCAGTCGAGGGTACAGGGAAACCGCGGCGCCCACCAGCATGGCGGAAAGATAGATGCAGGAGGAAGCAAAGGCTTTGCCATCGGCCTCGCGGCGGCAGAAATAAAGAATTCCGCCCAGCGAGGCCAGCACCGCAACCGGAATGGCGAAGGCCGGCGGAAACGCATAGTAATTGGCGAGGGCATCGCTGCGCACAGCGATAGTCGCGACCAGGCTGACTACGGTAATGGCGAAGAGGACGCTCCACGACCGGCGGACGAAAATCCGGGCCCGCGTCTGCAATTCACCCTCGGTCTTTACCGCCAGGTAGAGAGCTCCGTGAATGGCCAGCGCCACCAGAGCCACCATGCCGCCGATTACGGTGTACCAATCCAGAATGCCGGGTTGTGGGCCGACCCGCCAGTTGGTCCAGAGGGGAAGGAAGAAATAGCCGTCCGCCTGGAGGGGAACGCCGCGAATCACGTTGGCCAGCGCCGCTCCGAAGAATATTGCCAGGAGCGAACTGGAGACAAAAAACAGGCCGTCGAAAAAAGAACGCCAAACGCTGTCGTCGATGTGCATGCGCAACTCGATACTGGCGCCGCGCATGATGAGCAGCCAAAGGACAATCATCAGGGCCAGATAGAATCCGCTGAACGCGGACGCGTAGAGAGCAGGGAAGGCGAAGTAGAGAGTGCCGCCGCCGGCCACCAGCCAGACTTCGTTGCCGTCCCACACCGGACCGATGCTCCTGAACATGATCTGCCGCTCCGCTTCGCTGCGCGCGAGCAGCGGATGCAGGATGCCGACGCCCAGGTCGAAACCGTCCAGCACGACGTAGGCGGCCAGCATGACGGCAACGATCCAGAACCAGATGAATCCCATCGTCTTTCCTTTTTCTTGCGCCTGCGTCTTTCTTACGCCAGGGTCTTTCCTAAGCCAGGGTCAGGGGCCGTGCTTTCGCGGCGTGGGGCTGATCGCTGGCGGAAGGTCCTTCACTTATCGTGCGGTAGACCAGAACGATGAACAGGATGGAGAGCACGGCGTACATTCCCATGAAACCCAACAGGGTAAATAGCGTGTTACCGGCCGACACATTTTTGGAGTATCCATCCGCTGTGCGGATGAGTCCATAGACCAGCCAGGGCTGGCGGCCGATTTCGGCGGTCATCCAGCCCGCCGTGTTGGCAATATAAGGCAGCGGAAAACTCAAGAGCAGCGGCCACAAGGCCCAGCGAGTCTCGAACAGCTTGCCGCGCCACAACAGAAAAACTTCCAGCAGCATCAGCAGAACGAAGTAAGTGCCGAGTCCGGCCATGATGTGATAGCTGTAGAACAGCAGGGGGAGCGGCGCTGGCCACTGGTCGCGGGGAAACCGATCCAGGCCCGTTACTTCGGCTCGCCTCGTCCCATAAATCAGGAAGCTCAACATGTCGTTGACCACGATCGCATTGTCAATGCTCTGCGTAGTCTCATCCGGCTGCCCCATCAGAACGATCGGGGCGCCAGCCTGGGAGCTGAACAGGCCTTCCATGGCGGCAATGGCGGCGGGCTGATGCTTGGCCAGGTAGCGGCCGTGCAGGTCGCCGGTGGGGAAAATCTGGGTCGCGCAGGAAATGACCCCCGCAATCACACCGACGCGGACGAAAATCCTGGCGTGCTCCTCGAACTTCTTCTCCAGAAGGTAGAACGCTCCCACCGAACACATCACAAACGCGCCGGTAATGACAGCGCCCGACATGTTGTGGGCGTACTCAAGCAGTGCCCAGGGGTTCATCAGCAGTCCCCAGAAACTCGTGATCTCGTACGATCCGTTGGGAAGAACTGAATAGGCGACGGGATGCTGCATCCAGGCATTGGTAACGATAATGAAAAAACCGGATATCCATGAGCCGACGAACACCAGGAAAGCCGATGCCCAGTGCGCCCACGGGGGGAGACGCTTCTCGCCGAACAGGAAAAGCCCCAGGAACGCGGACTCGAGGAAGAAGGAGAAGACGCCTTCCATGGCCAGCGGCTGGCCGATCACCCCGCCGGTGGAGCGCGCGAACTGCGCCCAGTTGGTGCCGAACTGAAATTCCATGGGAATGCCGGTAACGACCCCGATGAGAAAATTAATGGCGAATATCCTGGCCCAAAAGCGCGCGGCCTCGTTATAGCCCTCGTTGTGACGGACGAGCGCGACCGTCTTGAGCACCACGATCAGCAGCGCCAGGCCCATGGTCAACTGCGGAAACAGGTAGTGATAGGTAATGGTGAAGGCGAAGTGCAGACGGTGGAGGAGCAGGGCGTCCATCGGGAGGCTCTAGTCGGACTCAACATGATACATAAAACGTCCAACCGAGACTGTCTGGCCAGGCGCGGAAAGCCAATCCCAGGCGCTAAAAGCGCGACCCGATTCCACAAGTAAGGGGCACGAACCCGTGCCTTTTCTATTTCGTGGTGAGCTCGGGCGATTCCGACGACGGCTAGGGCTGTGGTTGATGCAGGACTTTTGAGCGGTCGATGACCCATTGCGGAAATACGGGTGCGCCTTGCGGTGGCTTGCCCAGCGAGATGGCCCAATGATCGAGCCAGCCCGTGCCTTCTTCGCCCACGTAAGTGTCGGGCAGGCCGTAAGCCTGATCGCTCAGAGCATCCGCCAGCGTGATGAAGTGGTAGCCTCGCTTGCGCATCAGGTCGAGCAGTTCACCGATGTGGTCGGCCTCGAGTTGATTGCCGTGCAGCAGGAGAATTTGTTTGGGTTCGTAGCCGATGGTTTGTCTTGAAAGTTGCTCGGAGTACGCGAACACCTGGTCGCTGTAAGAGAGATAGCTTTTTGTGAGTTCCTCCTGGAGAGCAGTGTCGCCGCGCTTCTTGGCATCTTCGTAGACTCCGGCATACATCCAGTCCCAGGCGTCAAGCGTAACCGGAGCGATCTGGTAGCCCCGGTTGGCAAGAAAGGCTTCGGCCTTGCGGCGGGTTTGAAGGTCGCGGCCAGTGTCCAGGTAGGGATGGCGGAAGTATCGGAGCTTCATGTTGTGTTCGGCCAGGAGCAACTTGATCACGGTCTCGCCCTGCACGATGTCGTCCTCCCAGGCCTGCAGCCCCACCTGGTTCAGGGAAGAGTGGCTGTAGGTGTGATTGCCGAGCTCGAACCCGTAATCGAGCCACATGCGGAGGGCCTTAATGCGTTCATCGACTTCGCCAAATTTATAGAGCTTTCTTTCGTTGACGAATCCGACTACCGGTATTTTCTGGTCGCGAAGCGTGGTCAGCAACTTCGTGGTCATCTCGGTGATGGTCGCGGCGGACATGGTGTTGGCCGAACCGGCGGGCAAGTCGTCAATCGTGATCGCGACCTCGCGCTTGGGCTGGTCCGCTGCTGTTGAGCTAGGAGGAACTGCCATAAGGGATAGCGCACAAACGACTGGGAGCAATATCAGTTTCATGAGAGCCTCCGGCCGGGTCGGAATCAGTTCGCGAAGCAGATATTAGAACATGAAAGGCGTTCATTTTCGTCGGGATTGGTGTCGATGCTAGAATTCGCGCGTTGCGATCAGCGGCAAAAGCTTTACCGCAGAGGACGCAAAGGATTCGCAAAGAACGCAAAGAGGTTGTGAAAGATTTGAGGCGGGTTGTGATCGAGTTCTACGAGAGGACCGGATGCTAACTAAAAGCTTTTCAAGGCGACCTTGGACTAGGAAGCTGTCGAGTGTAGCCGTGACCGCAATTGTCATCTGTTCTGCCGTGGCGCTGCCGAGGTCTTCGGCCCAGTCCATGGCGGGCGCTGCGGGAGCGCAGGTTGGGACCGTCAGGGTGGACGCGACGCTGGGACACGCGATCAATTCATTCGATCCCGACAGTGCGCTGGGCAGTTCGATCGATGTGCTGTCCCGCCGCGACATCGATATGGTGTACACGCCGCACATCATCCAGGAGTCGCTATCGGCGGGCTGGGGCCCGATCACGTATCGCAATAATACCGAGTTGCGCATGGCGGCCTGGCACTGGACAGAACATGGGACCTGGAGCGATGCCGCGCACCGCAGCGGGTATTTCACCGGCAGCACGGAACTGAAGGAGCCCATCCGATATATCCTGGCCTATGCGCTGCCTCACCGCGGCTTCGCGACCAGCGGCGACCGGCCGGTGCAGGGTTCGGATCTTTCGTATTGGAAAAGCAATCCCTACCTGACCAGCAAATTTACCGGGGAGAGCGACGCTCTCCATCCGCAATGGGTGATCGTGGATTTGAAGGCCGAGAAACCGGTGAACGCCGTGAGTATTGCCTGGGCTAATCCTTTCGCGACAAAGTATCAGGTGGAGTATTGGGTGGGCGCAGGCGACGCCCTCGATTTCGACGGCGGCCCCAAGGGGGAATGGAAAGTTTTCGGTTCCGGGGTGATCGGCAATGGCCAGGGTGGAGCGAGCCCGCTGAAGCTTGCCGATACGCCTGTTTCCACGCGGTTCTTGCGCGTCCTGATGACGGAATCATCGAACACTTGCGACGAGCAGGGCTCCGGCGACGTCCGCAACTGTGTGGGCTACGCGATTCAGCAAATTGCAGCCGGGACCATGGACGGCAGCGGCGCTTTCTCCGAGGCTGCGAAAGGTCCTGGCGAGAAGCGGACTACATTTTGCGTTTCATCGATTGATCCCTGGCATTCCGACGAGGACGTATATCAGGGCGGAGGCTACCAGCACAGCGGCTTCGATCTTTTCTTCCGCAGCGGGCTGACCAATAATCTGCCGGCAATGATTCCGGTCACCATGCTGTACGGCACTCCCGACGACGCGGCCGCGCAGGTTGCCTACATCGAGAAGCGCGGCTATCGCATCGGATACATAGAAATGGGCGAGGAACCTGACGGTAAGCATGCCATGCCGGAGGATTATGCTGCGCTTTATTTGCAGTGGGCGACCGCCATCCACAAGGTTGATCCCAAGCTGAAACTGGGCGGGCCCGTCTTCGAAGGCGTCAATGAAGATATAACCCTGTGGCCGAACGCGCAGGGGCGCACGTCATGGATGGGCCGGTTCGTGGACTATCTGAAGGCCCACGGCCGCTTGGCCGACCTCTCTTTCGTATCGTTCGAGCATTATCCCTTCGAGCCCTGCACCATCACGTGGAAAACTCTCTACACGGAGCCGCAGCTGATCAAGCACATCCTGCAGGTGTGGAGGAATGACGGTGTTCCCAAAGAGGTTCCACTGATGGTGACCGAAAACCATCTGGCGGCCGAGCTCACCGGACCCATGACGACGATCTTTGCCGCGCTGTGGCTGGCGGACAACGTCGGGTCTTTCTTCGAGGGAGGTGGCGCTGCGTTCTATCACTCGCCGATTCAGCCTCAGGGGCTGCAGGACAGTTGCCTGGGTTGGGCCTCATGGTCGAACTTTGTTTCCAACGAGCACTATGACATCAAGGGTTATACCTCGCCTTATTTCGCCGCGCACATGATCAACCGGGAGTGGGTGCAGCATCGTTCCGGCGTGCATTCGATGTACAAGTCGTCTGCCGACATCCAGGACAGCGAGGGCAATGCCCTGGTAACGACCTATGCGGTGCATCGACCGGACGGGAACTGGTCGTTGATGCTGGTGAATCGCGATGAAACGAATCCGCACACGGTACGGGTTGTGTTTGACGATTCGAAAAACAAGGTTGCATCGTTTTCCGGTCCGGTCCGGTTCGTGAGCTTCGGCAGCGAACAATATGATTGGATCAACGACGGGCTGAACAGCCACGCCGACCCGGATCATCCCCCCGTCGGGACGACGGTCGAGGCGGGTTCCGGAACTACGTTTACCCTGCCCAAAGCTTCAATTACAGTGTTGCGCGGCAAAGTGGCGGGAATCAGAGAGTAGTCCGCGAGAATCGCTCGCCGATAAACCGCGACGTCATGCTGAGCTTGCGAAGCATCTGGCGTGGAGCGGCTATACGCCGGCCAGCGTTGTGCCGCCGCGCACAAGATCCCTTCGACTTCGCTCAGGGCACGCTCTTCGGACCAGGCGTTGCGTGCGCTACCTGGTGCGATTTGCCGGGGGCCCCAAGTCTTGCCTCTGGCTAACCGTCATTTCGCGCGATAAGGAATATATCCCCGGGTCCTGGTGCGCAGACGATAGACCGATGTGGTCGCCGTAATGTACAAGGTGCGGTAGTCGTTGTCTCCCCAGGCCAGGTTGGCGGGTTGCTCCGGCATTTCGATCGTGCCCAGATGCCGGCCTTGCGCATTCCACACCCAGATGCCTTTGGGACCGGTCACGAACAGGTTTCCTTTGCGGTCGATCTTCATGCCGTCGGGAACGCCCTGGTGTGGCCCGCCGGGCTCCTCGCCGAAGATTCTGCCGTTGCTCACTGAACCATCGGGCGCGACGTCGTACACGCGAATGTTTCTCCGCTCGCTGTCATCCACGTAAAAGTGTTTCCCATCGGGTGAAAAAGCAAGCCCGTTGGGTTGGGTCAGATCTTTGGTCAGGAGGCGGACGCCGCCCTTGTCATCGAGCCGATACACACCCTGGAAGGGAATTTCCTGCTTCTCTCCCTTGACCAGATCAAGCGTGGGGTCGGTGAAGTAGAGGGCGCCGTCGGGGCCGGTCACGACGTCATTGGGACTGTTGAGTTTCATTTCGTCATAGCGATCGGCGAGGACGGCGTATTTTCCCTGGGGAGTGACCGCGATGATGGCGCGCAGAACACTGGCGCAATCGATCAGACGATGTTGCCGGTCGTAAGTGTTGCCATCCGGGTCGCCGAGCGAGATCACTTCCTCTTTGCGGCCGTCGAGAAAGACGCGAAAGATCTTGTTCTGCTCTTCATCGCTGACATAGAGGAACCCGGACTCGTCCCACACCGGGCCTTCGGTGAAGCCGAAAGCGCCGGCCACTTTGGTCAGCTTCGCTTTGCGGTCAAGCAGTTTCCAGAACTGGGGTGAATCGGCGGTAAGCTTGAAGGTCCGCGCAGGCTTGTCGGCCGCGGCCGCGACACCCGGCGAACCCGAAAACAACAGAACGATGCCGGCCAGGGCAGCGGCTTTGAGCCAGTCATGGAGCCTTGGACGGCTGACCAGTGCCGGCGTTCTATCGATCGACCTAGTCTTCATCCTGATCCGCCTCCGGTTTCTTCTTGTTTCGCGCAGCGCTGATCAGGTAGCTGATGAGATCGTCCAGTTCCTGACGGCTGAGCCGGGTGGCGTAGTCGCCGGGCATAAGGGAACGAGGCTGATATTCGATGCTTTGCAAATCCGACCGGGCAAACAGATGCAGGTGGCCGTCCGTGGTCTGCAGTTGCAAAGAGAAGTTGTCTTCATTGCGCGCAATTCCGGCGAGTGTTTTCCCCTCTTTCGTGGTGACGATGACCATTCGCTTTCGCGGGTCGAGACCACGGTTAGGTTCAGTAATTGCGCTTCGAATGTCAGCGACGGACAGGGTGGCGGCGTAACTGGAAAGATCGGGGCCAACGACGCCGCCCTCGCCCTCAGTCATATGACATTGCGAACAGCCGGGTGCCCCAGTGAAAAGAATCCTGCCTTTTTTGGGATCGCCCGGAAGCTTCACCGCCAGGGTTTGTCCCTGGAGCTCGCGGAGATAGTGGACGACAGCTTCAACCTGAGCGTTGCTGAGCGAACTGAAGGCGGGCATGCCGGTTCCGGGGACACCGTCACGAACAATCTGCATAAGAGCCCGGTCCCCCAGGCGCTGAACTTCTCGCCGGTGAGCGATATCCGGACCGTGCTCTCCCCCGGCGCCGTCGAGGCCATGGCAGGCCACGCAAGTGGTCGAAAAAATCTCCTTGGCCTCGGGGGCGGCGCCGTCAGGCTTGGCGGCTGGCTGGGCGTGCAAGTGCGCAGGTGCATTCACCAGCGCAATGCACGCCACAAACATCCACAGGAAGAATCGGGGTAGATTGCGGAGCATCGGGCTATTTTCGTTTGACCGCAATGGCTGATACTTCAATGCGTGCATTGTTCACCAGCGCGGCCACTTGCACTGTGGCGCGGGCAGGCTTGGGGTCGGGCATCACGGCCTTATAGGCCTTGTTCATATCGGGGAACTCATGAATGTCGGCTAAAAAAACGGTTACGGAAACAATATCCTTCATTTCGAAACCGGCCTCCTTCACGACCTTTTCGATGTTGGCCAGCGCCGCTTGAGTCTCCGCGCCAATTCCGCCCGGCGTGAGTTTACCTTTGTCGTCGATGCCTTCCTGGCCCGCGACGTAAAGCGTGTCGCCGGCGATTACACCGTCGCTGAAGGGAAAACCTTCCGTGCCGGGCAGTTTGATTGCCCGCCGCTCCTGCGCGAAGCTGGTGAGGGTTACCGATTGGGCAAACAGCATCAGGACAAGCACTCCGAGGACGACGTGCAACAGGGACAAACCGACCTTTTTGGTATTCATATCGTGCCAGCTCCTTTTTGACAGCGTGAGAGTTGCTCCTTCACAATCACTCCACAACAATGCTAGAGTCCGCGTTCATATATACAACCAGGAGGCAGAGATGAACAAATTGCAATTTGGGAGATTTCCGCGGAAAACGTCTTTCGCGGTGGTGGCGATGCTGTTCATCTGCGCAGCCTGGCAACTTAATTCCAGCCTGCTTGCGCAGTCCTCCGGCGGTCCTCAGCGGAGCGAAAACGACGCCCTTCTCGAGAGCTATCGCCACGTGGAGGTGGCTTCGGTTTCGGACGCCCTTGAGCAGCTGACCGGCCGGAAGATGTACCTGTCTCATAAGATGCAATCGATTTTTCCGGCCAAATTCGCGGGGTTCGCGCTCACCGTCAAGTTGAGCAAGGATGAGGGCAACAAGGATCCCAAGGCGTTAAGCGGCATGCTGGCGGCCATCGATCAGGGATCGCAGAATTCGGTGTGGGTGATGGTGGTCGAAGACGGAGCCGACATCGCGGGAATGGGCGGACTGATGGGAACGGCCATGTCAGCCCGGGGATATTCCGGCGCGATCATCGATGGCGGCGTGCGCGATGTTGGGCAGCTGCGCAAGATCGGTTTTCCGGTTTACGCCACCGGCATCGTTCCTTCAACTTCAGTGAGCCACTACCGCTTTGCCGGGGCAAATATCCCGGTAACCTGCGATGGTGTCGAGGTCGAGCCCGGCGACATTGTGGCCGCCGACGGGGATGGTGTCGTGATCGTGCCGCGCGCCAAGGCCGCGGAGGTTCTGGCGTTGGCCCAGGACATGGACTTCAAAGAGCATTCCATGTACTCGATTATCGAGAAATACAAATCCATTCAGGAAGCGGTCAAACGGTTTGGCCGGTTGTGAATTGTGGGGGGGCAGGCTCGACGGTCCTGCATTCTGCACACACTCCGGTGGTGTCAGCGGACAAGCTTGCAGGCATCCTTAGGCTGCGCAGCTTCGCGAACCGAAGCAGCTACTCCGCAAAGCGGACGACAAGCAGTTCCAGGGACTGATGCCACCGTTGTTTGCCGCGGTATCGAAATAGCGTCTGCCGCCGACTTTTGCAGTCGTCATCCTGAGCGAAGGACCTATGCATTTCGCCGCCACCAGCACTTGCGCGTGTGAAGTAACAGAAGATTCAGATCAAGCAAGGTTTGGAGCACTGCGGGCGAAAAGCCAATGCAAAGGTCCTTCGTCGGGACCCTTCGCGTAGCGAAGGGTTCCGCTTCCTCAGGATGACAGCGTATTTCGCTCGCACTCCGGGGATATCAGCGCACAAGCTTGCAGGGATCCCTCGGCTGCGCAGCTTCGCAGCCGAAGCAGCTACTCCGCAAAGCCGATGACAAGCAGTTTCAGGGACTGATGCATTCACCGTTGTTTGCCGCGATATCGAAATAGCGCCTGCCGCTGACTTTTGCAGTCTGTCATCCTGAGCGCGGTCTTGCCTCCCGCCCAGCGGGAGGCAAGCAAGCGAAGGACCTGTGCATTTCGCCGCCATCAGCAGTTGCGTGTGTGTAGTAACAGAAGGTTCAGATCAAGCAAAGTTTGGAGCGCTGCGAGCGAAAAGGCCAATGCAAAGGTCCTTCGTCGGGAACCCTTCGCGTAGCGAAGGGTTCCGCTTCCTCAGGATGACAGCATGTTTCGCTCGCGGCGTCTGCTGAGCTGACGAAGCCTGGTTTGTCGGGTAGCGGCTGAATTTGAAATGCAACTTCCAAAGGGTGCCATCTAAAGGGTGTCATCCTGAGGGACTTTAGTCCCGAAGAGCCTGCCCTGAGCGAAGTCGAAGGGATCTTGCGTGCCGCTGCGCGATGCCTGGCCTTGTTCGTATCCGCTGGGCGCAAGATGCTGCGCAAGCTCAGCGTCACGCCCACGGAACGCAACGGTCACAAACTCAGCCGCTACCGTTTGTCATTAGTGATTGCTTTCCTGTAATTTTAGTTGGATAATTTCGCTTCATTAAATCGATTCAGTTGCTCGCGCGCAGGCACAGCTTTGCTGTGTCAGGGAGCGAATTCGAGTATCCAATAAAACCTGATGCGGATTGCCACTAAAAAGCGAATGGGGCGAAGGAAGGCGCTGGCGCTCGCCGCGGTTCTGGGATGTGTGATGTTGGCAGGCTTCTCGGATTTGCCCCGGGAGACAAGTTCGGTTGCGATCGACGTGCCTCCCGGCGAACTGACCGCCTCTCCGCCGGGAGCAAACTGGCTCTCCTATAACGGGGATTTTACCGGGCGCCGCTTCAGCGGCCTGTCCCAGATCAATCTCGCCAATGTCGGCCAGTTGCGGGCGCAATGGATTTTCCATTCCAGCAATTCGAACCGGTTGGAGGTGACGCCGGTGGTGGTAAACGGCGTGATGTTCGTGACCTCGGCGAATGATACTTTTGCGTTGGATGCACGCACCGGGCGAGTGATCTGGCATCACGAGTGGCCGATCTCGGCCGGGCTAATAGACGATGCGTCGGGGCATCTCAGCCGCGGGGTTGCGGTGTGGCACTCGCGAGTGTACCGGCAAACCGATAATGCGCATTTGCTCTGCCTGGACGCGCGCTCCGGGCATTTGCTGTGGGACGTGGCTTATGCCGACTGGAATCCGAATTACGGTGCGACCGGCGCGCCCCTGGTGGTAAATGACAAAGTGATCGTAGGCACTTCCGGCGGAGACGACGGGGTCCGCGGTTTTGTGGCGGCGTTCGATGCGGCCACAGGCAAGCTGGCATGGCGTTTCTGGACCCTTCCCGCTCGAGGGGAATTCGGCTCGGAGAGCTGGCCGGGAGATATGTACCTGCACGGCGGCGGCACCACCTGGATGCCGGGCACCTACGATCCTGAAACCAACACGCTGTTTTGGACGACCAGCAATCCAAGTCCGGATTTCGACGGCAAGGTACGTCCGGGCGACGACCTGTATACCTGTTCGGTGGTGGCGCTCGATCCGGGCACGGGGAAATTGAAGTGGCACTTCCAGTTCACGCCCCATGATCTGTTCGACTTCGATGCTACCGAAACCCCGATGCTGATCGACCAGGTTTACCAGGGTAAGCCGCGCAAACTTCTGGTGCAGGCAAACCGCAACGGGTTTATTTATGTGCTGGACCGGACCAACGGAAAGTTTCTGTCCGCTGCCCCGTTCGTGAAGAACCTGACCTGGGCGAAGGGCATTGACGTGCAAGGCCGTCCGATCCGGTCCGGGCTCGAACCTGCTCCCAACGGGACCCGGATATGCCCCGGTTTCAATGGCGCGACCAACTGGCACGCGCCGTCCTATAACGAGTCGACCCATTTCGTTTACTTCATGGCGCTGGAAGACTGCGAGATTTTCTATACCAAGCCGCAGCAATTCGAAGAAGGAAAGACTTACTATTCCACGGGCACGAAGCGGATTCCTTCGGAACTTTCGCAGAAGATTCTTCTGGCTTACGACCTGGACAACCAGTCGTTCGCGTGGCGTTATCCTCAGGTGGGCCGCGCGCACTCCGCCGGGGGGACCATGACCACAGCTTCGGGCCTGCTTTTCTTCGGCGATGATGCGCAATCGTTCGAGGCCGTGGATGCCCGGACGGGAAAGCCTCTCTGGCATTTCAATACCGGGCAGGATTTCTCGGCGTCGCCGATGAGCTATGCCGTTTCGGACAAGCAGTACGTGGCGGTCGCTGCGGGAAGTGATATTTTCAGTTTTGCATTGCCATGAAACTTCGCTATGGAACGAATGACGAAGGCAATCAAACTCCAGGGAGACCGATCATGACCTCGACGTTCTTCAATCGTAGAAAGCTGATGACTTCGCTGGCTGCGATAGTGTCGGCCGTGGGCGCCGGAACATTGATATCCACTCGCGCCCAGGCCAAAAGCAAGGACGGCGGGGTGCGCAAGCTCAACCGCGATGGCAAGCCGGCTGACGGAAAGCAGATGATCACCGCGCTGATTACACACAACGGCCTGCTTTACATTGCCGGCCAGGGCGCAAACTCGAATGGACCCGTGGGCAAAGATGACATCGACAGCCATACCACGAAAGTGATGGAGAATGTGAAAGAGCTGGTTGAAGCTGGCGGCGGTACTATGGATAGTGTGCTGCAGCTGACGGTTTATCTTGCCAATCTGGAGTATTACGATCCCATGAACAAGATATTCAAAACTTACTTTCCCAATGGTGGACCGGCGCGCACCACAGTGGCGGTGGCCGCGCTCCCGGGGAACTCCATGTTGGAAATTAATTGCATTGCAGCGATCGTCCGCAAATAAAGGCTGCCATTTACGCCTGCGGGCAACAACTGCGGGACGAAACAAGGAGGAAATCGTGCAACTGGGAACGGAGTGGAACCGCAGAAGCTTTCTGGGAACATTGGGAATGATTGCCGGTTCGATGATGGCGCCGGGAAAACTTTTCGCGGCAAAAGCGGGCGCCAAGGTCAGCGGCTTCGGACAAACTGGAAATCCGTACGAAGAGCTGGGAGTTGCCACGGTTATCAATTGTGAAGGCACCATGACCATGCTGGGCGGTTCCGTCCTGCGCCCGGAACTGGAAGCCGTGATGGCCCAGGCCGCGCGCCACTTTATCAGCATTCCCGAGTTGGAGGTGGCGGCGGGCAAGCGCATCGCGGAAATGCTCAAGCTGCCGGAGGGAAACACCGCGCTGGTGACGGCGGGCGCGGCGGCGGCGATCCAGTCCGGGCTGGCAGGAATTCTTACCGGCGACAATGAAACCTACATCAAGCAACTGCCGGACCTGACCGGAATGAAGTCGGAAGTCATCATCCAGAAGACCCATCGCAACCCGTTTGACCATCAGCTCCGCACCACGGGCATAAAGCTGATTGTGATCGAAACCCGCGATGAGTTGCGGCAGGCGATCGGCCCGCGCACCGCCATGATGCACTTCTCCAACTTTGCCAACGCCGCCGGACAGATCAAAGTGGATGAGTGGCTGAACCTGGCCAAGGAATACAAAATTCCGTGCATGAACGACGCGGCTGCCGACACGCCGCCGGTCTCCCATCTTTGGGAGTACACCAACATGGGCTATGACCTGGTGACTTTCAGCGGCGGCAAAGCCATGCGCGGTCCGCAGTGCGCCGGATTACTGATCGGGCGCCAGGACCTGGTGGCCAACGCATTGCTGAACAACAGTCCGCACGAGGACACCTTGGGGCGCAGTTCAAAAGTAGGCAAGGAAGAAATTGTCGGGATGGTCAAGGCCCTGGATCTCTATCTCAAAGAAGACCACGATGCCTTGGCAAAAGAATGGCAACGCCGGCTGGATTTGATATCCAAGCACATCACGCGCGTGCCGGGCGTCAGTACAGATTTTTTCACTCCTGACATCGCGAATCACGTGCCCCATATGCAGATCACGTGGGACGAGGCAAAGATTTCCCTGACTCCGAAGCAGGTCTCCCAACTTTTGCGCCAGTCCAAGCCGGCAATCGTGATGGGAGGAGGCGAAGGGAAGCCGGGCATGGCCATGAACTCCTTCATGCTGCAACCGGGAGAAGACAAGATCGTCGCTGCACAGCTCACCAGGATTTTCCGCGAGCACGTTGCGTGAGCGATCGCAGACGCCGGGGTACAGTTCCTCGCCGGATTCCCGGTGGAATGAAGGGTCGCATTGTTGGAAAACGCCCGGCGAAGGAGTTCTTAGTTCTCCGGCATGCGCCTGGCCGATCCTTTTTTCGCCAGCCACTGATTGAACTGCTCGACCATCTCCCGGGTCCACTTCGCGTCAATTTGCCCCGGCGTGTATTTACCTTCGCGCAGCATCATGTGGCCCCATTCGTCCACCAGACGGTCCATTTCCGTGTCGTCAGCGACTTTCTGCGCCAACTGCGGAGGAATAAACGTAATGCCTTCCGGGTCGCCGACCGCGATGTCGCCGGGCATGATGGTAGTGTCGCCGATGCGGATGGGGACGTTGATGCCGGTGAGCATGACATTTTCCAGCGCGGAAGGATCAACCCCGCGAACATAAACCTCAAAGCCCGGAATCTGCTGAATTCCAGTCACATCACGCACCGAGCCATTGACGATCAGGCCGTTGTGACTCTTGGCGAAGATGGCGGTGGAAAGATTGTCGCCGGCAAATGTGCCGTATCTGATTTTGCCGAACAGATCGACTACCAGCACGTCTCCGGGCTGAAGGATGTCGATGACCCAGGAGTTTTCGTCTCCGATACGGCGTTCCTTTTTTCCGTTGGCGCGAATCACGGAATCGACATCCGGGCGTCGGGGCATGAATACGGCGGTGACGACGCGCCCGACCAGCCGATCTCCGCGATTGAGCACTTTCCATCCGCCCTCGAACTGGTTACGAAAGCCGGCTTCCTGCAGCACGTCCCAGGCTTCGTCCGCAGTGACGCTCTTCAGTCGCTGCAATACGGCGTCGGGTACCTGTGGCCGGCCGTCAGGAAAACGGTCGCCGTGCCATTCCGGGGTGAACGCAATTCGCTGCTCGGAGGAAAACAGCCCGAGCTGTCCGAATCCGGAAATCGCGATAGTGACTACTGCCAGCGTGGCAGCCATGAAGCGAAGCGAGTGAAAGCGACTTTTGTGCAAGGGTCACCCACATGGAGATCAGAGTTCGAGCCGTTGGGGAAAATATCACAACGCCCTCCATGCAACAACACCTTGGTCGCCGAGGAACAACGGTGAACGGCGCCCGAACTAGCTACGTGCGCTGGTTTCTGGTGGGCTGGATGTTCATCCTGAGCGCGGTCTCATACCTCGACCGCGTGAATATTTCGGTGGCCGGCCATTCCATCGCCGAGGAATACGGGCTGAGCAATGTGCAACTCGGCTACGTGTTCAGCGCGATGCTGATCGGCTATGCATTGTTCCAGACCGTGGGCGGAAGGCTCGCCGACCGCTTTGGTCCGCGCCGCGTGCTGACAGGGGGAGTTGTATGGTGGGGAATCTTCACCGGGCTGACGGCGCTGGTGCCTTCGAGCATCCGCGGGGCTCTGTTCGTATTCATCGCCATCCGTTTTCTGCTCGGCGCCGGCGAGGCCGTGGTCTATCCCGCCTCGAATCAATTCGTGGCGCGATGGATTCCGGCGCAGGAGCGCGGCGTTGCCAACGGCTGGATTTTCGCCGGCGTGGGCGCCGGCGCCGGCCTTTCACCGCCGTTGATCACGTACTTCATGCTGCATTATGGCTGGAGAGCGTCGTTCTGGGCATGCGCCATCATCGGCTTGGTCGCAGGAATGGTGTGGTATCTCACGGCGCGCGACGATCCCGCGGAGCATCCTCGCGTATCTGCATCGGAGCTGGCGACCATTCAGTCGGGACTGCCGATCAAAACCGATTCGGAAGGAAAAGGCGGCGGGCTCGTCCCCTGGGGAATCGTGTTCCGAAGCAGGGAAGTATGGGCGGTGACCGCCAGCTATTTCAGTTTCGGATATGTGGCCTGGATTTTCTTCAGCTGGTTCTTCATCTACCTGGCGCAGGTGCGCGGACTGAATCTGAAGGCGAGTGCGTTCTACGCCATGCTTCCGCCTATCGCAATGTCAGTCTGCAGCCTGTTGGGCGGCGGCGTCAATGACCGGCTGACCAGGTGGCATAGCCCCCGTTTGGGACGGTGCGGCCTGGCCGCATTCGGCCTGGCTGTGGCCGGGATATTTATCGCCTGCGGTTCCCAGGTTGACAGCGCTCGTGTGGCCAGTGTTGTGCTTGCGGGCGGAGCGGGAGCGCTGTATCTGGCGCAGAGTTCGTTCTGGTCGGTGACGGCGGACATTGCCGGAAAATCGTCCGGATCGGTTTCCGGCTTCATGAACATGGGAGCGCAGATTGGCGGGGCCGTCACTGCGTCGCTCACGCCGGCGATCGCGGCGCGCTTTGGCTGGACGGCGTCATTTCTGGTGGCCGCGGGGTTGTGTTTTCTGGGAGCGGCGGCCTGGCTGATGGTCGATCCCACACGGGTGTTGAGCGCTTCTGCGCTGAGAGCGGACGAACTCCCACGACGGTGAGCATTGGTGGAGCTTTTCGCACGAGCGCGGGCGCTCGCGCCTACATTTTAGCGGGCGCGGAGGAGGAAAGAGATGCCGTCGGAACGGTAAATGGCCTTGCCGGCCTCCTGCGGTTCCGGCGACACTTTGCCCGCGCGAACGGCTTCAATTGCGACAACCAACCTCGGCAGCACCGACGGCTGCGCGAAGGGCACGTTGTGCGCGCCCAGGACGAGCTTAAGGTCCGGAACCAGGACGGCGAGGCGTTTTACTGAAGCGACGTAATCATCGAGATTGGTCTCCGGGCGAAACAGCCAGATCGGAGCGGGATAGTAGGTGTCGCCGGTGAACAGCAGGCCGTGGGCGTGGTCGAGCAGAGAGATGGCATCGGGAGTGTGGCCCGGCGTGGAGAGAATTTCCAGGGTGCGGCCGCCCAGATCGATTTTGTCGTGGTCGTGAAGAAAGCGGGAGATTTTCCAGGGCCGGGTCGAATAGGATTTGGCGTCAAAGCCTTTGGGCAGATCGCCGCAGATCATACCCGGGCCCAGCTCATCCTGAGCATCCTGGCGCGAACCTTTTGCGTTGGTCCGGGTGAAATCCGTATCCATTCCATAGACAGTTTCGAACTGCCAGTTGTCACCGACGTGATCATTGTGGGTGTGGGAATTGAGGACGATGATGGGCAGATGAGTGATTCCGGCGGTGATCTTTTTAATATCGCCGATGCCCATGCCGGTATCGAACAACAGCGCCTGTGTCTGGCCCACAATAAGGTAAGAGATAGTTTCTTCCGCCTGATGCGGTTCGTAAATCGCGAAGACACGCGGGACCACCTCGTAGACTTCGAACCAGGGATCGCTGACGGAAATACGTTTGAGCGTTCTGTATTCGGGCCGCGGGAGGGCGCGGCACCATTCGGGTTTGCCGGTTTGAGCCGGAGATGAAGCTGGCAGTCCGGCTACGAAAGCGATAAGTGCAGCGGCGAGGGGGGCGGTCCACTTCACCGTTACACTAACTCCAGTTCAATCTTCTTGGCGGCTGGCTCCAGCCGGGTAATCCGAAATTTGCGAACCTGTCCGGCGCGGACGGCTTCGGGCTTGGACTCGCCGAGGGCAGCGCCGCCTTTCCAGTGCGCCTTAAGCCTGGAACTCAGCGAGGATAAGTCCGGCTCTGCGCCCGCCGGAGCCGACTCTTGAACGACTTCCACCGCTGGACCGCCGGCCGCAATTCGGCAGATCGCATTGATGCCGTCTCCCAGCTCCACGCGCGCCTGCCCGCCCGAAACATCGCCCATGCGTCCCGTAACCACGTCGCCTTCTTTATGTTCGGCGATGTATTCGTCCAGGCTGGTGGGGACAAGCTGCTTCATACCGAGCCGCAGCCCCCGCTTGCTTGTGTCTACCGAAAGCACTTGAGCTCTCACCAGTTGCCCGACCTTCAGCGCGTCTTGTGGAAATTCGATGCGCTTCTCAGCGCTGATGTCGCTGACATGAATCATGCCTTCGATGCCTTCGGCCAGCTGCACGAACGCGCCGAATTTGGTCAGGTTGGTGATGGGCCCTTCTATGGTTGTGCCCACGGCAAAACTCTGTGCCACATTCGCCCACGGATCTCCCAGCGCCTGTTTGAGGCCCAGAGAAATGCGGTGTTCCGCCGGATTTACTCCCAGAACCACTACGTCCACGGTCTCCCCCGGCTTCACCACGTCGCTGGCAATTCTGATCTTTTTGGCCCACGACATCTCCGAAACGTGGATCAAGCCTTCAATTCCCGGCTCCAGTTCAACGAAGGCTCCAAAGTCGAGCACGCGTGTGACGGTGCCGCGCACGCGTTCGCCGAGTTTGTATTTGGCAACGGCCGAATCCCAGGGATCCTGCTGAAGCTGCTTCATGCCCAGTGAAATACGTCGCTTTTCGGGATCGACCTTGAGCACTTTGGCTTCGATCTGCTGGCCCAGGGAGAGCACGTCTGCCGGCTTGCTGATGCGGCTCCAGGCAATCTCGCCAACGTGCAGCAAGCCGTCCACGCCGCCCAGATCGATGAAAGCGCCGTAGTCGGTGAGGCTGCGGACCGTGCCGCGCACAATTTCGCCTTCGCGGATCTCGGAGTAGCGGCGGTCTTTCACCGTGCGCTCTTCTTCTTCGGCGAGAGCGCGCCGGTCAACCACCACATCTTCCTCGGTGGCATCGACCTTGATAATGCGGCAGCGGATTTCCTGCCCAATCAGGTTCTCCATATCGGCAGCGTCGCGCACTCCGCTGCGCGAGGCCGGCATGAACGCCCGCACTCCTACGTCCACGCTGAACCCGCCCTTGATCACGCCCGTGACCGTGCCTACAATCGTCGCCTTGTCCGCGAAGGCTTGCTCCAGCGACGACCAGTCGGTGGGCTGCGCAATTTTCTGGCGCGAAAGCTCGTAGTAGCCCTCGGGATCGCGCCCCTTCACCGAGACCGGCATCTGGTCGCCGGGTTTGACGGCCTGACCCGCGTTCTGGAACACAGCCAGCGGCATGATGCCTTCAGTCTTGAAACCAATATCGAAGAACACGGATTCGGCGGACACGGCAATCACCGTGCCCTCGATCTGCTTGCCGCCGTCATCCTTTTTGCGCGAATGGCTTTTCTCATACTGGGTGAGAATGTCTTCGAAGGATTCGCCGGACTCGGCGACGGGATGGGACTCTGGGGCGCTGGGATTCGACATGAGGGTCACAGACTCGGACTGCCAGGAATACTGGCTAGGATAGCACTCCGGGCGCGTATCCGCCGCCATGGAAATGGGAAGAAGAACCCAGATGGCCTAGTGGCCAGTGCATAAAGTAGACCCCCGCGAATCGCTGCGGCGCGGTATAGAATCTCCGCCATGTGGAAATGGATTCTTCTGTTACTCAGCTTTACGGCTCCGGCGATTGCCGAAAAGATGTCCGCACCGCAATTGATCGACCTGGCGCAGTCCAGCAGCGCGGGTCTGAAAGACGCGATCATCGGCACCTTCGATGCCAAAGACCTGAAGGAGGGAACTGCCTGGGCGGGCCACGGCCCGGACGTTTTTTTCGCTACGCAAGCCCTCGCGCAGCCATCACTCATCATCGACGACGCCCCAGGTCCCCACATGCACCATCTCACCGGCTCGGATCTCTGGTATGCGGCCGCTAAGATCGAACCCGTGGCCAGGCTGCACTCGTTTCACTATATGATCAGCGGCGCTGCCTTCGGCGGCAAGCTGGATTTGCCGGCGTTCGGTCCTCTTTCCTACCTGCAACCCGGAGTTCCTTCCGGCACGCTGTCGGAGAAGATCGACCACACCAGCAAAATCTACGATGGCATGAAGAGTGAATACTGGATTTACGTGCCGGCACAGTATGACCCCAAAACGCCGGCGGCGCTGATGGTTTTCCAGGACGGCGGCGGCTACATCCATCGCGACGGCAACAATCCCACGCTCAATGTTCTCGACAACCTGATGGCGCAGAAAAAGATTCCGGTGATGATCGCAGTGTTCATCAATCCGGGGGATATCACCGACTCTCCCGGTACGCCGACCTACAATTTCGTGAAGGCATACTCGGACCAGTGGCACCGCACTCTGAAGGATTCGATGCGCAGCACGCTGTATGACACGGTGAGCGCCCGCTATGCCCGTTTTCTGCGGGATGAAGTTCTGGCCGATGTGCAGGCCCGGTACAACATTCGCAAGGATGCGTACAGCTGGGCGATCACTGGCCTGTCGTCAGGCGGTATATGTTCTTTCAATGTGGCCTGGCAGATGCCTGAACGGTTCAGCCGCGTGATCTCATGGATCGGCAGCTTCACCAGCATCCAGTGGAAAGAAGATCCTGGCGTTCCGGACGGAGGCCAGGACTATCCTGAGAAAGTCTTGCGCGAATCGAGACGCAATCTTCGAGTGTGGCTGCAGGACGGATCGGAAGACCAGGAGAACGACCGCTACGGAAGCTGGCCGCTCGCCAATATCCGCCTGGCCAATGCCCTGAAGCTGAAGGGCTATGACTTTCACTTCAGTTTCGGCAAGGGCACGCATAACTCCGGCCAGGGTGCGGCTGAGTTTCCGGAAGAGATGATCTGGCTCTGGCGAGACTACGACCCGGCCAGAACGGAACAGACGTACGAGATGGATCAGTCGGAGAAGGCCAAGCCGCCTTTCCGGGTTTCGATCACAAACCGCAATTCCGATTAAAGAAAGCTTCGCCTAAGGGAGCCCGCCGGGACTGGCGAGGCGATCGGCTTTCTGCTTTTCTGCCGCTGCCTGCGCGGGCCGGCTGGTCAGGGAGTAGATCTCAGCCATGCGGAGATGCGGCTCGGGCTCCTGCGGCCGTAGTTTCGCCGCTGCTTCCAGATAACGCAAAGCCTCAGCATACTGGCCGGAGCCCTTGTTTTTTTTCGCCAGGCCGAAGGCGGTAGCATAGAGTAGGTTCGCGGTTCCGGGATCTTTGGGATCGAGTTCATGCGCGTGTTCCAGTACCTGGTAAGCGGGCAGGTCCTGGCCCAGCTTGACCAGCACCGCTCCATAGAGGGCGTTCAGCTGAAACAGATCCGGCCAGCGCTTGAGGGAATTGGCCAGGGGCGCGCGGGCTTGCTCAAACCGATTCAGCTGGTAGTAGGTGAGGGCAAGGTTGTACTGCATCTGCGGCGATTGCGGCGCCAGTTCCGCGGCCCGGCGCAGGGGCTTAAGCGCCGCTTCCAGGTCTCCGTGCTGTCCGTAGATGGTGCCGAGTTCGGTTAGCTTGTCGGCGTCATCGGGATCATAGAGTTTTTCGCAGACAGCGCGGGCCTCATTGCGCAGCCCCTTGTCGAGCTTCTGCCTGCATTCCATTCTCAACCGGCTCTCCTCGGAGTCGCGTCGCCGCAATTCCTCCGACAGCGCCAGGGCCTTAGCGGCTTCCTGCTCGCGCCCCAGCTTGCGATACACCAGTCCCAGTTGATAGGGAACCCGGGCATCCCGCGGAGTGAGCCGCGAGGCTTCGGTCAGCCACTTTTCAGCGGAGGCGAGATCGCCCTGTTTGAAGCAGGCATAGCCAAGGTAGTAGGCAGTATCGGGAAAAGGGGGCTTGGCTGCAGCCTGCTTCAGATTCCGGATCGCGCTGGCATACTGATGATCGTCCAGGTCGATTCGTCCCAGGTAATAGAAGACGTTAGGATGGTCTCCAACTTCGCGGCGTACCAGTTCAAGTTCGTGACGGGCTTCGTCAGATTTATGCAATTCGAAGAGCGCTACGGCGAGAGGAAATCGGGCCCTCAGATTCAATCCGGGATCGGCCGCCAGGGCGGCCCGAAATTCGGTGACGGCCGCATCATAGCGGTCTTGCTTCAAAGCGTCGTAACCCCTGCCCAGATGGGCTTCCGCAGTGACAGGCGCTGACTCCTCGGATGTCGCCCGGAAGGCCCCCATGAAGCACAGGGACAGTGCCAGCGCGAAAATCATTCGTCTTGTGAAGAGTGGAGCACCCATGGCAAGAGCAGAATCATTATATGTGCCGCCCCTTGATGTGGGCGCGGGCGCCCCGCCCGTGCGTCAATCTCCTGAGCTGCTGGTGGGAAAGGCGTCCACCGCGAAAACCTTGTCGAGCTGCGCTCGACCACACGAGCGAGGGCGCTCGCGTCTACATTGTTTGGCGGGCTTTATTCATCAGAGCGGTGGCTACTTCTTTAATGGCGGCGATCTCGTCCGGCGTGGCGGTGCTGACGCAGTCGCTTACCAACTTCTCACAATGCTCGCGCACCCGATCGTAGGCGGTGGGGTCCTGACCGCGGACGGCCAACAGCTCTTTGAGCCAGTGCTTGCCGTAACCGGCGTGCATGGTTTCGTCGGCCCAGTCGAAGTCCATGTCGTGTTCGCTTACGGCGTCGCCGTAGGCGTGGAAGAGTTGAGCGCGGGCCGGCTTGTGGCGGATGTTTTTAGTCTCGAAAAAGTAGAGCATGCCCAGGCGATAAATGGGGTCTTCACCGGAGGCACTCTCATAGATATACGTTCCCAGAGGAATTTCCGCGGGATTGAATCCCCACGCCATGAGGCGTTCATAGCCCATGCGACAATGCCGCGATTCATCGTAGGTCCAGCGCGCGGAATTGTGGATCCACTCCCAGGGCAACACGTCGGCGAAGGCGCTCAGCATCACCCCACCGTTTTCGATGGCCCAAACCTCATTCAGGTGACTGATGGCCGACCGGACCTGCAACTGCATCCCCTCTCCGTAGGGATAAGCGGGGTCGACCACGTCCGGCCAGTAGAAACGGCACGGCCAGAAGCGGGAATCGCGCGCGGGCTGGTCGGGAATCGCGTACGCCTTGACTCCCGGCAAAGGCCCAGCGGCGGGGGGCAATGGGGAAGGCCCGACTCCTACTCCGCCTGCGTCAGAAAGCCGTTTTGCAAGCGCATCTGTCCAGGCCAGCGCAGCGTCGCGCAAGCCGGGGTCGGCGCCCAGCGTGGATTCTCCCCAGCGCTCGAAGGCGGCAATCTGTTCGGTCTTTTCAGCGAGTGCGAGAGAAAGAAAACGGTGGGTTGGACCGTCAGCAATGGCATCGGACGCATCAAGATAGGCCTGAAAGGAGTCGCGCAGCGCTGGCAGGAGAACCTTTCCAATACTCAGGAGGAAAGCGGGAACTGACGGAGAATCCTTGACGGCGCTGAATATTTCGATCAGGGCGTGGTCGGACCCTTCTTCTTCCACCAGACGGCTGGGGAAACGAAGCTCGAAGACGCGATTGCGGAGAGCGTCTGCGGTTTCCGCGCTCTGCCACACGAAACGAGCGAGGCCGGTCTTGATTTCAAGTGGAGCGATGGCAGGAATCCACGCGGCCAGGCTTATGAGCAGGGAACGTTCGCAAAAGAAGAAGCGCTTGAGAAGCTGTGCCGTATCCACCCGCATCCATCGAGCTCGGCGCTGCTCCGTCGAGAGGAATGAGGAATTTCGTGACATAGACACGTTCGTTTTCGAAAAATGGACGGCTTAAGCAAATCCCCTATTTCCAGTTGGCCCTGAGATACTCCCACGCCCGCAAGGATTCCGGGCGCCTCCGCTCAATTGTGAGCCAAGTGCAAAACTGGTTCACGCCGGATGCTTCGCAAGCTCAGCATGACGCCCGATATTGAAACAGCGTTTAAGACAAAGCGATTTAAGACAAACCCACTTGCCCATTTTCGCAGAGTTCGCCGCCAAGTCACATAGGAGAGGTGAAAATAGTCTTCCTAGAACAAATTGCTGAGCGCCACGGCGATCACGGCCACGATGAGGACCAGCAAGCCCTGATTGAGCAATCGGAGAGCGGGAGGGGGAGCACCCTTCCACTCGCCTCGCCACACGCCCCAGAGATTGCCTACGACAATGGAGAGCGAAATGAACAGCGGCCAGCCTGCGACCGCCCCCCAACGTCCCAGCCTGGCGGCGCCGGAACCGTAAAGATAAAAACTGCCGATCCACATCAATGCCATGCATGCGCTCAAGCCCAGATTGCGCGGCGTCTCCCGGTTCAGGTATTGGCCCAGGGTGTGTCGGCTGATCATCAGGTAAAGGCAATATGCGAGGTTTGCGACACATCCCAGGGTGAAGAGCAGCGCCCATACGGTATTGCCCGAAGACGCCGGAGAGGCTCCGAGGGCGACGGCGGCATTGATCACATTTCCGCCAAAAGCCATCCCCACATTGGGCAAGCAGGAAAGGATTCCAGCCAGGATCGCGATGGCAAGGCCGATTTTGAAAGCGTTTGAATGCTTGGACATGGTGTTGCCATCGGAAGGCGTCTTGCGCGAACCGGCGACGGAGCACAACACGATGCCGAAGATTACCAACGCCGTTCCAGCCAGCAGCACCACGCCTTTCGTTGCCACGAGTGTTTGCGGAAAGAACAGCAGCAACGGAATCAGCGCTCCCAGGCTGGCGATAAGGCCCATAATGATGGGATAGCCGAGGGCCATTCCGAGGCGATCCATCCCCAGTCCGAACAGGACAGCGCCTACTCCCCAGCCCAACCCGAAAAGCGCCAGAACAGCGAGGTCTTTCGCAGGGGACGCGGAATACACAGCGAAAATATTGGGGACCAGGAGAAGCGTGATGATCCAGTTAAAGACGAACATTCCCAGCAGCGAAAACGTGGCCCAGGTGTGCTCCCACGACCATTGCCTGACCAGGGTCATGGGAAGAACGAAGGTCCCTTGCAGCAGGGCCGCGAGCAGCACGAGAAGGAAGCCGATCAGCAGAGACATAAGAGGTTGAACTGACCGGTATCACCGCAGAACCGGCGTTGCGTTGGTGGCCACGCATACCCAGTTGCCGTTCTTAAATATCCAGGTATCTACAAAGCGCTCGCGGCGCACATAGCTCTTTCCGCCTTCGACCCCTTTGGCGCGAAACACTCCAGTCGAGATCGCAGTCGTGCCAAATACGTGTACAGTCATCGATTCTGGCGCGACCTGCTGCTCCTGAGAATTGTTGCCGGTGGATTTTACGCTGGCCAGAAATTCGGCCTTGTTCTGGACCGAACCATCATCGTTGACAAGTACAATCTCGTTGTCCAGGATCGAATCCAGCGCGCGAGTGTCCCCGGCCTTGTATGCCTGGTTCCAGGCCTTCTCCAGGGCCACGATCTTGGTTCGGATTGCGGAATCTGAATTTTCTTGCGCCTGTACAAACATGGCGGTCGTGCAGAGCGCGAGCATCAGGAACGCTTTTGGTCTCATGGCGCGGACTCCCTTAGGCACTGGCTATGCAGTATATGCAAAGTCTTGTCTTTTCTGGCTGGGAGGAGCATAACTTGCCACCGTTCGCAGGCAAACTGACTCTCAAGCTGGGCGGGCAGGATCGCTCACAAACCAGTCCGGAGGCGCCACGGCCCGCTGCCGGTAGGTCTCGAGGACTTCATTGCGGCGAGGCAGGGAAGGGATCACGCCCTCCCTGGTAACTGCCAGACCGCCCGTCACCACGGCAAATTGCACGGCCGCTTCCAGGCTCGCGCCACAAGCCAGCGCCATCGCCAGTCCGGCATTGAAGGCATCCCCGGCGCCGGTTGTATCAACCGCAGCCATGCGGACAGCTGGAACGAGCCTTGACGAATTCCCGGTGACGATCAGCGCGCCATTTTCGCCCAGCGTGATGACCACTTGTTGCACGCCACCGCGAATCAGTTCGCGCGCGACCGCCTCGGGTTTGAGATCGGCATGAGGGTCCAGGCCGGCGAGTATCCTGGCCTCACTCTGGTTGGGGGTCAGAATATCGACCAGTTGCAGGATGGATGGAGGCAAGGGCCGAACGGGAGCGGGATTGAGAATCGTGACCGCGCCGTGCTCGCGCCCGCATTTCAGGGCCGCCTCGGCGGCGGTAACTGGAATCTCCAGCTGGGTGAGCACTACTGCTGGCGAATCGAATGCCGCTGCACTGCCGCAAACATCGTCAGCGGTCAACAATTCATTGGCGCCCGGATCGATGGTGATGCAGTTCTGTCCGCTTGCGTTCTCTACAATAATGAAGCCGACTCCAGTCGAGGCGTCGGCTGCTTGTTTTACGTGGGCGGCATCAATGCCTTCCTCGCGATAGAGAGCCAGGGCCATCTCACCGAAAGGGTCGGTTCCAATTCTGGCCACCAAGCTGACCTTTGCTCCCAGCCGGGTGCATCCCACCGCCTGATTGGAGCCCTTGCCACCGTAGTCCACGCGATAGCCCGTTCCCAGCAACGTTTCACCAGTAATCGGCATGCGCGCAACTTTCATGGTCAGGCCGGTGGCATAGCTGCCCACCACCGTAATTCGAGGAGCGCTCACGGGAAATCTCCAGCGCAGTTTGGACAACCTGAAACTCGTAAGCCTACCACAGGGAGAAACGGCTTCGGGATGGCGCGGCAATCTTGACCGGCCAGGACGAGAATGTTAGTTTCGGTTTCACACGTGAATGTCCAAGGGGCATCAGTCTGAACCGGAGAGGGAAGAGAAGACCGCGTCCGGTCCATTTTATCCATACCGGGCGCGATCCGGCGGACGCCGATCTGACCGGTGGTGACCTGGCCGATTCCAGCCGCCGTGATTTTCTGATCCGCTGCTGCCAGGGAGCCGCCGTGGCGCTGGTCCCTCCGGGTTTGCGAGATCTCGCTTACCCGTTCGCCTACGACTCCGTTTCGCAAAGCCTGGCGTCATCCCCTGGTGTGTTCCATCTGCATCCCCACTATCGTGCCCAGCTGCCCATCGAGGCCACGCTGCTGAAGACGAAAGCCGGCCTGGATATCTTCATTACAGAGAAATACCAGGACCAGATTGCCGCCATCCTTGCGGAGTGGAGCGCAGGCTTGAAGGAGTCTCCACAGAACTTAGGGGCGGTGGAAGGAAGTCTCACCGCGGATTTTTCCGGCGCTTCGTTCCGGCCCGTTAAATCGCGGCTGGTGCGCCCCGGACCGGCAGTCGAAGGCCGGCAAAACAGATTTGCGCGCGAGCCTGCCCTCGGGCGGGAGGCTTTTGTGCGCGACTTGCGCAGCGCCATGGGTTCCTTTTCCACCATCATCACTGCTGAATTTCAGGTGACGGGGATCGATGCGGGTTCCACGCTTTATTCGGCGCTTCGTGTTCCCAGCCGTCTTCGGACCGTGGTGCGATATGAACTGGTGGGCGCAGCCAGGGATTTCTATCGCGAGCAGCGCGTGGGACAGTGGGAGCTTGAGTGGGAAGCGTCAGCTGCGGGTGAGTATCGTCTCCGCCGCTGGCAGCCGGGTGACGAGACCCAGAGCCGTTCAGCCGCCCCTGTCTTTGTCGACATCGCGGCCCAGGCTTTCGCCGGCAACGCGTCCTATTCGTCGCAGTTGCTTCGCGGAGTCGATTACTGGCGCACGGTCCTAGATGTTGCGTGCGGGATTGATATCTACGGGCACAACGGAGTTTCGATCGGCGACATTGACGACGATGGATTCGACGATCTTTACATTTGCCAGCCGGCCGGACTTCCCAACCGGCTTTATCGCAACCGCGGTGACGGAACCTTCGAGGACATTACGGAAGCCTCCGGGGTGGGCATACTCGAAAATACCGTGTGCGCGCTTTTTGCCGACTTCGATAACGACGGCCGTCAGGACCTGATCGTGGTACGCACCGACGGACCTTTGTTATTTGTGAATCAGGGCGGCGGCAAGTTTCGCCAGAAGCCCGATGCTTTCAAGTTCGCCCGGCCGCCACAGGGGACATTCACGGGCGCAGCCGTGGCTGACTATGACCGCGACGGCTGGTTGGACATTTATTTCTGCCTCTATCTTTATTATCAGGGCACGGGCCAGTACAAATATCCCTCTCCTTATTACGACGCGGAAAACGGCCCGCCGAACTTCATGATGCGCAATCAGCGGGACGGAAGTTTTCGCGACGTCACCGCCGAGACCGGCCTCGATAAAAACAATACTCGATACAGTTTTTGCTGCGGCTGGAGCGATTACAACCGCGACGGCTGGCCCGATCTTTATGTAGTGAACGATTTTGGCCGCAAGAACCTCTACCGCAACAACGGCGACGGGACGTTTACCGATGTCGCTGCGGCGGCGGGAGTGGAAGATGTCGGCGCCGGGATGGGCGTTTGCTGGCTTGACTACGACAACGACGGCGCCGAAGACCTCTATGTTGCCGACATGTGGTCGGCAGCCGGCACGCGCATCTCGAGCCAGGAAATCTTTCAAAAAGAAGCACCTGAAGCAGTTCGTGCGCTCTATCGCAAACATGCGCGGGGGAACTCCCTGTTCCAGGCCAGCGGAGCGGGATTCCAGGATACCGGCGCGGCGGCGGGCGTTGAAATGGGACGCTGGGCGTGGTCCAGCGACGCCTGGGATTTTGACCATGACGGTTTTCCTGACCTTTATGTGGCCAACGGAATGGTGTCCGGTCCTTCGCGCGATGATCTGAACAGCTTTTTCTGGCGCCAGGTGGTTGCGAATTCTCCAGTCGAGGCGAAGTCTTCCCGCGATTACGAACAAGGTTGGAACGCGTTGAACGAGCTCCTTCGTTCGGATGGCACATGGAGCGGGTACGAGCGGAACGTTTTCTATGCCAACAACCGGAATGGAACGTTTTCGGATGTCTCGGGTGCCGTGGGCCTGGACTTTGCCGAAGATGGCCGGGCATTCGCTCTGGCCGACTTCAATCATGATGGCCGGCTGGAAGTATTTCTGAAGAACCGCAATGGCCCGCAGTTGCGTCTCTTGCAGAACGTATTGAACGAGCTCGCCCCGTCCATTGCTTTCCGTCTACGTGGCGGAAAGAGTAATCGGGACGCCATCGGCGCGGCGATAACGGTTGAAACCGACTCAGGCAGGCAGGTTCGCATGCTTCAGGCCGGATCCGGATTTCTTTCCCAGCACAGCAAGGAAGTATTTTTCGGCCTGGGAGAGGCGAAGGGTCCGGTGCGGGCATCGATACGTTGGCCCAGCGGCCTGGTGCAGGAGCTCCACGACCTTCCGTTGAACCATCGGATATGGGTCGACGAGGGTTCCCCGCCATCGCGAATGGAGGCTTTCAAAGTGAGCCCTCGTCGGCCAAAGGCCTTACCGGTGGCGGCTCGCGGCGGAGCGGCCGACAAGGTAGCTCTGACAGCCACCGGGTCGCAAGAAGCCGAGTTGCTTCCTCGCTCGGTTGAGACCTGGCTGATCGTGCCCGTGGCTGCGCCGGATTTTTCTCTTCCTGACCTGAACGGTCAGACTCGGAAGCTGGCGTCGCTTCGCGGCAAGCCTGTGTTGCTCAATTTCTGGCTCGCGGAATCGCCCGGCTGCCAGCAAGACTTCAGAGTCTTCAGCCGGGCACACTCGCGTTGGGCTGCTCTGGGACTTCAACTGCTTACCGTGAATGTCGATGCTCCTGCGGATGCCGGAAAAATCAGGGCGCTTAATAGTCGGAACCACTTTTCGTTTCCCATCCTTCAGGGGTCGGACGATCTGGCCGGCATTTATAGCATTCTGTATCGTTATCTGTTCGACCGCCACCGCGACCTGAGCCTTCCAACCTCGTTTCTGATTGACTCCGCCGGCGACATCGTCAAAATTTATCAGGGACCGGTCAATCCGGAACACGTCGAGCGGGATTTCCGGCAGATTCCCCAAAACGCAGCGGAGAGATTGTCCAAAGCCCTGCCATTTCCCGGCGTCAGCGATGCCGTGGAATTTCGTCGCAACTATCTCAGCTACGGCTCGGTGTACTTCGAGCGAGGATATCTGGACCAGGCCGAAGCGTCATTCCGGCTCGCCCTGCGCGACGATCCTGCGAGCGCCGAGGCGCTCTATGGCATAGGCAGCGTTTACCTGAAGCAGGACAAGAACCGCGAGGCACAAGAGAGCTTCGAACGTGCGACCAGACTTGAAGCCAGTTATCCCGACACTCTGGCCAACGCCTGGAACAATCTCGGCCTGCTGGCTACGCGAGAGGGGCGCACCGCGGAGGCGATTCCGTATTTCCAGGAGGCGCTCAAACAGAATCCCGACCACGTGATCGCGCTCGAGAACCTGGGCAACGCGTATCGGCAGCAGAAGAATTGGGAAGAAGCCCGCAAAGCGCTGGGACACGCGGTGACCGTGAGCCCGCTGGACCCCGAAGCGAACTACAGTCTGGGAATGGTGTTCGCGCAACTCAACGACACCGGCAAGGCCTACGAGTATTTGCAGCGAGCGTTGAAGGCTCGTCCGGATTATCCCGAAGCTCTGAACAATCTGGGTGTGCTTTACCTGCGCACCGGACGGAAGGACGAGGCGGTGGCAAGTTTCGAAGAGTGCATTCGGGTTGCGCCCGCTTTCGATCAGTCCTACATGAATCTGGCCCGCGTCTACGCTTTGGACGGCGCGCGGGAGAAGGCAAGGGATGTTTTACTCCAACTTCTTAAGCAGCATCCGGAACATCCGCAGGCACGGCAGGCGCTTGAGCAACTGCAGTGATGGAGGACGGGCGTCCTGCATGTCCAACCGGGCGGGCGCATCCGGCCGCCATCTCAAGTTTTTATTCTCTATTCTCGATCGCGACCGCATTTAGGGCTTCGGGGTGGGCGCGGTGAGCAGGTCCACGAACATCTTGTAAAACCTTTCAGTGTCCACGTCGTCCTGCACTTCGACGGCCTGGACATCGATCTTTGGTTTGTCTTGATCGGTCCAGGTGAGCATGTTGCCGTAGCCGGCACCGCGGCCCAGATCCACATCCAGGAAGCGAGTTTCTTTTTTGGTGATCAAGCTGGGGTCGAGCCACGCCGCCGCCGCCAGTTCATCCCACAGATAGTTGTATTCACCAAACAGGCGTGCGTATTTCCCGATGTATTGCGCTGAGGGCGTATTCCCGGCCTTGATCTGATTGATCAGCCCGGTAGTCATTCTCGTTTTTACCGAAACATCCACCGGGGTGCAGATGATTTTCTTCCAGGGCGCGCGCAAGACGATGTGCGCGGCCTCCGGATCGAACCAGATGTTGAACTCATGGCGGGGAGTATCGATGAACTCGGGGTCGGTGGTTTGGGGATTGAAGCTGGCGCCCATAAAAACCAGTTCCCTGGCCAGGGTTGCGAACTCGGGGTCGATGGAAATCGCCAGGGCCAGATTGGTCATGGGGCCGCCCGCGTAGATCGTCACCTGATGGGGAAACTTGCGGACCATGCGTATCAGAAAATGCGGCGCGTCCTCGTCGAGCGCCTTGGTGCTGGGCTTGCCTTCCGGCATGTCTCCCAACTGGTCCGGCGGGTGATAAAACCTCGGCGTCCAGGCGCCCAGCCAGGCGATCGAGCCATAACGCTGCTGCCAGAGTTCGGTCTGTTCTTTCCGGCGGACCAGCGGATATTCGGCTCCGGGAACCACGGGAATATCGGTGCGACCGATGAGTTCGAGCATGCGCAACGTATGAGCCACCTCCGACTTAAGCCAGGCGTCGCCGGTCACGACAGTGATGCCAAGCACATCGGTTTGCGGAGACTGGATCAGCAGCAGAATGGATTGCTGATCGGTTCCACCGGGGCCGGCAGCGTCCTGATCGATGATGATCTTGCGTTTTTGCTGGCCCCAGCACGTGAGGCATGTCACCAGCATCGCTGCGACAATCCAGATTCGGCCGAATTTCATTATTCACCTCGGAGTTTGCAACGCTTCCAGAGTAACGGTTGCCGGGCTCATCCCGGCGGGCTGGTGAGAACACCTGCCCCTACGTTGATGCGGACAAACGTCCGATCAGCAGATTGAAGAACCTTGCGGAATCCACGTCCACCGCGACTTTGGCGTTGGGTACGAATTTGTCTCGCAAGACCGGGGACGTTCTGGTACTGGCAAGTGTCGGCGCCGATCCGCGAATCGACATATTCATGCCTGCCGCCTGCTTTTCCATTTCCGGCTTTCGGCGCAAGTCGCCGGTGCTTGGACTGTAGCCCAGAGTCTCTCCCGCGGTCAGTTCGCCGGTCGTCTCGACATCGACGTAATAATCCTTGAACGTCAGAATCGAGGGATCGAGAAACGCGGCGACGGCCAGCGAGTCGTGCATATTCGGTCCAACCAGAAAGCCCTGCTCGCGGTTGTGGTTGATGGCATTGCGGCCGATCTTCGCGGCGGCCTGGCTGACGGGATTATGCGCCGCCTCGAGCGTGCGCACGTGGTCTTCGGTGAGCGAAGTCTTGCGGGTGGCGTCGAGGCCGACCATGGTAATGGGAATGCCGGATTGAAAGACGATGCGGGCCGCCTCGGGATCGACGTAAATGTTGAACTCGGCGGCGGGCGTGATGTTTCCGCCGGACAGCGACCCGCCCATCAGCACGATCCCACGCACCATGGCGGCGAGCTCTGCATCGAGCTTCAGAGCGGTCGCAATGTTGGTCAGCGGGCCAATGGGGATCAGGGTGACTTCACCGGGATACTTGCGAATGATCTGACGAATGAATTCCGCGGCGGGCTGGGCGATAGGTTTGATTTTCGGCTCCGGAAAAACTGCGCCACCGAGTCCGTTCTCGCCGTGCGCGTAAGCTGCGGTGACCAGACGGCGCAGCAGAGGCACTTTGGCGCCGGCAGCAACCGGGATATCGGTTCGGCCTGATATTTCCACCATGCGCAGGGCGTTGGGAAGCGTGAGCTCCAGCGGGACGTTTCCTGCGACCGGGGTTATGCCCTCAATCTTCAACTCCGGCGAGCGCATGGCCAGCAGCAGAGCCAAAGCGTCATCGACGCCGGGGTCGGTGTCGATGATCACGCGGAAGGGGCCGTGATCGCTTCTCTGTCCCGACTGTTCCAGCTCGGCCATCGCGGCAGCTTGGGCAAATGGAGCGGAAGCCCCTGCCAGGCTGCTCGCAGCCATGGCTGCGGCCGAGGTAGTCACGAACTGGCGGCGGGTCACACGAAAATGCGGTTGCGAATCCATGTCGTCTGCTCCGTGGAGAATTTGCTAGTGCACTTGCCGGGGTGGCTGGGTCATCAGCCTGATATAGAGATCGTACAGTTTTGCGGTGTCCACATCGAACTGTACAGTGGCCTTCCTTTCATAAGGAGGGAGCTCTGTTCCTGGCGCCCAGAACAGGGTTTCGCCGTAACTCGGTCCGTGATCGACGTCAATGTCCACGTAAAGTTCTTTCTGCCCGGTAATGATGGAGGGATCGATCATGGCTGCTGCGGAGAGCTCGTCCCACATAAAGCTTTCGACGGCGTACGCGGTGAGATAGCGAGCCACTGGAGTATCCGCTTTGGCGATGGCCGCCTTGACCGCCGGATTCACCGTGGTCTTGACTGAAATGTCGATGGGCGTGATAGTGATCTTTTTCCAGGGCCCGCGCATGACGATGCGCACCGCCTCAGGGTCGAACCACCAGTTGAACTCGCGGCGGCCGTCGATGCTGTTGATCCCGCCGTTGTTGGCATACATGCCGCTGCCCATCAGGACCAGTTCCTTGGCCAGGGTCGCCACCTCGGGGTCGAGGCGCAGAGCCAGTGCGATATTGGTCATGGGGCCGCCGGCCCAGATCACTACTTCGCCGGGATACTGGCGTACCATGCGAACGATAAAATGCGCGGCGGTTTCATCCAGGGGCCTGGTATGAGGCGTGCCCTCGACCAGCGGGGGAACGACGTCGGGGTCGTGATAGCCGGCGCGAAAGGCCGGCGGCGTGTTTGCGGGACGCTTGGAAAAATCGCTCCAGCAGCCCTTGTAACGGAACTTACCGTAGAGTGCCTCCCAGCGCTCGCTCTCTTCTTTGGAGTTCAGCAGAGGAAACTCTGCGCCCTGCACGACCGGAACGTCGGTTCGGCCGGCGATTTCCAGCAACCGCAGGGTGCGCTGGGTTTCTTCCTTTACCCACTGGTCGCCGCTCACCGTGGTGATGCCCAGCACGTCGAACTTGTCCGACTGCAGAAAAATGAGTATCGATTGCATGTCGGTGGTGGCGGGGCCGCGGGCGTCCTGATCGACGATAACCTTGATTTTTTGCGCCTGCAGGCCGGCAGCAGTAGCCAGAATCAGAAAAACATCCAGCAGGACCACGAAGCTTCGTGGCTTCATGTGAAGTCCCCCTCGGTCTTCTTGAGTTTGTAATCTTGCTTGCTGGATTGACTGGAAGACAGCACTGAGTTTCCAACGACCCGGCCGGAAGAACCTGCATTTTAATGCTTGCTTGGAGACTCCGCCAGCTTTTTGAGTCGGGTTGCCCGGGGTGGATGCATTTTGTGAGCGTTGCCATTCAGCGGGGGCGTCATGCTGAGCTTGCGAAGCATCTGGCGTGTAGTGGATAGGAAGAAGGGCAGCCACTGCGCAGCTGCGCGCAATATCCATCGGGACTAAAGTCTCTCAGGATGACACCTCTAGAAGTTGCTTTTCAAATTCAGCCACTGCCTGGATTGCCCAGTCCGATTGCGGACGGAGACAGCAGCGGCTAGAATGATGACCGCACGCAGGATTTTTCTTCTTTGATCTCCCTCTTGTTTATGGGCCGCTTCCGCCGCGCCGCACGTCAATCCGTTTTTTGGGGAGACGGTGTCGCGATTTGTATTCTAGGGCTAGCATTTCTCTTTTCACCGATGATTCAGGCCCTGGCTCAGGACGCCGGCGGGGCGTCCACGTTGCAGGGATCGGTGCGCGACTCAACTGGCCATCCGGTGGCCGGCGCAACCGTATATCTACACTTAAAGGATGGCACGCAGACGCTGTCCGCACTCTCGGACTCAGCGGGCGCCTATCGATTTTCAGGGCTTGGCGAAGGCATTTACGTGCTGCGCGTGGAGGCGGCGGCCAATAGTCACTCCAATTTCGGTCCGTGCGCGTTGGGACCAAGGGAAACCAGGAAACTGGATCTGACGATCGAGTCTCCAAAAGCTTCACCATCTGCTTCGACGGGCAAAGCGGACGGAGAATCGCCCGAGTTTTTCGACGAGCCCCAATTCACCGTGGCCGGGGTCACCGACGGGACCAATCTTGGCGGTCATGGTTCGAACACCGTGGTACGAACCAAACAATCTCTGGCTAAGGATGTTGCCTCTCTCAGCAGTATTGGGGAAAAGTCAGGCGATCCGCTTGACGCGGTGCGGGAATACCAGCGCGCGGCGGAGTTGAAGCCCAACGAATCCAACTACTTCGATTGGGGAGCTGAGCTGCTGCTGCATCGCGCGGTTGAGCCTGCCATCGAAGTATTCGGCAAGGGGAATCGCCTGTTCCCGCGATCGGCACGGATGCTGGTCGCGCTGGGCGTGGCGTTGTACAGCAACGGCGCCTACGATCAGGCCGCGCAACGTCTCTGCGAGGCCTCAGATCTGAACCCTGACGACGCCAGTCCGTACCTTTTTTTGGGCAGGATAGAGGGCGTCGAAAGTACGCAGTCCGAATGCTCCACCATGCGGCTGGCGCGATTTACGAAGCTTCAGCCCGAAAATGCGCTGGCCAACTACTACTACGGCGTAAACCTCTGGAAGCGGCGGAAGGGGCCGGACGACGCGGAAAGTTGGGCACAAGCCGAACTCCTGCTGAAAAAATCAGTCGAGCTCGACTCCAGGCTGGCGGTCGGCTATCTGCAATTAGGCGTTCTCTATTCCGAGCGAAGGGATTTCTCCCGCGCGATTTCCAGCTATCAGGACGCAATCAGGGCCAATCCTCAACTGGAGGAAGCGCACTACCGTCTGGCTCAGGCTTACAAGCGGACCGGCGAAAAAACTAAAGCTGAACAGGAGCTTCAACTTTACTCGCAGATATCAAAGAAAAAGAACGAGGAAGCCGAGCGCGAACAGCGGGAGAACCGGCAGTTTGTTTACACTTTGCGGAAGCAGGATCAGAACCGGTAAAACACTTTACCGCAAAGTTCGCCAAGGTACCGCAAAGTGCGCGAAGGTATTCTTTGCGATCTTTGCGGTATCTTCGCGGGCTTGGCGGACAGATTTTGCATCAGCGAGCGGGCGTGGCCGCACTCATCAAGCTGACGAACATCCGGTAAAACTTTTCCTTGTCCAGGTCCACCTGGATTTCGACGGGTTGCGCGGCAATTTGAGGCTTGTCCTTCTCCGTCCAGGTCAGGGTATTGCCGTATCCAGCGCCGCGATCGAGGTCTATGCCCAGGTAGCGGGTCTCCCGCCTGGTGATCAGGGAAGAATCGATCCAGGCGGCGGCTGCCAGTTCATCCCACATGTACTGGCCCCCCTGGCCGGTCCGAAAGTAGCGGGCGATGTAATGCGCCAAAGGCGTCCCGCCGGCATCAATCTGCCTGATCATGGCAGGGGTAAGCAGTGTCTTGATTGAAATGTCGGTTGGGGTACAGACGATCTTCTTCCAGGGCGCGCGCAGCACGATCTGAGCCGCCTCGGGATCAAACCAGAAATTGAATTCGTGGCGGGGATTGTTTACGAATTCCGGATCGTCGGTCTCCGGGCCCAGGCTTCCCCCCATGAAGACCAGCCCCTGCGCCAGTTCGGGAAACTGCGGGTCGATTGAGATGGCCAGCGCCAGATCGGTCATGGGGCCGCCCTCGTAGATCGTCACTTCACCCGGGTGCTCGTGCACCTTGCGAATCAGGAAGTGGGCAGCGTCCTCACTGGCGGCTTTCGTCTTGGCCTGGCCTTCCGGCAGAGGTGGAACCACGAAAGGCTCGTGCCACCATCGATCATCCCACGCTCCCGCGAAAGCCACTTTGCCGAAGCGCTGTTGCCACATCTGAGTTTCCTGGCGACGCCGCACCAGTGGGAAAACGGCGCCGGGTACTACGGGGATGTCGGTGCGGCCCATGATCTCGAGCAGGCGCAGCGTGTGCGCCACTTCCTCGTCCCGCCACTGGTTTCCGCTGACCACGGTGATGCCCAGGACCTCAACCTGCGGCGACTGAATGAGCAGCGCGATAGTCTGCATGTTGCTGCCGCCCGGTCCGGAGCCGTCCTGATCGATGATTATTTTGCGCCGTTGCTGGGCGAAGGCCAGGGAAGTTAACAGCAGCACGGACGCAGCCGCGGCAAAGAACCTGGAATGTTTCATCATTGTCGCGGAGGCCGAGTCATCAATTCGATATAGAGCTTGTAGAACTTCTCTGCGTCGATGTCGAATTGCACATTGGCCAGGCGCAGGTAGGGTGGGACCTGCGCCCTGGAATCCCAGAAGATGGTCTTGCCATAGCTGGCGCCGTGATCGACGTCGATGTCAATGTAGAGCTGTTTCTGGCCCGTGATAATGGAGGGATCAATCAGGGCGGCTCCGGCGATTTCATCCCACATGTAGCCGGGCAGTGAATACTTGTCCAGATATTGCGTTACCGGCGTGTTTGCTTTGGAGATGGTGGCCTTCATCTCGGCGGTAAATCGCGTCTTCACCGAAATATCGATGGGAGTGATGGTGACTTTTTTCCACGGGGCTCGAAGGACGATGCGGGTAGCTTCGGGATCGAACCACCAGTTGAACTCGCGGCGGGCGTCGATGGCGCCAGGATCGATGGCGCCTTTGTCGGCATACAATCCGCCGCCCATCATGACGAACTCTTTGGCCAGGGTCGCCACTTCGGGATCGAGCTTGAGCGCGAGAGCGTAATTGGTCAGAGGGCCGCCTGCCCAGAGCACTACCTCACCCGGATATTTGTGCACCATCTTGACGATGAATTCGGCAGCCGTGCCGGGTGCGGCTTGAATGTGGGGCGCGCCTTCCTTCATCGGAGGGACCACATCGGGCGCGTGGTAGGGTTCGTCGTAGACGGTCGAACGGTTGGCCTGGAAGTGTTCGGTCCAGCATCCCTTGTATTCGAGCTTGCCGTAGAGAGCTTCCCAGCGCTCGGTTTCCGCTTTCGAGTTGAGAAGAGGGAATTCGGCTCCCTGAATCACTGGGACATCGGTGCGCTGGGCGATTTCCAGCATCCGCAGCACGTGCTGGGTTTCTTCTTTTACCCACTGGTCGCCGCTGACCGTGGTGATGCCGAGGACTTCGAACTTGTCCGACTGGAGGAAAACCAGAAGCGCCTGCTGGTCGCTGGTTCCGGGGCCGCGGGCGTCCTGATCGATGATGACCTTGATTTTCTGGGCCGCGGCCGTTGTTCCGAACAGTGCTGCGAGTAAAAGTATTCTTGCAAGCCTCCGCACACAATTGTCCATTGTCGCCCCGGAAGACCTCATGTTGGCAAATTTGAGGGCAGACCGTGCAATCCTGGAAAACCCAGGTTCGCGCCGGTCTGCCCGAAGTTGACGCCGTGCAACCCGTCGCTCTAGAAACGCAGCTTGACTGCAAACTGGATCAGGCGCGGGTTATTGACCGTGGATGTGATCACCCCGAAATTGGTGGTCGAGTCCGCGTCCGACCCAGGCAGTCCGAACTGCGCGTGATTGAACAGGTTAAAAAACTCAGCCCGGAAATCAAGATCGGTACCCTCGCGGAACGACAAGGGGATCCGCTTGATGATCGAGAAGTCGGTGTTGACGAAGTCCGGCCCATAGACGGGCGCCCTGGCAGAGTTTCCCAGTTCCCCGGCGGGGGCGTCCGCGAAACATTGAGTATTGAACCACTTACCCAAAGTTGGGCTGGAAGCCTTGGCGGCGCAGAGCTGGTCGGGCCGGGCATAGTTGTTCCCATTATTTGTGAGGCTCACACCAGAGTTATTGGTGCTGGCGATGAGGAATATGGGGAATCCTGAGGTGATCTTCTCGATCACGTTAACCGACCAGCCTCCCAGAACGGTGTTGACCGGACCGCTCCATCCGCTGCCGAATTGCTTGCCCTTGCCGAAGGGCAGGTCGTACAAAACGCTGGCCGTGAAGTTGTGATTGAGTTGGACCTGCGACAAGCTCCAGTCCGCTCGTTCATTTCCGGGCAATGGCCAGTAGGTCGCGCCCGCGCTTGACCCCAAGCCGTCATTAAATCCGGAGTCGAAATTGCGCGAGTAGGTGTAACCCAGAAGGAGATAGAGTCCGTGCCTCAGGCTTTTGGTCTCGGCCTTCAATTGCAGCGAGTCATAACGGGCGTTGCCCGCGTCGGCGGTGGCGGCGATTGTAGTAAACGGGCCGAATGGCGCGGCGGCAATGCCGCAGCCCAGGGTGTAGCCCGGCACAACTCCGCACGCGGTGGGCGAGGACACATTCAAGTTGCTGCCGTCCACCAGAATGTGGTGGCTGCGGCTGCCAGCGTATCCCAAGGTCAAAACTACACTGCCGGGTAGTTCCTGTTCGACGTTGAAGTTGAACTGCTGCACTCGCCCTTGTTTGAAGTTAAGATTTTGCGACTGAATGGTTCCCTCGAATGTTGCCGGGTCGGGTTGCTGGGTGAGAATGGGGAATCCATTCGACACATTCAATCCAAAGTCGAAAGGTCCTGCGGTAGCGGCGCATGCGGCGGTGGGTGAGGCACAGCCGCCGACGGTGAAAGCAAACTGGCCGGTTTCAGCGAAGAAGGGCGGGTTCTCCCACAAACCCTGTCCGCCCTGATTCCAGGAGGAATCGTGGAAGATAGCGTAGCCGCCGCGCACCGCAGTTTTAGCGCTCCCGAACGGTTTCCACGCGAATCCGATGCGCGGCTCGAGGGCAGTTTTGTCCAGCTCGATGCCGACCCGGCTGTCAGAGTTCTGTCCCGGGATCAAATAATTACACCCTGGTGGGGTGCCGCAGGTGCTGTTGAAATCAAAGTTTGCCTGGCGGTTCTGGGCCTCCGTGATCGGAGTGACCAGCGCATACGCCAACCCCAGGTTCAAGGTCAAGTTGGGCGTAACTCTCCAAGCGTCTTCCACGTAGGGACGGAACAGTTTCCAGCGACGTCCGGTGGTCGCGCCTTTGAAGGTCTGATCATGAATCGCCAGGCTATTCAGGCCCAGCAGGAAGTCGGCTGCGTCGTCACCGCCGATAAAGTTGGGGCCGCTCCCGGACCATAGGTTAGTGAAGACGAAAAAGCCATCCTGAAAGGCGTTGGTAAGCACGTTCATCTGCTGGGCGCGAACCTGGCCGCCAACCCGGATATCGTGCTTGCCGCGGATCATGTCGAGTGAGTCGGAGATCATGAAAACGTTGGTCCCGCCCTGGAATGGAGCAAAACCGCGATCGCCCAGACCCCAGTAGGGGCCACCCACAGTCGTCGCGGTCAATCCGCAACTGACGCAGTCGCTGGTTGACTGCGAGAGACCTGGAGGAGCGCCTGGGCAGCTGCTGTCCAGGTTAGCTCCGGGAATGCCCAGGTTCGCCGCTTCGCAGGAACGGTCGCCGAAGGACAGGATGTGGTTGAAAATGCGGTTAAATCCGCCACTGATCTGGTTCACGGTGCGGTCGGAAAAGATATGGGTCTCCGAGATCGCGACGTTGCGTCCGTGGTTGGTGATGTTTTGCGTGCTGGCAAAAGCACTGGGCTCGGCAAACCCGGGCGAACCGCCCGGAATGAAGTTGGTGGCCTGATCGTAGCTGAAGCGCGCAAAGATCGTGTCCGTGGTGGAGAAGGTGTGGTCAAGGCGGACGTCAAACGATCCTTCGTCGAGTTTCCGGACCGGCACATTGGAATAATTGAAGCCCGAACCCGGGGCGATGCCTGGAGTGGGCAAGGGATACAGATTGATCATCTGCTCCGTGACAGAGTTCATCAGCGCCGGCGGCAGCTTGTTGCAAGGCGTGCCTGCGGCCTGGGTCCCGTCGCCAGCGACGGGAAGGGGAGTTCCCGCGCCGTCGCACATGAACGGATCTCGCCCATTGGGGCCAACTATGCTGTAAGGGTTAAACAGAATCTGGGATCCCACTGGAGCACCGAACAGATCAGAGGAGAAATCACCGGTCCGCATCGCGGCCGTGGGTACAAAACCGTTGAACGCGACTCCCTTGCGTTGCCTCCTGCCCTGGTAGTCGATGAAGAAAAAAGTCTTATCCTTCTGGATGGGGCCGCCCAACGCGAAACCGAACTGGTTCAGGTTAAACTTCTCGCGGCTGGAGGCGAAATAACTGCGTGCATCGAGAGAAGTATTGCGGAAAAACTCGAACACCGATCCGTGGAACTGGTTCGAGCCGGATTTCGTGGTGATCAGCACGGTCGGACCCGAGCGCGTACCGTATTCCGCCGAGTAGTTGTAAGTGAGAACTTTGAATTCCTGGATGGCGTCAATGGAAGGCAGAATCGAGATGCCACCGGCAGTCAGTTCGTTATTGTCATTGCCGTCGAACAGCCAGTCGGTGCTGCTGGCTCGTGAGCCTCCCACCGAAAGCGAGTAAGAGCCGCGAGTGGAGACCTCGCTGCTGGGCCCGCCATTAAAGAAGCTATTAGGATTGGTTTCCTGCACCGTGCCTGGCGTCAGGGTCGCCAATTGGACGAAGTCGCGGCCATTCAGAGGCAGATCGGCGACCTGTTGGGCTGTGATGACCTGGCCCAGGGTCGGATTCGCCGTCTGCACCGACACCTCGGTTGCGCTTACTTCAACCGCCTGGGTGACCGATGCGGGCGCGAGGGTGAAATCCAGTTCGCGATGCTCATCTACCTGCAGCCGGACATCTTTCTGTTCCGCGGGCCCAAAGCCCTGGGCGTCTATGCGAATGGTGTAATCCCCGATGGGCAGCAACGGCATAAGGAAGTGTCCGGTTTCGTCGGTTTTCGACTCGCGCGCCACGCCGGTACCTTGCGAGGTGGCTTTTACGTTGGCGCCCGTAACCACCGATCCGGTCTTGTCCGTCACAGTGCCGAAAAGGCTGGCGGTGGCTTGGCCGTACAGAAGTGGGCAGATGGGAAACACCAGGAAACAGACAACCAGCAGCAGAGCCTTCTTAGTGATAAGCATCAAATTCTCCCCCGTACGGTCCCAGTCGATTGCCGATCGGGACACAGCCTTCCCCACGAACTCCAGGCCCATCGTTACAACGCGACGATACCCGGACACGAAGTCGACATTCAAGACTTTTTGTGCCCGAGTTTCACAAAACTTCGCGGTTGATGGGTTCTCGTTGTCTTCGTGGACAACTGATCAGCTGGAATTGCGATTTCAACTTAAAATCTGGTGCGCAGAAAGATACTGCCATTCAGCATCAAGTGTCAACCGGAGCGCCGCCTGGGTAGTGGCTCAGTTTGAAATCTAGCGAATATCGAAGAGATAGGACAGGCCGAGCTGAACAGCCACGGTCGCGAGGTGAGTCAGTTTTCCTAGTCTTTCTTCCAGTTTTCTCTTATCTACCGCAAATACCTGCCCACAGAGAGCAACACTATCCACGATCGTCGATTTCGAGGTTACATCCTTGATAATTTCTGCTGCTGGAATAGCAATGTTGTAGGCGGTAGCCTTCTTCACATTCGTGCTCATCGGAACGACCACCACTGGATTGCCGTGGTTGACGCCTCGACGCGACACAACGATACAAGGTCGCCTACCCTCCTGCTCGCGCCCTCCCTTAGAGGGAATAGTGATCCAATAGATTTCACCGGCATCAATGGGTGAGGTTTCAATGAGGGGCATTCAGTCTGCGGCGAGTTCGCCTGCGTTATCTAACGAAGCGTTGAGAAGGGCATTGTCCTCATCGTCCAACGAAGGAACGTCGCATCTCGGTTCTTCGGTTGGTACTCTCAACTCCAGACCTTCGCGTGCGTGTGCGTAGGCGTTAACCATTCCCCTGAGACCGTCGATCATTTGATCGACCACTTCAGGATAAATAGCCTTTCTCTGCGCTAGGGCAAAGTTGAAGCAATCAAGCGAGAACTGCCCACGAAACAAATAATAAGTGAACATGAAACATTTTTCGCGGTCAGCATTTGTCTTCGATGGTTCAACTTTTGTCGCATTGATTTGATCGACGAGATCATTTATCTTGCGGAGCGTCCACACAGTGAAAAGCACTTGACTGCGCACCGCTTCGCCGAACGCTTCGGCAGCTTCTTTTGCACGAAAATCGGCCTCCACCTCGCAAATGGATTCGCGGCTAAGGCGCTCAATTGATTCTCGCGGGATGGCGGCGTTCGCAATGTGCGACATCGCAAGCATTAGGCTGAAATACTTGGGGAACGAGCGGTCAAATTCCTGCCGATATTCCGCAAGATTCCGGGTTTCCACGATGTTGCACACGAGTGTGCCGATCTGCTCTGCGCAGCCGTTGAGAATGTCGCTGATGTTAGGGGACAGAGTTCGGGCTGAACTCTTGGAACGAGAAACCAAGAAAGACAAAGCACCTTCTAGTCTCTCATCTCCGGTCATCGCTAATTCCACGTGCTCTCCCATTTTTAGTGACTCGCCTTTCGAGATTTTCGCCATCGGGCTTTGCTAGCTGCACGTGCGATCTCGCGCCGACGCCGCGCACTGATGGAATTGGCACGCGAAGGGCCACCGAGCAAACCGCCCTTTTTGGACGCTTCTCTCTTAGCATCCATCTCAGTGGGCTCTTTTTGCTCCATAGTGGCTGCTTGCACCACACGGAACGCGCGCACGTTCATGTCCATATACTTCCCGAACCAGTGGTTAGACGATTAGGGCAGACGAAAGTTTGGCCGTGGCTAAACATTTTGAATCTTTCGTCAGTTAGAGAATAGTCGGCAATTGGCAGCAGCAAGGTGAACGAAAGTCCCATCCTGTCGATTACGAAGGTAATACATATTAAGAGTACGAAACAAGTGAATTTGCTGCAAAGAATCCTTGACTCTTTTTCTTCACTCAAGCATAATGCTCATTATGAATTTGCTGACGTCTGCAGAGCGAGTTCGGGTAGTGGCAGCGTTGGTGGAGGGCAATAGCATCCGCTCCACGTCTCGCATGACCGGAGTAGCAAGGAATACCGTCACCAAACTCCTTGTCGATCTCGGCCAAGCCTGCATGAAGTATCACGACCGGCATGTTCGAAATGTGCGCGTGCGCCGTCTGCAATGCGACGAGATTTGGTCCTACGTAGGAGCCAAAGCGAAGAACGTCAGCGCGGCGAAAAAGGAAATTGGATGGGGGGACGTTTGGACCTGGGTCGGGATTGATGCCGACACTAAGCTTGTCGTCAGTTATCTCGTCGGCGGTCGCGGTGCTGATTGGGCCATGGATTTTATGAGAGACGCAGCTAGTCGCATTCGTGGTCGCGTCCAAATCACTACCGATGGACACAAGGCATACTTGGAAGCCGTAGAGGATGCCTTCGGTATGGACGTTGACTACGCCCAACTGCATTTGATTTACGGTGCTTCCCTTGAGAATGAAAGCCGCTATTCGCCTGCGGTTTGTATCGGCTGTGACATGAAGGCCGTGAGTGGCAATCCCGATCCCAAGCATGTGAGCACTAGCTATGTCGAGCGGCAGAACCTCACGATGCGAATGGGGATGCGGCGCTTCACTCGGCTGACAAACGGATTCTCCAAGAAGATCGACAATCACGCCTATGCCGTGGCTGTTCATTTTATGTATTGCAATTACGTCAGGATTCACCAGACGCTGCGAGTAACCCCAGCTATGGAATCGGGTTTGTGCGATCATGCGTGGACCGTCGAAGAACTCGTGGATATGGGAGATGCGGCAATGCCGAAGCCGCAAAAGCGCGGTCCGTACAAAAAGCAGATTTCAAACTGAGCCACTACCGCCGCCTGGCTGCGGTTTGACTGCCTGGAAGCCTTGTCACTGGGCAGTGTCAAGTAGTGTGAGCGCCTGCTCGGTAGTAATGAATCGTGCTCCCAGGGCCTGAAGTTCCGTTATGGTTCGCTTCCCATCTTCGGAATTCAGGGTTTCGATTGCATCCTGAACCACCGAAACCCGTCGCCCGCGCTCGAGCAAGCCTTTGGCTGCGAAGCGGACGCAGTATTCCGTGGCTACGCCGAACACGACAAACTCGACTTCAGGGCCCCAGCGCGCTACCAGTTCTTCGGCGTGACGGCTCTCGAAGATGTCGAGCGTTTGTTTCTCCAACAGAACCTGCTGGTAGCGCAAAAGATCATCGGGCAGGGAAGCAGCGGGGTCGTTGGCGATCGTCACCATGCGCTCCGTCAGCGCTTCGGGAACCAGCCCGGAGCCGGGCGTACCTTTGACGCAATGCGGCGGGAAGACGGCGAACTCGGGATCGTCCGGGGTGTGATAGCAGCCGTGCGAGACCAGGAAGACGCGGCCCTGGCGGGCGGCATCGGTGAGCCGGCGAATGTTGGGCAGCAATTTTTCGGCGCCGGGCACGTAAAGATGGCCACCCGGCAACATGAAATCAGCCTGTGCGTCGACTTCCCAGAAAACGACGTTGCGGGATAACATACGCGTTCCGCCTGGCTCCCGTAGTGCAAGCCAGCTTATAACATTGTTTGCGGACCACGGAAATTCCGTCCAGCCATTTTTCCCGCAGAGAGGTGTCACGATGGGCCACGAGGAGCCAGCCAGGAAGAAGCAGGCACGACTTGTGATCAGGAATATCGGTTTGCTGTTGAGCGGAGACCTGGAGAAGCCCATCCTCGACGCCGATACGGTCGTGGCGGTCGACGGAAAGATCACTTTCGTGGGTAAGGAAAAAGACGCCGATACCGAAGGCGCAACCCTGATGATCGATGCCCAAGGCACAACCCTGGCTCCGGGCCTGATCGACAGTCACGTGCATCCCGTCGCCGGCGATTGGACGCCGCGCCAGAACCAGATCGGATGGATCGACAGCTATCTGCATGGTGGAGTGACCACCATGATTTCCGCCGGCGAAGTGCATACTCCCGGCCGTCCGAAAGATGTGGTGGGCTTGAAGGCGATGGCCGTGTTTGCCCAGCGGGCATTTTCGGCGTTCCGGCCGGGCGGCGTGCGCATCCACGCGGGAGCTCCGGTGATCGAGCACGGGATGGTCGAGGAAGATTTCAAAGACCTGGCTGAGGCCGGAGTCACCATGCTGGGAGAGGTTGGCCTGGGCAGCGTGAAGGACGGAGCCACGGCCCGCCGGATGGTAGGCTGGGCGCGCAAGTTCGGAATTCAGAGCACCATCCACACCGGCGGACCTTCGATTCCCGGCTCCAGCCTGATCGACAAAGACATTGTTCTCGCGGCCGACGCGGATGTGATCGGACACATTAACGGCGGTCATACCGCGTTGCCCGACGACCAGATCGTGACTCTCTGCGAGAAATCCCCGCGGGCCCTGGAGGTTGTCCATAATGGCAACGAGCGGGCGGCGCTGCTCACTTTGCGCACCGCAAAAGAACTGAAGCAGCTCGACCGGGTGATCCTGGGCACGGATTCGCCGGCGGGTTCGGGGGTGCAGCCGCTCGGTATTCTGCGCATGATTTCGATGCTCGCGTCTCTGGGAGAGATTCCCGCCGAGGTTGCCGTCTGTTTTGCGACCGGCAACACAGCGAAGATTAGAAAGCTCGACTGCGGGCTGATTGCCGCCGGCCGGGCTGCCACGTTCGTGCTGATCGACCGGGCCCAACACTCGGCAGGGAAGACCGTGCTCGAGAGTATTCAGCGCGGAGATTTGCCGGGGATCGGGATGGTCGTTATTGATGGCATGGTGGCGGCCGGGCGCAGCCGCAATACGCCTCCTGCGACCCTGGCAGCGGAAATCGTGACAGGCAGATAGAAGGCAAAGAGATAAGAGATAAGAGATAAGAGAACTGAGCACCGCCGGGCGGGTGGGGACATCCGCCCCTACGCGTGCAATTGTGCTTACGGCATGCCCAGCGAGGCGGCGATGGTCTTTTTATACTCACGCGCTTTTGCGATGGCAGCTTCTTCGTTCACCGTGAGCAGCTTTCGGTCGCGCATGACAACGCGTCCGCCGATGATCACGGTTTCAACATCGCTGCCCTTGAGCGCGTAGGCCAGTTGCGCGTAGATGTCGTACATAGGCACGGCGTTGGGCTCGTCCAGGCCGATGAGTATGATGTCGGCTTTCTTTCCTGCTTCGAGTGAACCTATCTCTTTGTCCATGTGCAGTGCCCGTGCGCCGTCAATGGTGGCCATTTCGACTACCGTCTTCGCGTTCAGGGCCAGCGGGTCCATCTTCGTGATTTTCGCGAGTTTGGCCGCGAGATCCATTTCTTCCATCAGGTCAAGATCGTTGTTGCTGCCGGCGGGGCCGTCGGTGCCGAGGCCGACAGCCACTCCGGCTGCGCGCAGGTCGGCAACCGGCGAAACGCCGCTGGCCAGCATCATGTTGCTGGACGGGTTGTGCACGCAGCCCACCTGCTTTTGCGCCAGAATCTTTTCGTCGGCCGCGTCCACGAAGATGCAGTGCGCGGAGATGACGTCGGGGCCGAGCAGTCCGATCTTGTCCAGATACTGCACCGGCGACATTCCGTTCTGCTTCTCGCTGTCCTCCCACTCTTTTTTCATTTCCGCGGTGTGAATCAGGATGGGCGCTTGATACTTCCGCGCCAGGGCGGCAGCATCCTGCAGCGTCTTGCGCGAACAGGTATAGATGGAATGCGGAGCGGGGGCGGCATGAATCAGCGGATCGCCCTGCCACTTCTTTAAAAATTTCTCGGTATAGGCGAGCATTTCGGCTTCGGTTTTGTTGTCGGGGGCGGGAAAATCGATGAAGGTTTCACCCAGGACGCCGCGCATTCCCGCGGCTTTGGTCTCTTCGGCCACAGCATCTTCGAAGTAATACATGTCGGCGAAAGTAGTGACGCCTCCGCGAATCTGTTCCGCCGCCGCGAGCCGCGTGCCCCAGCGGACAAACTCCTCGTTCACGTTCTTCGCTTCCGCCGGGAAAATATATTTGTAAAGCCAGTCATTGAGGGTCACGTCGTCGTGCAGGCCGCGAAACAGCGTCATGGGGACGTGCGTATGTCCGTTGATGAAGCCGGGCAGGACCAGCTTCCCTTTAGCGTCGATGGTGTGGGACGCGTCGTATTTGGCTTCGAGTTCGCTGCGTGGACCGACGGCGACGATTGTGTCACCCTTCACGGCCAGGGCGCCGTCGTCGAGGATGGCGCGCGATCCGTCCATGGTGACGACGGTGCCGCCGGTGATCAAGAGATCCACTTGGGCTTTGTGCGTCTGAGAGGCGAGAAATGCGGAAAAGAGAAAAGGAAACGCGAGAAGACAAATTGTGGAACGACGAACCATCATGGGTGACCCCGGCGGCGAATGCCGGAGCTATTCTACCCGGTTGCGATGTAGCGCCGCGCGCCGGCGGCTGTCCGGCGGGAGTTCCGCCCAGCTATCGTAAGCCGTCTTCGCCCTTGATCTCGCTTTTAGTCAAACCTCCGACGCGCGGCAATGGACGTCCACTATCGGTCACGGCGACCGCCACCATGATCTCGTTGGCCCGGGGCGCGTCGTTGATTCGTACTTCCATGCCATCGAAGTGGCTGCGAACGACAGCAGCATCCTTGTGGCCGAGAGGGATGTCGAGGGCGACGCCCAATCCACCACGTTTCTTCGAAGACGGAATGAGCGCAGCGCCTTTGCCCAGGACTTTCCGTACCGGGGCGCCCAGCTTGGGGTGGAGAACGGCGGCGGCGTGCTCGATCTCGCCGTTTTCACCAACCGCAGCTGCCTTGCCGTAGCTCTCGACGCTGGTTGCCGGAATACCCAGGGCCGCGACTGCGCGTAGTGTAAGCAACTCTCCCAGCTCTTCGCCGATCGCCATCAGTTCGGACAAGTCCTCGACGTACTTTCCGGCGCAGGGATTCTCGATCACGGCGACGGCGGCGGCACGTCGAGTCGGGGGATCGACGGCCTGTCCCATCTCAGTGCGGGTCTCTTCCAAGAAAGTGGCAATCTTGCGGATCTTGGTTTTCATTTTCTCGGTCATCAGCGCAATCCGTCCTGTGCCTTGATCTCTGAGGCTTTTAGTCCGCCGACGCGGGCGTGAACGCGCGGGCCTGTAGTCATTACTAAAGCGAGCAGAATTTCGTCGGCGCGCGGGGAATCGGCCAAGCCGACTTCCATGGCATCGAAATGGCTTCTTACATAGGAAGCATTGATGTGGGTGATGGGCACATCGAGCCGGGCGCCGGGGCCGCCCACCTTCTTGGTCGAAGACACGATGGCTTTGGCGTCGCCCAGAATCTCGCGCATGGCGTAGCCGCCAGGAACATGCCACAAGGCGCCATGCTCCAGTTCGCCGGCGGACCCGATGATGGCTCCCTTGCCGTATCCCTCGATAGTTTTTGGATTTCCTCCGAGCGCGGCGACCAGGGAGCGCGCCATTTCAAGGCCGAGGGGCTTGAGGTCGTCCATGAAGCCTGCAATGTCTTGAACGTATGCGCCCGCGAAGGGATTGCGGATGACCGCCAAAGCGGCCGCGCGACGCAGTGGGTTGGAGGCGACGGGGCCGCCTTCATGGAAGATTTCTTCGATTGCCGTGAATCGTTTGCGAACCTGAACTTCAGGCATGAACTGGACTCCTGATCCATCGGCTCTTTAACGCGTGAAAGGTCCGATTCGGGAGCAGGGCCTTGGCCCTGCAATACCCTACTTCCCAGCCCGGGGCTTCAGCCCCTGAGGTACTTACGACTCCTCCGCAGAAAATGCAAAGTACCGCGGCGGCTAAAGCCGCAATCAACCGCAAATCCTAATGCAGCGCTGAAGCGCTGCTCCACCCTAAATCCTAATGCAGCGCTGAAGCGCTGCTCCACCCTGCTGCAAATACTCCGGCTGCAAATACTCCGGCTGCAAATTTGCCGGCTGCAAATTCGCCAGCTGTAAATTCTCCGGCTGAGGGAACGTCGAAAATTGCTCTAGACCGACGACTCGGGTCTCGCGGCGCAGGCGCAGCGCAGCCGCACGGATGAGCCTTTCGGCCAGTAGGGAGTGAGCGACTGCGACCCCCGCATCAAGTGCAGCTGCAATCTCAACTGGGGAAAGATCTCCGATGTGCTGTGTCACCATGCGGTCGCCGAGGTCGCTGTCGGGGACCAGGCTGCAGGCAGACGCGCGAACAATATTCGGATGCCCGGGAAGATTGACGGCGTTGGCGATGATGGTTGCGGCAGCATCGGCCATGGCCGCACTGTCGGCAAGAACCGTTACCGCGTCGGCGATCCCGAGCGAGAAGCTGCGGCCCCGCCAACCGCTGGTCGCAATGCCCCGCACCGGCTGCGCTGAGTCGAGGGTCGCGGTTCCGAAGAGCGATGGGCGATCGGGCCGCTCGACCATGCCTGCGACAAAATGCTCTCCTGGCGCGAGATGCAGAGCGATGTCTCCACCGTTGTTTACGTAGGCTCGCGAAAGCATGGCTGTGTCGGTCATGCTGCCGAGGATTTCCTCCGCGACTGCGCCCGCCACTGCCGCCATCGGCGTGATGAAAGTGCGCTCACCATAAGGAGCCACTGCCGCCGCCATGCGCTTCGCAATAACACCCGACGGGAGCGGGCTGTCTCTTTCCGCAGCTTGTCGCAGAAATGTCAGCTCACTGCAGAGTTCGTCGAGCACGTTGACAAAACGCAATGCCGCCGCGTTATATGCGGCGTTGATCTCGTCGGTCGCACCGAAGGCTTCAACGATCAGGTCGATTGGGCCGTCATGGAGATGAAGTCTGCGGCCATCTTCCAGCATTCGAATTTGGGCCCGGGTTTTCATGACCCCGACCCCGGTTCGGACTTCGGCGATTTTCCCGGCGCCAGTGGCCAGGGATTTTCCGGGTTGGCGGAGAGCCGGCGACGGCCTTTTTCGTCCAGGATGGAATCGAGCGAACGAACGTGGTCCATATAGCCGCCCAGCGCGACATAGTCTTTGACCTTCAAGGTGAACTCGATAGGCGCGACCAGCGCCGGCGTCGGTACATAGCCGAATGCGTGCTCGGGCATGCGGCTGACGTCGACCATGAAGGTAATGCCGCCTCCGGGCCAGACGTAGACCGGGGCGCCGCCGCAGGTGACCCGGGTCAGTGCGTCCCGCACCGAATGAGTGAGCCTCACGGGATTTTCCGTGACGCCTGCCCGCAAGGAACCGCCCGCGCCTGCCATGAACAGCACACTGCAGAGCGCGGGCTCGCAATTCTCCTTGATGCGGGCCACTGATTCGCTGAGCGACGCGGGCAATTCTCTTTCTACCGGCCGCAGAGATTCATCCAGTTCGAAGTAAGCGTAATGCTCACCCGTGGTGCTCACCATGAGCAGGCGCAGTTTCGGCCACGCGATCTTCGGATTGAAATCATTCAGAATAGAGAGAGGATCGTCGATATTCGTGCCGCCCCACGCAGTGCCGGGTTCGGCCACGCGGAAGTATCGGCCCGGGGTGGAGCGATGGCCCTTCATCTTGATGCCGGTTTCGCGGACGCCCAACAGCTTTCCCGCCTGATGCTCGGACAGAACGCCGGTGATGTGATCATCGACCACGACAACCTCATCGACCTTGCCGAACCACTGCTGGGCGAACATGCCAATGGTGGCCGAGCCACAGCCCACGCGCATGCGCTCTTCCTGCACGCCATCCACGATGGGGGCCTTGCCTGCCTGCACAACCACCTTTGCGCCATCGTCGATGGTGAGTTCCACCGGTTTCCGGTCGCACAGGTTCAGCAGGGTTTCGCAGGTCACGGTGCCTTCCTTGCGGCTGCCGCCGGTGAGGTGGCGGACGCCGCCGAGCGAGAGCATCTGCGAACCGTATTCGCTGGTGGTGACGTGTCCGACAGGCTCTCCCTGGGCTCGAACCAGATTCGTTTCCGGGCCGAGGTGGCGGTCGGTATCGATCTTTACCTTCACGCCGCAGTAGCTGAAGATTCCTTCGGTGACCACGGTGACCATGTCCACGCCTTGCACCGCCGAAGAAATGATGAACGGCGCGGGCTTGTAGTCCGGATAAGTGGTGCCGGCGCCGATGGCGGTCACGAAATTCTCCGGGCCGGTCACAATGCTGCCATCCCAGTCGCGGTCGCGATCGAGGAAGGGGACCACGGAATCACCGCGCGACACGGCACGATCGAGCACGACATGAGGATCGATGCGGACCAGCTGGCCGTTGTCGTTGGCATAGCGATCGCACGCCCCCGTCCTGCCCGGATTGATATAGCAAAGCACGGGGCAGGCATCGCAGCGAATCGCGTTCGCGGATTTGTTGGCGGTTTCCATGCCGTGCAAACCATCAGAGCTTCTGTATTACCGATGGCCTTCGTCTCTACTGTTCATCAAGCTGTACAGCTTGCTTAATGTAATACTTGAGCGCGTCTTTCACGTCTTTAATTTTGACGTGCCAGCTGGCCGGCCGGAAGCCGGCGCTGCCATTTCCAGGATAGCGGCCCGGATGCGGTCAGGGGTTGCCGGCACGCGGCGTATGCGTACTCCAATGGCATCGTGGATGGCACTGAGAATTGCGGGTGCCGTCGGGATCACAGCCTGCTCGCCGATTCCCTTGGCGCCGAAGGGACCGATAGGCGAGGGATCCTCGATAAGGATTGATTCGACCGGCGGCATGTCGCCGGCCGACGGAATCAGGTAGTCATGAAGGTTCTCGCCCTTCCCCGGAAAAAATTCTTCCATGAGCGCCATCCCCAAGCCTTGTGCAGCGCCGCCTTCAATCTGTCCTTCGATGAGGATTGGATTGATGGCTCGACCGACATCGTGGGCTGCCGTGAGTTTCAATACCCGCACCGTGCCCAGTTCAGTATCGACAGCAATCTCCGCCAGATGGGCGCCGAATCCAAAAACCGCATAGGGCGTGCCCTGGCCGTTTTCGTCCAAGGGGCTGGTGGGAGGATCGAATGTGGCCTCGCCGGTGAAAACGTAACCATTCTTGTCCAGAGGCAGGCGGCTTAAGCTGATGGCGCGTTCCTTACCGTCTTCTCTAATAGTGATGAGTCCGCTGTCGAAATCGATGACGGCGCAGTCGCAGGCATCGGCCAGACGTAGGATAGATCGGCGAAGTTCCATGCCGGCCATTTGCGCAGCTTTGCCGGTGACGAAGGTCTGGCGGGAGGCGGAAGTCTTGCCACAATCCGGCGTAATCGAGGTATCGCCGGAGACAAGATCGAAGCGATCGATGGGCGCGCCCAGCGCATCGGCACAGATCTGCGTCACGATGGTATTCGATCCCTGCCCGATATCCACCGCACCCTGATGAAGGGCGATACGGCCGTCGGCCTTTAGTCCCACGCGAATGGTTGAGGGGTTGGGCAGGGACGTGTTGCCGCATCCGTACCACATACCAGCGACGCCCACACCCCGCCGAACCGGGCCGGTGCATTTCGCGTTGAAAGCCGCAGCCTCAGCGCGTGCGGCGGTCCACCTGGGCCGCAGCCCTTCGAAGCAGGCGCGAATTCCCACTCCCTCGCCGAGAACCTGGCCGGTCACGGTGGGAGTGTCATTGGTAAGAGCGTTCGTAATCCGGAATTCCAGGCGGTCTATCCCGAGGCGGTCGGCCACGTCGTCGTAAAGCTGTTCCTGCGCGATTGCCGTTTGCGGCACCCCAAAACCGCGGAAAGCTCCTGCCGGCGGGAGATGTGTGTGCACGGCACGGGTCAGCGCCCGGTAGTGCGGAATGTAATAGGGTCCCGAGGCGTGGACGGGAACGCGCGCCGCCACCGTCGGTCCCCAGGAAGAGTAGGCGCCGGTGTTGAAATCGGCGGTGAAATCCATTGCGGTTAGCTTGCCGTCAGGAGTTGCGCCCACGCGAAGACGGATATGAGAAGGGTGACGCTTGGTAGTCGAGATAATCGATTCCGACCGCGAATAGACCATGCTCGCCGGCCGCCGCAGATGCCAGGCGGCGAGGGCGACGAAGGGCTGAATAGAAAGATCAAGCTTGGCCCCGAAGCCGCCACCGACGGCGGTTGGAATAATCCGCACTGCTTCGGGAGCGATTCCAAGAATTTTGGCGATGTCGGCGCGATCCATGTACGGCGCCTGGGTGCAAGCCTGGATCTCGATCTGGTTGCCTACCCGCCGGGCAAAGCCGGCTTCGGGTTCGATATAGGCGTGCTCGATGAAGCCCGTCTCATATTCGTCTTCGACAACCACGCCGGATTCGGCGAGAGCCTTTTCCACATCGCCTCGAACCACCCGGCCCCTGACCAGCACATTATTCTCACGCTGGGCGTGAATGCGCCCGGCATCGGGAGCGAGAGCGGCCACAATCGTAGTTAGAGCGGGTAGTTCATCCCATGTGACCGGAAAAGTTGCGCCGTCCAGAGCTTCGACGGCTTCTGGCTCTCCCACCACGGCGGCGACAGCCTCGCCGCGAAATCGGGTCTCACTTTCAGCAAACACCGGTTGATCCGCAAAACGTGGAATCACCCCGTAACGATTCTCTCCCGGAACGTCCTTCGCCGTGAGAACCCGGTGGATTCCCGGATGCGCAGCCAGGAATGCATCAAGGTCGCCGAAGCGGAAGCGGGCGCGCTGACAGGGACTGCGGATTGCCCGAACCACCAGTGCTCCGGCGGGAATCTGGTCAGCGCCGAATATCTCCGTGCCGTCCACCTTGTTCCGGCCGTCGAGCCGCACCAGTCTCGCGCCCACTGCATTGCCGGCCAGCGGCGACGGCTCTGCGATCTCATCGGAGCGGGCACTCTGTATGGCGGTAATGATCTTGCGATAGCCGGTACAGCGGCAGAGCACGCCTCCGATCGCGTCCATGACTTCGGTCTCGTCTGGTGCGGTATGACGCTCCAGAAGAGCAGTTGCCGATACCAGCATGCCCGGCGTGCATGCGCCGCATTGCGCGGCTCCATGGCGCAGAAACGATTTCTGCAACCGGTCATAGAGAGGAGCGCGCGCGGCCAGCCCCTCTACCGTTGTCACCTGATGGCCTTCGATCTGACCCGCGGCGACCAGACAGGAGCAGACAGGTTCACCGTCCAGCAGCACGGTGCAGGCTCCACAATCGCCGGCGTCACAACCGATCTTGGTTCCCGTCAGACCAAGGTGTTCCCGCAGCACCCGGGACAGACGTTCCACGGGCGAGACTGCGGCGCTTACGCTTTTTCCGTTGACCGAAAATGAGATCAAGGTCGACTGGCTGGCACGATGAGGAGAAGTCGGGGCGACCATTTCAGCGCCTCCTCACGCAGGCGTCGAGGGCGCGACCCACCAGAGTCAGTGCAGCATCGTTGCGATAGACCGCGGTCGCGCGTACGTCGTCGATGGGTGAAAGGTGCGCGAGATGTTCCGCTGCTGCCAGTGTGCCCAATCCAAGGCGTGCCGGCGTCCCGATCAGAGCGCGTTCGAGAGCAGTAAGCCTTTGCGCGGCGGCGGAGCACGATCCGACCGCGACGCGGGCCTCGGCGACGCAGCCCCCGCTATCGCATTTAATCGCCGCCGCTACCATAGCGATCGAAATTACCAGGTAACGCCGCGCACCGAGCTTGAGAAAGGCCGACGAGGCGTCGTCAAGTCCACGGGGGACAAGCACGCCGGCCAGAATTTCATCCTGACGGCGAAGGGTCCGGCGATTTCCCACGATAAAGTCGGCGAGGGGTAGGCGGCGCGTTCCGGCGGCGGAGACGAGTTCGACTTCCGCATCGAGCGCCAGCAAGGGCGGAACGCCATCCGCGGCAGGAGAAGCGTTACAGAGGTTGCCGGCGACAGTGCCGCGATTCTGAATCTGAATGCCGCCGATCTCGCGGGCCGCGCTCTTGAGCGCGTCAAAGCAGCGGGGCAACGGAGCGGCGACCACCTCGCTCCATGTAGTCAGTCCTCCAATGCGAATACTTTCCGGGCCGACGGCGACACCTCTGATTTCGCTGAGGCCGGAGATGTCAACCACGCGATCAGGAGCCGGTCGATCGCCTAAAGCAGGAAAGAAATCAGTCCCTCCCGCGAGGATTTGACCACCATGGTTGGCCAGCACATGAACCGCTTCTCCGAGCGTTCCGGGCCTGGAATACAAGCGATTGGCTCCCTACGACAAATTCGTCAAAACCCGCAACCGAGCGAGGTCTTGCGATCAATTTCTATACGAACGGTCTGGCTTTGTACAGGGCGTGGGCGGTGCGTGCCGGCGACCTGAGGATGGCGTGCGACGAGAGTCGAGAAAACGGGTCAGTGCAGCCCGGAGTCCACGATCAGTACATGATCGTCCTGGTCAAATGATGCGGCCACCAGGTGGTGTGATAGTGCGTCCACAGGCGAGCATCGATTTGGGGAATGATGATCTGCCGATCCTTCGGGCGAATATTGTTGACCTCTTCGCAGAGTAGCGCGGTGGCGTAGATGCAGTGGGCGCGGATTTCAACTTCCTGGCGGCTGTCGGGCGGGATCATCTGGTAGGTATCGATCGCGTGCTCCAGTTCGGGTGAGTAACTCGTGATTCCCAGAAGCCGCAAGGCCACGGGGACGATGTAGTCGGCGAAGGCCGTCATCTTGTCCACGTCATCGAGAGGAAACTGATTGCTCTTCCTCAGCGCCGCATAAGTCAGCCAGATTCCCAGCTGCGCCAGCTTGTAGATCTTGATGACGGCGCCGTCGTACGGGCTGACGTCATTGAAGCGAGGGAACTCTTTTACCATGCGATCGATGATTCCGGCGCCGTTGTTATACAGGCGGGGAGGACAGGACTTCACAAAGTTGTGGAAGCGGCCGTTGTACTTGTCTGCCAGCACCGAGCCTACCTGATTCCAGACTTGCATCTTTTCATCGAGCATGGGTAGTTCGATGTTGCCGGCGAAAATGCGTTCCAGTTCGGGCCGGCTCACCTGGGCAAGAAATTTGCCGTCGAGAATCGGAATGCCATTGTCCATGGCGCGCTTCATGCAGGCGAACAAGGCGTCTGAATCGGACCAATGCCGTCCCGCGTGGTCCACCTGAAACTTCACGTGACTGGAGAAATCGGTGAACGCCGTGTCAACGGAATCGGCCGTGAGAATGAAGTCGATCACATCATCGGCGCTGCCTTGTCCCACGCCGAAGGGCATCTGATAGTCCGGCATGGGAAGTTCTTCGTAGGCCATCCAGCCGGCGACTTCGACGATTTTGTCCACGTGGGTGCTGACGTCGCGTGAGTGCTCGATGACCGGGTGAAGGCTGTCCAGCACCGGGCTTCCGGCGAGTTTGGGCCAGCGCACCGCGGCAGAGCCGACTGTTGCGCCGATGTTTCCGGACAGGGTAGTCATCGTTCCCGTAGACATCGTTCCGGTAGACATGGCTCCCACGGTCGCCATCGCTTGAAGAAATTTGCGTCGATCCGGTGGTCCCAAGGGCGTTCTCACCATTCGCGTCAAGTCAGACTCTATCCGTTTGCATGTGCCACCAGCAGAATTGCCAGGGCATAGAAGACGAACATAAAGAACAGATAGATCTTCGCCCTGGTGCCCGAACCGTTGAATTCTCTCCAGGCCAGGACGCCCCAGAGCGCGGCCACCATGGGAGCGGATTGCCCGATGGCATACGAGATTGCCACCCCGGTAAAGCTCGCGGCCACGAGATTGAACACCATGCCTGTACCCCAGATGAATCCGCCGAGCAGACCGAGAACGTGTCCGGCCGGCGGACCGCTGAAGTATCCGCTGAAGCTGACCGGTTCGCCGACCAGCGGTTTTTTCATGAAGTAAACGTTCCAGATCAGGCAGGAGAGCAGAGCGCCCAGGGTCAGGAAAACGGCGACGCTGTAAGGCCCCAGCGGATTTCCGTGGGTCATCGCGCGGGTCACGAAAGGCGCCCAGAGTCCCATCAGAACTCCGGAAACAATGCAGGTCACGATGCTCTTCTTCGAAACCGAACGTCCGGCGCTGGACAGGCTGCCGTACGCTTTGCCGTCGAGGATCACCGCGACCACCGCGCAGGTAACTCCCGCCGCCAGCAGGCCCAGGTTGCCTCGGGGTTGCAGCGCGTAGCTGGAAACGACACCGACGACCAAGGCAATCCCGATGGAAACGGGAAAAGCCACGGCCAGTCCGGCCATGTCGATGCCGGCGACCAGCAGCAGATTGGCCAGATTAAAGATGGCGCCGGCGATCAGCATGTAAACAATGTTGGAGCCGTCGGCGGAGTGAACGTTGTTCAAAAAGCTGGCCGGATCGCTCGAAGAGGTGTTCCCCATGGTGAAAGCCAGAATGAGGGACACCACAAATATTCCCAGAGCGTAGTCCCAATAGAAGAGCTCGAAGCGATAGTTCTTCACGCCCTTGAAGGTGTTGGCCCAGGAGCCCCAACAGATGGCGCTGGTGATCATCATCAACAGCGCAATTTCCAGACTGTGTGGCGTGTACATGGGTTCTCCTTGGCGCCTGCCCGCTACTTGCCCTTGATTCTGGAAACAAAAAGTTGCAGGAACCGGTCGGCCTCGACATCGACACATACTTTGGCGTTGGGCGTTACTTTATCCAGGCCCTCGATTATGTAACGATCGCCGTGGAGCACATTCCGCTCCACCTCGTTACGCCGGTTAGCGACGGTTTCGCCGCGAGTAAACTGGCCGCGGGTCTCGACATCCACGTGCATCTCCGGGGCTTTAACCAGTGTGGCGTCAATCGCCACACCGACCGCGAGGGGATCATACATCGGCGAGCCCGGCGATCCGAACTGGGCGGAAAGGTCCACCAGGTATTTTCCCACTGCATAGATGAAGTCGTTGACCGGTCCATGAGTCTGGCCCAGTTGATCGAGATACTTTTTTGAAAATAGCGTCTTGTCGCCCACATCCAGTCCCACCATGGTCAAAGGCCATCCCGCCTGGAAGACGATCTGGGCGGCTTCGGGATCGTTGTAGATGTTGGCCTCAGCCGAGGCGTTCACATTGCCGCCGGTGATCGAACCTCCCATGATGATGACCTCTTTGACCAGGGGAGCAATTGATGGATCCTTGAGCAGGGCCAGCGCGATATTGGTGAGCGGGCCCACCGGAACCAGGGTGATCTCATGCGGCGCGGCGTGCACCATCTGGATGATCAGGTCAGGTCCAAAGTGCGCATCTACCTTACATTTGCTGGGCGGCAGCTCGATATTCGCCAGGCCATTCTTGCCATGCCAGAACTCCGCCGTGATGAGCTTCTGGAAGAGGGGATGCTGCGCTCCGCCCGCGACAGGAATGTCGCAGCGATTGGCGAGTGAAACCATGCGCAACGCATTCTCCAGACCTTGACTTGCAGTCACATTTCCGGGGACGACAGTGATGGCGCGCACGTCGAGTTCGGGGGAATTCAACGCCAGCATCAAGGCCAGAGCATCGTCGGTTCCAGGATCGGTGTCGAAAATAACCTTCTTGCCCGAGGCTGAAGCCGAAACCGCGCCGGCAAGGAGGATGGCGACAGTGAGGAGGTGAAAAATAAGGTGGTTCAAACGTTTCAGAATTGGTTTTCTCCAGACCCGAAGCAGCGACGTAGCCTAGCTTTCAGACCGAAATGATGTCAAGGCCAAATGTAGGCGCTGTCGGTAGCAGATGATATGTCCGGTTGAGATAGCA
>JBOGLC010000119.1:0-6849 GCA_050746005.1 Terriglobales bacterium
ACCGGGGAGTGGAGGGACCTGCTGTTCCTGGCCGCCCACTCACTCCGCACCGCCGTCACAAAGCCCTCAAGCCGCCTGCCCAGGACACCTGAATCACTTAAAGCGCATCCAATTTGCCGTCTACGTCAAACGCTTTACTTCTTGAACAGATTTTCGAAGGCCTGACGAGCGTCCTGGGGACGCTGGGCAGCGGGCGTGGAAGTTTCCTTCTCCACCATCACGCGCATGGAATAAAAGGTGCAATCATTGCGCTGGTCCTTGCGCGGGATGCGTTCCGGAATCGGCTGTGTGCACTCAAAGCGGCTCGACGGATCGAAGTACGTACATTGCTTGCAGGAGTGCAGTTCGAAGCCGCACTTGGGACACGGGCCCACGGGATCGCTGACCGCCTGCAGAAGCGAACCGCACTGCGAACAGCGGGACACGGCGCGCGTGCCCGGCATCTGGATCGGCCGCGGACCAAAAGTGTCTTTCTTGACCGGTCTCTCAGTAGATTCCCGCTTCTTGCTTTCCTCGCCGCGGTCCTGGTAACCATGCTGCCGGTACTTCAAGGCGATTCTCCCTCCGGGGTGCGGTAACATTGTCTCGCTTCGGCGGATCGGCGACAAGTGGACGAGAGGTTTGGGTTGGGGTCGATAACAGATCAGCGCCCCCCGACTGGCTAGTGCTTCGATTTGAGAGAGTAGTTTCGGACGACCCCGAAGCCGGTGACGCCGATATGGACGATTGAGATCCAGCGTTCGATCTTGTGGTGGCGCGTGCGGTGCATCCAGTAGGAGAGGCCGACCGAGGCCAGCGTTCCGGCGGCCTCGAGGCTGGCGAATCCGGCGGAATTATTGACGACGTCGTCGGGGATCAGAATTTCGTCCCGTCCGCGGGCCTGAAAGTTGCGCGTGGAAGCGTAGTCGAGGCCGCGAAAGACAGCCACACCGGAGAACAGCAGGATGTTGGTCCGGTCCCAGAAGGGGTGGGGCGGGGTCGTGATCTCGGAAGGAGCAGCGGGAAGCGGCGCCGGCTTGGAGGCGTCGTCCGGACTTTTGGGATGTTGCTGGCCGGCAATGGGAAGTGGATTTAGAAGCCAGCCGGCGAGTAAGCAGATCAGGATGCAGGAGGAACCAGCGCGCATGTCTGCATTGTAGCGGGTCGCATTGTTGCCGAGCCCAGCCCGGCTGGGCACGTAAGGACAACCTTCGACTTGCTCAGGACGGCCTTCACTCTTACATGTGCTGTGGTTGGGCCAGTGGCTTTGTAGTGGCTCAATTCGAAATCCCCGTTCTATATCTGCCGTCATGCTGAGCTTGCAAAGCATCTGGCGTGAAGCGGATTGCAGCCGCGTCGGCAACTAGCAGGCCGGCCCGATCCCTTCGACTTCGCCCGGTGCTTGTGACTTTTTCGTGCGTTTTGGTACGGCTCCGGTTCTAAGGAAGGCATGAGGTCAGGGGAGGCCCTTCGGGACTGAAGTTTTGCAGGATGACGCCACCGGGAAATTGGGCGTAGCCCTGAACGGGCATATACTGTGATTAAGCAATACCTGGTTCGCAGGAGAGCTTCCTCATGACCCGGCTCTTTCCAGCAGTCTTCGGCATCGTGATTTCTCTGCTGTCCTCCCTCAGCCTCGCGGCAGAAATCAGCCCCGACCGAGTTCAGTTCAACCACGACATTCGCATCGAAGGCGACGAGAATGTCGGGGATGTCACCTGCATCAACTGCTCCGTCCGCGTTCGGGGCCATGTGTCCGGCGACGTCACCGCCATCGCGGGAGGCATCACTGCAGAGCCTGGCGCTTCGATTGGGGGAGACGTCACCACCATCGGCGGCGATACCCTCGTCGAGGATGGCGCCCAGGTGAGCGGCGATCTGACCGCGATTGGCGGATCCCTGCGCCGCGACCCGAAGGCCACCATCGCTGGCGACGTCACCACCATAGGAGGACGAGGCTGGATCGTTCTGATCTTCCTCTTGCCCTTCCTCTTCCTCGGCGGCATCATCGCCCTGATCATATGGCTGGTTCAGCGCAGCCGGCATCCCACCGCAGTCCATGCCTGAGTCGGCAGCTGTGGCCGCGGGCGACTCGCCCGCGTTTCGAAAAACTCCCCGAGGCATTGGGACCACATGTATTGTTGGAAGAGTCGTCGCGTTTTCCAGTCCAGGGTTTTTCGAGTTATCCATCCCGACTCGATCTCTACGCGGTCCTCGCCCCACAAAACACAAGGTCCCTCCACTCCACAGATCATCGCTTCGCGATGATCTGCTCCGGTCGGGATGACAGGGTTGAGAGATTTGAGATCCCTCTCGCGGTTTGCCGTCTGAGTCGGGTGGTTTGGCACGCGGTGAAGAGATTCTCAGCCGGAAGAAGCTTGGCTAACTCCAGCGCAAAAAACGCGGGCGAGTCGCCCGCGGCCACACCTGCTCACTCGAACACGCGGTCATAGATCGCCCGAACCCTGCTGAAGGTCTGATCCAGTTCGCCTTCCAGCCCATCCGGAAAGTCGCGTTCCAGTATCTGGCCCGTCAGCTTTTCCGTGATCTTCCGTCCATGCTCGGTCGCGGGCAGCCATTTGCCCGCCCTGCCCACTACCACCCGGGTCACATGCTCTACCGTGCGCAATAGTTCCGCTGCGTGATCGAGGACGCCGGCATCGCTCTTATTTAGGATTCGGGCTTCCACACAGCGCCATAAGCGGTCACGCAGGCTGCCCCGCTTGTCCACCACGCCATGCTTGATCAGTAAAAAGCTGGTGATGAAGTCGATGTCATAGATCGCTCCCGGCGACGACTTGAAGCTCTTCCCGGGCGCTTCGGCCAATTCCAGTTTCGTCCTCATTTCCCGCACCGCGGGCGCAAAACCCGCGTCCAGCGCGAATCTCTCGAATAATGTCTTCAGCATCGCAGTGGCGCGTTCGCCCAGGCTGTGCGAGCCAACCAGAAAACGCAGCTTGGTGTACATCAATGCTTCCCAGGCCTGCGCCTCCTGCTCGAAGTAGGCGGTTAACTGTGTCGGAGTAGAAAGCAGTTCGCCTTCCCCGCCCCGCGGCCGCAAGCGCGCATCCACGGGAAACACCATGCCGTCGCGGGTGTAGGCCGAAAGCGCGTGCATCATCTGTTCCGCACTCCTGGTAAGCGCCATCCGGTCGCTGTCTTCGCCGCACACAAACAAGACATCGGCATCCGACAACAAATCGAATTCTCCGCTTCCCAGTCTGCCCACCGCCATGACGGCCAACTCCTCGGCGCCGGCCAGGCGAACCGCCGTCGCCATCACATCCTCGGCGGCCGCGGTCGTGGCTTTGAAGGATTCGTACACGTCGCGCGACTCGATCACGTCTCGCGCCCCGACAACAAAAGCACGGTGCCTGAAGTGTTGCCTCAGCAAAGCCAGCTTCTCCGCATACGAGACCGGCGAAGTCGCCAGATACGCGAATACCCGATCCCTGGCGATTTCCGCCAGGCCCAAAGATTTCTCGAACAGATATCTCCCGCTGGCTCGTAGCGGGACTTCTTCCAGCTCGGCCAGCGTAACTACTTCCTCGGGATGGCGAATAAGAATCTCTGTCAGATAGTCGCTGCTTTCAAACAGCGCCAGAGCGCGGCGCACCCCTTCCTGGTGTTGAAGCACGGTCGCATAACGCTGTGAACTGCCGAATGCCGACCCCAGAAAACGGTAGAGATTTTTCCGGGCTTGCGGATTCAGGTCATCGCGGCCCACAATGTCATACAGCGACGGCGCATCGGTGGCCAGCCGCTCCAGAATCTGCTGGCTGGACGGATCGGACGTCGCCGGTTCGAGCGCGCTCGTCAACTTGTATTCCGCGCCGGATGCTTGCTGCTGGCCCCGCGTCTGCTGCTGATAAATGATCCGCTGGTAAATCTCCGCTACCGACATCATCCGCCGCTTCACGATCGAGGCCAGATTGCCCGCCCGGTGCTCGCCCGGCGCATAACCCTCCATGGCGCGCTGCAGTACCCTGCACTCTGCTTCCGACGCCGGCAGGCGGTGCGTCTGTTGTCCTTCCCGCAGTTGCAGGCGATGTTCCAGGTGACGCAGGAACTCATAGGCGCTGCTCAGATCGTGAAAATCCTTGCCTCTGATGTGGCCCTTGTCGTGCAATTTGTGCAGCGAAAACAGGGTGCCGCCCGAGCGCAGCCAGGGTTCGGCGCCACCATATACGCGTTGCAGGCACTGCACCAGGAACTCAATATCGCGGATCCCCCCGCGATCGATCTTCACGTCGATGGTATTTGGCGGCTGGCCCAGCGTCTTTCCCTGCAGACGCCGCTTCTGCATCTTTTCCCGCGCCACCAGCGCGGTCTTGATCGCCGCAAAATTAACTTTCTCGGTGTAAACGTGCGGCTGCACCGCGCGAATAAACTCCCGCGCCAGCGCCGTGCCTCCCGCCGCGTGCTGTACCTTGATCAATGCCTGGCGCTCCCAGTCGTGGGCCGATTCGGCGTAGTAAGTCAAAGCCTGCGACAACCGGATCGCTAACTCCCCCTCCCCACCCTGTGGCCGCAAGCGCAGATCGATCCGGAATACCGGTCCTTCTCCCGTGACTCGCGAAAGGATGTCGGTCGTGTGCTGGGCCAGACGGATAAAGTATTCGCGGTTGGATACCGGCGCCCGGGGCGGCTCTTCGCCGTCGCCGTAGATGTACATCAGGTCGACGTCCGAGCTGTAGTTCAGTTCGTTTCCGCCCAGTTTCCCCAGGGCAAGAATGGCAAAAGGCGTGTCCACCAGCCGGTCCAGGGCGTCGAGATGCTGCGGCGATCCGTGACGCCGTTGTAGTTTGCTATCCGCCTCGCGCAGGGCCTCTTCGATCAGTACGCCGGCCAGGGCCGAAATCTCCGCCGTAGTTTCCGCCAGGGGCGCGATCTTGAGCACATCCCGCAGCATGATGCGGACATACTCGCGCCGCTTGAACTGCGCCAGGGTCAGGGAAACGTCGTTCTCGAACGAGCGGGTCCGGAAGCGCGCCAGGCTCTCATGAAATTCCTCACGGGAAAAACTGCGGTCCAGGTTTTTCTCCCGCAGAAATGACGGCAGCAAATCCGCATTCCGGATCAGCGTATCTCCCAGGAACCTGCTGTGGCCGAAAACCATTATGGCGTAGTGTGCCAGAAAATTATGCTGATCCAGCAGGCGCACAATTTCCGCAGATTCGCAAAGCCGTTCAAACAGGAGCAGGGCTCCATCCGGATCGGGAGCCTCCGCCAGCAATCCCGGGAGGGCAGAAGCCAGGGAGGGCGATAAACGTGCCCGCGCTCTCTGCAGGTTCAACCTGGCATTTTCAGGATTGTGAAAAGACGGGAGATCGGCAGCGCTCGTGCCCGGGCGGATCTCCGATCCGCCGCTGCCGGGCAAGGCTCGGCTGTTTTCCCCAGGCTCATTTGGCACTTTTGATGGAGGCAAGACTCTCGGCTCGGATTTTCAGCATACAATCAATACCGCCTCGTCCCGAAATATTTCCGCACTCCGATGGTGTTATACCGCCCCCACGGCCCGTTGGGCCCGAGGTCGGCCGGACCCAGATTCCGGTCCCGCGCGCCAAACCGGCTGAACAGAAAATGCTGCGTCATCCGCATTTCGAATCCCTTGCCCAGGTAGAGTCCCCCGCCCCACGAGTTCTCCACCCCAATCGCCGCCATCGACCAGGTGTAAAGCGTCTGGGGAAGATTCTTGCCAAACAGAAAGCGGGGCTCGCCAAACAGAAAGAACCTCCGAAACTGCCCCCGGCCAAAGGGATGCGCTTCCACGTATCCAGAGATCATGTAGCGCGCGAAGGCATTGCAGGGATCGTTTACCCCTCCCGAAATTCCAGCATCGGCCCGGCACAGGTTGGGATCAATTTCGTTATGCGGAGGCGCCAGGTCAAACTGCCCGTATCCCCAAAAGGTGTCGCGGGGAAGAAACATCCGTTCCGAGCTGTCGTGGGTCGTGGCATGTTGCGCCGGCTCAGTTTGGGCCAATAACACGCCCGACAGGGTAAGACATAGAAACATCCACAGCAGCGCCTGCTTCATGAGGCCTCCGCAAGAGATTTTTGATGCATTACGTGACGAAAATCAGGACCATGCCCGCGCAGGGGCGCCACATTGTACCCCGCACAGGCAAAGTTCGAGACAAGATGCTCACCTGTGGGTAGTGCCTCAGTTTGAACAGGTGTTTCCTCGGGCGTCATCCTGAGAGAGACTTTAGTTTCGAAGAAAGCCGCGCTCCGCGATCGCGCGGTCGGCAGAAACTGATCGGACCCCTCGCCTACCCACCCGTTCATATAGCAGTGAGAAGGCCAGCCTACCGAAATCCATATTAAATTTTTCTATTCCTCCAACAACTAGAATCAATCTACAGCTTAAGTCCCAATAAGACTTGGGGATACGTTTGGCCCGCATATTGCTATCAGACACTCCACCGGGGGTGGACAATGCCACAGGAGGTTTCTATCTCCTACCAAGCGGTAAAGAGCAAGGTCTACAAGCTGGTAGACGCAATGGTCGAAGGAGACAAGAACCCAGTCGAGGTTCAGGAGTCCATTCGGCGCTGGTGGAAACTCATACATCCTTCTGATCGGGCCGTAGCCCAGAAATACCTGCTCATGGTTCTGGAGAAATCCAACTCAACCTTGGGCGCCATAGTCCTCGGCCTGCCCGAGGTCAAGGAAGTGAAGGCAGTCCGCGACCTGGAAATGGGAAGATTCCCCACCCGGACCGACCGCACTGCCGTCAGCAGCCCGGTCTAAACTCTCATTAAAATGCTGAAGGCCCGACACTCGCCGGGCCTTTTCTTATGATCCCTGTCATCCCGACCGGAGCGCAGCGCAGTGGAGGGACCTTGTGTGACTGACGGTTGCAAGC
>JBOGLC010000120.1:0-16137 GCA_050746005.1 Terriglobales bacterium
CCGATGGACAGGCCGGGGGTGTGCTGTTCCGCGCGCGCGAGCCAATGTCGGGAATCGCGCAGAGGGCGAAAGCGCGAGGTATCTCTCTCGCGGACAGCAACGATCTGCGAGCGCTGACCCGCGGCCCGGGCCGCCTCGCCGAAGCCTTCGGCATCACGCGCGAACGCGACAACGAAAAAGACCTGGCCAGCCCGACCTCCGATCTTTTCATTGCTGACGATGGCTTCCGCCCGCAGCGCATCGAGGTCACCGCGCGCATCGGCATAACCAAAGCCGCCGAGCACCCACTGCGATACATCATCGCGGGCAACAAGTTCGTTTCAAAGTAAGCCCTGTCATCCTGAGCGCAGCATCTCCGTTCGCTTGCGAACGGAGATGCGAAGTCGAAGGACCCCTACCCGCGGCACGATAGCCGCGATCGTTTGGTTTTCCTTGCAGGATTCCTTAAGAGACGCAGAGCGCCCGTCTCACTCCAGGGGTCGTTCGACTGCGTGGCTGCTTCGCGTAGCGAAGCAGCTACTTCGCTCAGGATGACACCGCTGGCTGGCCGCAACTCTTACCGGGCGTCATGCTGAGCTTGCGAAGCATCTGGCGTGAAGTGCATGTGCTGCGGCAGGGAGAAGTCTCGCCGCAGCCGAGGCGCTGCCGGCAGACAGCAGGCGTCATGCTGAGCTTGCGAAGCATCTGGCGTGAAGTGCATGTGCTGCCGCATGGAGAAGTCTCGCCGCAGCCGAGGCGCTGCCGGCAGACAGCAGGTCCTTCGACTGCGCGGCTGCTTCGCGAAGCGAAGCAGCTACTTCGCTCAGGATGATACGGATCTGCCGTGACTGCTCAGCCTGGCACCCAGCACAATGTTGTCGATCAGGCGAGCCTTGCCCACGAAAGCCGCCACGGCCGCCAGAGCACCCCGAGAGAGATCGTCAATCGGATCGAGGGTCTCGGGATCCACGATCTCGAAGTAGTCGAGAAGCACCGAAGGCTGGTGCGCGAAAGCCTGCTTCCCGATGTCGATCAGGGTCTGCGCCTTGCGTTCGCCGTCATCGAATCGCCTTTGCACGGCCGTCAAGGAGCGATGCAACACCAGCGCAGACTCCCGCTCCGCGGGATCGAGGTAGGTATTGCGCGAGCTCATCGCCAAACCGTCCGGCTCCCGCACGATGGGACCGACCACGATTTGCACCGGTATATTCAGATCGCGCACCATGCGACGGATGATCGCCGACTGGGCCGCGTCCTTCTGTCCGAAAAAGGCCAGGTCGGGCTCGACGATGTGGAAGAGTTTCGAGACCACGGTGGTCACACCGCGAAAATGACCCGGACGCGAACGGCCGCAGAGCTTGTCGCTTAGACCTTCGACGGCAACGTAGGTCACGCCGCCCGCGGGACACATCTCTTCCACGCTGGGCGCAAAAATCAAATCGACATCCTCTTTTTCCGACAGTTCACGATCACGATTAAAATTCCGCGGATACTTGGCCAGGTCTTCGTCGGGGCCGAACTGCAAGGGATTCACGAAAATGGAGACCACTACCAGATCGCATTGTGCCTTGGCCATGCGCACCAGTGAGAGATGCCCTTCATGCAGCGCACCCATGGTGGGCACCAGGCCCACGATCTTGCCGTCGCGGCGAGCCCTGCGGCTGGCCGTATGCATTTCGTCGATGGTATGGCAGATTTTCACGGGTCGCGATTTGTCGCGGAGCGATGCATCTAGCCGGATGGAGGGCCGATTGAGACCAGGATGTGCATACTCTCCAGGGTCCCCAGGACAATTCCCCGGTTCTTACGGATCAGGACATTGTCGCCGGATGTCCTTATGCCATTTTCCGTCACCGCGACAACGCGGCCGTAAGGCCATGCGGCGGCAGGGAGATCAGCCAGCGCCGCAGGGAGCTCTTCCAGTTTGATCCAACGTTCTTCATGGTTCGCGACATCCAGCAGGCCAACGCCATCCTTTCGGATGATCAGATAGGGATTTTGCCAGGTCTTGTAATTTTCGACTTCGCCGTACTTTTTGGAATCTGCGGCAGGAATGGCTTGGATGCGGGCATATGCCCCGGCTTCCAGAGCGGCCGGGTCCGGCGCTTTGGGGGTGGAAGTGCATGAAGCCAGCACGGCGGCCGCTGCCATGATCGGGTAAAGACGCAGGAATCTCATTCCGTCCTAGCGCCCCATCGCGCGCTTGCGTTCGAGCACGGTTTCGAGGGCTACCCGCGTTTCCTTCGGCAGGTGATAGGACTCTTCATCCGCCGGGTACTGCCGCGCCGTTACGTCGGCACGGAAGGCTTGCACTGCGCCGGTAATGGCCGCGCCCAGATCCGCGTAGTGGCGCACGAACTTTGGGGGATGTCCGAAGGTGAGATTCAGCAGGTCGTGGAAGACCAGCACCTGGCCGTCGCAATCCGGCCCGGCTCCGATTCCGATGGTTGCGGTCGCGACCTCTGCGGTAATCATGGCTGCGACCTCGCGCGGAATTCCTTCAAGATAGATGCAGGCCACCCCCACGCGATCGAGCGCGACCGCGTCGCGCATCAACTGCTCGACTCCGCTGAGGTCCTTGCCCTGCACCTTGTAGCCGCCCATGATGTTGAGCGATTGCGGGGTCAGGCCGATGTGTCCGGCCACGGGAATTTCGGCATCGATGATGCGGCGGATCAGGTCGGCGCGCTTCTCGCCGCCTTCGATCTTAACCGCTTCAGCTCCGGCTTCTTTCACAAAGCGCGCGGCATTGCGCACCGCGTCGCCGGGGTCGGACTGATAAGAACCGAAAGGCATGTCGCCCACCAGCAGGGCATGTTTTACCCCGCGATGCGCGGCGCGAGTGTGATGCAGCATTTCGTCCAGCGTGACCGAAAGTGTGTTGTCGTATCCCAGCATGGTCTGGGCCAGCGAGTCGCCGACCAGAGCAATGTCGATGCCGGCCTCGTCGACCAGGCGGGCGCTCGAATAGTCGTAGGCGGTGAGGCACGTAATCGGTTCGTGGTGGAGTTTCTTTTCGCGGAGAGAAGCGACGGTAATCTTGCGGCGAGGTTCGCCGATGGAAACCAGACTCACAATGTCCTCCAGTGCCCCTCCGCAACCCAGCGGATAGAGCCTGTCTGCATCTTGGATGCTGCAGCAGGTATTGTAGCCGCAAACGGTTCGCCGGTCGATAAGTGTCGCAGGGGTCATAACCGGCCGCGTAGGGGCGGATGTCCCAGCCGCCAGCCGAGCAAAGCTCGGCGATTGTGTGAGTTACCAATCAGGCTAAAACTGCATGTAAGACGTATGTACACTGTCTTACTTAATGGTAAGATAGCTCCATGACCTATCGCACGGTCGTCAGCTCCAAGGGCCAGGTGGTGATTCCAGCAGAACTGCGGCAACAGTTAGGACTGGAAAAGGGTACTCCCGCCACCTGGAGTGAAGATCAGGGCCGCCTGGTGCTCACCCCACTCACCGAGCGCCGGTTGGACGAGATCATGGGGTTTCTGAAACGGGCGCCGGGGGAGCCATCGGTATTTGAAGCCTCTCTGGAAGAACGGGAACGCGAGCGCAGGAGAGATAAATAGTGTCCCCCACGTTTCGCCCGGGCGCGCGCCGCTACGTGATCGATGCCAACGCCCTTATCGGATTCTTTGAAGGGCGTCCTGGGGTTTCTGGAAAAGTGCGGCAGCTGCTGAGTGACGCCCTGCAACGGGATGCGCCCTTGCTGATGTCGGCTGTAAATTGGGGTGAAGTTTTCTATATGGAATGGCGATATCACGGAGAAGCGAAGGCCCGGGAGGCCGATGCCAAGCTGCAGGAGATGCCGATCGCCGTCATCGGGGTTGACCGGGAAAGAGCTTCTCGAGCCGGCGCCATGAAGCAAAGACATGGCCTGGGCTACGCCGACGCCTTCGCCGCCGAATTGGCGATCGAACGGGAAGCCTGGCTGGTCACAGCCGATCCTGAGTTTTCGAAAGTCGGGAAGGTCTTGTCGATCTATGCCCTGCCCAGGCACGAGAAGTAGCGCAGTTCGACAAGCCCCGGTTGCTCGCCGAACCGCCGTCCGCCAAACAAATCGTGTCATCCTGAGCGCAGGCTTTGTCTTCGCTTGCGAAGACAAAACGAGTCGAAGGACCTGCTGTCCTGCCGGCAGCGCCTCGGCTGCGGCAAGACTTCTCCATGCGGCAGCGCATGCACTTCACGCCAGATGCTTCGCAAGCTCAGCATGACGCCCGGTAAGAGTTGCTGCCAGCCAGCGGTGTCATCCTGAGCGCAGGCTTTGTCTTCGCTGGCGAAGACAAAACGAGTCGAAGGACCGCTGTCCGCGGGCCGCACTTCGGCTGCGGCGCCACTTCTCCCTGCGGCAGCACATGCACTTCACGCCAGATGCTTCGCAAGCTCAACATGACGCCCGGTAAAGAGTTGCGGCGAGCCAGCGGTGTCATCCTGAGCGCAGGCTTTGTCTTCGCTGGCGAAGACAAAACCAGTCGAAGGACCCGCTGTCCGCGGGCCGCACCTCGGCTGCGGCGCCACTTTTCCATGCGGCAGCACATGCACTTCACGCCAGATGCTTCGCAAGCTCAGCATGACGCCCGGTAAAGAGTTGCGGCGAGCCGGCCCTGTCATCCTGAGCGAAGCCGCTTCTTCGCTGGCGAAGAAGCGGAGAGGGTCATGCCTTCTACTGGTTTACAGCCTTCATCATCTGTTCCGGGTAGCGTTGTCCGGAGGCAGCCCCGTGAGGGAACGCTTCCGCGAGGCGGCGCAGGTCGTCCTGCGTGAGCTGAATGTCGAGAGCGGCTGCATTCTCCTCGAGGTGCTTGCGGCGCTTGGTGCCGGGAATGGGCACAATGTCGTCGCCCTGAGCCAGCACCCAGGCCAGCGTCAGTTGTGATGGGGTGCAGCCTTTCTGCTTCGCGGTCTCTTCGACCTGTCGTACCAGGTCCAGGTTCTTCTGAAAGTTTTCGCCCTGAAAACGCGGAGAGGAGCGGCGGTAGTCGTCGGCAGCCAGATCGTCGAAGCGCTTGAACTGGCCGGTAAGGAACCCGCGTCCTAGAGGGCTGTAAGCTACGAAGCCGATACCCAGCTCCCGGCAGATGGCGAGGATTTCATCCTCAGGATCGCGGGTCCACAGGGAATATTCGGTTTGCAGGGCCGCGATGGGATGGACTTTCACAGCGCGCCGCATGGTGGCGGCGCTGGCTTCGGAGAGGCCGAGGTAGCGCACCTTGCCTTCCTTCACCAGTTCGGCCATGGCCCGCACCGTGTCTTCAATCGGCGTGTTGGGGTCGACGCGATGCTGGTAGTAGAGATCGATGGTGTCGACGCCCAGGCGCCGCAGGCTGGCTTCGCAGGACTGGCGAACGTAATCGGGCTTGCCGCTGATACCGCGCGCGCCGGGATTTTTGGGATCGCGCACGATCCCGAACTTGGTGGCGAGCACAACCTTGTCGCGTTTGCCTTTGATGGCCCGTCCTACCAGTTCTTCATTGAGGTGGGGACCGTACGCGTCGGAGGTGTCGAGAAAATGGATGCCGAGCTCCAGGGCGCGGTCGATGGTGGCGAGAGACTCGGCGTCGTCGCGTCCGCTATAGAACTCCGACATGCCCATGCAGCCCAGGCCCATGGCGGAAACGGTGAGGCCGCTGCGGCCCAGTTTTCGTGTTTTCATCGGACACTCCTTTGGAAGAAGATCGGAGAAGAAAATATGAAAGCGTCCGACCGTACAGGTTGATCAGACACTAATCATAGATGCCAAAGGCCGGACCCAGGCATCAAGGTTAATTCATGACCCAGGTGGCAAACTGGTTTGAGCGGAAATTTGAGTTCACCTTCCCGGTGGAACTTTATCCAAACCTGATCGTCCGTTTATGGGGCACTCCGCTGCGGCTGGAGGAACTTGTCCGCGGCCGCCCGCGCGAGCTTATGACGCGAAGGCCGCAGCTCGACAAGTGGTCGGCGCAGGAGCATGCCGGGCATTTGCTGGACCTGGAGCCTCTCTGGATGGGCCGGGTGGAGGACTATCTTTCCGGGCGTTATCCCGCCAACCAGGGCGAACTTACTGCGGCCGACCTGAGCAATCGCAAGACTCACGAAGCCAACCACAATGCGCGGCCGGTGCAGGAGATTCTGGGGGACTTCCAACTGACGCGGCAGCGTCTTCTCGATCGAGTAGGGAATTTTGAGCCCGAGACGTTTGCCCGCTCGATGGTGCATCCGCGGCTCAAAAAGCCCATGCGGTTGGTGGATCACTTATATTTTGTCGCGGAGCATGACGATCATCATCTGGCGAAAATCTGGGAACTGATTGAACGCTAACAGGTAGTACGTGGAATTGGGTGGTTCGCTGGGGAAAGCGGGTCCCTCGACTTGTCCTCACCGCGCGAGCGCGGCTCGTCTGGCGCTCGGGATGACAGGTTTCGGATTATTTCGGCACGATGGATTGTTCCAACTGATGGATGGTTCCAACTAGGGCGACTTTCCGGCCGCCTATTGCTGAGCGATCTATCCGAACCTACATACTCACCTCGATTGTGATCAAAGGTCGTGTTCGCTCCACCACTTCGCCGATTTCTACGGCAGGCACTGCTGCGGCCCTCAGACCCTGGATCAGGGTGGGAGAATCCTGCGCTGCGACTGCGATCAGCAGGCCACCGGCGGTTTGCGGATCGAACAGAATTGTGTGGAGGTCCTCGGAGATTCCTTCTTCGTAACCGACCACGCATTCGGCAAAATCACGATTGTTTTTTAAGCCCCCGGGAATATTGCCGGCGCGAATGCAGTCGAGAGCGCCCTCGAGCAGCGGAATCTGGTCTATGCGGAAGCGTAGCGAGACATTCGATGCGAGGGCCATTTCGCGGGCGTGACCGATGAGGCCGAAGCCGGTCACGTCGGTCAGGGAGTGAACAGGAAGGCCGGCGGAGCTTGGCTCGGCTGGATGGCTTAGGGCGGCCGTCCCCGCGGACGAACCCAGCGCGCCGATCACTTCGCAGGCCGCCTTGTTCAGTGTGGTCATCGAACGGGTGGCAGCGTCGATCCACGACTGCTTTGCGCTCCCGTTCTTGATTGCGGTACAAATGACGCCCGTCCCCAGCGCTTTGGTGAACAGCAAGCGGTCGCCGGGTTGGGCGCCGCCATTGGTAAATATCCGGTTGGGATGGATGAGGCCGGTCACGGAATATCCGAACTTGGTTTCCTCGTCGCGAATGCTGTGTCCGCCCACCACCGTGCACTTCGCTTCCATCATTTTCGAGAGACCGCCAGCCAGGATTTGCGCCAGTACTTCGAGATCGCCTTTGGCCGGAAAACATACGTGGGCCAGCGCGGTGATGGGACGGCCTCCCATGGAGTAAACGTCGCTCAGCGCGTTGGTGGCTGCGATCTGACCGAAGGTGTAAGGATCGTCGACCATGGGAGTGAAGAAGTCGACGGTCTGTACCAGCGCGAGATCGGGCGTGATTCGGTAGACGCCGGCGTCATCGGCATGATCGAAACCGACCAGAACGTTGGGATCGTTCTGGCGCGGCAGCTTGCCCAGTACTTTGTCGAGCACAGCGGGACTCAGCTTGGAAGCGCAGCCTCCGGCTTTCACAGTTTCCGTAAGGCGGATTGTTTTTACCTCGGGCATGAGAACCTTCTAAAAGAGATTGTCGGATTTGCGGATTTGCGAATTTACGGATTTACGGATTGACGGATTGACGGATTGACGGATTGACGGATTGCAAACCAAAGAGATTCCAGATTTCAATTCGAAAATCCGCAAATTCAACAATTCGTAAATTATTTCGCCACCACGTCCGTCACTCGCAGCTCGGGATATTCGTGATTCCAGTCTGCGGTGACGTGCTCGAAGGTGAGGCGAAAAGGTTTGCTCTGGGCCGCGGCCAGCGGGGCCACGCTGAGGTCGACGGCCTCGGGATACGGCCCGCTGGTCTGCAGAATGCGCAGGGGCACGTCTTCGGCCTGCACGATCTGCCCCAGTGAATCCTTGAAGCTGACGGTCACCACGGCACGACCGACGGTTTTGTCTCCGGTGTTGGTGACTGTGCCGTCAAGATAGGTGACGGTGGACCCGACAAAATTTTCCGCGGCGCTCATCTTCATGTCGGAGAACTTTATGTTGGAGGCGTAGGCCGGAGGTGCGTTTGCAATCTTGGATTCGGTGCGCAACAGAAGAGAGCCAATGACCACCACGACGACCACCAGCGCCACGCCCAGCACAATTGGAAGATAGCTGGAGCTTCGCTCTTCCGGCGCCGTCGGGACGGGCTGAAGCAGGCTTCCCATGGGGAGATTGTACTCTTGGACTCAGGAGAGCATTGCGGATTGAAGACGTGGCCAAGTGCATATCCGCTTCGCGCGAGATCCTTCGCAAAGCTCAGGATGACACCTTAAGTACTCAGGATGACATCTTAAGAACTCAGGATGACATCTTAAGAACTCAGGATGACACCTTAAGTACTGATGAATACTGATGACACCTCAAATACTTTTGTCTTTTACTCGCCGCCCACGATCAAGCCGTCGATGCGAATGGTGGGACAGGCCATGGCGCCGCGAAATTCAAGATCATTGGCGATCTCTGAAATGTTGAAGAACATTTCTTTCAAATTTCCTGCCACGGTGATCTCTTCGACGGGATAGGTGAGCTCGCCACCGGAAATCCATAGCCCTGAGGCTCCACGAGAGTAGTCGCCGGTAACCAGGTTGGCGCCGTGACCGAGAAATTCGGTTACATAGAGACCTTCTGGAATGCCTGCGATAATCTCCTTGGGAGTCCTGGTCCCCGGCTGCAGGAAATAATTTCCCGGGCCGATTCCCGGAGTGCCGGCGAGCCCGCGAGAAGCGTTGCCCGTGGTCTGAAGTCCGAGTTTTTTCGCGGTGTAGGTGTTCAGGAGATATGACTTGAGAATACCCTTCTCGATGACCACGGTGCGCCGCGTGGGGATGCCTTCGCCATCGAAGGGGGAAGTGCCAAAGCCGCCGACGATGGTGCCGTCGTCAATCACGGTGACCTGATCGCCGGCGATCTTCTCGCCCAGCTTGCCCGCCAGAAAGGACGCGCCGCGATAGACGGAATCTCCGTTGATGCCTTCGAAAATATGACCCAGAATGGAAGTGGCGACCATGGGATCGAGCACAACGGGAACGTGCGCCGTCTTTACCTTGCGCCCCCCCAGGCGCCTCAGGGTGCGCTGGGCGGCGATCTTTCCAACTTCTTCAGGAGAATCCAGCCGGCCCAGATTGCGGGCCACCGAGAACCAGTAGTCGCGCTGCATGGCGCCGTTTTCCGACTGCGCAATGGGCACCGCCGCCACCGAACAGTAAGACCGGCGGTACTCGCCCACGAATCCATGGGAATTGGCCAGGACTTTGTGGCCGGTGGCGGCGTCAAATGAGCCGCCTTCCGAATTCTTGATGCGCGGGTCGAAGTCGAGCGCGGCCTTCTCGGCCCGGCGAGCGTAGTTGATGCGCTCTTCGCCGGGAAGGGAATAAACGTCGGCGGAGTAGAGATCAAGATCGCCGGCGATGGAGCCGAGATGCGAGGCTTCGGGAATGCCGCTGAAGGGATCTTCAGAAGTAATTCTGGCCAGCTCCAGCGCGGACTTCAACATGCGGTCGAGTGCATCGCGGGAGAAGTCGCTGGAATAGGTGCTGGCCGAACGCTGGCCCCGAAACACCCGCACCCCGATGGAGCGGGAGCCGGCTTCTTTTAGTGTCTCCACCTGGCCGAGGCGGACGAGGGTGGAAAATTCATCGCCCTCGCGGACTACGCATTCGGCGGCGGTGGCGCCTCCGGCCACGGCGCGGCGGACGATGTCCTGCGCGAGGTCGCGAAGATCGGTTTTCAGTTCCTGGTTCTTAGTTATCAGTTCGGTTTGGGACATGATGATTTCGGTTACTGCATGAACCCGCCGGGGTCTTTCTTCGCGGTTCCACCCACGGTGAGGCGATCAACTTTCAGGGTCGGAATGCCAACTCCGACGGGTACGGCTTGCCCATCTTTGCCGCAGGTGCCAACGCCTTCATCGAGCTTGAGATCGTTGCCGACCATGGAGACGCGAGTGAGGACATCGGGACCGTTGCCGATGAGCGTCGCGCCCTTGATGGTGGCGGTGACGTGGCCGTCTTCGATGAGATAGGCCTCGGACGCGGAGAAGACAAATTTGCCGCTGGTGATGTCGACCTGTCCGCCGCCGAAATTCACCGCATAGACGCCATGCTTGACGGAGCGGATGATGTCTTCGGGATCGTCCTGGCCCGCGAGCATATAGGTATTGGTCATGCGCGGCATGGGAATGTGCTCGTAACTCTCGCGGCGGCCATTGCCGGTGTCGGCCACGCCCATCAGGCGGGAGGAGAGTTTGTCGCTCAGGTACCCCTTGAGAATTCCTTTTTCGATCAGGACCGTGTTCTGGGTGGGCTGACCTTCGTCGTCCACGTTGAGCGAGCCGCGACGCCAGGGCATGGTGCCGTTATCAACCACGGTGCATTTTTCGCTGGCGACGCGCTTGCCGATCAGCCCGGCAAAGGCGGAGGTCTGCTTGCGATTGAAGTCGGCTTCGAGACCATGACCCACGGCTTCGTGCAGCAGCACGCCGGGCCAGCCCGGACCGAGCACCACTTCCATTTCGCCGGCAGGCGCTTCCCGGGCGTCGAGTTGCAGAATGGCCTGGCGCGCGGCTTCTTTGGCGAAATATTCAGGAGTTTTTTCTCCGAAAAAGAAGTCGAGAGCAACCCGGCCGCCGCCGCCGGAACTGCCGCGGGCGGAATTGCCCTCGATCTTGGCGATGCAGGAAACGTTCATGCGGGCCAGGGGCTGGGAGTCTTCGGCGAAAGTGCCGTCGGAACCTATCACCAGGATGTTGCGCAGTTCGTCGGAGTAGCTGGCGCGAACTTCCTTGATCCGTGGATCGTAGGCGCGGGCGGACGCATCGGCGCGCATGACCAGTTCGACCTTGGCCGTAATTTCGGCATCCACGGAAGGCAGGGTTACCGGGTAAAGGCTGCGCGCAGGCTTCTCCTGGAAGCCTACCACCGGAGTCTTGGACGGGCCGCTGGCGATCAGAGCTGCGGTGCGGGCGGCGTGCAGAATGCGTTCTGAAGAAAGGTCGTCAGTATAGGCATAGCCGGTCCGTTCGCCGACCACCACGCGCACCCCACAACCGGCTGAGATTCCCTGGGAAGCGGACTTCACCATGGATTCGTCCACCATCAGGGATGTGGAAGAAAGGTATTCAAAATAAAGATCGGCGTATTCCCCGCCGGCCGAAAGGGCCGCCGCCAGGTAGCGCTCGAGATCATGTTCGGTGAGGCCGTAATGCTGAAAGAAGAATCGATTTTTATCCACGGTAATTAGATGTCCTTGGACGGGGAAAGACTCCCCGGGTTACTTCATTATCCCACAGGCATTGAGGCAGTCTGAAGTGGATTGCGCGACCAGTTGTACGAGCGTGCACTGCGACAATGGTCACACGTCACAGACAGTATGTCCTGCAGGATGAAAGTATTCTAATCATGACCCCCGAAGCCCTGGCTCGCACCGTAGAAGATTTTCTTGCCGGAGCACGCGATGCCGTCGTGCTCGACGATGGTGCGGCGGTGTTCGACCTGGCGCAGGCCAAGTACTCCATCTCCGGCGAATACAACAAATGTCTGCTGCATCTTTGGTCGGCGGAGCGAAATCTGGTCCGGCGAGTGCTCGACGTCGAAATCAAACATGAGGTGCTGCGGCTGACGGTGCAGCGGTTGGGGCAAACCAGTCCCGGCAAACTGGAAATCTGCCGGCAGCGAGACCGCCGCACCCCGACTGCGAAACGGGCCGCGCGGCTGGCCTACCAGCGCGGCTTGCAGCGCACCCTGGAGCGCCGCTTTCCTACTTACGTGGCCTCGCGGCTGACCACGTCGGTCGATCTGGAGCGGTCGTTTGGTCCCATTTATACCCGTGGGATTCTGCGTCGCGGACAGTCCGGCTTCGCCGTTCTGGGAGTGAATCCGAATGAAACCCAGTCTTCGATTGATGCGGCTTTGACCTTCGGCATCCTGTGGCTCGATGCCTGCCGCATGGCGCAAGCGGGAAAGATCATGGTGGAGGGTCTGAAACTCTTTTTGCCGGCGGGAACTTCCGCGTTGACCCGCGAGCGCATGGCGCATCTGCATCCTGAAGCTGCCAAATGGCAACTGTACGAGCTTGAGAGCCGGGACGATCACCTCAAGGAAATCGAGGCAGGGGACCGCGGCAATGTACGCACCCGTCTGGTGCACTGGACGGATGAGGCGGAGGCCGAGGACCGATTCGCGGAGGCGATTGGCCGCGTACGCGGATTGATGCCCGAGGCTGAAATGGCAGTGATTTCTCCCGCCGAAATCAGCTTCCGCTGCCATGGGCTGGAATTCGCCAGGGCACGTCTGGCACACCAGGTTGGCTCCCTCCGCAGCACGGCCGAGATCGTATTTGGCGTGGCCGCCGGGGAACGAATTCTCGGGGAGCAAAACGTGGATGACTTCCGCCAACTGGTGCACAGCGTGGGAGAGGTGCGTCATCCCGAGGGTCCGCGGGATCACGCGCTTTGGCGTTTGCATTCTGAACGCTGGCTGGAATCCCTGGTGATCAAGAAGGTGAGCGAAGTAGATGAGCGGCTTGATCCCGGCTGCCTGTACTCCCAAGTGCCGGCATTCTCTGCTGCAGACCGCGCCATGATTGACGTGCTGACCAAGACCCGCGAGGGCAGGCTGGCGGTGGTGGAGTTGAAGGCCGACGAAGACATTCACCTTCCGCTGCAAGGCCTGGATTACTGGTCGCGAGTGGCCTGGCACCATGAACGGAAAGAGTTCCAGCGTTTCGGATACTTTCCCGGGCAAGAACTGACAAGCCAGCGGCCACTGCTATTTCTGGTAGCGCCGGCCCTGCATGTGCATCCCGCTACGGATACTTTGCTGCGCTACGTCTCGCCTGAGATCGAGTGGACAGTGGTGGGACTTGACGAGCGCTGGCGGAATGGCATCCGGACGGTCTTCCGGAAAAGGCCCCGGGATATTAATCTGAAGATCAACCTCAAATCCCGGGAATGCGCCTGATCCGGGCAGAAGTCATCCTGAGGGACTTTAGTCCCGATGAGCCTGGGGGGCTACTTCTCCGGCCAAGCACGCAGCAGGCGCCGGACATCTATTATCTGGGCCACGTGATAGGCGTTGTGGTCAGCCACCAGCAAGGCTTCGCGCAGGATGGTCTGGCCTTCGCCCCAGGGGATGCGGGCAAACAGATCGGTTTTTGGATTGGCAACCAGGGCCTGCATGGTCTTTAAATCGCGGCGAAATTTCCCGATGCTGGCATTCCAGGCTGCCGAGGTGGGTGGAGCTTCTGAGCGCGGCCAGTAGCCTTTGGGCCAATCGGGAGAAACATGTTTCCGGTTGCGGCTGAATTCGAGAATGTCCGATTGCGCGATGCGCAGGTGCTCCAGCAACATCCACGGAGAATGGGGCAGTCCTGCCGGTATTTTTCTTCGCAAGGGAGTGGGAATTCCGCGGATGGCTTCTTCGAACGGGGTGTGAGCGCCTCCACCTTTCAGCAACTCGACGAGGTGCCCGCGCAGGGAACTGATGCGGTCGTTTTTCATGTCATCGCCCTCCTGGTATGGTTCCTGACCCATCAGATTGGCCTTCCAGTCAAAAAGTTTCGCCCAAAAACTCGGGACAGCACGCTTCAGAGGCAGAGGGTTCGGGAGCAGGGCCCTCCAGTTAGACTGTAGGAATGAACGTACGCCCCGATCAGCTTCCGCCTCGCGAGTTCTATCGTATTCTCATCAGCACGGTCGCGCCTCGTCCCATCGCCTGGGTCTCGACGCTCAACCATGGGCAGCTGAACCTGGCGCCATTTTCCTTTTTCAATGCCCTATGCGCTAAGCCGCCCCTGCTTGGCTTTTGCCCTTCCCTGCGGCAGGTAGACGGCCAGTCCGCTCCCAAAGACACACTGCGCAATATCCGCGAGACCGGCGAATTTGTGGTGAACCTGGTCACCTTCGCTGTGGCCGAAGCCATGAACCTCACCAGCGGCGATTATGACAGTTCCATCGATGAATTCGCGCTGGCGAAACTGACCCCCCGGCCATCTCAAGTCGTTCGGCCGCCGCAGGTAGCGGAATCTTCCGTCAGCTTCGAATGCAAACTCAACCGGATCATCGACTTCGGGACGGAGCCACCCAGCGGAAGCCTGGTGATCGGCGAGATCGTTTGCGTTCATCTGGAGGAGGACGTCCTGAAGGAGGGTCGCCTGGACCCGGATTCGCTGGATTTGGTGGGGCGCATGGGCGGCATGCAATACTCCCGCACCACGGAGCGCTTCGAGCTCAAGCGGCCTGAAGTGAAGTCCCTGCGACCCAAAGCATAGGCTGCGATTTCCCATCGCCTGGATGAATGGTCGGACTCGGGGTGAGAAGCGTCTCATCTACAGTGAAGTGCATGCCAGCCTACTTGATGACACCGATGGTGGGTTGCGGGGCATCTGCGTAAGATTTCTGAAGCAAGATATCTAAGGAGTCGATGGAAGGCCGCCTGAAATCCGCAGGAGCCTCCGCATTTTCGAAGGTTTCGAATCAGCCTCTTTATATCGCTTAGCCAGATCATAAACGCCTGAGGGCGTGGGGAGAGTCAAATGCAGTGGAAAAAAATATCGTTACTGATGTTAGCGGTCGGCCTTCTCCTGAACACCTTCGCAATGGCCGAGGACGAGCCTTCAGAGCAGGTGAAGCGACTGAATGCCTCGGCCGCGGTGCTGAACGAAATTATGCACACTCCGGACAAAGGAATCCCCGAGGAGATTCTTGGGTCGGCAGAGTGCGTGGCTGTGGTCCCGTCCATGGTGAAAATAGGGTTCGTCTTTGGTGGCCGTCACGGGCGGGGCGTGACCACCTGCCGCACGAAATCGGGATGGAGCGCGCCTGCTCCGTTTACTATCACCGGCGGCAGTTGGGGACTTCAGATTGGCGGCGAAGCCGTCGATGTCGTGATGCTGGCCATGAACGATCAGGGTATGGCCAAGATGCTGTCCAGCAAGTTCAAAATCGGCGCCGACGCTTCGGCAGCGGCGGGACCGGTCGGCCGGCAAGCTGAGGCGGAGACGGACTGGAAAATGCGCTCCGAGATTTTGACTTACTCCCGGGCTCGAGGAGTGTTCGCCGGTATCACCGTCAATGGCGCGTCCATCACCCAGGACAAGGACGGCACCCGGATCCTGTACGGTAAGATGATTCCGGCTTCGGAAATCCTTAAGGGGCAGGTTGCTCCACCCGAGGGATCGCAACAGTTTTTGGCGGCGGTCAGGAAGTACGCCAACCAGGCCGAAGCTACCGAGGCTTCCGAGCATCATACTCAAGGGACAAACCCTGCATCGGAGGAACATGCCCGGATGCTGACTTCCTCCGAAGCCCAGACTGCGATTGAGCAAAAGCTCAAGAGCGAACCCGGACTGAACAGTTCCAACGTGGACGTGGCTTTAACTGCCGGCACGGTGAAATTGTCAGGATCAGTTCCCAGCGAAGAAGATCGCGATAAGGTCGTGAGGATCGCAAAGTCCTACGCCGGAAACCGCGAGATACAGGACCAGTTGGCAGTGGAATCGAAATAGACGAGGCTGAACTCGGAAGAATGAGCCCTGACCTCCGGGTACCGGAGGCAGGGCTTTCAATTCTCTTAATTCTTTTTTGCCGGATTCGGTGGCGATGATCAGTTCGCGCTGATGAACAAGACCGCGTCGCTCTGACGTGAACCGCGGGCCATGGCAATCGACTTTCCGTCTGGAGAGTAAGCGCAGCCCCAAATGACGCCCGAAGCAAAGTGGGTCAGCTGCCGTTGGGGTCCACCAAACAGCGGGATGGCCCAAAGGTTGGGGGCGCCGCTGCGCAGGTCCACCAGTGCCAGGGATCGGTTATCAGGCATCCAGCATCCGGCACTGACGCTCATATCGAACGTAGATGGTGAGGGCGTCCTGGACTCCAAGGTACCTTTCTCAGCGGAAACAACTGCAACTTCGATCGTTCCGTTTTTCCCGGGCGCGGCAAAAGCTATGTGGCGTCCGTCCGGGGACGCAAAGCCAGGACTGAGCGCTACCAGATCGGAAACACGAATCGGACTGCCGCCTGCAGCCGCCACCTTGAATATGTAGGAAGTTCCCCCGGC
>JBOGLC010000121.1:0-9456 GCA_050746005.1 Terriglobales bacterium
AGCCACATCCGCACCCTGCTGCTCACTTTCTTCTTCCGCCACATGCAGGAGCTGATCGCGCGCGGCAACGTCTTCATCGCGCAGCCGCCGCTGTACTCGATCAAGAAGGGCAAGATCCTGCAGTACATCAAGGACGATGACGCGCTCGACAAGATCATCCTCAAGCGCGCGGCCGACAGCCTGATTGTCCGTTACGGCGAAGGCGCGGCCAAGCTCGAGGGCGCGGCCCTGTCGAAGTTCGCCAGCGGCTTGAAAGAGTATTTCGGCTACTTCGACAAGGTGAATAAGCGCCTGCGCGATGAAAAGATCACCGAACTGCTGCCCCGACTCGACCTTTCCAAGCGCGCCGACTTTGAAGGCGAAAAGAAAGGCGCGCCCAAAAAAATCGAGAAGCTGGAAAAAGAACTGAAGAAGCTGCAGAAGGAACGCGACTTCAAGAGTATCGAGTCGCGCTTCGACGAAGAGCACAACCTATGGGCGGTGCACTACGTGAACTCGCAGGGCGCGGAGCACCTTATTAACTGGGAGCTGGCATCGACTGCCGAGTATCGCCAGCTGCTGTCAAAATTCAAGCAGATCGAACCTTACATGCAGCCGCCGTTTGTGATCGAAGCGGTTGCCGACGCCGCGCCCACGAACGGCGCTGCCGAAGAAGGCGGCGAGGCTGAGGCTGCAGCAGTCGAGACCGAGGATGCCGCTAAGCAGAAGAAAGCGCCCAAGGTCGTTGCCAAGAAGAAAGCCATCGAGACGGAAGTGGTCGAGAAGACCGACGTCCGCGACCTCTTCGAGTACATAAAAGAGGCGGGCAGCCGGGGCTACGAGAAGACCCGCTATAAGGGTCTCGGCGAAATGAACTCGGAGCAGCTCTGGCAAACCACCATGGATCCCGAGCGCCGTACCCTGCTCTCGGTGAAACTCGAAGACATTGCCGAGTGCGAAATCATCTTCAGCACTCTGATGGGCGAAGATGTCGAGTCCCGACGCAAGTTCATCGAGGACAACGCGCTCGACGTGAAGAACCTGGATATCTAGTCGGCTTCAAACCCTGTCATCCTGAGCGCAGCCGCTGCTTCGCTTTGCGAAGCAGCCGCGAAGTCGAAGGACCCCTATAGCGACTCTGCTGCCGGTTCGTTAAGAGGTTCATCCGCAGGGAAAAAACCTCCAGGGCGTCTAGTGCGTGCCGCTGATAGGGGTCCTTCGACTCCGCCGGCCCGTTCGCGAGCGAACGCGCCAGCTCCGCTCAGGATGACACGAGGCGGGGTTACCAGCGGTTACCTCCGTGTCCTCTGCGTCCTCCGTGGTTAAAAACTCCCTGCAAGTTTCCCCATGCCCCGCGTTCTTCAGATAGGACGGGAAAGCCTCCTCCTTCCCGCCCACTGAAAATAAGGGGAAACGACAATGAAGAACTTGCTGCTGATCATGCTTTTGCTGTGCGGTGCGGTGCTGGGACAGGACCAAGCTCAGGAGAAAGCTGCCGACAGCGGCAACCAGCCCGCCCTCACCATCTACAACCAGAATTTCTTTGTGGCGCGGGAGTATGTGCCGCTTGACCTCAAGCCGGGTGTAAATCATGCGCAGTTCGCCGGCATCGCTTCGCATCTGGAGCCGGATTCCGTCATCCTGCGCGATCCTGCCGGTCGCGCACTGCAGGTTCTGGAACAGAACTACCGCAACGATCCCATCTCGCAGGAGTTGCTGCTCTCCTTCTATGAAGGCAAGACGATCGACTTCCTGGTGCAGCGCGCTGACAAGCAGGAAATCGTCAAGGGGAAGGTGGTACGCAGCGGCTACATTCCCAGCACCTACTATGCTCAAAACTATCAGCAGCCGTCCTTCACCCAGCCCATCATCGAAGTGGATGGCGTACTGCGTTTCGGACTTCCCGGCCAGCCGCTGTTTCCGGCACTCTCGGGCGATACCGTGCTCAAGCCGACCCTGAGCTGGCTTTTGCAAACCAACGATCCGGGCAAATTCGACGCTGAAATTTCATACGTTGCCGGAGGCATGAGCTGGCAAGCGGACTACAACCTGGTGGTGTCCGACAATCTCAAGGGCAAGACCGATCTGCTCGATATGGTGGGCTGGATCACCATGCGCAACCAGAGCGGCAAGACGTTCGAGAATGCCAGCATCAAACTGCTGGCCGGCGACGTCAACAAGATCCAGGCCGGCACGGTATCGAATCGCGCCTATGCCGCCGCCAAGATGGCGGCGGATGAAGCCGCCGCGCCCGCGGTCCGCGAGAAGTCATTTGACGAATTTCATCTCTACACCCTGGCCCGGGCGACAACGCTGCACGATCAGGAAACCAAGCAGGTGGAGTTCGTGCGTTCCACCGGCATTCACGCCCAGCGGCTTTTTATCTATGACGGTGCGCAGGTGGCGCAGTACGGATACTACAATGTGGAGCAGATTCGCCAGGACCAGAGCTACGGCACCCAGTCGAATCCCAAAGTCTGGGTGATGGAGGAGTTCAAGAACGCGGAAGTGAACCATCTCGGCATTGCGCTGCCCAAGGGCAAGCTGCGCTTCTATCGTCGCGATACCGACGGGCACCTGGAATTTGTCGGCGAGAATGAGATTGACCACACCCCGAAAGATGAAACCATCCGCATCTTTACCGGCAATTCGTTCGACGTAGTCGGCGAGCGCAAGCGCACCAACTATCGTGTGGATTCCGCCCAACGCTGGATGGATGAGTCGTTCGAGATCCATGTACGTAACCACAAGAAAGAAGCGGTCACGGTGCGCGTGGTCGAGCACCTGTATCGCTGGACCAACTGGAAGCTGACCGAGCAGTCGCAGCCGTCGCGCAAGACCGATGCCCAGACCGTGGAGTTTCCCGTAACCATCGCGCCCGACGGGGAGCAGGTGGTGACCTACACAGTCCACTATTCGTGGTAGAGCGGGTATGTGCCATGAATCACGCAGGGGCAGATGAGGGATCTGCCCTACGCGGTTCGTGGCGGGTACTTCACCTCGGGATATACCCGGTCGAACACCAGCCAGAGCAGCACCAGCAGCACGAAGAGGAAAACGCTGCCTTCCGGTCCGACCGAGCCGCCGGTCAGCCAGCGCGGGCCCTGCAGCGAGGAATGCAACAGATGTCCGGGAGCCAGGCCTCCGCTGTCAGGGACAGAATAAAGGTAGCTCTCACCCCAGTCCCACGAAGCATGAAAGCCAAGCGCGAACCAGAGGCTGCCGGTGCGGCGCAGGGTCAGGCAGAAGAAAAAGCCGATCAGGATGGCTCCCAGAATGCCCACCCAGCTCTCTCCGGGATTCTCCAGATGAAGCACCCCGAAACCCAGCGACAGTAAAATCGCCGCGGGCCAGAATCCAACCGCCTCGGTCAAGGTGAACTGTGTGTATCCGCGAGTGAAGAATTCTTCGTAAACACCGACGATCAAAAAGAACACGGCCCAGAAAAGACCAAACTTCAGCAGGCGCCCTCCGTGCAGCGCGAGCGTGCCAAAATAAAAGGCGTGGGCTCCGCGCAGCCCCGCGAGAAGCACGGTGAGCGCAGCCATTCCCCACAAGGCCCCCAGCCAGAACAGCTTGCCGAATGCATGGCGCAACGGTAGCCCGTAAACGCCGAAAGGTCGGCCTTCGATCCGCGCCATCAGCAGGGCGGGCGGCAGCACGATAATTGCAAGTCCCAACTCCGCCGCAATCTGTCGCCACAGGTAAGGCATATCGGGCAAGCCATAGGCGAGCACAACAAACAGGCAGAAGCGCAAGGCCCGATACATCAGGAAATAAACCACCAGTCGCCATATCGGACGAAGGCCATTGCGTCCGATAAATATCCTCTGCATCCATTCTTCAAAGGGAGAGAGTTTTGCCAGCTCGAAACCGGGGCCGCAGGCGGTGCCGGGCGCGGGAGGAACTTCGTCGCGCTCGCCAGGCGGGCTATCTCTTGGTTCGTCCATCTGTCGAAGTTTCCCGATTCGTCCCCCGCCATGGTAAAACACTCGCCGGTCAGTCATGAGCCGATTCTTCACTCGCGAGCGATTTGGCCGGCCCCAGGTGCTGGCGGCATGTCTGCTGCTGACATTTCTGGGGCAATGCCTGTGGCTGGTGGAGAAAGGCGCGCAACATGGGAATCTTGACGCCGCAGAAATTTACCGGCTGGAACGCGGAACTGCGCTCTGGAAGAGCATAGGGTCAAGATCCGATGCGAAAGCGCGGGTAGCGTCTGACCTGATTGAGGAGGATTCCGGAAACGAGCTCGATTCTGCTCTTCAGCTGCCCATTGAATACGGCAGCTACGATTCGCACCATTCGCAGTTGTGGTACCTGATCGCTGCCGCCCCGCTATGGCTGCGACCGGTGGCGCTCCGGCCGGAAAACATTCGCGCCCTGCACTGGACAGCCGCCGTCCCTTATCTCGTTTTCGGCCTGCTTCTCGGCGCTTCCGTGTGGTACGTAGCTCGCCGTCTTTTCGGCAATGCCGGCGGATACGTCGCCCTGGCTCTCTACTGTTTCTCGCCGGGAATTGTACGGTCCTGTGGGCTGTGGTTTGCCGAGCCTGAGGTCGGCGCCGCATGGGGTGCGTTCGGCGCCATCTTTACCGCCATCGCGGTGGCCCATACGCTGTACGCGCCTCGCGAGGTGGTCCTGTGGAACTGGCGGCGCATTGTGCTGCTGGGGCTGTCACTAGCGTTGGCGGTTGGCTCCCAGTTCTCTCTCGTCGTCGTAGTGCCCGCTGCCCTGGCATTCATGCTTTACCTTGCACCCACCCGGCGCCTGGCCGCATCGGTGATCTGGATGGTGGCTTGCGGAATCGCCCTGCTGCTCGGTTACGCGGCCTATTTCTTCCAGGCGCACGCGTTCTGGCAGGCGATGCTCCATGCATCGTTCTTCGGACTCTCGTGGAAGTCCTATCTCATTCCGCACGCCTATGGCCAGGTGCTGGCGCAACTGGGACAAAGCAGTCCCGCGCTGGTGGTGGCGCTGCCGGTCGCGCTGGTCGCATACTGCAGCTGGGGCCGCGCCCGCTACTTTGGCAACACCGCTCCCCTGCTGGTCGCGACCCTGTTTCTGGCGCTCGCCCTGGGGATGCCGCATTATCCCGGCCTCGGTTTTCAATTGCTCGCGGTCCCGTTCCTGTTTGTCTTCGTGGCCGGCATCGCCGCCGATCTGGTGGAGACTCGCCGCCGCCCGATTGCGCTGGCCGCTATCTGGGGCCTGTTGGTGGCGAATGCCGCCTGGAACCTGTGGGAGCTGGCGCGCGCCGGTTGAGGGTGGGGTTTGGATCGAGGCTAAAGCTCAGGGGTCTGAGGGCACAGTTCCACAACTCTGTCATCCCGAGCGGAGCCGGATCGCGCTTGAGCGATCCGCGCAGTCGAGGGACCCGCTTTCTGCCGGCGCGAACGATGCTGCAAGCGAACAACAGGTCTTTCGACTCCGCGAGCGGACTCGCAAGCGAGTCCGCTCTCTCCGCTCAAGATGACATGGCACTGGCATGGGGCTGGGACCATCGTCACACTGGCTTGGCCTTCAACCACTTAGGACCCCGCCAAGTTGACAAAAAATAGACAAACCAATCCGGCTTGCGGAGGCTCTAAGTTAATAGAGCGGGTTTTTGTCCGGGAGGCCGCGCCATGGTTTCCAAAGTGGGGTATGATTCGGGTGTGGAGCGGCTGAACTCAGCCACGGTAGCGGTGCTTGCTCTGGTGCTGGGGGGAGTGGTTTTTCTGTCCTCTGCTGCGCAGGCGCAGATTAACGGGACTCCTGCGTCGGTAACCTCGATCAATTCCGGGGGACATCTTAATTCCACGCCCGGCGCGCCCGCCAGCATCACTTCCCTGGGACCTAACAGTCTGCAGCCGAGGAGTCCGTTTTTCACCCAGCCGCCTTGCTGCATCAACCCTCTGTTTCCATCGAATCCGGCAGTCGGCCAGCGTCATCATCATCATCGCAGCGGCCAGTTTTTCCCCGGGAATGGAGCGGTCTACGTGCCATACGCCTACCCGGTGGTGGCAAGCGAACCTGAAACTGCATACCCGGACGACCAGCAAGCCGAAGATCAGCGGGAAGATGAGTACCAGGGTGGGCCCACCATCTTCGACCGCCGCGGTCCGGGACAGGCAGTTCGTCCCTTTGCAGAAGGCTATCCGGAACCGCCACGCCATTCCCAGGCAGAACCGGAGGCCGCTCCAGAAGCCCAGCCCGAAACCCCGGTTCCCGATCAGCCCCAGAGCGTGCTCGTTTTTAAAGACGGTCACCAGTTGGAAGTCCAGAACTACGCGGTGATCGGAGACACTCTGTACGATTTAACTCCCGGACGTCACCACAAAATCCCTCTCGCCGACCTGGACCTGGCCGCAACCGCGCAGCAGAACGACGAGCGTGGCATTGATTTCCGGCTACCGCCGAAACCTGAAATGAGCAAGTAAATGCTAAATCGGTTTGCTTTCGCCATCGTCGTTGCCGCACTCACGGTGTTGCCAGTCACGGCTCAGGTTCGCACCGGAGGTTCTCGCGGGCCCGGATTCGGCATCAGCGCCGGTTCGTCCGGAATGGGTGTGGCCGGAACCTCGAGATTCCCGGCCCATGGAATTGGCGCTCCCGCCCGATTTCATCGGGAGCGCGGGCAGCGTTCACTGCTTTGGTCGTATCCGTATCTTTATCCCGACTATGATGAGGGCTACGGTTCCCCGGAAGCTCAGCCGTCTCAGGTGATCGTCGTACCCGCTTCGGCGCCGGTCGCTACGCCTGCGCCTCCGGCTCCGCGCGAGTCACTGCTGATCGAATGGCAAGGCGATCACTTTGTGCGCACTACGATGTCCGCGAAGGCCTCGGCCAATGCCGGAGCCGCCCCGGACTACGCGCAGAAACCGGCTTTGCCCGGGACTGCCGCGAAGCGATCCGGCGCAGGCGGGAAAGATGCCGGTCAACCGCCGCGCCAGCTTCCGCCCGCGATCCTCGTTTTCCATGATGGCCGCCGGGAAGAAGTCAGCGAATACACCATCATGGGTGGAACCATCTACTCGAAGGCCGATTACTGGACCGACGGATCCTGGACCAAAAAGATACAGATTGCCGACCTTGACGTGCCTGCCACCTTGAGGCTCAACCAGGAACGCGGTCTGAAGTTTGTGCTGCCGGCTGGTCCTAATGAGATCGTCGTCAGGCCGTAGCTGCTGTCATTTCTTTCGTTTCATTGACGAAGCCACGCGGTTAAAAGCAGTCCGAGTACTACGTCATATACCATCCCCCATTCGGATTCACCGTCTGTCCGGTCATATAGCCGTTTTCCGCCAGCATCAGCACCACTGAAGCGACTTCGTCCACGTTGCCGAAGCGCCCGATCGGAATCACGCTGGAAGTAGCGCGCGGGTTCGAGCGCAACATGTCAGTCTCAACCAGCGCCAGGCAAACGCTGTTGGCGGTAATTCCCTCTTTCGCCAGCAGCGCGGCATAGGAGTGAGTAAGCCCCTGCATCCCAGCCTTGGACGCGGCGTAGTGTGGTCCCACCAGCCCGCCGGTCTGGGCCGCGGTGGAAGAGATATTGATAATCCTTCCCCAGCGCCGGGCCCGCATCTGCGGCAGCACCGCCTGGGTCACCAGAAATGCGGACTTCAGATTCACCCCGATATGCTCGTCCCAGTCCGCTTCCGCAATATCTTCAAGCTTGAGTTGCTTCGCTATTCCCGCGTTATTGACAAGAATATTCACGGCTCCAAGTTCCTGTTCGATCCGCCCAACCATTTTTTTCACCTGGTCGGATTGGGACACGTCAGCCTGGATCGCCAGCGCTCGCCGCCCCAGTCTCCGGATCGCGTCACAAATCGATTCAGCCTCCTCGGAGCGCGTACGAAAATTGACCGCGACGTCAGCCCCCGCTCCGGCCAGCGAGAGCGCCACGGCCGCTCCGATGCCTCGGCTCGCCCCGGTCACCAGTGCGATTTTTCCCGTCAGTGTTTCCATAAAATTGACCATTCCAATTATCCCATCATCCAGTACCGGAATCGCCGCCCGCAAAGCCGATGGTGATAAATCGGTTTGAACTGTATTCCTCATGAACGCATCATGCTGAGCGCCCGGTTTGAACTGTATTCCTCACGACGGCGTCATGCTGAGCTTGCGAAGCATCTGGCGTGAAGCGGATCCGCGCTCGCGGCGGCACGTGCAGCTACGCGCGAGATCCTTCGGGACTGAAGTCCCTCAGGATGACGCCGGTAATTGGGGGGATGGTCCTAGGTCTGCGCGCCTTCCGGATGGGCTCCGGGTGCGAGTTACGGCCCGTTCTCCTACCTATGGCGTCATGCTGAGCTTGCGAAGCATCCGGCGTGAAGCGGATCCGCGCTCGCGGCGGCACGTGCAGCTACGCGCGAGATCCTTCGGGACTGAAGTCCCTCAGGATGACGCCGGGATGCGGGAGAGAGTCCGCAGTCCGCAGTCCGCTATTTGAAGCCCGGTCGCGATTTACACCCACTCTCTCTCGACGGCGTCATGCTGAGCCTGCGAAGCATCTGGCGTGAAGCGGATTTGCGGCCGGTCAGCAAAGGAGGGCCGCCCTTCGCGGGCTCTTCGGACCCAAAGCCGTTCACGAGGATAACGAGGGGGTTCAATTCAAGGCACTAGAAAGCTCATCCGCGGCTCTGTTTTGGAGCTCACTCATGGTATAATTCTCATATCGCGAATCGACCATAACATCCTGTAAATACAGTTATTTAGACGCACAATCGCAATCCGGACGAGGGTGATGCTACGCAGCTTTTATCGCCACCAGATGAGGCGCTCCCGGTTGCAGATAGATCACAGACTGCGTTCCTGAGTCTTGCAACACAGAGGCTGACTCAAAGCGGCGGACAACAGTGTCCGCCCCGCAAGGCGCAAGCTAGAAGCTAGGAGCTAGAAGCTTTTTATGGCTGACGATCAGAATCCTGAACTCCCCTTGACTCCTCCGCCCGGCGGCGGAGACGGCACCGGCATTCCCGGCGCGCTCAACATTCAACCCGTCAATATCGAAGAGGAGATGAAGAAGTCTTATCTCGACTATTCGATGTCGGTGATTATCGGGCGCGCGCTGCCCGACGTGCGTGACGGGCTCAAGCCGGTGCATCGCCGCATTCTGTACACCATGCAGCAGATGGGCCTGGCGCCCAACAAATCCACCCGCAAGTGCGCCCGCATCGTGGGCGATGTCATGGGCAAATACCATCCTCACGGCAACCTCGCGGTGTACGACGCCCTGGTGCGATTGGCGCAACCGTTTGCCATGCGCTATCCGCTGGTGGATGGACAAGGAAATTTCGGTTCGGTCGATGGCGACCCGCCGGCCGCCGATCGTTACACCGAAGCTAAACTGACCCGCGTCGCCACGGCGCTGCTCGACGACCTCGACAAAGATACCGTCGATATGCGCCCGAACTATGACGGCAACGAAATCGAGCCCGACATTCTTCCGGCGCGCATCCCCAACCTGCTGGTGAACGGATCGGACGGCAT
>JBOGLC010000122.1:0-44472 GCA_050746005.1 Terriglobales bacterium
AGCGGATTGGCCAATTGACGGATCATTTCAAAACGCACCAGAAGGACCACGGCTCGCGCCGCGGTCTTCTCATGCTGGTCAGCAAGCGTCGCCGCCTGCTGGACTACCTCAAGCTATACGATTCCGAGCGTTACAAGACGGTTGTGCATAAGCTGGGCCTGCGCAAATAGGTTTCTGCGGGGCCGTTCCCGGCTCGGGGTGTACGCGCCGGATCACCATCGGAATCAATGTGCCGGGCGCAGACGGCCTCACGAAATAAGGAAAAAGCCGCGAACGGTGTGTTTCCGGCCATCCAGAACGCTACTGGCTCTTGCCCTCTCAAACTGTGCAGCCTCTCCAACGGACGCGCGTGTGTCCTCCTGCCAAAAGGAAATGAATCATGAAACAAGAAGTATCGGTTGAACTTGCCGGCGGTAAAACCATCTCTTTTGAAACCGGAAAACTAGCCAAACAGGCCCACGGTTCGGTCGTCGTGCGCATCGGCGATAACGTCGTTCTGGCCACTGCCACCGCCAACCCCGACCCCCGCGAAGGCATTGATTTCTTCCCCCTGACGGTTGACTATCGCGAATACACCTACGCCGGCGGACGCATTCCCGGTGGCTTCATCAAACGCGAAGGCCGTCCCAGTGAGCGTGAAATCCTCACCAGCCGCCAGATCGACCGCCCCGTGCGTCCCATGTTCACGGACGGCTTCAAGTGTGAAACTCAGGTCATCGCCTTTGTCCTCTCGGCTGATACCGAAAACGACCCTGACGTCGCCGGTATCAACGGCGCCTCGGCCGCGCTCACCCTCTCCGACATCCCGTTCGAGGGCCCCATCGGCGCGGTCCGCGTCGGCCTGGTCAATGGCGCATTCGTCATCAACCCCACCTATAGCGAGATGCGCGAGAGCCTGCTGAATATCATGGTGGTCGGCACTGCCGACGGCATCGTGATGATCGAATCCGGCGCCAAGGAAGTGAAGGAAGAAACGGTGGTCGACGCCATCGAGTTCGCGCACACCGAAATCAAGAAGATCTGTGCCGCCATCAACGACCTCCGGCAAAGGGCAGGGAAGCCCAAGCGGGCGGTCACGCCTCCGGAATTCGATCAGGCCTACTACGACGATCTGAAGAATCGCGTCGGCGCCGATCTTACCGACCGCCTCGATACCCAGAAGCATCCCAAGGCCGAAAGCTATACCCTGGTCCGCGAGCTCAAGAAGCAGCTGCAGGCCGCAATTCCGGAAGACGACGAAGCCGCGCAGAAGAAATTCAAAACCTACTTCGAAACTCTGCGGGAACGCATCTTCCGCGAGCAGGTCATCAACCAGAAGCGCCGTCCCGACGGTCGCGCGTTCGACCAGATCCGCGATATCTGGATCGAGGTCGGAGTCCTGCCGCGCACCCACGGATCGGCCATCTTTACCCGCGGCGAAACCCAGGCCCTGGTCACCACCACTCTGGGCACCAGCGACGACATGCAGCGCCTCGAAGTTTTCGAAGGCGAAGCCAAAAAGCGCTTCATGCTCCACTATAACTTTCCGCCGTTTTCGGTTGGAGAGGTGGCATTTCTGCGGGGCGCCGGCCGGCGTGAGATCGGCCATGGGGCGCTGGCCGAACGTTCCATCTCGAACGTCCTGCCGGACGAGGAGAAGTGGCCTTATGCCATGCGGGTCGTCTCCGACATTCTGGAGTCGAACGGGTCTTCTTCGATGGCGACGGTTTGCGGCGCATCTTTGTCGCTGATGGACGCGGGTGTGCCTCTGAAGTCTCCGGTGGCAGGCGTGGCGATGGGTTTGGTCAAGGAAGGCGAGGCTTATGCCATCCTCACCGACATCGCGGGTGCTGAAGATCACTACGGCGATATGGACTTCAAAGTTGCCGGCACCAAAGACGGCATCACCGCCCTGCAAATGGACATCAAGGTGGGCGGCATCACGGCTCAGATCATGCGCGAAGCGATGGCGCAGGCGCAGCGCGGGCGGCTGTTCATTCTCGGCAAGATGAATGAAGTGATCGCCGCTCCTCGCGAAAAAGTTTCGTCTTTTGCCCCGCGCATCTACACCCTGCAGATTCCCGTCGACAAGATTCGCGACGTGATTGGACCCGGCGGCAAGATGATACGCAGCATCATCGAGCGCACCGGGGTGAAGATCGACGTCGAGGACTCAGGCAAAATCAACGTGGCCTCGAACGACGAGGCTTCCGCAGCCAAGGCCCTGCAGATCATCGGCGACCTGACGGCCACAGCCGAGATCGGCAAGACCTATCTCGGAACCGTGACCCGGCTGGCGGATTTCGGCGCTTTTGTCGAGATCATTCCGGGCACGGATGGTCTGCTACACATCAGCGAAGTCGCGGAACACCGCATCAAGGATGTGCGCGACGAACTGAAGGAAGGCGACCAGGTGCTGGTAAAAGTGCTGGCAGTTGAAGGCAACCGCATCCGGCTTTCGCGCAAGGCCATCCTCAAGGAACAGCGGGCCAAGATGGGCGGAGGCGAACCACCGCCGGACAATGGTGGAGGAGAGGGCAGCGGTGAACCGGCTCACACTCCCGCGCTGACCATCGAAGGCGGTGCTGATTTCGCCGACGACGAACCGAACTTTAACCGCGACGCACCGGTCGCCGGAGCAGGCCCAGGAGATCGCGGCCCCGAAAACAGTGGAGACCGTGGTCCGGACCGAGGTGGAGACCGAGGTGGAGACCGAGGTCGTCGTCCCGGCGGTGGCGGCGGCCGCGGACGTGGACGCGGTGGCCCAGGCCGCGGTGGCCGCGGCGGTTTCGGTGGTGGCGGACATGGCGGAGGCAGGCACTAAGGGGCCTGCGTAGAGAGCGGCAGCCGATGAGTAGACGTTAATCCTGGCGGCGGCATCTTATGCCGCCGATGCACGGAAAGCTCAATCGGCTGGTACAGATTTGTGTCACGGGCGGTGTGCTGGTACTGGCATCGGTTGCCGTGAGTTGCAGCGGACAGGACTTCGGGGTTTTGCAGCCGACGCCCCAAGACCTCTGCAAGTGTCTGCCGGTTGAGCCGGACATCGCCGATTATCGTCATCAGGCGAAGCACGTTCCAATCCCCAACACCGCCCCTCAGGACATCACAGTTTCAGTCATGCTTACCTGGGCGCAAGACCCGGTTCTGCCTCCCGACGCGCCGCGAAGCGGACGCGAGCTTGAAGTCTTTCACCTGGCGTCCGCGTTTTTGCAGAATGCCAGCGTAAACGCGGCAGACTGCGATGTGGTGATGGAGATTTCCCAAACCGCCGACAAGACTGCGCCCCGTGTGATCGTGGAAACGCCGGTTGACAGCGAATATTGTAGTGCGCGCCAGAGTGTGCAGGCGCAATTGAAGAAGCACAGCTTTCGTCTCGACTCGCAGCATGGCGGGGAGCTTCCACAGGCACTCCCCGTGAGTGTCGTAGGAATGGCCTTCGAAGACTTTGAGCATGACCGCGGTACGGCTCAAGTCGCGACACTGTGGGAGCTACATCCCGCCATCGTAACGTTCCTTCCGTAAACAGGAACAAGCTGGCATTCCAGAATAGCTGCTGGGAGTATCCAGTGGGTCCGGGCCAGGGCAGGAAAGTATTGAGGCTTTCATGGACAAGAAAGAAATCGAATCCCCCAAGCTCACCGTTTTTTTGGGGCGAAAGACACCTCGAGATCGAGTCGGAATAGACGGCACGAAATCACGAACGCGGCGGAACACTGTACCCAGCCGTCGAACTGCCCCCAAGCCAAAACCGGGCTTGAGTGGGCCACGCGTCCAATCAGTGACCTCAGGTGGTGCGTGATCAGAGCTTGAGCATCGCTGCGGCAAGACGATTCCAGGTTTCGGTGAAGGCAAGATGGGAGGCGAGGACATAGCCGGCGACCATGGCCGTATATCCAACGGCAAAGGGCCTATCCAGTTGGCGGGCCAGGAGGGATCGGATTGTCAGGAGCACGGCGCCCAGGGCGAAGATGGGGCCGAAGAGGCCGGGCCATCCTGCATGGCTGAAGATGGGATAGAAAGCGGAAATGCGGGCAGTTGAGCCGGCAAGGATGCTTAGGCTGGCGAGCAGCATCATGGGGCGGTGGATTGCCGGACGTTTTCGGGTGAGGAGTCCCGCTCCCACGAATGCGGTATAGAGCGCAACCTCTGTGAACATCACCAGCAAGAACCGCGCGTAGGGCATGGCAAAGAAGACGTCGCCGGGCGATAGCTGGACAGAGCGGAAGGCAGTCGCGATGCTGGAAGTGGCCAGAACCGGGGCGATCGCTAGCGCGGCCCAGCCGAGTTTCATGTGCAGGCGGCGTTTGCGGACGCCGATGAGGAGCGCTTGGGCGAAGAAAAGCAGAACCCAGGCGGACATGGCAGCGCCATGAATCGAGTCCAGGGCGAACATTTTCGGTGCGATGGGGTCGCCGCCCGCGGCCTTGCCGTAGAGGTAGAAGGAGTGAAATCCCCAGAAGGTGAGGAGCAGGAAGGCGGCGGCGGAGATGCTGTAGAAGTATCGGTCGAGCTTCATTTAGATCCTGATTTGGAGGGCGAGTGATTGTCTCATCCGTGGGCTGGCCTTGCTAGGCCAATTCCGTCCGCGTTTCTGTGATCGATTCACGCCAGCCGACTGAATCAGTACTGATTTCCTAGATACTCATTTTCGGAAACTTTTTGCTGACAGGGCACACAAGCGCGCCAATGCTACCGCGTTTACACGCGAGCGATTCCGACTGGGGTTGGATAGGAAGGGAAAATCGGAGACAGAAACTGTCGCCGATCCGGATAGATGGGAGCTAATGGGCCAGCTCCGTCTGTCCCCGGGCCGGATTCCCAGCGCAGCTCGACGTTGTTCGCCGGAGATGAGTGGCTGAGCTTCGCTCCGCTGGACAGCCGGGGCGGCTGTCCCTGCGTGGGCTGTGGTGGGTTACCGCGCGCTATTGAGAATGTGCTGCGGGACTATAGGGGTCCTTCGACTGCGTAGGAAGTTCGCGACGCGAACTTCCCACTGCGCTCAGGATGACAGCGCGGTCCCACACTTCGCCTGGGGCGGGTTGGCTTACCTTTTCAACGCGTCTCGATATTCTTATTCTCCTTTCGTCCAATCCAACCCCAGCCTGGCGCACGTATAGAGATTAGACGCGCGCAGTGACGGTTGTGTCTCCGGGAGCGGTTATGAAAATCGATGTACCAGGAAATATTCTTGCCAAAGATTTCAACCGACGTGGGTTCATCAAGGGAACCGGGATAGCAGGGCTGGGAATTACTGCCATGTCGATTCTGGCCGGACTTCCTCTCCACGCCAGCGATGGAGACGATGACGGAGATAATCGTAATAAGGGGGGAGACTCAAAGAATCCCGCCGATCAAGACTCGGTAGCCCAGATATTTACCGCGGCCCTGATCGCAGAAGACCTGGCCACCACTTTTTATTACAACGGCCTGGTGGGCGCCGTCATTCAGGACCCTAATCTGGCTGGCTCGGGAGGTACTGCGACCGCTGTGACCAGTGACGGGAATGCCGGTAATGTCAACTATTTGCAAGCCGCGTTGACCGAGGAAATCGATCACGCCAACCTGCTGCGCAGCCTGTTGGGAATCTCGTCGGCAGCCAAGGATCCGGTGCAGACCTTCTATTTCCCCACGGGTTCGTTCGATACTTTGTCGGCTTTTACTGGCTTGCTGGATGCGCTGGAAAACGCGTTCATTGGAGCTTACTTGACGGCGGTTCAGGAATTCGCCCACATGGCGTCGGATGCGTCGTCCAAGCCCCCGCGCGGACGCGGCGCCGATAAGTCGAAGTACACCTCGACACAACTGGAATATTTCGCCAAAGTGTCGGCTTCGATCATGGGCATTGAATCCGAGCATCGAGTGCTGGGCAGGGTCATTTCGAATACCAATCCAGCCAATAACCTCGCCTATGAACAAACCGACGGATTGACGGCGGTTTACAACGGGCCCCATTCGGCGGTGGTTGCGCTGACTCCGTTCCTTACGGCTTCGACCGGTCCAGGGTATTCTTTTGCAACCGCGCTGGCGGAACAGGGAAATGTATCGCTTCCGGTCACGGGGGGACCGCCATCCTCCTAATTCTGAATTAGTTTTGAACGAGTTCTGAACCCAGGCGTTCAGGCAAAAGCGTTTGTCGGGCGGCACGGATCTGTTTTTCGTGCCGCTTTTCGGTTGTGGAGTTGGTTGGTTCAATACTGTCCATATCTCTCCCTGACCGAATCCAGAAGCTTCCGGGAGTCGAAACCCACACCGTCCTTGAACACGATCTCCACGTTTTCAATGTCCGAAATCTTTTTCGATGGATCTCCCTTGATCACCACCAGGTCCGCGTTCTTCCCCGCGGAGATTGAGCCGATCTGTTTGTCCTTGCCCATGTAGATCGCGCCGTTCAGGGTTGCAATCCTGATGGCTTCAACCGGTGAGAATCCGGCTTCGACCAGCAGTTCGATCTCGCGTTGATCGCCGAATCCGGGAAGCACGTCGCCTCGACCGGTGGGATCGGGGCCGGCGAGAAGCAATCCTCCGGCGGCGACGAAGGCGCGTTCCAGTTCCAGGTCGTGCTTCCAGAGCAGCGCCGGATCGATCTTGGGAGCGGGAGGAGGCGGCACTCGTGGTTGTCGAAGCAGGAAGAAATCCTCGCGCGCCTGCGGAGTCATTGCGTCGAGGGCCCCTTGCCGCAGGGGCGGGCGGCCTCCGCCTAAATCTCCCTCGAAGACGGGCAGGGTCGACGTGACGGCGACGTGATGACTGATCAGCGTGTCGATCAGATCTTTTGCCTCGGGACTGTTGGCATCCATGCGCGCCAGAGTTTCTTCGCCCTGGCTCGGACTGCAAACATCCAGTTTCTTGTTTGCGTCGAGCTGGGTATTGACGAAGAAGCCATGCTCCAGGTCATCGATGCCCAGCTCGGCTGCCTCTTTGTAGGTCACCGAACAGAGGTGGCCGGTGACTTTGATCCCGCGCTGGTGGGCTGCGTCGATGACGGCTTTCAGCTCGGCGCGCGTGATGTTCATGTACGCCTTGAACGAGGTGACTCCGCGATCGGACCAGTACTCCACCGTCTGGCGCGCGTCGTCGGGTCCGGTCAGGTGCGGCATCTGGATAAAGTAACTGTGGCTGCCCTCGAGATAAGGTCCGGTAACATCCAGATGCGGGCCGGGAAGCTTGCCGGCGTCGATGTCGACCTTCAGATTGAGGTCGGCATAGGGTTCGACGCTGCCGGTGGTGCGCATGGTGGTGACCCCGTTGGCGAGATAGAGGCGCGGGGCGGAGAACGTCATCTGTGTGACCAGGACGGGATCGTCAAAGTGCCGCCGGCTATCGAGATTCGGCCGCACAATATAAAACAGGTGATCATGCATTCCGACGATGCCCGGAATCACGGTGTACCCGTGAAGATCGAGGACGGCCATGTCCGCGCTGGCCACGGCGTCGGCGCCCTTCTGAATGGCCGCGATCTTTCCTCCCTCAATCACGAGGTTCTGGTCTTCGACGGCGGCTGCGCCGGTGCCATCTACAATCCGCACGTGGGTGAGAATTATTCTGGGAGCGCACACTCGGCCGAATTCCTTGACGGCCACGGCGTCTTTCGAGGACTCGGAGCATTGAGCCGCCGCGGCCAGGGAGAGAACAAGCAGAATAAAAACACGAAGCAGCATCGATTTTCCTCCGCAGAACGGGAACATTGTACTTGAGAAGACTGCGGCCGGGATGACTGCTTCGCGTCGCCGCCGATTTCATTGACGCGACGAAAGCGCGGAAATGCCGTGCTATGCTTTCGCGCATGCGGCTACGTATTGGCGTGGTTTCATTACTGCTGGTTCTGCTCGCTGCTCAGCTTTACGCAAGAGTCCTTCGAGTGGAGACGGCTTCGAGGTCCGAAGTTCTTAGCGGTAAGACATTCGGTGAAGGCGGAGCGTATGAGCGCATCACCGGTCGCGTCTACTTTTCGCTTCCGGTCAACAATGCGCACAATTCCGGCATCGTCGATCTCGGCAATGCGGTGAACTTGAACGACGGCGAGGTTGAATTCTCCTCCGACTTCGTCGCCCTTCGCCCCAAGGACGCGCACAAGAGCAATGGCTCAATGCTTCTGGAAATTCCCAACCGGGGATATGGGCGAATCATCACGCTCATCGACGGCGGCGATTGGGACGTGACCAGCGATCCGGGAGACGCGTGGCTGCTTCGCAAGGGATTCACCATCGTGATTCTGGGATGGCAGTGGGACGCCGCAGGCGCGGATGCACTGCGCCTCTCCGCACCGGTCGCGAAAGAAAACGGAAAGACCATTACCGGACTGCTGCGCGGCGATCTGATGCCGTCGAGAGTGATGCCGGAAATACCGTTGGGACATCTCATCATCGGCAAAATCGGTGGAACCGAGTATCCGGTTTCCGCACCCGCCGATCCCCGCAATCAGCTCAGCGTGCGGGGTTCGCCTGATGCGCAACGCACGATTATTCCCCGCTCCGAGTGGCAATTCGCCCGCACGGTCGGCCGCAAGGTCATTCCTGACGATCGCCATATTCATCTTGACGGTGGTTTTCAGCCGGGAAAGATTTATGAATACATTTACGTCGTCGCCGACCCCGTCGTCGCCGGCGGTGGTTTTGCTGCGGTACGCGACTTTGCGTCGTACGCCAAGCACAATGCCAATGCCATTACTCCGGCGGAACGTGTATACGGAGAGGGCATTTCGCAAAACGGACGCTTTCTGCGTGATTTTCTCTATCAGGGATTCAATGCCGATGAAGAGGGAAGAATCGCTCTTGACGGAGTTCTCGCCCACGTTGCGGGAGCCGGACGCGGTAGTTTTAACTATCGCTTCGCCCAACCTTCGCGGGACGCGCAACCCACTTCGTCGATCTTCTTTCCGACGGATATTTTTCCCTTCACCGATCAACCCGAGACCGACCCGGTCACCGGAGAGAAGGGAGGACTGCTGGACCGTGCCGCGGCTGAGAAAGTCGTCCCCAGGATTTTCTTCTCTAACACATCTTACGAGTATTGGGGCCGCGCGGGCGCGCTCATTCACGTCAGCCCCGATGGAAAGAACGACGCTCCGGTCTCAGACAGCGTTCGGATCTACCATTTCACCGGCTTGCAGCATTTTTCCGGACCCTTCCCTGCAGAAAAAGGAACAGGTGACCTGCTCGGCCAGGAGCCGCAATCCCCGCTGCCGATCAAGTACTTCTGGCGCGCCATGATCGCCAATATGGATGCCTGGGTGCGCAGCGGTACCCTGCCGCCACCAAACAGCTATCCCAAGATCGCAGAGGGGAACCTGGTGTCACTGCAGAATTACGCGATGCCAAAACTACCCGGCGTTAACCAGCCGCATGAAGCCAGTAAGGCCTATCGTTTAGATTTCGGTCCGCAGTGGCGCGCTGGAATTCTGAGCCTGCAGCCGCCAAACGTCGGCCAGGCTTTTCCGGTGCTGGTTCCCCAGGTTGATGCCGACGGCAATGAAATCGATGGCGTACGATTACCGGAAGTATCGGTTCCGCTTGCAACTTATGCGGCCTGGAATCTTCGCGATCCGTCGATCGGCGCATCCGATCAGCGCGTTTCCTTCGAGGCCTCTTTTATTCCGTTGGCAAAGACTGCCGGCGAACGCGCAAAGACTGGCGATCCCCGCAAGTCTATTGCCGAGCGTTACACGAATCGCGAAGACTACTTGGGACGCTACAAGAACGCGGTAGACGATCTGATCAAGCAACACTGGATTCTGGAGGAAGACCGCGCATCCCTACGGAAGCGCGGCGAGCAGGAATGGACTGAAGCAACAAAGTAGACTCCGCAGCAGCGAGGACGCTCGTGTCTACACTCTGGCGGGGGCCGCCGCGCGCTTGGGCAAAATTTCTCCGATGCGGCGAATCTGGGCGCCTACGCCCTTGAGTTTTTCTTCGATGTTTTCGTAGCCCCGGTCGATGTGATAGACCCGGTCGATGATCGACTCGCCTTCGGCCACCAGCGCCGCCAGAACCAGCGAGGCCGAAGCCCGCAAATCCGAAGCCAGCACCGCCGCCGCGCTCAGGGGCGAGGGGCCGCGCACCACCGCGCGCCGTCCTTCAATTTTGATGTTCGCGCCCATGCGCACCATTTCCAGCGCGTGCATGAAGCGGTTCTCGAAAATGTTTTCCGTGATGGTCGACGTGCCCTCGGCCTGTGTGGCCAGAGCCATGTACTGGGCCTGCATATCGGTGGGGAAGCCGGGATACTCTTCGGTCACAATGTTCGCCGCTTTGAGGGGATTGTCGCCCATGACTCGGACCGAGTCGGCGGTATGCCGGGTCTTGACTCCCACTTCATTCAGCTTTTCCAGCAGCGCGCCCAGATGGGCGGGATCGCAGCCCGAGATATTGAGATCCCCGCCAGTCAGGGCTCCGGCAATAATGAAAGTCGCGGCCTCAATGCGGTCGGGAATGATTCTGTGTTTTGCGCCCTGCAGTTTGCCGACGCCCTTTACGCGAATGGTGGAAGTGCCCGCGCCCTCGATGTGAGCGCCCATTTTTATAAGCAGGTCGGCGAGGTCAGCCACTTCAGGTTCGCGAGCGCAATTCTGCATGACGGTCTCGCCCTCGGCCAGAGTGGCGGCCATCAGCAAGTCTTCGGTGCCGGTCACGGTGATTCGGTCGAATACAATTTCGCCGCCCTTCAGACGATCGGCGCTGGCCTCAATGTAGCCGTGGTCATGGGTGATTTTCGCGCCCAATCGCTCCAGCCCCTTGAGATGGAGATCGATGGGGCGTGCGCCAATGGCGCATCCCCCGGGCAGAGAAACCCGCGCCCGTCCGCAACGCGCCACCAGCGGCCCGAGCACGAGGGACGAGGCCCGCATCTGCTTGACCAGTTCATACGAGGCCTCAGGGCTGGTCAGATTGCGGGCGCAAATCGTGGTGCGATGCTGGGCCCGGCCGTATCCCAGTTCAACTTCGGCGCCCATGGCCGCCAGCAGTTTGCGCGTGGTCTCAATGTCCCGCACCTGGGGGATATTTTCCAGCACCACCGGTTCTTCCGTGAGCAGGGCGGCAGCCATGGCGGGCAGCGCCGCGTTCTTGGCTCCGCTGACGCGAATTGACCCCAGCAGCGGGTTGCCGCCACGGATCACAAATTTGTCCATACGCCCGTCTATTCTAACGGTGACAGCCGGGAAGAGCAGGTGGGAAATTGCTACTCCGGAGGACACGGCCTGTGGGATGGAATGTGGTCTCAGGCGACGCGCACGCGAGGGCCTGACTGCCGCCTGGTTCGGCCAGTTTGGCGCCGGCGCATCCAGGCCGGCTACAGACTCCGCGCCGCCGCAATCGCCCGGCGCACATGTCCGCTGGCCGATTTCAATGCCCGCTCCGCTTCCCGCCGGTCAACTTCCGCCTGCAGCATGACCAGAGCCACGGGGACGCTATTTCCCGCTGCCCGCAAAGCCTGCGCGGCAATTTTCCCGCTTACGCCTGCCGCCTGCTCGAGGATGCTCACGCTGCGCGCGGCCAGTTTGGAATTTCTCGGGGTGACGTTCACCATGAGGTTTCCGTAAACGTATCCCATGCGGGTCATGGCACCGCTCGAGAGCATGTTCAACACCATTTTCTGCGCCGTACCGGCTTTCATCCGCGTCGACCCCGAGATCACCTCCGGCCCCACCTCGGTCACGATGGCCAGGTGAGCCGCCTTTTGCAGCGGCGTGTCGCGATTGCAGGTGACTGAAATCGTGTGTGCGCCCTTGCCCCGTGCATATTCGATGGCTGCAATGGTGAACGGGGTCCGGCCGCTGGCGGCGATCCCTACGACCACGTCGTTCCGGCCGGGTTTTCGCTTGGCTATCTCGCGCTTGCCAAGGTCGCGGGAATCTTCGTCTGCTTCCACCGCTGATGCCAGGGCTGGAGGTCCGCCGGCCATCACAAACTGTACCGTTCTGGGGTCGACGTTGAACGTGGGCGGACACTCGGCGGCGTCCAGGGCAGCGATCCGGCCGCTGGTACCCGCCCCTACGTAGATCAGTCTTCCGCCGCGCTGCAGCGCGTTGGCGATCAGTCCCACGGCGCGCGCGATCTGGGGCAGAGCCGAGCGCACGGCGTCCACCACCTTGGCGTCTTCTGCGTTAATGACGCGCACCACTTCCAGCGCCGACTTCAGATCCAGGTCGGTCGAAGCACGATTCGGCTGCTCGGTGGTAAGGCGGCTCAGGTCTTCCCGATTGGCGCGCGATATTCGACTCAATGCTTTTTCTCCAGCCTTTCCACGATGGCATCGTGAAACGCGGGCCGCACAGCTTTAATTCCTTTGTTGCTGCAATCGGGCCAGGTCCGGTTGGTCAGCAGCGTGACCGAGAGCTGGCGCACAGGATCGATCCACAGGGACGTTCCGGTGAATCCCAGATGCCCGAATGAACCCGCAGAAAAACACTTTCCAGACTGTGAGGGCGAGGAAGGGGTGTCCCAGCCCAATGCCCGGGAAGTACCGGCCGGCGTGGCTTCCCGCCGGGTGAAGAGCGATAGAGTTTCGGATCGAACGATTGGCCGTCCGCCGGGCAGAAGCGCGTGAGCGAAAGTTGCCACATCTTCCGCGGTCGCGAACAAGCCCGCATGCCCGGCAACGCCGCCCAGGACGCCGGCATTTTCATCCTGCACTTCGCCCTGGATTATCCGCTTTCGAAAGTTGCGGTCATCGGCGGTGGGGGGAATCGAAGCACGCGATGCCGTTGGCGGGTTGTAGGCTGTGTGCGTCATGCCCAGCGGACCAAATATTTCACGCTGGCAGAAACGGTCAAGGGTTTCGTCGGCGATGCGCTCGAGCGCAACGCCCAGAACGATGAACCCGATGTCGCTGTATTCAGCTTTGGTGCCGGGGTCAGCCGCCAGCGGAGTGGAGAAGGCTGCCGCGAGCAGGGCATCCCGGCTGGTCGTCTGCAAATAGAGTTTTTCGTAGGCCGGCAGTCCCGAGGAATGGGCCAGCAGCATGCGCACGGTTACCTCGCCGCGCCGCCCATCGGCTCCGGCGAATTCAGGGACGATGCTGGCCACGGGCGCCTCCAGATCAAGGAGACCGCGCTCGTAGAGAATCATCGCCATGGTCGTGGTGGCTACAGCTTTCGAGACTGAGGCCAGATCAAAGACGGTGGCGACGGTCACAGGAGTCGATTCAGGTTCGTAGCTGAATCGGCCAAAGGCCCTCAGCGCGATCAATTTTCCCTGAAAGGTAACCGCGATTGAAGCTGCGGGGAAAACCGCCTGAACAATCGCCTCTTGCAGGATGTGGAAAGCGTCCGCAAAAATCACATCCTGCCGCTGGTACGCAGGAGCAGGGAAGCGGGACGCCATTGGGCCATCGGACTTAGGCGAGGAGGAACTTTCTGGCAATGGTATGGTGTGCTCGATATTCGGGTTATAACAAACTTCCGTAATCGGGTAAAGATCGTTGCGTGCGATCAGTGTGTACTAGAATTCGGCTGTGGCACAAATGGCACCCCCTGCTCTGACTTTCTTGAGCCATCCTGCGCTCCTTGTGTACATTCAAAGCATCCACTCAATTGATCCAACTCGTCGGAAGCGGGCCTCTCGCCTCGCCACAGCCTGGTTGCTTGTCAGCCTTTTTTCTTTAGTGGGCTGGGGCTTGGCTGCCACCGTCAAAGCTCCCAGCAACCTGAAACTCGCTGTCCTCGACTCCATCGTTCTGGACGCCATCCACGATCACCAGATGCCCGGCGCCGTGCTACTGGTGGGGCACAATGGACAGGTGGTCTACCGCAAGGCTTTCGGCAATCGCGCGCTGGAGCCTCGCCGTGAAACCATGACGGTGGACACTATTTTCGATCTTGCATCGCTGACCAAAGTTGTGGCCACCACCACGGCGGTCATGCAACTGGTGCAAAAGGGTGAAGTCAGGCTGAATGACCCGGTGGCAAAATATATTCCCGAATTTGCCGCCAACGGCAAGGAGGACATTACCGTCCGCAACCTGCTGACTCATTTTTCCGGCCTGCGCCCGGACTTCGATTTGGATCCGCCCTGGCAGGGTCGCGATGCCGGGCTGCGTCTGGCCTTCGCCGAAAAACCTGTCTACCCGCCCGGATCCCGGTTCGTTTACAGCGACACCAATTTCATCACCCTGGGCGCGCTCGTCGAGCGCATGACCGGCACCCCGCTCGATGTATATTGCGCCCGGAAAATCTTTCAGCCCCTGCAAATGGCGCATACCCGCTTTCTGCCGCCCGCAGCCTGGCGACCCAAGATCGCTCCTACCCAGTATGACGAGCAAGGCAAGATGCTGCGGGGCATTGTGCACGATCCCAGGGCCCGCCGCATGGGTGGCGTGGCCGGGCATGCCGGCCTCTTTTCGACCGCCGATGATCTTTCAAAACTAGCCCGCGCGCTGCTGAAAGGCAGCCCTATCCTGGCTGGAGATATGGTCGAGAAGATGACTACGCCGCAACAACCGCCTACCGCGCAGGTCCTTCGAGGCTTTGGATGGGACATCGATTCGCCCTTTTCCAGCAATCGCGGAGATCTTCTCCCGGTAGGATCGTTCGGCCATACCGGATTCACCGGCACATCGATCTGGATCGATCCCACGACCCGGACCTACATCATCCTGCTGACCAGCTCCGTCCATCCCCGCGGGCAGGGAAGCGTGGTGGCTCTGCGCTCCAAGATTGCGACTGCCGTGGCTGCCGCCCTTCCGCTCACCGTCAGCGAGAAAGATGAACTGCGCTGGAAAAGTCTCACCGGATACAACGAGGCCCAGACTGCCGCCCGCCGCATCGCTACGCGCAACGGAACCGTGCAGACCGGCATTGACGTACTCGAAGCCCACAATTTCGATCTGCTCCGCGCCGCCACCGGTAAAAAGAGAATTGGTCTGCTGACCAACCAGACCGGCCTCGACTCGCAGGGACGGCGCACCATCGACGTGTTAGCCCAGGCTCCGGGCGTTTCGCTGGATGCGATCTTCAGTCCCGAACACGGCGTCACCGGCGCGCTGGATACCACCGATATTGCCAACTCCAAAGACGCGGCCACCGGAGTTCCCGTCTACAGCGTCTACGGGGCTTCCGATGCTGCGCGCAGGCCGCCGGCGGATGTTCTTAAAAATCTCGATGCCATCGTGTTTGACATTCAGGATGCCGGCGCCCGTTTCTACACCTACGAAACCACTCTGGGATATTTCATCGAAGCCGCGGCCAAGGCTGGTATCGAGATGATTGTGCTCGATCGTCCGAATCCCATCACCGGCTCTTTCGTGCAGGGAGCCATTCCCGATCCCGGTCGCGAAAGCTTTGTAAATTATTTCCCTGTCCCGGTGCGACATGGCATGACCGTGGGCGAGCTGGCGAAGATGTTCAATGCGGAGCGCAATCTCAACGCTAAGCTGACGGTGGTCCCCATGGAAGGATGGATGCGCGGCGACTGGTTCGATTCGACCGCCTTGCCCTGGATCAATCCTTCGCCCAATCTCCGCAGCCTTACCGAAGCCACGCTGTATCCCGGGATGGGCCTGGTTGAAGGCACCAACGTTTCGGTGGGGCGGGGAACTGATACACCTTTCGAAGTGCTAGGCGCGCCCTGGATCAAGGGGACGGAACTGGCGCAATATCTGAACGCCAGAAACATCTCCGGCGTGCGTTTCGTTCCTGCCATGTTCACTCCCGGCGCCAGCAATTATTCCGGGCAGAAATGTGAAGGCGTCAACATCGTCCTGATAGAGCGCAATGCTTTTGACGCCGCTGAACTGGGGGTTGAGCTGGCTTCCGCGCTGCACAAGCTGTACCCCGAGCAATGGCACATGCAGCGTCTTATTGAACTACTGGACAACCAGTCGGTGTACGACGCCATTGCCGCGGGCCAGGATCCCCGCCGTATCGCCGAGGACTGGCGGGAGCTTCTTGAAAAGTTCCTCGAGGTACGGCAGAAGTACATGATTTACCAGTAAGAGATGGACGCGATGAGAGATTCGCTTTATGTTCACCAACTAAATCTGGGCGATATATAGTAGGTTATTGATAATAAAGATTGTTATCTAAGGTGAATGGGAGTAGTTCGCATAATGCGAATATTGCGATTGCCGCTTCGCAATATGCGAAGTATAATTCGAAGGTGGGCCGGGGAGGGGGAGACATTTTAACGTGCATGTGATTAGCCAGAGCGCATGGCAACAGGCCGTGGCTGCAGATCACACGTTGGAATCCCCGATTAGCGAATGGTACAAAGTAGCCAAAAACGCGACATGGGGAAGTCTGGTGGACCTAAGAAAAGTCTATCCTCATGCCGACTTCGTCGATCCGCATACGGTGTTCAACATCAAGGGCGGGGCTTATCGGTTGATTGTAAAGATTGAATATCGTTGGCAAATGATCTTCGTAAAGCATCTGCTCACGCACGATGAATACGACAAGGGAGGCTGGAAATGAACGCTGTAGCGAGTGATTATGGAGCGCTGCTTTCGGAGGCGCAACCCGAGGTCGTGAGTAGAGAGCAGCAGAATCAGGTTTACATCGAGCGTCTAGAAAAGCTGACCGGCCAGGAAATCGTTAGTCCCGCAGAAGAAAAGCTTATCGCGCTACTCACCGTGTTGGTTGAAGAGTACGAGAGCAGGCACTATCCCGTACCTGAAGCGGGGCCACTCGATGTTATTCGACATCTGATGGATGCTCACAATCTCCGTCAAAAGGACCTGGTTGATGTGTTTGGTACGGAGAGTATCGTTTCCGATGTGTTGAATGGAAAACGCGATCTTGCCAAAGATCATATCCGGCGATTGAGTGCGCGATTCCACGTTTCTCCGTCTGTATTTTTCTAAAAAATGGGACAACCGAACGTAGATAGGATCTGCGGTGAGCACGATGTCGCTGTGACTACGCGTTCCAAGTAGCGTGTTCCGCCGTCCTGAGTCAGTTCCGCTAGAATGTCTAAGGACTGAAAAGACCGAGCCCAAAGACCGATTCGTTTCCGCCCCGGGAGTCGAGGATGAAACCTGGCAAACCGCCTGCACCCGTCGCAAACCTGATGTATCGCTGTGCCGGTCCCAACTGCGGAACGCTCAAGGGCGTTACTGATCACTGGTGGCTGATGTGGACTTCTTTTGCGGAATTCAATCGGCCGGTGCTCTACCTTTGCCCCTGGAACGACGAGATTGCCGGGCGCGAAGGCACCTTGCACGTGTGCGGAGAGCTCTGTGCCCAGCGGCTGCAATCCCAGTTCATGGGAAATGTCAGGGAGAATCAGCGATCGGCCAGCGTGTAGGAGCGGGCTCAGGCTAAATTCCGACAAACTTTCAATCCCGAACCTGCATCGTACTGAGATATTGGGCCATGACGACGATGCTCATCTGGCCCGCGGTCTTGGGGAGTTCATCCGATGCGCACAATGATTATGGTCTTCCTGGCGTGTGGCTTGGCCGCCGCCCAGGCAAGCTCCGCGACTCAATCCAATTCGTCTTCGGCCTCCGCCGCAGACGCCAGCCAGCTTACGATTCCCTCGGGCACCAAGGTACCGCTGGCGCTCAAGCAGTCCATTTCGACCAAGAATGCCCGCGAAGGCGATGCCGTCTATGCGGTCACCACGTTTCCGGTCGTGATCAACGATCGCATACTGATTCCCGCGGGCACATACGTCCAGGGCCGGATCAGCAGCGTCAAGCGCGGGGGCCACATCAAGGGTCGCGCCGAAGTGCTCATGCATTTCAGCACTCTGATTTATCCCAGCGGATACACCGTGCTGTTGCCCGGCGCGGTGGAGAATGTCCCGGGAGCGGAAAAAACCTCGATGAAAGATGAAGAAGGCACGGTTCGCCAGGACAGCCAGACTGGCGAGAAAGCCAAGACCGTGGCCACGGCGGCAGGAACCGGCGCCGTGGTTGGCGGCCTCAGCAATGGGGTTAAGGGAGGCCTGATCGGAGGCGGAATCGGAGGCGGAATCGGCACTGCCATTGGACTGCTGTCGCGGGGCAGTGACGTGCGCCTGGAAGCCGGAACCACTCTCGAAATGGTAATCCAGCGCGAAGTGCCGCTGGACGCTGCCCGCATCCCGAAATAAGCGAGTGTGGTAGCGCCGGACCCGCCCGGGTATCAGCGCTGAGGAGATGGGTGTCAGCGCTGAGTAGATGGAGCACGAGCGAGGCGCTCGCGCCTACATTCATAGCTACTTCAGGTTAAACAGGGCATTGACGTGCGCGGTCACCGAAACCGATTGCGGCGTGAACTCTTCCGTGGGCGCAGGGGCCGCGCCCGCGACGTTCATTTTCATCATGCTCCGAGCCATGGGCATTGGACGCACATTCTCGAAGGTGTCCACCGAGGCATACGAAAGTTCCCCCAGAGTCCGCCCTGCGCTTCGCGCCAGCGCCGCCGCCGAGTCATGGGCCCGCCGGTAGGCATCCTCCACCGCTTTCGCCTTGGCCGCGTCCATGTTCTCCAGCGTGTAATTCAGTGATTGTGTTTCGGTGACATCGGCATCGGCAAGTTGCTGCACGATGGGCGCGACTTTGGTAAAGTCTTTCAACTTCAGCGAAACATTCTCATTCACTTGATATCCCACCAGCTTCCGCTTCGCCGTCTTGAAGTCATACACCGGTTGCAGGGAAGCGTAGCCAATTTCGGCAGACTTCGGATCGATCCCATTACTCCGCAGAATCTGTCGTACTTGCTCCGCCGCCCTGGAAGCGTGGTCGTAGGCTTCGCGCGACGTTCCTTCCTGCGCGGATATATTGAATTGCATCACGGCCGTGTCGGGATTCGCCTCGAACTTGCCATCCGCGCCGACGAAGACGCTGTTGGGCTGGGCGGTGATGGCGGGACGATCCTGGCTTGGCGCAGCGGTGGATGCCAGCAGGGCGATCAGAAGGGTAATTGTGGCTTTCATGCCGTACATGATGCCATAGCGCGGCCCTGGGGACACGCTGGTGCGCCCCACTGCACTATTGTGAATCTGTAGGGGTCCGCCGACTCCACCGGCGATTCGCTTGCGAATCGCCCGGCTGCACTCGGGATGAGACGGCAATTTAGGCGCCGGCGGACACCGCAAGGTCCCTCGACTTGTTCTCACCGCGCAAGCGCGGCTCAAAGCGGCGCTCGGGATGACAGGGTTCGTATGATGGCAGGGTTGGTATAGAGTTCAAAAGCTGCTGCCGTTCGAAGAGCCGATCGCCCGTGAGCGGTCTCAGCGCCAGGGAACTTGCAGAGGGTGGTCCAGCCGCACTTCGAGCATGGTGCCCTTTTGCAGTTGCAGTCTGTGGTCGCTGAAGATGGCCCGCACAACGCCGGCAGCCGCTCCGGTTTTGGAGCCCATTCCGCCAGAATCCGGATCGCGGTGTTCGCCGCCGCCCTGACCCTGGCGCTGGATTTCGCCCTCCTCCCGCGTGGTCAGCCCGTGCTCGCCGGGAAGGTCGATGACGGTCGCCATCAGAGGCGCCCAGCCGCGGTGAGTTTCAATTTCGTCAAAGCTCAACAGCAGGCGAGGATGAAAGCCGTTGCCTACGTCGCTGACATGCCCTCTAATCGTGCTGCCGCGGGGAATCATGGTTTCATCGGGCCCCACCAGGTCTTCGGCCAGTTTGGCCTTGAACCGTTTTCCTGGTTGCACCCGGCTGACATCAAGCTTGTCCTCGAGGCGAATCAGAAACCTGACTCCATCGGGAATGGCGTGCGGAGGAGGGGCAGGCGATGGCTGCTCCTGGGCCTGCATCGGCATGGTGGCCAGAATCAGAGCCAAACAACAGAAGCGCCACCAACGAAATCCCGCCATCTGCGCTGCCTCCGCGATTGCAATTACGACCTGCCAGCTGAATTGGATGTAATCCGCTACGAAATTGCTGCCTGCTGAAGTCTATTGCGGGAAAGATGAAGGCAGGCTTAAGGGATGGTGTTTCTCCGCGTGCTTTGCGGTTTTTGCAGCTAAGAGCTTTTGTCCGAAAGCGCGAATCTACGAAGAACTCTTGGCGCTGCTGGAGTAGGCGAAGCGGTCGGTTTTCGAGCCAATTTCCCGGCGCAGATCGCCCCAGATATTTTCCGGCATGGTGAGAAACACTTTCACCACCTGGGGATCGAACTGCTTTCCCGACCAGCGTTCGATTTCTTCCCGCGCCGCCTGCAGGGTCTGGGCGGGGCGGTAAGGACGGTCGGAGGTAATGGCATCGAGCGTATCCGCGACCGAGAACATACGAGCGCCCAGCGGAATCTGCTCGCCCTTCAGGCCGCGCGGATATCCGGTGCCATCAAACCGCTCCTGGTGGGAGTAGACAATTTCCGCGGCCTCGGCCAGAAACGGGATGCGGCTCAGAACCTGGTAGCCGTGGTAACAGTGCTCCCGCATGATGATGACTTCGTCCGGGGTGAGGGCGCCGGGTTTGGTGAGGATCTTGTCGGGAATCGCCATCTTGCCGATGTCGTGCAGAAACGCGCCGCGAGCGATCACGTCGATCTGACTCTTGGGCAAACCCATCGCCCGGGCGATGGCAATGGTGAACGCGGTCACCCGCCGGGAATGGCCTTCGGTCTCCGCATCTTTTAAATCGAGGGCGCCGCCCAGGGCCTCGAGCGTGATGTCATAAGAGCGTTCCAGATCGGCCAGAGTTTTTTTCAGTTGTTCGGTGCGGGCCGCTACCAACGATTCCAGGCTGGTCTGGTAGGCGCGGTTCTCCAGCTTGAGGCGGCGATTCTCCAGCGCCCGCCGGACCGTAGCCAACAACTGTTCACGTTCGAAGGGCTTCAGCAGGTAGTCGTAAGCGCCGTTCCGGATCGCGGCCAGCGCCACCGAGATATCGTGCACCGCGGTGACCATCACCACCGGCATTTCGGGGAAGCGTTCCTTGGTTCTTTCGAGAAGCCCGATGCCGTCCAGATTCGCCATCATCAGGTCGGACAGCATCAGTTCGAATTCCTCGCCGGATTCAAGCAGGGCGAGCGCTTCCATTCCGGACCCCGCCTGACGGCACTTGTAGCCCGCGGTGCTCAGCATGGAGGAGACGATCTCGCGAATCGTCTCCTCATCGTCGACAACCAGAATGCGGTCAACTGGCATGATTTATCTGTAGCCTAGGGGCAATTCTATCGTAGTTCCGAGATTCCGAAAGTAACCAGAAGGACAGGGAAAGCCCATTGGACCTTCGGGGAAGCGTGCTATTAAGGAGATTGGCGCTTATTCCCCGATTGCGATGAATCTATTGCCTTTTGCTACCCGGCTTGCGGTTGGGGACATTACCGTCTCCGGCTTGAGCTCGCAGGAACTGGCGGCCCTGGTGCTGCTTGCCGCCTGCCTGCTGGTTTTCCGTGCCTTTCGCGAGCGCTACCTGCTGATCTGGACGCTGGGGTGGCTGGCCTACTTTGTCTCTCGCTGGACCCTCGCGGAACATACCGCCGGGGCAATCCCGAATTATCTGATTGCGATCTCGCAAGCCGAGTTTGTGCTGGCGGTGTGTCTGTTTGCCGCCGCCATCTTCGTCTATACCCAAGCCCGGGGACTGTTGCTGTCCCTGTTGCTGATCACGTTAACCGTTATGGGCTTTGCCGCGGCCCGAGTGTGGTTCTGGCCGGATTCGATTACCCTGCGGGTGGCGCTGGAAGTGGCCTACCGCATTATTGCCGTCAGTGCCGCCTACCGCCTCATTCGCTACCGCTGGGCGCGCTGGGAAGCGGCTACGTGGCTGCTGAGCGTCAGTCTGCTGCTGTTACACCTCAACTGGGCGCCTGTCAGTTCGCACCTGCCTCCCGGGGCCAACCTGATGGTGATCCTGCTTGCCGGGCTGAGCATGCTGCTGCTGGTTTTCGACGACTATAAGCTGCACATGCACCGCCTGGGAGTGGTGAACGCGCTGACCACCAGCATTACTCGCGCGCAGCATCAGGGGCCGATCATGGCCACCGCTCTCGAGGAACTCAAAGCCCTGATGCACGCCCGAGCCGCATGGTTTCGCCTGCTCGAGGGCGATCGGCTGGTCATGGCGCAGCAGATTGGCCTTTCCAAGGACTGCGTCCAGAAGCGGTCGTCATTGCCGATGGACGACGATTTTGAACGTATCCTCAGCGGCACCGTGCCAGTGGTAGTACTCACTTCGGCCGCCTCGGAAGCCATCCGCCCCTATCTCAGGCACGAAGGATTTCATCACGTTGTAATGGTTCCGGTGCTGGGCAAGAAGTCGGTGATCGGCACCCTGTGTCTGGGCAGCCGTCACCGCCTGCACTATTCTCCCGATGAACTGGAATTCCTGACCACCACGGCCCATCAGTTGGGGCTGGCGGTCGAAAACCTGCGCCTGGTGGAACAGATTCTGCGCTCCCATCGGCAGTGGACCAACACCTTCGATTCCATCCATGATTTGGTTCTGGTGCATGACTCGGAATTCCGCGTCATGAAGGCCAATCATGCGCTGCTGGAACGTCTGAACCAGGCTCCCGCCGATGTGGTGGGACAGTTATGCGAGACTGCGCTACCTCACAATCGGGGTCCGTGGAAGGGATGTCCTTATTGCGGCCATCCGGAAGAAGAAGGCTTCTACGAAGGGCCCGATCCCGGCTTCGGCGGCTTCTCCATGGTCTCGACCTCGTCGTACGCAGAGCAGGGCAGCAAGCAGAAAGGCACGATTCACGTTGTCCGCGACACCACCGACCGGCGCATTGCCGAGGAAAAATACCGCCTCCTGTTCGAGCAGGTCCAGGAAGGCGTTTTCGTGGCCACCCCCGATGGCAAGTTGCTCGATTGCAACGACGCTTTCATTCGCATGCTGGGGCACACCAGCCGCGAAGAGGTGCTCGCGCTCAACGTGGACACCGAACTTTACGCCTTACACGAACAGCGTGAGGTGTTCCGGCGGGAAGTAGAACTGCACAATTATGTCCGCAACTTTGAAGTCAGCCTGCGCCGCAAGGACGGCACCCAGCTCTCCGCCATGGAGAGCAGCTTCGCCACCCGTAACGCCGAGGGCAAGATCGAGCGCTATCAGGGCTTTCTGCTCGACATGACCGAGAAGAAGCGCGCGGAAGACGAAATCCGCCGCCGCAACCGCGAGCTGAATGCGCTGAACGCCATGGCGGTCATTGCCACCCAGTCCTTCGATCTGGACGAAATTCTTAACCTGACTCTCCGCCAGGTAATTTCCCTTCTCGGCGCGGAGACCGGCTCCATCTACCTTTGCGATCTGGACCATGCCACCTTCCGCCGCCGGGCCGGATGGGGGCAGCGCAGCGTGGAGCGCGCCCGCCTCTCTGAAATCAAGTTCACCGAGGGTTTCGGCGAGCTGGTGACCCGCTCGCGCACCGAAGTGATCACCAGCGACTATCTGCCCCACCTTCCGCCCCAGGTAGCGGAGTTTATTCGCGCCGATGGTCTGACTTCCTGGATCTGGGTGTTGCTGTGGGGGAAAGACAAACCCATCGGCATCATGGGCATCAGCAGCCGCGAGAGCCGGGAGTACACCAGCAATGACGAGAGCCTGCTGGTCGCGATTGGCCGGCAGTTGTCCACCACCATCGAGAAAGTACGCCTCTACGAGGAAACCTGCCGGGCCTACGAAGATCTGCGCCGTGCCCAGGAACAGCTGCTGCAGAGCGAGAAGATGTCGGCCGTGGGACAGTTGATCGCCGGGGTGGCCCACGAACTCAACAATCCGCTGACCGCCATTCTCGGATACGCTCAACTGCTCGAAAGTGAAGGCCTAGGAGAACGGGCGGCCGACTTTGTCAGCAAGCTGTTCAAGCAGGCCCAACGCACCCACCGGGTGGTGCAAAATCTGTTGTCTTTTGCCCGCCAGCGCAAGCCGCAGAAGGAACGGGTGGATATTTGCAAGGTGCTGGATGAAACTCTGGCATTGCGCGACTACGACCTGAAGATAAACGACATCAAAGTGGAACGCGAAATCGAGGCTGCAATTCCCGGGGTCACCGCCGACCCGCACCAGCTCGAACAGGTATTTCTCAACATTATCAACAACGGCGTCGATGCCATGCTGGAATCCGGCCGGGTCGGCATCCTCAGAGTTCGGGTGTACACCCATGACGGAAACGTGATTGCCGAATTTAAGGATTCGGGTCCCGGCATCAAGGAGCCGAACCGCATCTTCGATCCCTTTTACACCACCAAGAGCGTGGGTAAAGGCACGGGTCTCGGCCTCAGCATCTGCTACGGGATCATCAAGGAGCACGGCGGAGATATCTCGGCCCGCAATCTGGAAGAGGGCGGAGCAGTCATCGAAGTGCGGCTGCCGGCCAACGACCGTGCCGGCGTTCCCGAACCTGCCTCACCTGTCACTTCGCGAAAATCTGTCATCGAGGGCAGCGTTCTCCTGGTGGAGGACGAAGAAGCTGTCCTCGAATTCGAGCGCGATGTTCTCGCCGGCGCCGGCGCTCAGGTCGTGACCCTGATGCACGGCGATGAAGTGAAAGCCAGACTACTGCGCGATTCCTTCGATGCCATGATCATCGACGGCAAAATGGCGAACGGGTGGAACGCGCCGGATGTGTATCGCTGGATTGCTGAAAATCGTCCCGGGCTGGAGAAACATCTTATGTTCACGTTCTCCTCCGCGGTCGAACCCGAAATCCGCGCCTTCCTGCACGACAACAACATCCCGTACCTGGTGAAGCCTTTCGAAGTCGGAGACCTGATTTCGCAGGCCCGCCGCCTGCTGCAAAAAACCCAAGCCGCCGTCGCCGGCTAAAAACGACGCGGATGCGAGCACGCTTCCGCGTCCCCGGTTTGCGGCCGGATACTTCTCGTGCTTCGGCGGGTAGGAAAATTCCGACACAGAAATCGTTCAAATGAAATCATGTCATCCCGAGCGCCGGACGAGCCGCGCTGGCGCGGTGAGAACAAGTCGAGGGACCCCTATCCGCGCCGCGGACTGATGCGCTTATAGGGGTTCTTCGACTTCGCTCAGAATGACAAACTGAGCGCAGTGGCCGGCCGCGCGCTGGACCTCTGCAAGCTTGTCCGCTGACGTCGCGGTGGGGTGAGTGTCATACGCTGTCATCCTGAGGAAGCGGAACCCTTCGCTGCGCGAAGGGTTCCCGACGAAGGACCTCTGCATTGGCCTTTCGCTCGCAGGGTTCAAACCTGGCTTGATCTGAACCTTCACTTCGAGGGTTGGTATGCGGCAAGTGCAGGGTGGCGGCGCATGCACAGGTCCTTCACTTGCTTGCCTCCCGCTGCGCGGGAGACAAGACCGCGCTCAGGATGACAGGGGATGGTGCGGAATTATTGCGCCAGAAAACACTTAGGGGTTTCCTGGCTCCTGCGGCCACAGACCCTGGTCTATAATCGGGCGGCCTGGAGGCAGTCTGGCTCCGGCGCTTCCGATGAGCAAGCTATCTGCGCTTGAGATTGATTCCGACATCTCCCGGGCCTGGTCGATTCCGGCGCCGTTCTACACTGAGCCTGAAGTGTGCCTGCGGGAAAAAGAGAAGATTTTCACCCGCGCCTGGCAGGTGGTCGGACATGCTCAGCAACTGCTGCAGCCCGGCGACTTCTTTACCACTGAGCTCCTGGGCGAGCCCCTGTTGCTGGTGCGGGGCGCCCAGGGCGAGCTGCGCGGCTTCTATAACGTTTGTCGCCACCGCGCGGGTCCTCCTGCTGAAGGATGCGGATCGCGCAAGCTGTTCCGTTGCGGCTACCATGGCTGGACCTATGGACTGGATGGGGCGCTGATTTCGGCGCCGGAGTTCGAAGGTCAGCCGGGATTCGATCGCACAGAATTTACCCTGGCGCCGGTGCGGGCCGAACAGTGGTCCAACCTGATCTTCGTCAATTTTGATCCGGACGCCGAACCGCTGCTGAAATCTCTCCGCGAGCTTCCCCGGCAAGCCGAACGTTTCGGATTTGACGGCATGAAACTATTCGAGCGGCGCACTTATGACATGAAGTGCAACTGGAAGACTTATGTAGACAATTATCTCGAAGGCTACCACTTACCTAGCGTGCATCCGGGTCTGAACCGGGAGCTGGATTACAACGCTTACACGGTGGAACCCTATGCCCGTCATGTGCGTCAGTTCAGTCCGATTCGCGGCGCGCAGCCGGGAGACGCCACGCCACGTCGTTATCAGGAAGCTGCCGCAGACGCGACCACGGATTATTTCTGGATTTTTCCCAACTGGATGCTCAACTGCTATCCCGACAATGTTTCGCTGAACGTCGTGTTGCCGGTTTCAGCCAACCGGTCGCTGGCGATCTTCGAATGGTACCTGGCGGAAAAGAATCTGGGCAGTGCGGCCGCCCGGGCGTCGGTTGAGTTCAGCGATCAGATTCAGACCGAAGATGTCGGGATCTGCGAGACGGTGCAGAGAAATCTGCACTCGCGAAGCTACCAGCGCGGACGTTACAGCATCAAGCAGGAGGCAGGTGTGCATGCCTTCCACCGCATGTATGCTGAAGTCATGAATTTGTAGCGCAGGCCGCTGGAGCAGCCGGCAGAAGGCCAGCGCTACCTTAACTACGATGAGGAGCCTTTTATGAGCAGTCTGACTTTGCTGCAATCCTTGCACGAAAGCCTTTCCACCCGGGCGCAGGTCAGCAGCGTGTTCGGAGAACCGATCGCCGCCAACGATAAGACCATTATTCCCGTGGCCAAAATTGCATACGGTTTTGGCGGTGGGACCGGTAGCGGTGGTATGGAGATCAAGAGTACACGCGGCGAAGGGGGCGGCGGGGGCGGCGGCGTGGGCGTCATTCCGATCGGCGTTTTCGAGGTCAGCTCCGGGGAGACGCGGTTCGTTGCCGTCGGCGACAGGAAGAAGACGGTAGGTACGTTGCTGCTAGGCGCGGCTCTCGGTCTGCTCTTCGCACGGAGAAGTCACGACCTAGGGACGGACGCGACCCGGGCAAGGGGAAGGGCACGACTTCAGTCGTGCCGCAAGAACCGCCAAAATGCGTCGCGCTTCAGCGCCTGAGGTTGGCTTAAGCTGTTTCCAACCACAGAGATCGCACGCCCTATCTTCTTGCCCAGGTCGAGCAATTCTCCCTTGCCCAAGTCGTGTCCGTCAGTCCGCGCGGTTTAGCTCACCTTGATCAGCAGACAGGTAATGTCGTCGTGTTGCGCGGTGGGACCTACGAATGCATCCACATCGCTCATCATGCGGCGCAGCATTTCGTGGGGGAGGGTGGCCGCGCCGGCATTCAAAACTTCGAGCAAGCGCGCTTCGCCGTATTCCTCTTCGGCCTGGTTGAGGGCTTCGACCACACCGTCGGTGAAGATCACCAGCCAATCGCCCGGTTGCAAAACCAGGCTGCCGGATTCGTAGACGGCCCCCGAGCGGATTCCGAGAGGCAGTCCGCCAACAGTTAATCTTTCGATCGCGCCCGCGCTGCGCCGGACAATGGGAGTGTTGTGGCCGGCGTTGATGTAGGTGAGCGCCCGGCCGGAAGGATCGAATTCCGCCAAGAACGCAGTGGTAAAGCGCAGTCCTCCCTGGCTGTTGGTGCAGGCATACTGATTCATTCCGGTGACCAGTTCGGACAGAGAGCACGGCAGGGCGGAGAGGGTCTTGAGACTGGCCTGGAAGGTCGCCATCAGCAGCGCGGCTGGAATGCTTTTTCCCGCAACGTCGGCGACCGCCAGAAGGAAACGGGTTTCGCCCGCCGGTGTCCCCGGACGGGCAAAGACGTCGTAGTAGTCTCCGGCCACGGTGTTCGCGGGCCGGGTCGCGAAGGCGATCGCCAGTCCGGGCACTGCGGGCGGGGTGGAGGGCAACAGCCAGGTCTGGATATCGCGAGCAATTTCCAAATCGCGCTTCATGACTACCCGGTCCGAGACTTCCAGCATCAGCAGGACGAACAGCACGATCCCGCCGTAGAAGTGAAAATTGAATTCAACCACCTCCACTTCTCCGGATTTTCCTGTGTGGCTGAAACCCCCACTGGGAAAGATCAGCAACACCATCCCGATCAGCAGCAGAACGCGTCGAGCCGGAGTCAGTTTCTCCAGAATGGCCCAGAGAAATTCCAGCGCGATGTGGAAGACACCTCGCGGCTGCGTCTCCTGACGCGCCCGCGCTCCGTAATCGCGCTGGTAAAGCCGGTAACTGGCGCGCGCATCGGTATGAAACTGGGTCCAGAGCTGGTTGAGCTCGAGGCCCTCGGTCACACGCTGCCAGAACTGGTTGAGCTGGCTTTTGAGGCCTGCCTGCGCCGGCTCTTCCGATCTTGAAGGGGCTGATGGCATGGGCGAGCCCGGATTATAGTCGAGGCAGGTGTGGGGCGCATTCCTGTCCGCCTCAGCACCGACGATTGCCGGCGGCAGTCAATTCACTGCAGGCGAGCACAAGGTCCCTCGACTGCGCCGAACGATTCGCAGGCGAATCGTTCGGACTTCGCTCGGGATGACAGCGGTGTGAGGCGGCATTGATTGTTGCGATTGCTGCGATCTCGGCAGTCAGATCTCTTGGAACAGGTTCAGTTGCGATTGCTGCGCTGTGGTTGCGGCCTGGCGCCGTTCGCGGTCGCGGCGGCGAATGCCGTACTTCTGACGGAGGTTGGTCATGAGCTGCGAAATCCGCTTTCCGTAAGGCTTGGGCAGGAAGGCGCGATCTTTGTAGCGCTGCTGGTAGCCGGCGGCCAGCTGGGGGAATTCCTTTTCCAGGAAAGGCATGAAGATCGCCGCCGAGCAGGGTTTCAGAAATAGAGGGTTGGCAAAAATATGTTGTCCGCCAGCCTGGGCGGTGGCGCGAACCAGATCTTCCAGATTGCGCAGAGAGTCGGTGATCCCGGGAATCACCGGCGCGCAACTCACTCCGGCATCGATGCCCGACTGATTAAGCTTGCGGACGGTTTCCATCCGCAAATCTGGTCGCGGGGCCCTGGGCTCGAGGATGCGTGCCAGATCAACATTCAGAGTCGTGATGGTTACATTCACCATCAGTCGATTCTTTTGTGCGATCTGTTGCAGCAGGTCCAGGTCGCGGAGAATCAGGTTGCCTTTGGTGATGATGCCGAGATCCAGGCCTTCGTGCCGGCTTAGTTCTTCGAGAATTGCCCGGGTCACTTCGAAGCGGCGCTCGGCCGGCTGATAGGGGTCGGTAGCGGTGCCTAACGCAATCTGCTCGCCCGGCTTTACCCGGCGCAGCTCCTGGCGCAGCAGGTCGGCGGCATGTTGCTTGACGAATATCTTTTGCTCGAAGTCCACGCCATCGCGCATTTCCATGAATTCGTGAGTGTAACGGGCATAGCAGTACTTGCAGGCAAACTCGCAGCCGCGATAGGGATTGATGGTCCATTCGAACGGCATGCGTACCCCGGTGCAGCGGTTGAGCAGGGAACGCACCGGCAGGCTGAAGTATTCGACTTCGTGTCCCTGGCGCAGCGACTCGCCTTCTGCCGCCAGCCGGGCAATGCCGACTAATTTGGATGAAAGCTGCGGCAAGAGGGGAAGAGTACCCATGCGATATTCGCTTTGTGTTCGCCAATATTAATTTGCGTAAGGCGGGCTTGTCAACCGCTTTTCGTGAGTCGTTTTGCACGACCGTTGAAGTCGGCGTGTTCTGGATTGGGCGTTTTGCGTTTCAGGCCGAGGAAGCTGGGGAAAAAGAGAAAAATGCCTGTCCCTACGCCGGCGATTCCCCAAAGCAACGGCGCAAAACGGACCGCGGACCTGCCGGCGAACCGGAGCTTATGGCATTCGTCGGCAGGGCGCGAGTTTGCCGAGGCCCTGCATTGGATCCGGCGAACTCGCGTCTATTGCCCCGGCTTGGCAGGCGGCCCCGGTTGCTCACCCGGGGGCGGAGGAATCGCAATGTCGATCTTGGTGACCGGCCCCAGCGTCGACAGGGGCTTGTCAAACTCGGACGGATTGCCTACCACCAGTACGGCAAGCTTGTCCTTGTGCAGGTATTTGGCGGCCGCACGCGCCACGTCCGCCTGCGTGACCTTCTCCACGCCGGCGCGGAACTTTTCCAGATAGTCCTGAGGGTAGCCGTAGAATTCGTAGGCCATGCGTTCCCGCAGAATCTTGTCGGGCGAATCAAGATTGAAGATAAACGAATTCAGGATGGCATCTTTGGCCAGCTTGATTTCGGCTTCGGTGATGGGATGCGTGGACACGTCGTCGATCTGCTGATCGAGCGCCTGGATGGATTCGATCGTAGTGGCGCTTTTCGTGCCCATGGCCAGGCGCACCATGCCGCGATGATCGAAGGCGGTTCCGATGCCACCGCCCACCGCATAAGCCAGACCTTTCTCCGTCCGGATGGTGCGGAACAGGCGTGAAGAAAATCCGCCGCCGAAGGCTTCATTGAATACGCGGACGGCATAGTAATCGGGATTATCGCGCCTGATGCCAAGTCCGACCATGCTGATCGAACTCTGATTGACGTCGTCTTTCTGGATCTCGTAGTAGCCGGGTTTCGCCGGCGTGGGCTCGATCTCTTCTTCCTTCACGCCCGGTCCCTTGGGCCATGAGCCGTAGGCCTGGCGCAGTCTGGCTTCGAGCGCGGCCGGGTCGAAATCGCCCACGATCCCTATGATGATGTTGTTGGGATTTACGTGAGCCTGATACCAGTCGAGCAGGTCCTGGCGGGTGACGGCAGCGACCGTACTGTACTCGGCCACTCGCGCGTACGGGTTCTGGGCGCCATAAGCCAGTTTCGCGGCCTCGCGGCCCACGATGCTATCGACGTCGTCGTTGCGGCGGGAAATGGCGTCGAAATATTCCTTCTGCGCCAGGTCGAGCTTGTCGGCGCGGAACTCGGGTCCGCGCAACAGGTCGTCGAACACTTTGAAGACGTCGTCAAAGTCGGCTTTCAGGCAGGAAAACGAGATGGTGGTGGAATCGGCAGTGCCGCCGGTCTCGACTTTGGCGGCGCGGACTTCAAGGTAGTCGTCCAACTGGTCGCCGGTCTGGGCCTTGGTGCCGCCGGTGCGCCAGACCTCTCCGTAGATGTCGACCAGGCCGGTCTTGGCGGCGGGTTCGGACCGGGAGCCGCCGCGAATCCGGGCCACGCCATCGACGAGGGGCAGTTCGTGGTCCGCCTGCAAAAAGATGATCATGCCGTTGGGCAGGACAATCCTTTTGGGTTCCTGAGGATGAAAGGCGGGAAGCGGCGGAATATTAATCTGCTGCCAGTCGGTGGCCTGGCCGGTTGCGGCCGTCTGAAAACCCGGCAGGACCAGGAGCGCGAAGCTGAGCAGAAACAGTGAAATCCTCTTCATTGCCCACCTCCGCTTTGCGGGGCCGCTGGCGGCGCCGTCGCAGTTTCGATAATTCCCACCGTCCGGTTGGTGGGGACGAAAGTCTGATTGGCCACGCGCCGGATGTCGGCCTTGCTCACTTTGTCGAGATTCTCCACCTGGTGGAACAGTTCACGCCAATCGCCATAAAGAGACTGATATAAAGCGAGGTTGGTGGCCAGCCCCTCATTGTCGTCCAGGCCGCGCAGGAGGTTGGCTTTAGCCCGGGTCCGGATCATTTTCAGCTCGTCGTCGCTGATGTCTTCCGTCTTCAGCCGATCGATTTCAATGTGAATGGCCTTCGCCACTTCTTCGTTCTTGTGGCCGGGCAGAGGGAAAGCGTAGAAAGCGAAAAGGTGGGGATACTTGTTGCCGGGCAAACCGGTAAAGCCGGCGGAGTAGGCCGCGATCTTCTTGTCTCGCACCAGAGCCCGATACAGGCGCGAGGTGCGCCCGTCGGACATGAGGTCGGCGATGGCATCGTAAACCGCGTCATCGGGGCTGCGGTAGTCGGGCCGGTGGTAGCCCTCGAGGTAGAGCGGTTGCGAACGGTCATAAAGGACGACCCGGCGCTCGGAATTCTGCGGCGGTTCGGTGGTGGTACGTTCGTCGGGACGCTCCCGGGCGGGGAGCCGGCCAAAATATTTTTCGATGACCGGCAGCGCCTCTGAAGCTTTGACGTCGCCCACCACGGCCACCACCATGTTCGAGGGAATGTAATATTTGTCGAAAAAGTGCTGCGCGTCCGTGGCCGAGAAATAATTCAGGTCTGCCATCCAGCCAATACCCGGCCGGTGATAAGGATGCGCCTGGAACGCTTCCGTGGTGAACTGCTCGATCAATCGCCCGATCGGATTGCTGTCGACCCGCATGCGGCGCTCTTCAATCACGACATTGCGCTCTTTGTAAAACTCGCGCATGACCGGGTGCATGAAGCGTTCCGATTCGAGGTAGGCCCAGAGCTCCAGCCGGTTTTCCGGAAAGGAGTAGTGATATTCAGTTTGGTCTTCAGCGGTTGAGGCATTCAGGCCTTCCGCGCCGTTGCTTTCGAGGATTTGAGGGAACTCATTGGGCTTGACGTACTTTTGCGCGGCGGCGATATCGTCCTGCCAGATTTTTTGCAGATCCTTCACCTTTTGCTCGTCCCGGCCCACGCGTTTATCGCGCTCCTCGATATAAGCGGCATAGGCTTTCTCGACTTTTGCCAGGTCGATTTTTTCAGCGGCGTAATCCGTGGTGCCGATCTTGTCCGTGCCTTTGAACGCCATGTGCTCGAACATGTGGGCGAGGCCGGTCTGGCCCATGGGATCCTGCACCGAACCCGCGTTCACGTGGGTGTTGAAAGAGAAGACTGGCGCTTCCGGGCGCTCGTAGATGACGACCGTAAGCCCGTTGTCCAGCTTCTTGACCGTAATTTTCTTTTCGAAAGCGGACAAATCCTGCGCCACGGCAATCGCGGACAGCACCAAAACGAGTGCCACAGACTTGAGTGTGCGGTATTTCATCGGACCTCCACTGCGGTTGGACAGAACATGAGAGGAAGAACTTGAAGTTACGTGGCCAGAAGGGAAGTTGTCAAACCGGTTTCGGCCATCAGGCGATGCCGGCACATTCAACGTTTGTTGTAAGTCTAGCCGGGCTCAATTGAAGCGCCCCATTCCCCTTGCGTCATGCTGACGGAATTCAGTCCCGAAGAGCCTGCCCTGAGCGAAGTCGAAGGGATGTGGCGCGCGCCCTCCCGATTCCTGACCCGGTTGCATATCCGCTGCGCGCCAGATGCTTCGCAAGCTCAGCACGACGCCTCCAGGCGCAGCAGACAGTTCAAACGGAGACCTGGGCTGGTTTCCGCCAAAAGCGGATTTGGCATCAAAGCGCAAATGCCTTTAACCGCGGAGCATCGCTATACTAAACAACGATCACCGGGTTCCACTGGCAAGCGAGGCAGCGTGAGCACTTCACCGATGGTTGAAATCCAGGGCAGGCAGCTGAAACTGTCGAACCTGGACAAAGTTCTCTATCCCGCCACCGGTTTCACCAAAGGGCAGGTCATCGACTACTACGCCCGGATCGGCCCGGTTCTGGTCCCTCACCTGCAGGGACGGCCGCTGACCTTGAAGCGTTATCCCAATGGCGTCGACAGCCAGTATTTCTTTGAGAAGAATGCAACCGCCCACCGGCCGGAGTGGGTAAAGACCGCGCCCATTTGGAGCGAAGGCAACCGGCGCAACGTCAACTACATTCTGGCAGACGATCTGAGCACCGTGGTCTGGATGGCAAATCTGGCCGCCATCGAGCTGCATCCTTCACTCTCGCTGGCAAAGAAAATCGACTGTCCTACGATGATGGTCTTTGACCTCGATCCCGGGCCGCCGGCCAACATCGTGCAGTGCGCGCAGGTCGGCATGTGGCTGCGGGAAATCTTTGAACACTTCGGCCTGCAAAGTTTCCCCAAGACCTCGGGCTCCAAGGGGCTGCAGATCTATGTGCCGCTGAACACGCCCACCAGCTACCAGGCCACCAAACCATTTGCCCATGCCCTTGCCCGGCTGCTCGAAGACCAGCATCGCGAACTCGTGGTTTCGGACATGAAGAAGGAATTGCGCAAAGGCAAGGTGCTGGTGGACTGGAGTCAGAACGACGAGCACAAGACCACCATTGCCATCTATTCGCTGCGGGCGCGAGAGCATCCCACGGTTTCGACCCCGGTGAAGTGGGAAGAAGTCGAGCAGATGCTAAAAAAGAAGGACGCCGGCCTGCTCGTATTCGAGGCCAACCAGGTCCTCAAGCGCGTGGAGAAGCTCGGAGATCTTTTCGAGCCCGTCCGCGAGCTGAAGCAGAAGTTGCCGAAGCTGGCCGGAATCGAACCGAGCGCTGCTGAACCCGAGGCTGGATTGGAAATGGCGGCGCAGGCTGAATCTCAAGGCAGAAGACGCGGAAAGACCGTCAAGCCGGGGAAGAGTGCGGGCAAAAAACGAAGGAAGATATAATCTGCCAGCAGCGAACGCCGCACGTTCGCTTCAACCGCACAGGTCGAACATGGCGCAACTTTATGTTGGAACTTCGGGATGGGCCTATCCCAGCTGGAAGCCGGACTTCTATCCTGCCAAGCTTCCGCAAAAGAATTTTCTACAGCACTACGCCACCCGGTTGAACACGGTGGAGGTTAACTTCACCTTTCGGCAGCTGATCAAGGAAACGACTGCCCAGAAATGGATCGCGGAAACGCCTCCCGGCTTTCGCTTTGGAGTGAAGGCGCACCAGGTCATCACGCACATCAAGAGACTGAAGGGGACCGCCGATTTTGTGCCGCGCTTTCTGAGCACAATCGAGCCTCTGGCCCAGGCCGGAAAGCTGGGCCCAGTGCTGTTGCAGTTGCCGCCAAATCTGAAATGCGATGTGAAGCTGCTGGAGGATTTTCTTCCGGCGCTGCCGCGGGCGCTCCATGCGGCCTTTGAATTTCGCCATCCGTCATGGTTTACCGATGAGATTTTCAATCTATTGAAAGGTGGAAACCGGGCCTTGTGCATAGCCGAAACCGAAGAGCGAGTCACGCCGGATGTGGTGACTGCCGACTTCTGCTACTACCGCTATCGCAAGCCTTCCTACACGCCCGAAGAGCGTGGCGCCATGGTGAGCCGGATTCACGAACATTTGGGACAGGGGCGAGACGTGTTTGCATACTTCAAGCATGAAGAGACGCCGCAAGGCGCACTGTACGCGGAGGAGATTTTAGAAGAACAGTAATAACCACGGAGGACACGGAGGGCACCGGGGAACGTCTCTACTTCACGTTCATGTGGTTAACCTTTCTCGGTACTTTCGCCCGCGTCCGATAACGCGCATACTCACCACATGTCGGCCGATGTCAATTCCCGCGTAATTTCAGGCTTCCTCGACTATCTGAAGATCGAAAAGGGACTGGCGCCTCTGAGCATCGCAGCCTATCGCACGGACATCAGGCAATTCGCCGGCTTTCTGGAGTCGCGCAAATGCAGCTTGCTCAATGCCCGGCGCAATCACGTGCGCGAGTTCATCCAGCAGTTGTTTGGCAATTCTGTTGACGGCCGCTCCGTCGGGCGCAAGCTCTCGGCGCTGCGCCATCTGTATCGGTATCTGCTGCTCGACAAGGTGGTCGAGCATGATCCCACGCTCAACATCGATTCACCGAAACAGTGGAAAGTATTACCCAAGGCCCTGGCCCGCGATGAAATTGAAAGCATGCTGGGCACTCCGCACCGCGCCTCCAGGGGGAAGGACGCGGAAGCGTTGACCGCGCGCGACTGTGCCATGCTGGAAGTTTTCTATGCGGCGGCGTTGCGCGTATCCGAGATTGTTGGCGTCAGACTTGAAGACGTAAAGCTGGATCTCGGTTACCTGCTGGTACGCGGCAAAGGCGACAAGGAGCGGATTGTGCCTCTGGGGAGGGGCGCGCAGGATGCGCTGGCTGGTTATCTGAAGGGTGCGCGCATGATTCTCGCGAAGGGGAAGAGCTCGCCGCTCCTGTTTCTGGGACGAGGGGGAAAAAAGTTGACCCGGCAGCGAGTCTGGCAAATGGTCCGCGCGGCTTCCGTGAGTGCGGGGCGCAACGCCAGCCCGCACATGCTGCGGCACAGTTGCGCCACGCACATGGTTGAAAACGGCGCCGATCTCAGGACGGTGCAGACCATCCTGGGGCACACCGATATCTCAACCACGCAGGTGTATACGCACATGGCTCTGGATCGATTGAAGATTGTGTACCGGAAGCATCACCCCAGGGCCAAAGCAAGGAGTTAGATTAGAGCGGTAGCGGCTGAATTTGCGACGTTGCCGTTCAGCGGGGACGTCATGCTGAGCTTGCGAAGCATCTGGCGTGGAGCGGATATGAAGAAGGCCAGCAGTTGTGCAGCTGCACGCAAGGTCCCTTCGACTTCGCTCAGGGTAGGCTCTTCGGGACTAGAGTCCCTCAGGGATGACGCCCTTTTGGAAATTGCATTTCATATTCAGCTACTACCGATTGCAGCGAGACGGTCCAGCTCTCCGTAAGGTGCTACTTCGCTCGGATAGATGAGGCAGGCATGAAATCCACCACGGTCGAGAAGGCAGTTCGCGCGTTTCTGCAGGCGTTGCGCCAGCGCAATGCGTCGGTGCACACGATCAAGGCATATAGCGGCGATCTGGCCGAGTTTGGCGCTTACGCCGGTTCACGGGGTTGGAAGGACATCGACCATGTCACTATCCGCGGATTTTTGTCCCATCTTTACGAAAAGGGATTGGGTAAGACTTCGGTGGCGCGCGCGTTGGCGGCAGTGCGCTCGCTTTATCGCTGGCTGGCCCAGGAGGGGGTGGTCGATCAGAATCCGGCGGCGCTGGTTTCGACCCCGAAACTTCCCATGAGACTTCCGCGAGTTCCGACCATTGAAGAAATGAATAGTGTCCTCGACGGCCAGATGCCTGAAGTTGCCGCCTTTCCCGAGCGCGACCGGCTGATGATCGAGTTGCTTTACAGCTGCGGCATTCGTAACTCCGAGCTGGTCGGAATCAATCTCGGAGATATCCGGCTGAGCGGTGAGGCGATCCTTATCCGTGGTAAAGGAAAAAAAGAGCGCTACGTACCCTTCGGCGACACCGTGAGGGCAGCTCTCGAGGTCTACCTGCCGGTCCGCCAGCGAATGTTATTCGAATTCAGGAAGGTCTCTCCGGCCTTGCTTGTCAACCGCCGCGGCGGCCGGCTTACGACCCGAAGCGTGGGGCGAATCGTCAAGAAAATCGCCGTCGCCAAAGGCCTGTCTCCGGACGTCCACCCGCACACCCTGCGGCATGCGTTTGGCACCCACCTGCTGGAAGAAGGCGCCGACCTGCGGGCGATTCAGGAGATGCTTGGCCACGAACGTCTTTCCACTACCCAGCGCTACACCCAGCTCTCCATCAAGCATGTGCTCCAGGTCTATGATCAGACCCACCCGCGGGCCAAATAGAAAGCTTGTTGCTGCTGTAGTCGCGAGCGTCCTCTTCCTGCGCAGGCGCATTCGAGTGGCGCCTTCCGGAATGCTGCCGCACGAGCGAGGGCGCTCGCGCCTACATTACCTGAGTAACTTGGAGGGTTCCGGTCTTTGCTCGAACATAGAGGAGTTCGACGGCAGACCCGTGCAAACAGGCCCGCGCACGACGAACGGAGAAAAATTGTGCGAAGAATAAATAAAGAGCTCTGGTTGCTGTTATCACTGGTGTTGATCGCTGCCTTGATTCATTTTCTGGTGGCTTCCCAGTCCATGGCTTTGGTGTTTTATTTTTTGCCGACGCTGTATTCGGCGTATCACTTCGGACGCCGTCATGCCACCCTGACCGCCTGCGCCAGCGTGTGCGTGGTGGTGCTGCTCACTTACGCGAATCCCGCGATGTTCAATTTGCGGATGGAATATGTGGCGCTCGACAGCCGCTGGTTTGACATCACCGTGTGGGGCGGAGTGCTGGTGGTGACCGCTTACGCCATGGGCACGCTGTACGAGCGGAACCAGAAAAGCCTGAAGGAGTTGAAGGATGGCTATGACGGCATGCTGGCTATCCTGCAGCAGTTTCTCTCGAACCAGCAACACAGCGAAGCCGATTCTTTCCGGGTTTCCTCTTACGCGGCCAAAATTGCAGAGGCGCTGGGACTAGATGCTGAGAGTTCCGAGGACCTGAGAACGGCGGCCCTGCTGCGAAACGTAAACGAAATCGGCATCAGTAATGAAATTCTCTACAAGGCCGCCAATCTCTCGCAGGAAGAACTCGAAAAGGGCATGCGCAAGGGGGACAGCGGCGCCACCAAGGCCCAGCTCATGGGGGGATCGCTGCGCCGCGCTATCCCGATTCTGGTGGCGGCCCAGCAGTTGCACGCGAGCGGCGCCAGTGCGGTCGACTCGATTATCGAAGTGCAGATATTGAATCTGGCGGAAAAGTTCGACTCCCAGGTCAACCGGGAAGCGGCGGGAAAAATGACCTCAGCCCAGGCGGTCGATAAGATCGCAAAGGAATCCGGCGAGAACTACGATTCGATGATCGTCGACGCTTTCGTGAAAGCTTTCGGACAGAAGGCGCAGGCCGCCGCGCAGTAGAGTCATGCGGTCGGAAGCTGCTTCGATGCCGTTGCCGGATGCTCTGCCCGGAATCCCTTCCACATTCCTACGACCCGCGATTTCAACTCAGCCGTAATATTTTCGTAGATCGCTTCCGATGCCTCCGCTTCCGCCGGCGGATAAATCGGATCGCCGATCTGGATTTCGAGCGGCGCGAACTTTTGAAAGGGCTTGCCGCGAGGCCAGGCTTCATAGAATCCCTCAATGGCCACGGGGACAATCGGCACTTGCAGATGAATGGACAGAATAGCTGCGCCCTTCTTGAACGTACGGGGCGTCCCGTCTATGCTGCGCTCGCCCTCAGGGTAAAGAATCAGGATGCGGCCGTGGCGCAGTCCGAAAGCGCCGGCGCGCATGGCGGAAACCAGATTGGCATCGGGATCGACCACAATCACCCGCAGCCAGCGAGCCAAACGGCGCATGAAGCCGGAACCGAAAATCTCACTGGTGCCAACCGAAAACAGGTTGCGAAACACCGCATGCGGCAAAATGGCGCCGAGCAGCACCGGGTCGAGGTAGCTCTGATGGTTCGATGAGATGATGTAGGGGCCATTCGCCGGAAGCTTCTCCAACCCGCTGACGCGCAGATGAAATCGATCGTAGACAAAAATCTGCAGCGGTTTGAACAGGAAATACAGCAAGTTTTCCGCCCGGCGGCCGGGAAGGGCCAGGGCCTGAATCTGGGGATCGTCCGGTTCTTCCCGCAGGATCGATTGCCAGCCTGCCGTTTGCTGGCTTGAACTGGTCCGCATTTTTCCTGTCGCCGCGCTTTCTCGGATCGCATCGACCAACTGGCGGACGGTGTAGATTTCAGCCATGGCCGACTCTTCCACGTCGCCGCCCAGCTCTTTTTCAACGGCAACCAGCAGTTCAATGCGCTGCATGGAATCCAGGCCCAGATCAAGCTCCAGATTGTCATCGGGGCGAATCACGTCGGGCGCAGTCTTGCTGGATTCGCGAATAACTTTCAGCGCCTGCTGCACCTCGGGCTGCTGCAGCCACTGCGTATCTTCAGCGCTTAAAGACGGCGCGGAGCGGGTTTCGAAGTCCGGCTGTCCTTTTTTCTGGTTCGCGCGCACCCGCTTTTCCATCTCAAAGCGTTTGAGCTTGCGAGTGGTGGTACGGGGCAGCGGGTCCTGCCAGATTTCATAACTCCCAATCCGTTTTGTGGAGGGTATCTTGGCCGAGATGCCCTCGATATCGAAGCGAATCACTTCCTTCGCATTGACGATCTTGCGCTCCTTCAGCAAATCGAAATCCGGCACGATCACGGCGTACAGGCGGTCGGACGCGGGGTTGCCGGCTTCGCTCTCCAGGGCCATGACTCCGATTTCCTTGATATAGGGAGATTTCAGATAGTAGGCCTCGATCTCCTCGGGGTAGACGTTCTTGCCGTTGCTCAGGACAATCACGTCTTTCTCGCGACCGGTGATGAACAGATTGCCGCCCGAGTCGAAGAAGCCGAGGTCGCCGGTGTGTAGCCAGCCATCTTTCAGGACGGCGGCGGTCGCGTCCGGCCGGTTCCAATAGCCCTTCATCACGATGGCGCCCTGAATGGCAATCTCACCGACCGCGGGGCCGCCATCTTCTCCGGGCTTGGGATCCATAATCTTTCCTTCGACGCCGGGCAGGGGTGGCCCCACGGACCCGATGACGTTGTGATGGGGCAGCGACACGAAGGCGGCTCCGGTGGTTTCGGTCAGACCGTAGGCCTGCAGGACGTCGATGCCGAGGGCATGGAAGTCGTATCCGATCTGGGGATCGAAGCGCGAGCCGCCGGTGATCAGGTAGCGCATGCGGTGGCCGAACGTGCTGTGCAGTTTGCCGAAAAAAATGCGCCCGGCGTTGAATCCCACACGCCGCAGGGCGCGGTTGAGCGTCATCAGGGCGTTCAGCGCCCAGCCCGCCACTTTTCCGCGCTTGCTTACTTCTTTGAAGATGCGTTCGTGAATCAGGTAGAAAAATTGCGGCACTACGGCAAAGATCGTTATCTGACGTTCGTTGAGCGCGCGCAGCAGTTCGGTGGTGTTCAGGGTCTCGAGGTAGACGACCCGGGCGCCCTTCACCAGCGGCAACAAAAGATTCGCCATCTGGGAGAGCACGTGGAACAGCGGCAGCACGCCGAGCACCGCGTCCTCTGGACCAACGCGCAATAATCTGAAAACCGACTCCACTTCGCCCAGCAGGTTGGCGTGGGTGAGCATTACGCCCTTGGGGTCCGAAGTGGTGCCGGAAGTATAGAGCAGGGAAGCGACAACATCCGCCTCGACGGCAGCAGGCGTGAATCCGGACGGGCCCGAAGCAAAGATGCTGTCAAGATCGCCTACGGGAGCAGGCGCGGGATTGGGTTGATCGGACGTCGGCTTGAGGTCCGCCGGATTCAGGAGCGCAGTCTTGATTGGAAGTGTCCCGATCGCTTCCCGCGCGATGGCCAGATGTTTAAGATCGCAAAATAGCAGCGAGGTGCCGCTGTCTTTAAGCAGAGTTGTGATCTGGTCGGCGTGCAGAGCGGTGTCGAGCGGCACGGCGGTACATCCGGATGCCACCACGCCCAGGAACACGGCCACCCATCGGGGATGATTTTCCGCCAGGATGACGACCCGCGCCCCGGATTGAAACCCGTTTTTCGGCAGCCAGGATCCGACCGACTCGGCCATGTGGCGGAGTTCGGCGTAGGTGCAACTTTCGACCCGGTCGCGACGCTGGATCTGCAGGGCGACGTTGTTGGGCCAGTGCTCAACGCACTCGACAAAATGATCGTAGAAAGTCGGCATTGGTTCGCGGGAAATATTACATGAGAAACGGCTGGTTGCCGAAAGCACAAATCGGCTGATGGTCATGTGGCCGGCATCCTGCCGGTTTATTCCGAGGTTGCCTCGTCCTCGGTCCACGAGGGGCAGGACGCTGTCCCCCGGACGGCGGTGGCGCTAAGACCAACAAGGTTCCTCAAAGCGACTTACACGCTGGCTCCGCATCTAATATGCTAGGCTTCTAGTCAGGGCCGTGCTGCCTGCAAAGGTGTTTTCATTTGATTAACAGTCTATTAGGTAAGGTCTTCGGGACCAAAAACGAGCGCGAATTGAAGCGGTTGGTGCCTCGGGTTGAGGCCATCAATGCCCTTGAGCCGCAAATGCAGCAGCTCTCGGACGACCAGTTGCGCGCCAGGACAGACGACTTCCGCAAGCGTGTCGAGGAGCGTCTGGCCACTCTTCCCGATGAGCCCGAGGCCGATCCCGACCGCCTCAAGCAGCTTGAAGACGAGCGTACCGAGGCTGTCAACGAAGTGCTGGATGACCTTCTGGTGGAGGCTTTTGCGGTAGTTCGCGAGGCCGGCTGGCGGGTACTCCAGATGCGTCACTTCGACGTGCAGCTCATCGGCGGGATGGTACTGCACCAGGGCAAGATTGCCGAAATGAAGACCGGCGAAGGAAAAACCCTGGTCGCGACCCTGCCGGTCTACCTGAACGCGCTGAGCGGCCGCGGGGTGCACGTGGTTACGGTGAACGACTACCTGGCCAAACGCGACTCCGAGTGGATGGGCAAGCTCTACCGCTTCCTGGGCTTGACCGTGGGCGTGATCGTGCATGATCTGGACGATGAGGAGCGCCGCGAAGCCTACGCATCGGATGTCACCTACGGCACCAACAACGAGTTCGGCTTCGATTATCTGCGCGACAACATGAAGTTCGAGATCAAGGACTGCGTGCAGCGCGGGCACTACTACTGCATCGTCGACGAAGTGGACTCGATCCTGATCGACGAGGCGCGCACGCCGCTTATCATCTCCGGCCCCACCGAACAGACCACGGACAAGTACGGGCGCGTGCGCAAGATTATTCCGCAACTGGAGCTGGGCGAAGAGGTGGAGTGGAGCGACACCAGGCGCCAGAAGGAGCTTGGCATTCAGCTCCGCGAGGGCGAGAAGTACTTCTCCGGCGATTACATCGTGGACGAGAAGCAGCGGACCATCGGCGTCACCGACACGGGCTGGGATACGATCGAGAAGGTGCTGGGCATCGGCAACATCGCCGACGCGGAGAACTGGGATCTCAAGCACTACGTGGAAGTAGCCATCAAGGCGCACGCGCTCTACAAGCGCGACGTGGACTACGTGGTCAAGGACGGCGAGGTGATCATCGTGGACACCTTCACGGGCCGTCTGATGCCGGGCCGGCGCTGGTCCGACGGGCTGCACCAGTCGGTCGAGGCCAAAGAAGGCGTTCAGATCCGCAAGGAAGACCAGACGCTGGCCACGATCACCTTCCAGAATTATTTTCGCCTCTATCAAAAACTGAGCGGCATGACGGGCACGGCGGAGACCGAGGCCGCCGAATTCGAGAAGATTTACAAGCTCGAAATCGTCGTGATCCCCACCAACAAGGTGCTGCTGCGCGTCGAAAATCCCGACGTGGTCTACCGCACGGAGAAGGAAAAGTACAAGGCCGTCGCCGAGAACATCGCGGAGCTGCACGAAAGCGGCCAGCCGGTGCTGGTGGGCACCACGTCGATCGAAAAGTCGGAGCGCTTGTCGGGAATTCTGCAGAAGAAGGGCGTCAAGCACGTGGTGCTGAACGCCAAGTTCCACGAGCGCGAGGCGGAGATTGTGGCGCAGGCTGGGCGGCTGGGGACGGTGACCATCGCCACCAACATGGCCGGCCGCGGCACCGACATTCTGCTGGGCGGCAGCGCCGAGTTCATGGCCCGCCAGGAGATGGTCAAGAAGGGCCGCGCGCGCGCCATCAGCGTGGCCGAGGGCGCCATCAATCCCATGGCGCCGGCGGGTTTTCAGCGCTTCTACTACCAGGGCCAGGAGTTCGAAGTCGCCGGACCGGAGTGGACCGAAACCTACAAGGGCTACGCCGAGACGGCGCAGAAGGATCACGACATGGTGATCGAGGCCGGCGGCCTCTTCATCCTGGGCACGGAGCGGCACGAGTCGCGGCGCATCGATAACCAGTTGCGCGGGCGCGCCGGCCGCCAGGGCGATCCCGGCGAGTCGCGGTTCTTCCTTTCGCTTGAAGACGACCTGATGCGCATCTTCATGAAGGATTGGATCGGGGGGCTGCTGCAACGGCTGGGCATGGATGAAGACGTGCCCATCGAGTCGAAGATGATCTCCAAGCGCATCGAGGGCGCGCAGCAGGCCGTCGAGTCGCAGAACTTCGAGTCGCGCAAGCACCTGCTCGAGTACGACGACGTGATGAACAAGCAGCGCGAGGCCGTCTATGGCCTGCGCCGCCAGTTGCTTGAAGGCGTCGATCAGCGCGAGCTGATTATGGAAGATTACGTCGGCGGCATCCTCTCGGGCTTTCTCAACGAGTTCGCCAGCGAGAAGGTGCGGCCCGAGCAGTGGAATGTGAAGGGACTGAACGAAAAGCTCGTCGACCAGTTCGGACTGAACCTCGATGAGGCGGGCATCAAGGCCGCGGAGCTGACTCGCCACGAGCTGGGAGACGAGATCTTCGAGAAGCTGAAGGAAAACCACGAGTCCAAGGAGAGGATTCTGGGTGCGGAGACCATGCGCTATCACGAACGCATGATCATGTTGAGCACCATGGACGGCATCTGGAAGGACCATCTGCTCTCGATGGATCACTTGAAGGAAGGGATCGGGTTGCGCGGCTACGCGCAGCAGGACCCTCTTGTGGCCTACAAGAAAGAGTCTTACGACATGTTCGAGGCCATGATGTTCAAGTTCCAGGAAGACACGGTTCGGTTCCTGTTCCGGATGCAGATCGTCGGCCCCGACGGCAGGCCGGTGACGTCTGAGCGTCCGCGCCGGCCGGTTCCGCGTGCGCCGCAGGTGGCCAGCGCCGCGCAGCCGATTACGCTGGAGGGCGGCGTTGCCTTGGCCGCGCCGTCGTTCGAGGTTCCCATCCACACTCGGGCGCCTTCGACGACCATTGACGCTCTCGAAAAAGAGTTCCATCAGAAGAAGCAGCGCGAGCTGGCGGTGGCCGCGCGCTCCGGTGGCAGCGCCGACGGAAATCTGCCCACGCAGCGCCGCACCGGCGAGAAGGTGGGCCGCAACGACCTCTGCCCTTGCGGCAGCGGGAAAAAATACAAGAAGTGCCACGGAGCATAAGGGCGCATCCCTGCGTCTGGTTCGCTTTCGCCCAGCAATTCGACCGTTCTACGTTTCACTACTGCTTGACGCCGAAACTCGTTCCGTTCGAGTCTATGCCGAACGGAACTTCGGACATCGACGTCACTCGCCTGCAGCGAGACGCAGTAACTCAACAGAACGGTTCCCG
>JBOGLC010000123.1:0-6815 GCA_050746005.1 Terriglobales bacterium
CGCCCACCGAGCAGACCATGGGCAACGTGCAGCGCATCTTCTACTATCATGTGCCCTCGGCATGGACCGCGTTTCTGCTGTTCTTCATCAACTTCGTCTGCTCCATTCAATATCTGGTGCGGGCCAACCCGGTCGCCGACAAGATAACGAATTGGACGGTCATCGCCATCGCGCTGGGGACGTGCATCGCTGCCTTTGCGATCCGTCCTCTGCCCGAGGGCGTCGAGCCGTCGTCGGTAGCGACCACCGGGCTCGTCATCGCCGGGCTTTATTTCCTGATTAAGAAATATTTCTCGCGCGAACGAGCGGACGCCCTGGCGGTAGTGAGCGCCGAAGTCGGCGTCGTGTTCTGCACCGTGGTGTTGGTCACTGGCCCGCTATGGGCGCGTCCGGTGTGGGGCATCTGGTGGACCTGGGATGTGCGCCTGACCTCGACCCTGGTGCTCTGGCTGATTTACATCAGCTATCTGATGCTGCGCCGCTTTTCTACCAGCGGGCAGACTCCGGTTCTGGCCGCTGCCCTGGCGGTTTTCGGCGCGCTCGATGTCCCGCTGGTGTACTTCTCGATCTGGATATTCCGCACCCAGCATCCTCAGCCCGTCATCGGCGGCGGCGGCTCCATCGATCCCCGCATGCTGCATGTGTTGCTGATCAACTGGCTGGCATTTCTCTGTTTCGCCGCCCTGATCTGCTGGTCCCGTTATCGCCTGGAGATTCTGCAGAGGCAGGTGGAAGAGACCCAGGCGCTGGAAGCGCTGCTCGAACCCCGGAGCCCACGATGAATTTTCTCTACGCAGCCTACGCCGCCACCTGGATCATCCACATTACGTATCTGGGGATTCTGGTCCGCCGCTATCAGCGGCTGAGCCGCGAGATTGAAGACCTGAAGAAGAAGTAGCATCGCCTCTAAAAGGTTTTATGTCATCCTGAGCGGAGCAAACCGATTCGTTCCGAATCGGTTTGCGGAGTCGAAGGACACCTACCATTCCACGGTCATTTCCAGGAAGTTTGCTCGAACATGTGCGCGGGTAAAGAAAAACAGGAAGTAAAAAACATGCGAAAAAACAGGCGGTGAAGCGCGGATAGGGGTCCTTCGACTGCACGACTGCTTCGCGAAGCGAAGCCGTCACTTCGCTCAGGATGACAACTGATGGTTGCTTTAGCGCGTCCCGCTGCTGAACTCCGCGGATGCGTTGGAGCGCAGGAACTCGTACTCTTCGATCATCGCGGCCACGCCGACGCTGGAGGCTGCCTGCAGACTATCCACCCGCACCACCCTGGCGGTAAAGCGAACGCGCACCGGTTCCGTCAGCGTTATGTGCGGCGGAAACGTCATGGTCACTTCAATGCGGGCGCCCTCGGCCAGAGGACGATCAAGATAGAAAAAGACGCCTCGAGCGCTCACGTTCTGGGTTTCGGTCAGCAGATCGCCCTGACCATTGCCCGCCACTCGAACCGACGCCGGTAAACGCATGTCGAAGCGTCGCATCGTGCGCCGTTCCTGAGCGGGAATTTGCATTGCAGTCTCTCTTCGCAGGTGCATGAACGTCGATCCACCCAAATTTCACCCCGTAAGACGGGCGCCTTATGGCGGTTGAACCGCCGTGGCGCCAGATTTACTGATTTACCAATAGTTTGCAAGCGCAAAAAATGCGAGGAACAGACTCGGTTAATGCGTTTAGAAAGGGGAGGGCCTCGGGGGAGGTCCTTTTAAGATACTGATTGGGCCGAAACCAGGATGGAGGCACGCACGGTGCCATTGATCGAGAGACAGCGTTCATCCCCTGAGCTCATGGACAGAATGACTTGCGAAGTCGCCTCCGCCTCCTCACAAAGGCACGGGTGAAAAAAATTGCAGACCAACAGCGCTCTGCCGGCCTCATTGTTCTAGTTTTCTTCCTCTACGGTCGAGTTTTGCAATCTGAATCGGCATCTCAAGTAGTTGCTCGCTGCATCTGATCATCCCATGATGCTGCATTGGTGCGCGGCTTGACAGGCTATCCGTCAGATGTTTAAGTAGTTACTTATTTTTGCCCTTATTCTGGTGACCAGTACGCATGCCTCTCGGCGGGTGTGAGCCGGGGGTAGTGCCTGTGTGCCGTTTTTCTTTCCTCTCCATGAATTGGGATATTCGGAGGAGCTAGTGATATTGAATTTGCGGGGGTTGGGAACAAGATATTGCCCTGTCCTGCTGTCGTTCGCGTTGCTGCTGTGGTTAGGTGGTTTGGCCCTGCATTCAGCTGCTCCCCTATCCCAATCGACCGGTGCAGTCAAAAAATCCGCGCAACCGCCTTTGGCCGGTCCTGACGTTGCGCTGAATCCCGGCAATCACCTGGACTTGGAACAACTTCCCCTGCGCTTTGAGCCGAATCGGGGTCAGACCGATGCGCGCGTCGATTTTCTGGCGCGCGGCGCCGCTTATGGATTGTTCCTGACCTCCGACCAGGCCGTCCTCGCCTTACACTCTCCCGCCAGGGGAGCGTCGGTCGTCAGCATGAAGCTGACCGGCGCCAATCCGGCTACAACTGTAACCGGGACTAAGCAGCTTCCCGGCCGGAGCAACTATTTAATTGGCAAAGATCCCGCGAAATGGCGTCGTAACATTCCGCAATTCGAGCGGGTACGTTATTCGGACATTTATCCCGGGGTTGACCTGGTGTACTACGGAAATCAGGGACAGCTGGAGTACGACTTCGAAGTCGCTCCCGGCGCCGACCCCGGCCAAATCTCGCTGCAGTTCCGGGGTCCGGACAGCGCCACTCTCGACAGCCGCGGCAACCTCATCCTGGCCACAGGCGGAGGTGAGATACAGCTGAAGGCGCCACACATCTACCAGGAGTTTGGAGACGAGCGTCGGCCGGTGGCGGGACGCTTCGTCTTACGCCAGGGCAAGGTTGGTTTCGAGCTCGAAGCCTATGATCGCCGCCGGACCGTGGTCATTGATCCGGTGCTGACCTACTCAACCTATTTCGGAGGCAGCGGCGATGAGGCTTGTCCGGCTACCGCGAGACTCCTGATCGCGGGAATCAGTTCGCCGCCTTCGGGATGTCCGGCGGTGGCGATCGATGCCTCCTCGAATCTCTACCTGGCGGGCTCGACTACCTCGGCAAATTTTCCAATTGTCCCGGCGGCGGGTGTTACGCCTCCTGCATTTCAGACTGCGCTGGCCACGGCCCCTGACGTCTTCGTCAGCAAGCTGAACGCAGCCGGTTCCGCCATATTGTTCTCCACCTATCTTGGTGGAGATGGCGTCGATACGACCGCCGGGGTCGCGGTGGATTCCGCTTTCAACGTGGCGGTGGCGGGCACCACTACCTCCAGCGATTTTCCTACCAGCACCGCGTCCGCTTTCCAGGCTACCCCCGCCAGCGCAGGCGCGCACGCATTCGTCAGCGAACTGGATCCAACCGGAGAAACTCTGCTGTACTCCACCTATCTTTCAGGGAACGGAACGGAATCGGCACGCGGTCTGACGCTGGACCCCAGAAACAAGATTTACCTCATCGGTACCACCACCTCCACGAACCTGCCTGACGCGACTCATTCATTTCCGGCTACACTGGGCGCGATTCAAACCGCTTCGCTGGGTACGAGCCAGTTTTTTGTAAGCAAGATTGACCCGACCCTGATCGGATTTCCCAGCCTCGCGTACTCCACTTACTTTGGCGGGGGCAGTCCCCACGGCGGATTTACGCTCGGTGGCGGCATTGCCGCAGATGCCAGCTCGAATGTGTACATTACCGGCGGCACCAATTTCCAGCACACGGGAAGCCCGGGCACGGATTTCCCCATTCTCAACGCTTATCAGGGTTGCCTGGATACTTCGCCCCCGTTGACCCCGCCCACCACCACACCCAATTGCTCGACCAGCGTCACCGCTCTGGATGCCTTCGTAGCCAAGATCAACCCGGCTGCTTCTTCCGGCGCGCAGTTGATCTACTCCACTTACCTGGGCGGCGCCGGCGATGAGGTGGGATACGGTATCGCCGTGGACTCCGGCCTGAGTGCCTATGTCACCGGCTCGACCTCCTCGACCGATTTCACGATTCCGTCCAGTACCACACCCTTCCAGAGGTGTCTGGACAATCCCGCGAATGTTTCGCCATGTCCGGGCGGCGTCACTGCCAGTGACGCCTTCGTGGGCAAGTTCGGAACCCCGTGCACCGGGTCCACCTGCACCATCACGACCGTGCCTCTTACCTACTTCTCCTATCTGGGTGGTTCAGGTACTGACGTGGGTCTCGGCATTGCAGTGGATAGCCTTCAGGGTGCCCGCATTACCGGCTGGACCAATTCGGCTGACTTTCCGACTCCCAACCACGGCGACTCAATCCTGGGTGCGCCAAGGGGTGGGGTGGATGCATTTGTGGCCCGCATCGATACCACGGCGAGTTCTACCGTCGCCCTGGGTCACTCTGGCGCCTATCTGGGTGGAAGCGGCGGCGACTTCGGGACCAGCATCGCCACTGACGCACAGGGCAACAGCTATGTCGCGGGCGAAACTGGCTCGGCGAATTTTCCCACGGCGAGTCCCATTCAGGGTAGTCCTGGCGGTGGAAGTGATGTGTTTCTCACCAAGCTGGGTCCCACGCTTAATCTGGACCTGATCGAGACCGTGAGTCCCAATCCCGTAGGCGTGGGCAACAACGTGACTTTCACCTACAAGATCACGAATAACGGCGATCTGACGACCGGCGTCATCTTTACCGACATCCTGCCCACCACGGCTACTTTTGTTTCCGCCAGTGGCGGCTCGAACTGCCCAGCTCCGGTCACGAACACATTGACCTGCACGGTCGGAACCATGAATGGCGGCCAGGTGGCAACCGTGACCGTGGTGCTGGATCCAACCCTGCCGGCTACTCCGCAGCAGCCCGGTTCGGTCAGTGACGGCGGCAAAGTCAGCATTTTCGGAACCTCCAAGGTGGTGACGCCCGATCCGCCGCCTGCCGTCGCGGTGGTGAATAATTTCGATATCAACGTTTCTCCTGTGACCCAAACCGTGACCGCCGGCATACCGGCGAGCTTCACAGTCACAGTCACGCCCACCGGGAACATTCCGAACTCGGTAACCTTGTCCACTTCGGGTGCGCCTTCGGGCGGCGTGGCGACGTTTCCCAACGGTACCTCATTTACCAACCTGAGCAGCGGGCCGCAGAGCCGCCAGCTGGTGGTCAACACCACTGCGCGGGTGACGACTCCAGCCAGCCTTTTCCCCACCGGCCGGCCCATCTATGCCGTCTTGTTTCCGGTTTCAGGATTCGCGCTGCTCGGCGTCGGTATTGGAGGCGGGAAGTCCCGACGACGGCGTATTCTGATGACCCTGCTGCTGGGATGCTTCTTCGCGCTCGTCCTGTTGCAGCCTGGCTGTGGCTCCAGCACTAGCACCACAACCACCACGGGGACCCCGGCTGGCACCTACAATCTTACGGTAACCGCAACTTCCAGCGCGGCCACGCGTACCCAGCAGATTGTGCTGGTGGTGCAGTAGTAGTTGAAGAGCGGAGTCTGAGGCGGCTAGAGCCGACGATCCGCTTTTAGCGTTGTATTTCCTTTGTGGGTTGCATTCCAAGGTCCGGCACTGGACCTTCAGCGCGGAAATATCTTCCTCTCGAATTTGATGTTCGTCCGGCCAGGACCCGTGGCACAATGTTCCGCACTGGGGGTGTGCGAATGTTTGATGTATTGGTCCGCGGACTGGCTCATCTCATGAGCTGGCTGTTCATCATCGGGATGGCGGGTTGCATCTTTGTGATTCCGATCACGGCCTACCAGTTGTTCAACGTGCTCTTCGAGAAAGACAAGCCCGACGAAATCAATCCTGACGGGCATCCCGTCATTTAGGACAAAGTCACGATTTCGCTTTGTCTTTGGTGAACAGCATCTTGAAGTCCTCGATAGCAGTAAGTAGCACAACCACGCCCGAGCCCAGAGCGCCTGCCACGAACATCACTTCTAAGACACGGATAGCGATGGTAGTCAACATACGGAGAAAAAAGCCCTCCCTACCAGTTAACCGTCCAGCGCATAAAAAAGCCGTAAAGAGTTCATAAAATTTCCATAAGTATTAGGGAATGGCTGGACTGCGTCGCGAACCGGACTGCCCGGCAGTACGCTCCATCCACGCCCCATCCACGGCGGCATCCGCCCCAATACCGGCGTCATCCTCAGGGACTTCAGTCCCGAAGAGCCTGCCCTGAGCGAAGTCGAAGGGATCTTGCGCGCAGCGGTTCAATCGTGGCCCAGGCGCGGATCCGCTCCACGCCAGATGCTTCGCAAGCTCAGCATGACGCCAGCGGGTGAGAGCGGGGGCTGCTCGCACTGGAACTCAGCCGGCAGGCGGACACTGCAGACCGCAGACTGCAGACCGCAGACCGCAGACCGCAGCCCGCGGCCCGCGGCCCGCGGCCCGCGGCCCCCTTCCCCTAATACGGGCGTCATTCTGAGGGACTTCAGTCCCGAAGAGCCTGCCCTGAGCGAAGTCGAAGGGATCTGGCGCGCAGCGGTTCAATCCAGGCGCAGATCCGCTCCACGCCAGATGCTTCGCAAACTCAGCATGAAGCCATCGGGTGAGAGTGTCGGGCTGCTCGCACCGGAACTCACCCGGCAGGCGGACACTGCAGACCGCAGCCCGCGGCCCCCTTCCCTAATACCGGCGTCATCCTGAGGGACTTCAGTCCCGAAGAGCCTGCCCTGAGCGAAGTCGAAGGGATCTGGCGCGCAGCGGTTCAATCGTGGCCCAGGCGCAGATCCGCTCCACGCCAGATGCTTCGCAAACTCAGCATGAAGCCATCGGGTGAGAGTGTCGGGCTGCT
>JBOGLC010000124.1:0-15302 GCA_050746005.1 Terriglobales bacterium
AACGACAAGACCTCGCGGACCAAAGACAGTTGGTAGGCGGCGGCAATTTGGGGAGGAAATTGTTTCGGCAGCGTAGTATTTCCGGTCATCGAGATATGTAATTGACGACCCCACGAGCAGACGCTACCATAACAGTAACATCCCCGAACGCTACCGATGCACTTTTTTATGGCAGCCGGCACAAAGGGTCATCAGGTTCAAATCGTCATCCGCGCCCTGCTGGCTGCGCAGTTGCTGGTGGTGGACCTGCAGATTTTGTCGGGAACCGCAGAATTGGCATTGCCAGCCGTCGCGGCACAGTACTTGTTTTCGGAGCTTTTCGTAGAGCTCCGGATCGAGTCGCAGTCGACCCTGCTTGAGTCGAATCCGCTTCACGAAGCCGTCTCGGTCGCTTCGTCCAGAAAAGCCTGCCGCTGTTCGCCGGAGAGAAATTTGAAGAACCGTGACATGGGATTGCAGGAGCAAGGATGGATCTTCGCTGCCCATGCTCGCTCCAGCCAGGAAGTCGGCGCAGATCATCTCCAGGCAGTAGCCTCGGGACTTATCCGTACCCAGCATCAAAGCCGCCGTCTCAATTGCCTGCTCGATCACCGGAATTTGGGTCTTGTACAGCTTGAAGTAGGTAATCTCCCAGGGTTCGGAGTCCCGCCCAGTCAGTTCCTTCTCTACCTCCTGCTTGAATTGCTCCTTTGGCATGGATCGGGCTTTGTGCAGCCAGGTTGCACAATCGAACTCCTGCCCATCCCTCCTGGCGACTTTCGCCAACTCCAGCCCCTTCGTCCATCCTACTTCCTTCAGTTCCCTTCTCGCCTGCGGCGGCAGGTGCTCGTGGATTGACATGAGGTAGTAAGCCTTCCGCCTGGACTCCGGAAAACGCCTGGTCAGAAACTCGTCAAAGGACTTCAGTTTCTCCAATCGCCAGTACTGGCCCGCTCGCACCTCGCAGAGATACCGGCCCAGCTCGACAAAGCGGGTGTCGCGTTCCGCCTCAGACCGTCGCTCCCAGGCCAGGATCTCGTCGATCTTGGTCAGCACGAACTGGGCCCGTTTCCGATTGAGCTTGGGCAACATGGGCGCAATCCTAGTACGTAAGCTCGTCAAACAAACCAAGGTCGTTTGCTCCTGGGCGCCGCACCAGCGCCGCATCGGTCAAATCCTGCCGACCCAGGCAGAGCCCGATGTAGGAACAGCTGGTGCAGGGGTTCTGGGGAAACCTAACACCACTGTGAGGGAAGAACTCGGCCGATTGAATCCTTTGGATCGAGTCCTGAACCAGTCGTCCGAATTCCTCACGCTGTTCGTCGCTGATAGTGGTCCGGAAGTACTGAATCTCGACCAGCCGTTTGCGGACAAATACCACCTGAGCCACGTCCGCAATACCGGTGACCCATGAATAGCAAACCAGCTGCGGGTCCAGCGCCAACAAACCGGCGGGCTCTTCCGGGTAACGGCTGGCGGTCGTTTTCCATTCAAGCAGGCAGCGGATGCCGTCCAGTTTCCCGATGGCGTCGATGTAGGCAACGAAGTCGTTCTGCCCAGGCAAGGACTTGGTGAATTTGATTTGCAAGTTGCGGCCAGGCCGGCGGATACGGACCCGGTCATCCTGGGCAAAGCGTTCGAGCAACTGCACGCCCGACTGCAGCATGCGGTCCCAGCTATCCCGCTCGGAATAGTGAAGGCCGCTGTCCCGGCAGGCAGCCCATTCCCGGTAGAGCACTGCGGTGGCATCCTGCCGTTGGAAATAGGCAGCGACGGCCTGCTCAAAAGCCCGGCCGAAGAGCATCGCGGCCCGGGTGTCCTTTTCTTTCCAGCCGTCGAGGTAGCGATGCTTGTAGCGGCGGGGACATGACAAATACTGGCTGATCCGGGTGTAGCTATAGGTCATGAGGCCATCTCAGATCCTGACTGATTGCTGGCTGCATCCGGCGAGAGTTCGTCCCATCGGGCCGCCGGCGCAAAGCCATCGAAGTTGAGAACGGAGATGCCGTGCACCGTGACTTCGCTGACCTTTACGACGCCCCACAGGTCTATGAGCGCCTTGTCATCGATCTCATTCTTTTCCAGCAGCTCGGAGTCGTACCCGAAGTCGCGCAGAAACCAGCTCAGCTTCCACATCGCTCTGGGGGTACAGTACAGGCGGCCGGTCATGAAGCACCCGGTCAGATGCTTGGGCTTGAGGACGGCGAAGCGGATCTCGTAATAGGGTTTCTGCTTATGCCAGTGATACTGCGCCCGGTCGACGCGAACCAGGAATATCCCGTCGGGAACCGAGTGAACGGCCGATACATCCGCTGGGCGTAGAGACTCGAAATAGCGCCTCATGCCACACCCTCCCTCTTTGCGGGGTAGCTGTTGAGCTGGCAGAGCAGGGCATTGCGATCTTTTTCGGCCCAGTCGGCCAAGTGAGCGACAAAGGATTCGACCTGCTCGCGAGTCGCTTCGCGGAGGGTCTTGGTGCCGCAGAAATCGACGGCGTAGGCCTTTACATGGTTGGCGTCGAGCTGGTGCTGGCGGATGAGCTGGCAAAGACGGTCGCGGACCTTGGGTCCACCGTAGTTGCCATTGACAGGCTGGAAAGGCAGCTTCTTCGATTCTCGGACCGACGGAGCCGGTTCGCCGAACGAACCGATCTCCTCGGCCGAGCAGATGCCGATGCCATACGCCTTGCGCAGGGCCCGGTTGACCGCCCGGGTCTCGGCCACCCGCATTTCGGCGCCGTGGACCAGGGGAGAGACATTGGATGGATCGGCATCGCCATAGCCGGTGAAGCCTTTACAGGTCCGGGACTTGAAGACCGTGGCCCGAAATACCCAGCGGGATGTCGCCGGATCGCTCGATTTCAGGACAGGGAAGGAATGAATGCCTGCACAATGCCGGCGGTCAGCCAGCCGTACGAGTCCTGAATGAGTGACGTACCATCCGCCATCGAGATATTTAACATCCCCATTTGCTACAGAAATCTGGTGTCTTTGAATTAAATCTTTGAGAGCGCGCAGAACAGGCTTTGGCAAGTCTCTGTAAAGTAACTTTGCGAACCGTGACTCGCGTGCGAAATTGTCTTGACTAGATTCCATATGCTCCTCGTTGTGCCAAATCGTTTACAAGAGACAGACTTCAGAGATGTACCAAGGTCTGGTTTACATGCCATAAGGCATATGCTACATGGCATATGTTAATAGGAATACAAGCAGGAGTCAAGGGGGGCGCTTTTTGGCAGGTAGCAAAACAAAACCGGATCTGCATGAGATTGGCGCTCGCATAAGGAAACTACGTGGGGACATCTTCCAGGAGGAAATGGCGGATTATCTCGGAATTAGTCAAGGCCACCTGTCGAAGATAGAGCGCGGGAAGGGCGCCCCAACAATTGAGACACTATTCCTTCTTTCAGCGAGGTTTCGCAAGAGTATCGATTGGATACTTCGAGGAGAATGAAGCTGGGCACCTCCAGTGTCTCTGGCTAGGAGTGGGACGCCAAATAGGGAGATGCGTTGCTTGAGACCAGCGCAGAGATTCTGCTCCGACAATTCGGGAGTTCGGAAGGAGTGTTGAGTGGCTATTAGCGGATGGGACGATAGACACCTGCACGCCAAGTACCGAGGAAAGAATGCGGGCACTCTTTAGACCACGACTCCCTCTACCACGAGTGGATGCCACAGACGCGCGCTACCGGCAAGAACTTCTCACGGGTCCGAAGGAAGGGGTGCTCGTGCGATGTCGAAGAATAGCGAAAGAGACAGTCGATCCTGGCCAAATGTCAATGCCATCGTGCATTTCTTCCTGCAGAAGAGGTCATTCTACGCAGTAATCACAACTCGACGGGTGACGTAACGTTGATTGTGTAAAAAGCAAGAGGGTGTAAGTTGGCTTTGGCCTCACAAGCTAAAGCCGTTCCGAAAGGAGACCTACACCCATGGCGAAGATAACCCCGATCACGGAGCATTTCCAACATTTTCTGGCCGAGATGAAAGAAAGTTTCTGGGGCGATCTGTACGGGCAGATCCGGCAGGCGTGGCAGAAGTTTTTCGAACTGCAATCGGAGCGGCAACGCGACCGGTTTTCCGGTTGGGGGCGGTATGAGCGGCGGCGGAAAAAGCGGCGGGTCTACCGCAACGGCTACTACCAGCGGGATTTCGTGACCCGCTTTGGCACCATCCGGCTGCGTATCGCGCGCACCCGCGAAAAAAGCCTTCTGCCGGTGGGGCTGCGACGCTTCAGCGGCGAGCCGAGAGGTTTCGTTGCTGATCCGGGAAGCGTTTTTGCGCGGCATCTCGACGCGCCAGGTAGGACTGGTGGTGGCGGCCATCACCGGCGAGACGGTGAGTGCGCAGACGGTCTCGAAGCTGACGCGGGATCTGGACGAGGCGGTGCGGCATTTTCATCAGGCCCAGTTGGGCGACGACTACGTCTACCTGTTCTTGGATGGAGTGAGCTTACGAGTGCGGCGACCGGCGGGCCGCAAGCGGGTGCAAATGCTGGTGGCATACGGGATTCGGTGCGACGGCAGCCGGCACTTGCTGGCGTTTCTGCGCAGCCAGGGCGAGGGCCAGGCCGATTGGGAGGCGCTGTTGCAGGATCTCTATCGGCGCGGACTGGAAGGCCGCTCGCTGAGCCTGATTCTCACCGACGGTTGCGCCCGTCTGGCGGTGGCGATCCGCACCGTCTACCCGCGGGTGCAGCATCAGCGCTGCTGGGTGCACAAGATGCGCAACATTCTGGAGAAAGCGCGCAAACGCGACTAGGTGGTGACGTCAAGCTGCTTGTGTAAATAGGTTGAGGGTGCGGGTGTCCCGTTCCAGGTTGAATCTCTGGAAAATGGAGCAGATGATGCGGTCCACACTTTCTACGTTCACAAAGCAAACCATGGGACGAGTTCTGCGGCGCACTTCCACGAAGCAGCGCTCGATCACGTTGGTGGTCCGCAACTTCCGCCACAAGTGCCTGGGAAAGGCGAAGAACGACAGCAACTCGGGCAAATCCCGCGCCAGGTGCTGCACCGCCGTCGGATAAGCCCGCGTCCAACGGGTGCGGAAAGCGCGAAAGGCGGCTTCGGCCTGCAGGACTGTCGGCCCGATAGATGGCCTGAGCTCCGGCTTTGGGTTCGTCGTAGTACCGCACGATGGCGATCAGCGCTTGACAAACGTGGTATTGTAGTGGGGTAGCGGTGGGACGTAGCACTGGGATGTATCCTCTCGAATAGTAAGTATCTTCTTCTGAACGGTTTCCAACGTATCACCCCAAACAAATTGGGAATCACGGTTGCTCGGTCCGAGCCCAGACATCCTGTGGCACGGACAAGGCACCGTCGTTCAGGAGGCAACTATGCCTGGTCCTGCGACCAAGGCAACATCCACCATCCAGACTCTCGGTGTGGTTCGACCCGATTTCATAATCGAGCCGATTGTCAACCCGAATCACCCTGATCAACTTACCCTACACACATGGGACGGGTGCACGGCCAAGACCGCGGCCACCATCAATTACCGCGGCTGCTTTTACGAGCCTGCGCCACTTGAGGGCGGTCTTGCGCGAGCTGTTCGATTCCCACCCCCTAGCAGAAGCTTCCGGTCGGCGGCGAAATTGGTCGACTCAATGCTCGCGTTCCTGCATCGGTATGCCCACCTGTCGCCAGACGTTGCATGCCTTCTCGTCGCATTGGTCTGGTGAGTTGGTTTCCCGATTGCATTCCTGTCGCTCCGGTCCTGTACTTGCTGGGACCTGATAACGAAGTACGCTTGGTCCTGCGACTCCTGGGATGCTTCTGCCGTCTGCCTGTCTTGCTCGGCTCCGTCGACCTGGCCGCCATCCATAATCTGCCCAGTGGGCTCGATCCGACCTTTTTAGTCGGTGAGCGCAATCTGCCGCGTCGCGCGGATCCTGCGAGCCTCGAATGATCGTCACTTCTGCATCGCACATGGAAAACTTCGGCTGCGTATCTTCGGGGCAAGAGCGTTTGCATCCGGTCCCGAAGCTGTGGATGGCCCGGGTGTGCAGGTGAGCCTCTCTCCGGCGCAGGACCCGATGCCAACACTGACAGACGAAATCGAAACAGAAACAGCGAACGATCTTCAAGCGAAATTGCTGCGCTACCGGATGGTCAATCATCAGCGTGTCTGTGATGCGCGCATCGAGACTCGGGATTTCGTTCCCGCCGTGCGGGATGAAGGACGCGCGTGGCTGGCTCCCATTCGCGACCACCCAGATCTGCTGCAAAGTGTGACGAGTACCCTGTTGCAGCACAGTCAACAGATCGGAGAAGAGCGGTTTGTCGACGACACCTGCCTCGCCGCAGAAGCCGCACTCTTCTTTTGCCACAAGGCGGATACCGAGCACTTCTTTGTTGGTGACCTCGCGGAAAGAGTAACTGCGTTGCTAGAGGGACGCCACGAAGACCGCGCCGTGACGGACCGGAAGGCTGGATCGTTGCTCGGTGAGCTTGGAATCAGAGGCGAACGGATAACCAAGGGTTACAGGATTCGGCTCACAGATGCCGTTCGCCAGCAAATCCACAGAATCGCCCACGATTATCAAGTGCTTCCGGCGAAGGACGGCATCGCTCGTTGCCGCCATTGCCCCGGAACGGTAAGTGAATGACTCACAGTGTGAATGAATGAATGTATGTATGTCCGATTTTCAGGTGGAATACGATCAGAAAGGAAACTAGCATGCAAAATATCTTAAACCGAACCCAACTCGCCGAATCCTTGAGAGAACTGGCTGAGGCAGGATCTCCGGTTGATCTTTCGGTGGCAGAATCCAGCGACGTTGAGATTAACCAGATCGGGGAAGCGATGTTGTTCGACCTACCTCACGGTGGTACGGGCTACCTCCTGGATTTGGAATTCATCAATCAGACTTCCAAGACAATCTATGGTTCCCAACCTGGTCCGCTTCGAATGCCATGGGAAGATCCTCTCTTTGAGTGGCTGCCCGATCCGAGAGAGAATCACCGGCGATTTCGTTACCTTCGCAAGAAAGACAATGGACGCCGCGAATGGGTTGATGCTGTATCGACGCGTACCATTTTCCTGGCGGCGCGCAACTCGAATATCCGCGCCAGGACGTCATCAATCACAAGCTCTTCGGACGGTTTGTTTTACCTCCCGGCCGTCCTTTAAGCGGCTTACTCTTAGCCGCCGGAGGCGCCATGCCGGCTGAGATACAGCATGGCCAATGGTTTGAACTGACGCTCTCCCTATTTTCGTCCAGGCACGTTGAGTACACCGCGCCAGTTCGCGTGTGGACCGACCGATCGCACGCGAAGCCAAAGGCGGCGAGAAGACACAGTTGGGATGCGGAACCGGTTGTCGCCGCAGACTCAACGGTCGCGGTTCCCGGTCAGCCCAATTTCGCCTCCGAATCAGAGAGTTTGCTCGCAAAGTCAGGAGTGGGACAATAGTTTTGGCAGAACGAACCATCGACGCCAGAGGCTGACCGAGAAATGAAGGCGCGGGAGTGCCGAGGCAAGTTACGCTGCATATCCTTGCCAGTGCTCCGCAGTTCCAGCAGTCCGCGCCTTTTGATCCCCTCTCCGGAAGCAGGGGATTTCTCGCCTCGATGTACTAATGGATTAAAAAAATCGTCCCTGTGGAAAACTCTTAGCCGAAAGTCTTGCTACACTATGCGGGCCGCTTCTTCGTCTACGACTTTAGCTTTTTAGATTTGCTCGACTCGGTGCTCTCGGGAAACCTTGTCGCCGTGCCACCTCGGCAGTTCTAGGCTCCTCACGCCCTTTCGTAACGAGGGATTACCAGCGTGCAGTGTTACTTTCGTCTCAGGAAGTAACAGATGGCACCTACCGATTCTTTTTTGGTAGCTGCGCCATTGGGGATCAAAGCCGGACGCCGAGAGAGAAATCTTCAGAATTCAGCAGTCTGAGATTTGACGTTCTTCAGGCCCCGCAGTTCCTCTGGCCAAAAGGGATCTTCATAAATCCCTATCCCCGTATTGATAAGGAAACTTCATGCTGAGGATTAGCGTTTTAGTGTTAGCGACGCTGTTTCTGGTGGGGTGCGGTGGAGGAAGCATGCCGTTCACTCCTCCTCGTAGCGGATCGAGCAGCGCGACAGGCTCCAGCAATGGGTCTTCCGGCAACGGCAGCTCCACCACGGGATCATCCGGCAGCGGCACTTCCAGCACGGGATCGTCGAGCAGTGGCACTTCCAGCGCCGGCTCCTCCGGCAGCGGCACTTCCAGCACCGGGTCTTCCGGCAGCGGTACTTCCAGCACAGGGTCTTCCGGCAGCGGCACTTCCAGCGCCGGGTCTTCCGGCAGCGGTACTTCCAGCGCCGGGTCCTCCGGCAGCGGCACTTCCACCACCGGGTCTTCCGGCAGCGGTACTTCCAGCGCCGGGTCCTCCGGCAGCGGCACTTCCAGCGCCGGGTCCTCCGGCAGCGGCACTTCCAGCACCGGGTCTTCCGGCAGCGGCACTTCCAGCACCGGGTCTTCCGGCAGCGGCACTTCCAGCACCGGGTCTTCCGGCAGCGGCAGCTCTGGTAGCGGGACGCCAACTGTGACCGGCCCCAGTTCGTTTACATTTTCGGGTTATGAGTGGCAAACCGTCAGCGGTGCTGCTCCGGGGGTGGGCAATGCCAACGGAAATGTGGGCACCTTTGATCCGAACAACGTGAGCGTGGGAGCCGAGTTGGTTTTGTCGCTGACGCAGACTCAGAACGGCAGCCAAATCCTCTCCAGCGGGTCCCAGGTCGTAAGCAAGCAGACATTCGGCTACGGTACTTTCGAATTCACTTCCCGCGTGGCGGGCGTGTATTCGGGTTCAGTTACTACCGGCTTCCTCTACGCGAACAACTCGGAAACCGAAATTGACATGGAACAGGTGGGGAACAAGTCGGACGCTGTGGATTGCACGAACTGGAATGGAGTATCAAACTTCCAGGACACCCAGGTGTTCGGTTTCGACCAGGGGAACAGCCACGACTTCAAGATTGTCTGGCAGCCTGGTTTTGTCGACTGGTACGTTGACGGCCAGCTGGTCGTCCATCATACCCAGGCGGTCCCCGGCCCTTCCGCTCCATTCCTGTTCAGCAACTGGGGAACGAACAAGTCCACCTGGGGAGGCACGGCGACCATCGGACCAACCCGCTATATGTACATCAGCAGCTTCAAATACACTCCGTAGCGGGATCCAGGCCTCTGCTTTTCGGCATTGAGAAGGCGCAATCCATCGCGCCTTTTCAGAGTGTCGAATTTCAAGTTTCGGTGGCAAAGAACTCGGCGGTGCGGTCGACCACAATCTTCTGCTGCTCCTCGGTCATTTGCGGGAACACGGGCAAAGCCAGTACTTGGCGGCTGGCGTCCTCTGACTCCGGAAATGAGCCTTCACGATATCCCAGATCGGCAAAAGCCGCCTGAAGATGGAGTGGTGAAGGATAGTAGATATCCGTGGGTATTCCGCAATGGCGCAGGTGTTCTCGCAACTGATCCCGCTCCGGAGTGCGAATCACGAACTGGTTGTAGACGTGCCGCCGTCCCTCGGGCTGGACCGGCAAGGCAATCAACTTCTCCAGACCAGCCTGCCGGAATAACTGGCGATAACGATCGGCGTTGCGCCGACGCGCTTGGGTGAACGCCTCAAGGTGCCTGAACTTCACCAGCAGGATGGCGGCCTGCAAGCTGTCCAGGCGACTATTCATTCCCAGCAGATCGTATTGATATTTCCTGCGACTGCCGTGGTCGCGGAGTACGGAGATGCGATCGGCCAACTCGGGCTGGTTGGTCGTGATCATGCCTCCGTCGCCCGCTCCGCCCAGATTCTTTGATGGAAAAAAACTGAAGCAGCCGCAGGCGCCGAGGTTGCCGGCATTTTTGTCATGGTAACGGGCTCCGATCGACTGCGCGGCGTCTTCAATCACCGGCAGACGGTGGGCCCGGGCGATGTCGGTTATTTTTTCCATGTCGGCCGGAAGTCCGAATAGATGGACCGGCATGATGGCTTTGGTGCGGCTGGTAATGGCGGCTTCCAGGCGCGCAGGATCGAGGTTGTAGGTTTCGCGGTCAATATCCACGAAGACTGGTCGGGCTTTCAACCTTGCGATGCTGCCTGCCGTGGCCACGAAGGTAAAAGGCGGCGTAATAATCTCGTCCCCGGAGTCGACGCCCAGGGCCATGAGCGCGAGCAACAGAGCATCCGAGCCCGACGCGCATGCGATGGCGAAACTGGAACCGACGAAGGCGGCAATTTCCCCCTCCAGTTGCCTGACTTCCGGGCCCATGATGAATTGCTGGCTCTCCAGAACCTTGTCCACAGCCGCCCGGATGTCATCCTTCATGATCGCGTATTCAGCCTTCAGATCGAGAAACGGGAAGAGCAGTTCGGGTGTTCTCCGATCGAGTGAGGGCGACGACTTGGGAAGCGATGGCATGGGTGTCACTTCAATTTTGTGATAGCCGGTAAAAGCATTTCCTACTATAGCGATTGCAATGGCTTTCCGCGAACTTGTGCTGCGTTTGAATCGGCTCAGCATGGGTGGAGGACGGTGCGGAAGAAAATCAGTTGCCAGTGGGCCGTTCTCAGTTCCCAGAAGTAACCTCGGCGCGCATGGCCAGTGACTTTCGTACTCACGAGGAGCCCCGCGAATCACCGTATAATCGGAAGGAATTTGCGCAAAGGATTCGGGTGGACCCTGTTCTGGCAGCGGCGATCTTCGTTCTGGGGCTGGCATTCGGCAGCTTCCTGAATGTGTGTATCTACCGCCTTCCGCGGGACTTATCTGTGGTGCGGCCGCGTTCGGCCTGTCCCCGATGCGACAGTCCGATCCGGGCTTACGACAATATTCCGGTCCTGAGCTGGCTGATCCTGCGCGGCCATTGCCGCAACTGCCATGCTTATATCTCAGCGCGATACCTGGTGGTCGAGCTTCTCACCGGGGGAATCTTTCTGGCGTGTTACGCCCAGTTCGGCGCCAGCCTGGCGGCCCTCAAATACTGCGCTTTCGGATTTCTGCTGCTGGGCCTGATTTTCACGGACGCCGAAACCCAACTCCTGCCGGACAAGATGACCTTGCCGGGCCTGGCGCTGGGATTGGTCTTCAGCCTGCTGGTTCCGGTCAACGATCTGGCTTCGCAGCTTTTGCCGGGACTGGTGTCGCTGCCGGTGAGCTCCGATGTGTCCTGGCATTTGCTGTCGCTGGTGGACGCGGCGCTGGGCGCCATTGTCGGCTCCGCATTTATCTATGGCGCGGGCGCGATTTATTTTCGAGCCCGGGGCGTGGAGGGCATGGGCTTCGGCGACGTCAAGCTGATGGCCATGATTGGCGCATTTCTGGGCGCCAAACTGACCATCTTTACTTTGTTCTCGGCCTCGATCGCGGGATCGCTGTTTGGCGTGTTTACCGTGCTGGCCGTATGGATCAAGCGCACTCGCCGGAGCATGAAACGCAATCATGAATCCGGCACTCAGGCTCGCCGGCGGGCCTGGGAATCAGCCGCAATTGCCTTGCGCCGACATCAGATGCCGTTTGGCGTCTTTCTTGGCGGCATGGCGATGGTGGCGTTGTTTTATGGCAACAGTTTCCTGCGCTGGTATTGGGGTTTGCTGTGAGGCTGGCAACCAATCCCATCGTTCTGCGCATGGCGCTGCTATTCGTGGCCGCGGGCTTTGCTTTTATCATGGGACTGCTCCTGATGCGGCGTATGCGCCGCAGCCTGAGCGAGGAAGTCTCGCTGCCCGGCACATCTTCCGCGTCCGAGAGCTTTCCGCTTCATACTTATCACGCGGTGATTCAGCAACTGAAACAGCAGAAACATGAGCTGCAGAGTTTGCAAGTGCTGGAGCGACGCCGGGCCCGCACTTCGGAGAACATCAGCGCCGCCGTGCTCTCGAATCTTTCATCGGGAGTACTCTTCTTCACTCCCAATGGGCTGGTCCGGCAAGCCAACGGTTCCGCGAAACAGATTCTGGGTTTCGCCTCGCCCGCCGGAATGAGCGCAGCCGAAATATTTCGCGAAGCGGCATTAACTTCCGCGTCCGGCGGCACCCACGCGAGCCTGGCCGAAGTGGTGAACTCCGGCTTGCGGGAGAGGGCCCGATTTCAGCGACTGGAAGCCCGTTACTGCACTCCTGCCGGAGAGCAGCGCACCCTGGAGATTACGCTGAGTTCGGTGCGCGCGCCGGACAACGAAGTGCTGGGCGCGGCTTGCCTGATTAATGATCGGACGGAGATGACGGAGATTCGCCGGCAGCAGGAACTACGCGGCGAAATGTCCAGCGAAATGGCGCTGGGATTGCGGAACTCGCTGACTACGATCGCAGGATACGCCCAGCAACTCGCAGCCAGCCGGGACCCGGAACTGACAAGTCAGTTGGCTTCCGACATCGCAGCGGAAGCGGCGCATCTGGACCTTACTATTGGCGGTTTTCTGGTGAACTGGAAAGTCGCCGGGGCTGGTTCGAAAGCTTGAATGGACTACGTCGATGCCGGCTCCAGATTCGGGAGGCGGCAGGACGGAAAGAAACGGAGCATTTTATGAAGCGCATTGGATGTGTTGTTCTGGCCGAAGTGGTTCTGGCGGGCATGCTGGTCACACTGGCGGGCGCGCAGTCTCAGTCTCTAGGCGACTATGCCCGGTCGGTTCGCAAGGAAGAGAAGCCGGCGCACGCCAAAACGTACGACAACGACAATTTGCCCGTAACCGACAAGATCAGCGTGATCGGAAATGCCACGGAATCCTCCAGCCCCGAAAATACCAAGGAGGGCTCAACCTCCAGCGAAGTCTCTGCCAAGCCTGAAGGCGAAGCCGCAGCTTCCAGCCCCGAGTCGCAGGACGCCGCCACGAAGACGGAGACGGATGCGCAGAAGGTCGATGAAGAATGGAAAAAGAAGATTGCCGAGCAGCAGGGCAAGGTTGACCTGCTCTCGCGTGAACTGGATGTGATGCAGCGCGAGTATCGCCTGCGCGCCGCCGCTTTCTATGCCGACGCCGGCAACCGCCTGCGTAACCAGGGTGCATGGGACAAGGAAGACACGAAGTACAAGGAAGATCTCGCCAAAAAGCAAAAAACGCTCGATGACGCCCAGAAAGCCGCTGACGATCTGAAGGAAAAGGCGCGTAAGGCAGGCGTCTCTGCCAAGACGCGGCAATAGGACTGGAAAGGTCGGGTCCACCAAAGCCTCCGGTTCAGGCCGGAGGCTTTTCTATTGGTGACGCCGGATATGACACAGACCTTCTCCGTTCGAGAATCTGCTTTACGTGATGGCGTCCGTGGGCGAGGTGAAACTTCCGCCATTGCCTTGCGGTCAGGGGACCGAGGACAGGGTGGTCCAGGACTCGGATATGCGAGCCGTAGCTCTCTTCGCACTGCGCGATAACTTTGTCCATCGCGGCGATCTGGCGGCCGATGCCGCCAACGACATTTTCCACCGGCATGCCTCTGGGAAGAACTTGATCCGGCGACTTGCGGCCCCGGGGAAAATAACCGAACTCCGTGACCGCCGCGGTGGCCACTCGTTGCTTGAAACTGGGAACTCCAGCCAGCGGTCTTCCAGCCTGCAGGCAGCGCTCAAAGGCTTTTTGGGTTCCGGTGTAGGTCAGATAAAGGTGCTCGAGCACTTCTGCTGCACTCCATTTGCCATCCACCCGGAGGCCCAGATCTTCGGCGCTCATGCCGCTGGTGGCGGAGGCGATTGCCTGGTGCAGACGTTCCAGATAAGAATCCATGGTCGCTCGAATTGCCTCGTCTAGTAGAATAATCCCCGGCATTTCCAGTTGCAAAATTTCGAACCGCATAACAGGAAGGTGGCTATGAAGAAGTTGCCGATGGCGATGCTCGCTCTTGTGATGATGACCGGCTGTTCCTCGGAACCGCCCAAGCAGATGCCAGCCGAGAAACCTCAGCCCAAGCCGGCGGAATTCGTTACTGGGCGGGTCGCCTTCCAGCAGCTTTACATCGCAGCGCGTGGCTGGGCGCGTGATGCCCAGCCTTACCGCCTTGAATCGATGACTACCGACGATTCCAAAGGAAAAGAGGGAAAGTCGGGTATATGGCGTGCCTCGTTCGCCTCGCCGATGCAGCACGGGGTAAAGGCTTATACCTGGTCAGGAGAGATTGCGTCCGACCGCGGCATCAACCCTGGCACAGAAGATACTTACAATCCCACCAACACTTCGACCCAGATTTTCGACGTAGCCTTCCTCAAGGTGGATTCAGACAAAGCCCTAGAAACGGCGCAAAAACATGGAGGCGAAAAGCTCCTCGCCAAGTCCCCCGACACCCCGATTGTGTACATGCTCGATTGGAGCAAGGCGACCAATCAACTGATTTGGCATGTGATTTATGGCATCAGCCGCGACGACTACAAGCTGACAGTTGCGGTAAATGCCTCCAGCGGGGATTTTATCCGGGTGGAAAAATAACGCGGGTGTGCTCTACACCCAACCAGGAAAACCTCACAGGGCCTGTCGTGACGGCGATAGGGGGTCCTCCGACTTGTGTTCCTTTCGCTCGCGAAAGGAACAGCCGCGCTCAGGATGACAACGGAGAATTTTGGTGCGAGGTTATTGCCTGGCCTGAGCTTTTCCTGAGGAGTCGCTGGTTTTGAGCTTCTCCAGCGCCTTTTTCGCTGCTTCCGCCTGCGGGCCATTCGGCAGGATTTTCAGATATTCCCGATAGTGCTCGGCCGCCTCGTCGAGCCGGGCCATCTTGTCCAGAGCCTGTGCCATGCAGAAGTTGGCCACGGCATCGTTGGGCTTATAGAACAGCGCTTCGCGGTAGCGGTCGAGGGCTGCAGTGTAATTCCTTCTCTTGAAGTAAAAATCGCCCACCTCGATATCCTTTAACGCCCGATGCGGATCGAAGGGATGAAATTCCTGTACGTCGCCCGCAGCGTTGTCTTCAGTGTCTTCCTTTGGCAGGCTGCTGTTGGGATGATCCTTGGCGTCGTTTGTGGGCGGGCTGAGATCGATACGCGTATCGCGGCTCGAACTCTCTCCGGCTTCCTTGCTACGCTCAGAGCGGGGAGGCGGCTGGTTTTGATTCGCATCCCGTTCGCCGTTCTGGGCTACACCCGAAGCCACGAGTCCGATACACAGGAGAAAGCTTAGCCGCCACATGGATTCATTGTAACTCCGGCACCGGGCAACAGGGCGTCGGTAAGTCCCACGTGTGTCCGCGAGTGAGGGGACGCTAGAGATCCTTCGACTTGGGAGCTCCCGGCCATCGAAGTGTACTGCGCCGTCAGCCTGAAAGCTTTGTGACGGAAGTGCGGGGGTGAGTGGGCGGCGGGGAACAGCAGGTCCCTCCACTCCCCGGTTGATTCGCAAGCGAATCAACCGGCTAGGTCGGGATG
>JBOGLC010000125.1:0-3820 GCA_050746005.1 Terriglobales bacterium
GCACCAATTCGCGTCTGGAAGATTTGCGCGCCGCCGCTCGCGTGGCCCGCGGCCATCACGTCAATGCAAAAGTGCGGGCCATGGTCGTGCCCGGATCACAAGCCGTAAAGCATGCCGCCGAGCAGGAGGGTCTCGACCGTATTTTCCGGGAAGCCGGTTTCGAATGGCGCGAGTCCGGTTGCTCCATGTGCCTGGGCATGAACCCGGACATTCTGCAACCCGGCGAGCGCTGCGCCTCCACCAGCAACCGCAATTTTGAAGGCCGCCAGGGACGCGGCGGACGCACGCACCTGGTCAGTCCCATGATGGCCGCCGCCGCGGCCATCGCCGGCCATTTCACCGACATCCGAAACTGGAAGTTTCAAAGCTAGCGCCGGCGTTCCACCCGCGTGAACTCTGGAGAGCAAATGCAACCGTTCCGCAAGCACCAAGGCAAAGTCGCCCCGCTCGACCGCGCCAATGTCGACACCGACCAGATCATTCCGAAACAATTCCTCAAGAGAATCGAACGCACCGGCTTCGGCGAGTTCCTGTTTTACGACTGGCGGCGAGGAAAGGACGGTTCGCCGGACCCATCCTTCACCCTGAACCAGCCTCGCTACGCGGGCGCCGGCATACTGGTGGCCGGCAAGAACTTCGGCTGCGGATCGTCGCGCGAACACGCGGTCTGGGCCCTGGAAGATTTCGGTTTCCGTGCCGTGATCGCCCCATCGTTCGCGGACATTTTCGCCAACAACTGCGTAAAGAACGGCGTGCTGACGGTAGTCCTGGACGAAAAAGAAGTCGAGGAAATCGTCCGCCGCGCCACCGAACTCCCCAACTACCAGCTTGCCATCGACCTCGAAAAATGCAGTGTGCACGATGACAACGGGTTTTCAGCCACCTTCCCGATCGACGAATTCACCCGCCACTGCCTGCTCGAAGGCCTGGATGACATCGGCCTTACCCTGAAACACGAGCCCGAGATCACGGCCTACGAAGCCCGGCACCCGATTTCGCAGAAGAGCGTGTAGGGCAGGTTTCCCGAGCGCGGTCGAAGGAGTCCTCACCCGCTTTTCCCTTTGTTATGGAACTTAGCGCAATCCGGGGCGATCAAGCTCTCAGCTTTGATTGGCAACTGGCGCGGAAACAGAGTTGACGCCGGCCGCAAGGTCGCCGCCGCAATAGGGACAAAACCTGTCGCTGGCATTCACGCCGCGCTGACAGTGCGGACAGATGGCATTCAATCGGGACCGGCATCGGGGGCAAAAGCCAAACCCGGGTTCGACGATTGCATGGCATTGCGCACAGTTCAAGGTGCGTGGTTTCCGCAGGACGAAATAGAGGACGATGCCGAGCCCGTGGGGGATCAGAATCGCGAGCAGCGTCCAAGCCAGACGGCTCATGCCGCGGCGTCCGGCGTCGCGGTTGATATAGCCGATGAGCAGGATGTAACCCGCGATCACCGTTCCCCCAGCGAGGGCGAGCGGCAGCAGCACGGGCAGGGTATAGAAACGGTCGCCAGTCTTGTTGGTGAGACCGGCGAACACCGCGGCTGCCGTCGCTGCCACATAGCCGAGAGAAGCGATCGCGAAAGCCCACGGCGAGATGATGCGGACCTCATCCATGAAGCGGGTTGAAACATCATTCCTGATGGGCATTTCAAACCTCCTAGTTCGTTGGCCGAGCAAATCGACGATGCTTCTTACACGGCTTCTTACACGGCTCCGCGGTCATCCGGATAGGAGCCGTTGTGGTCCGCGAGAAAAGTCCCTTGCGCCAGCAGGAGAATTCCCGCCAGGACCGCCGGCATCAGATAGAACACAAGAAAGCCGCCTTCCCATACCGGAGGGGCAATCCGTGCCTGCTGCGCCATCCACTCAAATCCCCGCCACAGCACTGCCGTGGTAATCAGGGTGCAGAGCGTTACGGCGGCGCAGCAAGCGCAAACCACCCACAGCCGTTCCTGCTGGCGCTGGAGTTCCACGGCGCGCTCGCGCACGCGCATTTGTGTCCTGGATACGAGACCGGCGCCGGCGGTAACCGGAACCCCGCGCAGTGAGCGGATGGTCTCGCTCACGTTCTCCCGGAACCCGCGGCAGGGCGGGCAAGATTCCAGATGTTCCACCAGCCAAGCTTGTTCGTCCGAAGAGAGTCCCGTACCGGAAAATCCTTCCGGGCCGCGTGTGTCGGGACCAAACAATGCGATCATCAGCCGCGCACGTTCATGAGAGTCGGAATTCACAAAGTCGGCGTTCATAAAATCAGGGTTCACAAGCGGGCTCCTTTCAACCACGGCTCCAGGGCGTTCAATCCGCGATAGATGCGCGATTTGACCGTGCCCAGCGGCGCGCCCGTCACCTGGGCGATTTCTTCGAGTGACATTCCTTCCTGAAAACGAAGCACCAGAGTTTCGCGGTATTCGGCAGCAATATGTTTCATGCCGGCAGAAATCTGTTCTTTCTGCTCGCGCTGAACGGTCGCGTCAAACGCCGAAGGCTGCCCGGTGGCCGGGATGTCAAACGGGGCCGGATTATCAAGGGAAAGATGATCGCGATCTGCCAGGCTGTCGAGACTGGCCGGCCGCTTGCGCCGCATGTGGTCGATGACCAGATTGCGCGCGATGGTGAAAAGCCAGGTGCTGAACTCGTGGCGGCCGTCGTACTGGCGGCCGCGCTCGAGCACCCGGATCCATGTTTCCTGGAAGAAATCCTCGGCAAGGTCGCGGTGTCCGGTCAGATGCACGAGGTAGCGTAAAAGGCGGTGCTGATACTTCTCGATCAGGTGATCGAAAAGATCGGGATCGCGACGCTGAAGTCCACGAGCGATCTCGATATTTTCATCCGCCATCGCACTCACGAAATAACATGCAGTCGCGTTCATGCTACTGATACATACGGGGGAAGGCCAAGAAAAGACGCAGGCCCGGGCAGGAACTGCGCTCCCCTCCTAAGTGATTGATGAGATTGAGAGGACTTCGGCATGGTCAGGCGCGGCCAGCCGAAATTCCGGGATGAACGGCTGGCGGACCCGGCAAAGGAACTGGAGTTGGCTCACAACGAACTTTGCCCTTGAAGCATTGCCGCCTGGGCGACGACTAACCGCTTCATCTTGACGGAAGGCATTTCAACGCATTGATTTAGGCTTTCAGAATCTACTTCCATGAATGCTGCCGAATTGCGTCGTCCATCTAAGTCCTGGTCAAAAGGAAATACAGTTCTCGTCCAGAGTCGTCTGTGCCATGCACCGAATTGTTAAGAACAAGTTTACTTTGAATCCACTTTGTTTTTGTGTTCCAGAAAATGTTGCTGGCACGCGATACCAAGTACGCGTGTTTCGGCGAAGGCCGGCATATCGCGAATTTTGGCCAGCAGGGGATCCGTTTCCATCTGGGGATAGGCGCAATAGTCTTGACTAATAGCTCGGCGCAACGCGGCGTAGGCGGGATCCGGTTGATCGCAGAAAGCGTACCATCCCGCGAGAAGGTACTTTGGGAAGGGGTCATCCTGCCGCATCACTTCCTCACCCATCGATCGCGCCGCAATGGCCTCTGCTTCAGAGCGCGGACGGTGTTGCAGGCACGGTTCCAGGATCTGCCGCCCGAAATAAGCTGTCGTCGGCAAGGACTGCAACTCGCGAAGTGCCTCATCCTGTTTGCCCTCGCGTAGCAGGATTTCCACCTCACCCGATCTCTGATATTCAGAGCCCGACAGGAGCTGCAGATATTCTTCAGCGCGCTCATATCTACCCAGGGCCACAAAGACGTAGTAGCACGAGGCCAAGTCTTTCGTTCCTGCATCGAGGGACCGAGTCTTCTCGCATTCGCTGGCCGCTTCATCCA
>JBOGLC010000126.1:0-32490 GCA_050746005.1 Terriglobales bacterium
GAGAAACATCTCGGCGGCTTCGCTGCTCCAGCGCTGCTTGTCGTCGGGATTGATGTGGCTGTACCAGCGCACCGGATCTTCCAGCCATTCTTCCTGGGAAAAGCCCAGCGCCGCTTCAATCTGCGGACTCACATACGCCTCGCCGGTGCCGCGATCAAGATAAGCCATGAAGACGACGGCAGGGATTTGCTCGACCAAAGCGCGATATCTGGCTTCCAGATTGGGAAATTGCTGATCTGTCGAAGGCGCGGCATCCGGCTGCACGGGCGGGTACACGATGCGCTTGGCAATCTCGGCGTTTTGGGTGAAGACTCCCACCAAGCCTTGCAGAATTTCTTCAGCTTGCGCGGCATCCAGCTCGGGTTCGACGGCCGCGGGAGGACGCTTGGAAGCGTCGTTCCCACCCGCCTGCGGCCACGAAAACGAAACCATCTTCAGCCCTCAAAACACAACAATCGAAAAATGGAGGACGGGCACTTTTGTCCGCTCATACGCCTTCAGGCGCGGGCGCGCTTGCGCCATCCCGGCTCTTTGTTGAGGGACGCCTGCGTAAACCGGCGCAGAGCGTGAATTGCTCGTCCGTAGGTCTGCACCGCTGCCGAAGACAGCAGCGAGCCGGGCGGCTGATTCATGAAGGGCATGAACTTGTCGGGAAAGCCGGGCATGGTGCAGCCGATACAAATTCCACCCACATTGGGACAGCCCCCAATGCCGCTCATCCAGCCGCGTTTCCCCACATTGCATTGCACCACGGGCCCCCAGCATCCCAGCTTGACGATGCAGAGCGGCGATCCATATTCTTCGCCAAACTGGGCCTGCTCGTAGAAACCGCCCCGGTCGCACCCCTCGTGCACAGTGTTGCCAAAAAGCCAGGCCGGACGTAGAGCATCGTCCAGTGGAATCATGGGCGCGCGCCCCGCCGCCATATGCAGCAAATAGAGCAGAGTCTCCATGAAATTGTCCGGCTGGATCGGACATCCCGGCACGCACACGATGGGAATGTCCGCCTTCGACTTCCACTGCCAGCCCAGATAATCCGCCAGGCCCATGCAGCCCGTCGGATTTCCTTCCATGGCATGAATGCCGCCGTAGGTGGCGCACGTACCTGCCGCCACCACAGCCCAGGCTTTGGGCGCCAGGCGATCGATCCATTCACAGGTGGTGATGGGTTGGCCGGTCTTCACATCGGTCCCGAATGAAGCCCAATAGCCTTCCTTCTTATTGGTTTCGTCCGGAATTGAACCTTCGATGACGAGAATAAAAGGCCCCAACTCGTCCCGCGCGGCGAGGTGAAAACGCCGCATGAAGTCTTCGCCGTTTTCGATGGCCAGAAAAGGATTGAGAAAGTTGACTTTGGGAATCCAGGGCAGGGATCCCAGAACGATGTCCTCGATGCTCGGCTGGGTGGCCGCGGTCATGGCAATGGTGTCCCCGTCGCAACCCAGGCCGGCGGTGATCCAGAGGACGTCGATTTCGGCGATCACGGGGGGAGTTTCGCGGTGAGTTTCAACCTCCGCCATTCCTGTCTCTCCCTTCGACCCCACCGAGACTTTACCTTATCCAAATGATTCGCGCGACCCCATTTGGCCTGCGCTGAAGCGGTTTCGACCGCTGACAAGCGTGCACTATTCGACGCATCAAATCCGCCTGGCACCCAGCCTCAGAGGCCATCTGCAAGGCTTAGTCTCTGCCCGGGACCGCGCTTCGATCGTACAACTCCAGCGTATGCAGCCGGATGCGCACCACGGCGGTGTTCTCGCCTTTGAAGTTAAGACCGCGATCGGTCTGATCTCCGTTCCAGACGCGCAGGGCTTGCCATGAACCGTCGACATAGCGTCCCTCTTCGGCGCGAAGAATTTCGAGCTGCTGATTCTGAGCTTTGCCGTCCGGATTGTCTGCCAGCCGGAAGCTGACGCTGGCATCGAATCCGGTCACCAGGAACTCCAGCGGACCCAACTGGGCCACCAGGGCTCGCCCGTGCGAATCCGTGGTTCCGGGCGGCAGTTCGCCGTCGTGCTGCGGAAATCCGAACGAGACCACAGCGTTCACGTTGCCGAAGTGCAACGGCTGCCGCTCCATGCCCTTCTCCTCCAAGGCGGTTTGCAGCTTGCCGTCAAAGTTCAGCTGGGCTACCTGCCTGGCCATCGGCTCGAAGAGAGCAAAGTTTTCCGCCATCCAGACCGGTATTTTTTCATCGGTGATGGTCCAGCCCGTATAGTCCACGCCAAAAGGCGAGAACCCAATGGCGCCATGGCCCAGGGCGTAAAAAAAATACCGCCCAAAATTATTCTGCATTCCCGTTTCCGGGATGAAGAGGGCGTTGTCATCGCGATGATAGGCGGCGACGATCTCGTGGAAGAACGGCATATCGTTCGAGTAGAAGTCAGGCGCCAGGAGGTCGATGGACGGCGCGGCCGCCTTCCATATATTAATGTTGTCCTGCTGCGGTCCGCCGCTGGGATATTCCTGCCCCGGGCTGGCACGGTCACGATCTTCCAGGGCGTGAACCGGGTACTTGATCCAGACGTTGCAGTACATCGGCAGCGGATACTCGCCCTTGCCGGCGCGGGCCACCTCATTGATGTAGTGGGCCACGGAGTACGCGGCAAAACTTTCGTCGGCATCGGGACCGAAGACCTGGGACCAGCTGCCGCTCCCAACATGCAGCGCGCTACTCAGCGATGCCGGCACCGCGCCGGCAAACTCCTTCTGCGCGGCCAGTGAATAGTCGCGCACCGTTCCAATCGAGCCCGACTCGTTCTCCACCTGAATCATGATAACGGTATGCTGCGCGGCATCGGCTTCGCGAACATGTCGCATCAGCGCGGAAAAGGCGCGCTTGTCCGCTTCGAGATTATTGGCTGAACTGGCGGAGAGAACGGGGAGCAGTTTTCCATAAGCGTTCAACGCCCGCGGGTAGCGTTCGGTGTCAGTCTTCATCCACTCCGGAATGTAATGCGCCTGTCCGTTTTTCCATGTGCCGAACCAGAGCAGCACCAGGCGCAGATGGTGTTGCCGCGTCCCGGCGATAAGCGCATCCACATTGGAGAAGTCGAACTTGCCGGGTTCTGGTTCCATCTGCTCCCAATAGACTGGAGCTTCGACCGTGTTCACATGCATGGCTTCGAGCGCCGGCCAGACTGCGGGCAATGAGATGGGCCACGCACTGGAATTATTAATCTGTGCCCCCAGAATGAGGAATGGTTTGCCGTCGACGACCAGGGCGAAGGTTCCGTCCTTCCGCTCCAGGCGGGGTGTATCCGCAGCCAGCAAAATACCCGGCAGGATACAGAGCCATGCCAGGAAGACGACCAGCGCGATTCTCATTCTTGCTCCAGTTTAGGTTTCGTGCCGAACTTTACTACGCACTCCGGTTTGCTGGCAAACCGATCGCATCAAAGACGTAGTGGTTCGGGCAGGGCGCGAAGGAAATCTATTTCGCCGTGGGCTTCAGGACAACCGTGTTGCGCTCGTCACCGGCGATCAGTCGATAAAACTTCTTCGGCAGAAGATTGCCGGCATTCTTGGCATAATTCGCCGCTTCGAAAGAGTAGTTGAAACCGAACGCGGCGGCTACCGTTCCCAGTAGAACCTGCGGTCTTCGAAGTTAAAAGCAATTTTCCAGAATTGCGGCCCTCTGACGCCCAGAACGCCGTCAAAATTGTCCCCGTCATCTTTCTGGTCATCCACGATAAATGCAATCTGGGATCCGATTGTCTCTTTGCCTAGATATACTTCAGGAATCCGTACCCTCCTGCGCTGAAACGCTCCACTTACGTCGGCGACCTTTTCGCTGCCGAGCCCCTGGAAGTCGGCGAAGCCGGGAATTCGACTTTGGAACAGCATCAAATCTGGACCACCCGTGTCAACCACCACGCGCAGGTTTCGGTTTTGGAAAGTCGTCCGAATCGTCACTACCGGTGTATCGGTATCGAAGGGGGCGGAGAAAGTCAGATTTCCAACCGGGCCGAAAAGCATTTCCCTGGTTCTGTAGTTGATGGCAAAATTGCTTTTCCTGAGGACATCCAAACCGACAATCCCATCCACCCGGTGGCCAAGGGCCTTCTGAAAAGATGAGAGATCTTCGGTCAGAACAGGAAGGGACTCGACACGAACCGGGCCCAAGAGCAAGGAAGGCAGAACGACGATGCGCGTCTCCACACTCTTGTTCGACAGGTTCGCTCTGCCAGGTTGCTCCGCCAGTCCGAGAATGCGTGTGATTTTCTGGTCGATCACACTGGGATAAGCACCGGTGTCGACCAGGAAATTCAGCTTCTGGATATTGCCAATAGATCCCTCAGCCACGACCAGGTAGCCCCAATACAGGCGAATTGGAACTTTGGCAAGGATGTGAGACAACAATTCCGTGTCCGGCAAGGCAGGGTTACCGGGAGTGTTTGTGGGTTGAGACCAACTGAGGTCTGGGTGTGACATCGCAAGGATTACCAGCAAACAACTGGAGAAAAGCAGGCGGTGCATGGCGGTCACCTCGTGGGCTTTCGCGGTGACCTAACGCTCAATTACATGGGCAGTTACCTCAATGGACGCCTCCTAGATTGCTGATTCATTTGTTCTTTATCGCCAGGTTGTCGTCGGTGAGTGGTTTCGCTGAGGGTTCGACACCGGCTCGAGTTGGAGCAACTGCCCGACAGTGCTAGAGTTCGGGTTCACAGGTTGGTGCTCACCAATGGACGAGGCCGCTGGTTCGGCGCAGATGGTTCGCTTCGGAGTCTTTGAGGCAGACTTACAAACTGGGGAACTGCACAAGAACGGCGTAAAAGTGCCTTTGCAGGGTCAACCGTTTCAAGTCTTTGCCATCCTGCTGGAACACGCGAGCGAGTTGGTTACCCGGGACGAACTGCGCCGGCAGGTCTGGCCGCAAGACACATTTGTTGATTTTGACCAGGCCCTCAATACCGCTGTCACCAAGATTCGAATCGCCTTGGGAGACGAGGCCGACAATCCCAGGTTTGTTGAGACACTTCCCCGCCGCGGCTATCGTTTCATCGGGCCCGTGCAGAAGCCAGATTCGCAAGCACCGTCATCGAGTGGGGCGAAAGGGCGCTTTGAGGGGCATACGGCAAGATCATGGTGGATATTGGCTGGAACTACGTTGTTGGCGCTGCTCTTCGCGATTGGAATCTGGCGTTTGGCGCGAAACCGTGCAGAAGCCCCCCTGTCCCCAATTGAGGTGGTGCCTTTGGTCGGCCTGCCCGGTTATGAGAGTGAGGCCGCTTTTTCGCCCGACGGCAATCATGTCGCATTTGCCCTCCATGGGTCGAAGAATTCCGGGATTTATACGATTGTGGTCGGGAGCGAGAAGTCGCTGCGTTTGACTAGCGATTTCTTCGATTGTTGTCCAAGGTGGTCACCCGACGGGCGACAGGTCGCTTTTTCCCGCCGCTCTGACAAGGGATATGATTTTTATGTGATCCCGGCCTCTGGCGGTACTGAGCACCGGTTATCGTCATGGCCCCCGCAGGGGCATCAAATCCCCGCGGTTCCTTCGTGGCGCGCCATGGGCCGGTGCTTTGATTGGTCGCCCGACGGCCGACTTTTGGCCTTTTCGGACATCCAGGCGGACCAAACCCACGCTTGGATTGCATTGCTTTCGCTTGCCGATTCCACCATCCGTCCGCTTACCTCACCTCCCAATCAGAGCGGCGACTACGTTCCTGCCTTCTCCCCCGACGGTTCGGCCGTGGCCTTCGTCCGCGGAATTGTTGCGGGTGTAGTGGAGGACCTCTATGTCGTGCCCACCACCGGTGGCTCGCCCAGACGTCTGACCTTCGATAACACCTGGATAAGTGCGCCTCCCGCCTGGACTCCGGACGGTCGCGAGATCGTGTTCTCTTCTTCGCGCGGAGGGGCGCCAAGTCTGTGGCGCATATCCGCATCTGGAGGAACGCCGCGGCCGATTCCCGGTGTCGGTGTGAATGCGTGGCTACCTTCTATTTCCCCCAGAGGCAATCAACTCGTCTACCAGCAGCGTATCCCCCTCAATCTCAATATCTGGCGGCTGAAACTGAGCGACGAAAAACATCGCCAAGACCCGCCGGCTATTCTCATATCGGAGAAGGGTAATAATACGCGGCCACAATTTTCTCCCGACGGGAAAAGGATTGTGTTCGAGTCGGGACGCTTCGGGTATTCGGAGATTTGGGCTTGCGACGGCAACGGTTCCAATTGCGGGCAATTGACTTCATTGCACGGTACGGCCGGAGCCGCGCGTTGGTCGCCGGACGGCCGCTATATTGCCTTCGAATTTCGTCCCAAAGAACACAGCGAAATTTATCTTCTCGATATTGGGAACGGCGTGCCGCGGTTGCTCGCCACACTTCCCGGAGCCGACAACGGAGGTCCCAACTGGTCGCCAGATGGAAAGTGGATCTATTTCTACTCCGACCGGGGTGGCGGTCCATTTCAATTATGGAAGATACAAGTCAGCGGCGGCACACCTGTCCAAGTAACCAGGAACGGCGGGGTTTTTGCCGCGGAATCGGCCGATGGCGGCTTTCTTTATTATTCGAAGTTCGAAGTCCCGGGTATATGGAAGATGCCGGTGAGCGGCGGAGACGAAATCCGCGTTTTGGATCATCCTGCGGGGGACAAATGGTTCAATTGGGCCCTGGCCCGGAACGGGATTTACTTCATCGACGATTCGAACAGCGGGGCCAAGGCAGGCGTGAAGTTTTTTGACTTTGCAACAGGCAAGAAGATGCCCATCGCCAGTATCGACCGGTCATGTTGCGGATTGGCCCTGGCTCCCGACGGCAGATCGATTCTTTACCTCCAATACGAGGCTGGTGAGGAGAAATCCGACATCATGTTGGTGAAAAACTTCCGCTAAAAACCGTGCCGGACTTGATGGGCCAAATCATTTCTCTTCCCAGGCTGAAACCCATATTCTTTAAGACGCCCGGGGCTTCAACTCACCGACGATGAACCAGTAGGCCAGCAGTCCAGCCAGCAGAACGATCGCGCCCAGCTCAAACCCGGGAACGTACGATCCATTCCGCTTGATCAACAGTCCTACCGCAAGGGGCGCCACAATTCCGGCGAGATTGCCGGCAAAATTTTCAGCTCCGGTCCATATTCCGACTCGTTCAAACGGAGCGCAGCATTGCAGAATCACCAGCAGATTTCCAGTGGCAAGCCCGACCAGGGAGGCTCCGATCAGGAACCCGATCGCCATCGGGGTAGTCGAGGTGCGCATGGCGGCGACAAGTAACAGGCCCATAAAAAAGGCAAAGGTCACGATTCCTTTTCGCGTCCGGGTTTCATCCCAGCCGCGGCGAATCAGGCTGTCTGCCAGCCATCCGCCAATCGGTTCCGAAACTCCGAAGGTAAAGAACGCGAGTGAAGCGTAGAAACCGGCCTGCACGATGCTCAGGCGGCGCACCGTCACCAGATAGTCCGGCAGCCAGGTGACCAGCACATACCAGTAATAATCGAAGCAGAAGAATCCCAGGCAGATGCCCAGCAGGTTGCGATTGAGCAGCGCGCTCCATTGAATCCGCGAAGGTATGGCAGAAGCCCGCGAAGCCATGTCCTCACTCGCCGACCTCATACGTCGAGGAAAAACCCAAAGCCAGGGAATAATCCAGAGCAGGCCGGCAAAACCTAAAAGCAGGAAAGTGTGTCGCCATCCGTGACGTACCAAAAGCCAGGGAACCAGAATGCCTTCGAGCACCAGGCCGGTTCGAGTGCCAAAGTCGAACAGTCCCGAAGGCAGGCCGCGCTCTTTCGCATTGAACAGCACGGTCACGATCTTGGTCCCGCCGGGGAGGTAGATAGATTCTCCGACGCCCAGAAGAATGCGGAACCCGATCAGGACGGCCAGGCTCTCGGCCAGCCCGGTGAGTCCCTGGGCCAGCGACCAGATGGCGAAAGCTCCGGCATAGAGCCAGCGCAAGTTGAAGCGGTCGGCGCACCAGCCAATGGGGATCTGCATGAGCGCGTACGACCAGAAAAAGGAAGATAACAGCAGGCCCTTGGTTTCCGGCGTCAGATGAAAATCCCGCGAAATCAGCGGGAGGGCGAATGAAATCGCGGCGCGGTCGAGATAGTTAATCAAAGACGCGGTAAAGAGCAGGCCGACGATGGTCCAGCGGCGCTGGTGGGAAACGTTGGTCAGATCCATTCCGGGATCCTTTCGCATCCGACTCGCGAATCACAGCTTGCCCGCAGCATAACCCACGAGGTACCTCGGGGGCTGAAGCCCCTGAAATGGGGTGCCATTTATTGCAGGCCTGAAGGCCTGCTCCACCCCATAGCTGCGCCATTTATTGCAGGCTTGAAGGCCTGCTCACCCCATAGCCGCGCCATTTGTTGCAGGCTTAAGGCCTGCTCACCCCATAGCCGTGCCATTTGTTGCAGGCTTGAAAATTTTCGCAAGCTGATCAACCCTGCGAATGCCTCGACCCACTGCGTCAGATTTTCTTCGCGAACTCTGCGAAATCTTGGCGTACTTTGCGGTCAAGAAGTTGATCTTTCTGTAGGTCACTCAACCGTAATGACGGCAAAGAGTGTGCTAAAAAAACCAATCGGTGGCTTAGTTTAAACCAGCCCTCGCCACAGCGTCATCCTGAAGGACTTCCGTCCGAGATCCCGCCTGAGCGAAGTCGAAGGGGTCTAGCACGCAGCTGCTCCGTTGGCGCAAGACCGCTTCACGCCAGATGCTTCGCAAGCTCGACATGACGCCATGGGTAGAAACGGGGACTTTTGAATTGACCGCCGCCTGAAGCCAGGGCGTGGGTAAGAATCATCCGCCGGTGATAAACTGCGCTTATGGCTACCAAAAAGAAACCCAAAAAGAAGCGCGCCAAGTCGAAAAAGTCGCCGCCAAGGAAGAAGCTACCCAACAAAAAGCAGACAAAAAAGAAGCGAGCAACGCCAAAGAAAAAGTCTGCAAAGAAAAAAGCGCCGGCCAAAAAAACGGCGAAAAGTAAGGCCAGAGGCAAAACGGCAAGATCCCCGAAGAAAGCAGCCTCGCCTGCCAGCGGCAGGAAGTCGCGCTCCTATGCGCTGGAATTTCCACGGCAGGGGCCGGGAGCGGGTTCGGGCGGGCAATCAGGAGATTTGCAGGGATTGTCCATCACGGAAGACGTAGATTCCGAGAGTGTGAACGAACTGATCGAGGAAGGAAACGCGTTCGAAGCCGACGTCGTCCAGGGCGTGACTGACGCCGACAATGCCGACGGGAAGGAAGTTCACACCCATGAGGTTCCAGAGGATGACGTTCCCGACGAATATCTCGACAAAGACTGATCGTCGTAGTTCCGCCTGATTTTCAGGCCGTCCGGGGCATGGCCCCCGGCACCATAGGCAAAGAGCGCAGGCGCACTCCAGTGGCGTCGAAGATCGCATTGCCAATCGCCGGAGCCAGCCCCACAATCGGGCACTCCCCGGCTCCAGCCGAGGGAATGTCCTTGCGATCGAGCAGCACGGTCTCGATGACCGGCACATCACTGAAGCGCGGCACTCGATATTTCGATAATCGTCCGTTCAGAATGCGACCGTTTTCAAATTCGATCGCCTCAAAAAGCGCTCCCCCCAGTCCCATGATGTTCGCGCCCTCAATCTGATTGCGCAAGTTGTCAGGGTTGACAATCGCGCCACACTCGAAGGCCGTGACCACCCGCACGACCTTCACCTTTCCAGACTTCTGGTCCACCGCAACTTCCGCGAAGGTCGCCACATTTCCCAGCTTCTCGAATCCACCGCCCATGCCGAAACCCTGGCCGGCTGCGGCTTTGGGCCGTCCCCACCCGAATTTCCCGGCGGCAGCTTCGAAGACCGCGCGCAGCCGCTCGTTCTTCAGGTTCTTCATGCGGAATTCGAGCGGATCGATTTTCACCGCATGCGCCAGTTCATCCATGAACGATTCGCGCGCGAAGTGGTTCGCCGTAGCCGCGAGCGCTCGATACGATCCCTGACGCAATGGTGAGTTCGCTGGATGAAACTGGATGTTCTGGTTCGGTATTTCGTAAAAAGTGCGGATTCCTGCGGTCCCCGAATTGTAGTTATGGAATTCCCATGCGGTTAAGGTGCCGTCTTTGGCAACGCCGCCTTGTACTTCGATAACTCCGGCAGGACGAAAGTACGCCCAGGTGAATTCTTCTTCGCGAGTCCACACCAGTTTGACCGGACGCTTGGCCGCGCGAGCCAGCCGCGCCGCCTCAATCGCCGCTTCGCCGGTGTGTTTTCCGCCGTATGCCGAACCAGTGTCCGGCATCAGCACGCGCACCCGGTCTTCCGGAATGCGGAAGGCTTCGGCGAGCTCTTTGCGAACCCCAAACGGCCGCTGCGTTCCCGTCCACACGGTCAAGTCGTCGCCGTCCCATTGCGCCATGGCCGCCCGGGGCTCAAGCGGAACATGCGCGATGTAGGAAACCGTGTAGGTTTGCTGCAAGCGATGATCCGCGGCCTGCAAAGCCTGCACTACGGAACCGGATTGATTGGCGGTTTCGGCGGGATCATTCTCTTGGTCAGGAGTCTTCTTCAGATAGTCGAATAACTCCCGGTTCGACGGGTGGGGCTCGGATTTCCACTCCGCCCTGATGGCGGCAATTGCGCGAGACGCGATTTCCACGCTGGGCGCGGTCACTCCCGCAAAACTTCCGTCGTGGACCACCGTCACCCCTGGGATTTTCCCGGCCTCCTGGGCATCAAACGAAACCATCGCAGCCCCAAAAGCTGGCGGCCGCAGCACCTTGCCGTGCAGCATGCCGGGCATCTTCTGGTCCGAGGGATAGCGATGCTTTCCCGTGACAAAATCACGCGCGTCTACCCGTGGCAGCGATTGGCCCGCCACCGTCCACTGCGCCGCGAGGGTAAGATGATTCTCGACCGGCACCGTCTCAGTAAGCTGCTGTCCTTTTGCAAGGGCCGCGTATTCGATGGATCGTTTCGTTGCCGAATCGGTAATCTTGCCGTCAGCGGCGATCAGGCGCTCTCGATCCACCTTCCATTGCGCCGCCGCCAGACCAATGAGCGCTTCACGCGCGGCAGCGGCAACTTTCCTGAGCTGCAGATTCATGGTCGGCGTGGTGCGGCTGCCAAACGTTCCCATATCGAAAGGAGTGAGCTTGGTGTCGCCCATCACCATTTCGATCCTGGTCACTGGTACGCGCAGTTCCTCGGCGACCGCCTGGGTCAGGGATGTCCGGATGTTCTGTCCGACCTCCACTTTTCCGGTATAGACGGTGACGCCTCCTTCTTCGCCGATTCGCATCCAGGCTGCGATCTCTGCGGGAAGAGCTTCGCCCCTCGCCCGGCCGCCGGATTCCTGCGCCGCCGCATCCTTCAAAACGCAAACCACGACGATGCCGGCCCCCAGAAATTTGAAGAAGCCGCGCCGGTCAATCTCGAACCGGTACGCAGGCGGCGCGGCCAACTCGTAGCGTTCCGGTTCCAGCACCAGGGAGGATTTCGCTCTTGTCATCGTCCTGACTCCTTGGCCGGTCCTGCGTCTCTTAGAATCTTCGCGCCTTTCACAATCGCAGCCATAATTCGGGGATGAGTTCCACAGCGGCAAACGTTGCCTTCCATGAACTGGGCGATCTCAGCTTCGGAGGGATCTGGCTTCGTTTTCAAAAGGGCCATCGCGGTCATGATCATTCCAGAGGTGCAGTAGGCACACTGCATGGCCGCTTCGTCGATGAATGCCTGCTGCAGCGGATGCAGGCGATCCCCTTTCGCCAGACCTTCAATGGTGACAATTTTCTTCTCACCCAGGGCGCCCACTGGAGTAATGCAGGAACGGCGCCACTGCCCTTCGATCAGAACCGTGCAAGCCCCGCACGCCCCCTCGCCACAACCATACTTGGTGCCCGTAAGATCGAGCTGGTCGCGCAGCACGCTGAGCAGGCTGACTTTTTCATCCGCCTCGATCCGGCGGATGCTGCCATTCACATTGATTCGGGAAATATTGGCCATGCCAGAACCTTACAAGTGCTTTCGCAAGCTATTGCAACAAGAATAGACGAGCGGGAATCGGGAATCAAAGCCCTTTCGTAGACCAGAAAAAGGGCACGGCCGAAGCCGTGCCCTCAGGCATTTAGGGCCCTGACGCTCAGAACGAGAACTTCAGCGCGAACTGCCCGATTCGAGGATCGCGGGCATTGGTGACCACGCCGAAGTTACTGCCGTTGATGTCGCCGCTGGGATTGGTGAACTGGGCGTGATTGAAGATGTTGAAGAATTCTGCGCGAAACTCCAGCGCCATCCTTTCCCCGATCATGGTGTTCTTGTGCAGCGCGAAATCCCAGTTGTTGAATCCCGGGCCGTGAAAGAACCGCCGGTTTGACGTGCCCAGTACGCCGATGGTCTCAGGAGAAAATGGGGACGGATCGAAGAGTTGGTTTCCCGGTCCACGCGGGTTCAGGAAGTGGATCGATGAACCGTCGTAGTTCGGCACATCGGCGCCGTTACACCCGCAGAGAGAGGCGTCATCGCTCTCAGTAAGCGTAACCGGGAAACCCGTGGCGAAACGCGTAATTCCGGAAATGTTCCAGCCGCCCAGCAACTTTCCCGTGACCCCGTGGGCCGTCTTGAAGAACGGCAAGTCGTAGCCGTAGCTGAAGACAAAATTGTGGGTTATGTCGAATTGCGAAAGCGCACGGCTATTGTTGGGATTGAAGGGGTTGATGGGATCGGAGAAACCAGAGGAGTTGTCGAGGGATTTCGACCAGGTATAGGCTGCCAGAAAGCGCAGGTCTCCCACCTTCTTCTCCATGCTGGTCTGGAGCGAGTGGTAACTGGAATTGGCGACCGTGGCTTCCCATGAGTTGCTGGAGAAATCAAGCTGGCCATTGGCCAATTCACGGCCCGAGGTGACGGAATAGGGCCGCGTGCCATTGACCGTCGTACCGTCAGTCAGATTGTAAATCTGGTCTTCTCCAAAAGGACCACACTCTTGACCCGAAGGAATCAGCGGCGGAGCGACTGCCAGACACTTAGAGGCGCTCCCTGGATTCGCCTCTATCTGGGAGAACAGATGGCGGCCCCACGACCCGACGTAGCCCACCGACAGTACGCCGGTCTTCCCTATCTCGCGTTGAATCGTAAAGTTAAGATGCTCAGCATAAGGCAGCTTGTTGCTGGGCTTGAAAGTGGGGGAACCTGAAACCGGCAGATAGATCGGCCAGATTCCGGTGGCTCCCTTGGGGGGAATTGTGAAAGGGAAACGATTTCCTACCGGACTCGGTGGCGTGGTGCGGTTCTTGTAGGGCTCCTCAAGATAAACCGGGACTGGGCTGACATAGAACAGACCGAAGGGCGCATCGCCGACCTCAACGAAAAGGCTCTCATCCTGAATGGCGGTGAAATAAAGGCCGCCGCCCACCCGGATGCTGGTTTTGCCTGGACCACCAAAGATTTTCCCCGCCAGCCCGTCGGTGGCCGATGGCGAATAGGCAATTCCCAACCGAGGCGCGAAGCGATTGTATTGTGTCGGCGCCAGAGTGCGCGGTATTCCTGGGTCGCCCGGGAAAACGAAGCCCCGGGGCGAATCCGGATAGATCTTCGACTGAACTCCGGGCACGAAGGTTTGGATTCGATCCTGGGTATCATAGAAAGGCTGGCTCACGTCCCAGCGCAATCCATAGTTGATGGTGAGATCGGACCTGGCCTTGAAGGCGTCCTGGGCATACAGCGCGAAATATTTGGTGCGGGAGTCGAGCAACTGGTGGCTGGTCTGGTTGAACAGGTCCGGCGCACCCAGGAGATAATCGGCGAAATCGTTGCCGGTTTCTCCACCGTCGAACAGAAACCACCCGTTTGAGGTATAGGTGTTGCGTTCGTTCACCTGAATGTAGCGGACATCGCCGCCGAACTTGAGCGTGTGCTTTCCTGCTACCTTCGAAAAGCCGTCGGTGATTTGATAAGTATTGTTGTACTGCCCGGTGGTGCCGTCGGGGAGGCCGAAGTTAAGACCCAACTGGTCCAAACCGATGGGCGCAACGCCCTCGGTATCCGGATTCACCGGATTAATCCCCAAGCCGCCCTCGACATATCCAAAATCGGTTACCTTGCCCAACCCGCCGACAGGTTTGTTCTTCAGGAATGCGAAGCGGGTGTAGTTCAGATGCAACTCATTGACTGTAGTGGAATTGATGATCGAGGTGTGGCTCAGTCCGAACAGTTGGCCTCGCGAGTCCGTAACCGCGGAAAAGCCAGGAACATTCGAAGTAAACGCGGGATAAGGATTCAGGAAGCTGGAGTCGTCGAAGTGATAATAGAAAGACCAGTTGCCGAACTTGTTCAGGTCGATCTTTATTCCAAACTTATCGTCCTTCACGTTCGACTTCTCCGCCGAGGTGGAGAAGTTGGGGGTTCCGTCCGTTACACCGTTAGGGGTGGGAATGAACTGCAAGGTCTTCACCGCCACCGGAGACCAGGCGGCCTGGGGAATCACAGGACCCGCAGCCCCCGGAAACACGCATTGGGCGCTCGTGGTGCAGCCGCTGAACCAATACTGCTCGCCCGGTGTGACCGAGTATCCCAGGCGCTGCGTAAGGGTGGCCGCAAAGTTGGTTGGGCTGCTGTCGCCTCGAACGGATCCGGTGAACGGCGCATATCCGGTTGTGGCAAGATCGGAGAAGTCGCCGGTCCGTTCGAGCAGCGAAGGGGTGTTGATCACTCCCGAGGAAAGTCCCCGAATTTCGCGCGTACCCTGATAGTCGCCAAAAAAGAACATCTTGTTTTTCACGATCGGAGCGCCGATAGTGCCTCCGAACTGGTTACGTTTGAATACGCCCCGGTCCTGATCGAAGTAGCTTCTGGCGTCGAGCTTCTCATTGCGAAGGAATTCGTAGGCCGAGCCGTGAATATCGTTGGTGCCGCTTTTGGTCACTACGTTCACAATGGCCCCTGAAAAACGGCCATACTCTGCATTGAACGAGTCGGTGAGCAGGCGGAACTCCTCGATCGAGTCGAGAGTAGGGACAATGGAAGCGCCGTTCTGGACGCTTTCTTCGACGTCGCCGCCATTCACCATGAAGGAGTTGGAAGTCTCGCGCTGTCCGTTGACTGAGACCTGGCCGGTGGTCTGATTGCCAGAGACGAACCGGTCGTACTGCGAGGAGTCGGAGGAAACCGGTATAACGCCGGTTTGCAGGCCGAGCAAATCGATGTAGCTGCGGCCATTCAGGGGAAGGCCGGTCATCTTCTTGCTCTCGATGACGTCTCCCAGTTGGGTGCTGCTGGTGTCCACCTGGGTCGTGGAGGTAGAGACGTCAATGGTCTGGCTTACCGCGCCAACCACAAGTTTGAAGTCAGCCCGGTAATTCTGGTTGACCAGGAGTTTGATACCGTTTTGCACCGATGTTCGAAATCCCTGGGCTTCGACCTGAAGATTGTACTGGTCGCCCACGGGAACGCTGAGAAACTGGTAGGTGCCGGAGCCGTCAGTCTGCACCCGGCGATCCAGGCCGGTTTCGGGATTCTTCAAAGTGACGGTGGCATTGGGCACAGTGGCGCCGCTAGGGTCAGTCACGGTACCTTGAATTCCACCTGTGACTTCGGCAAACAACACAGGCGTCAGCATGAGCACGGCGGCAAGACAAGTGATAGCTTTGCGAGACGAGAGAATCACAAGGCACCCCCGGCGAAGCGAGTTTTAAGTGGGAAGGCTGTCCCTTTGGACTCAGTCAAACTACCGAAACGCAAGACGCATAGTCAAGATATAATTGCACGTATTTTATCGATTTAATTAAGCGTTTAGAGGCAGGTCTTTGATTCCGGCAATTTTTCCCGCGTGGCTTGAATCATCGCGCAATGGCAGAGCCTATCTGGTGACCGGGCTGCTTCTGGCGGGATTTGTTTTGTTACAGTCCCCCGGCACTGTTTACGCCGCGGGTTCACAGCCACCGCCCCCGAGCCGCTCACCGGCCCGCCCGTATTTTCTTGCCGCTCAGAAAGCTCTGGCGGCCGGCGACTCCACCGTCGCGGTCCAAAAGTTGAATCAGGCGATCCAGTCCGACCCAAAATTCGCCGAGGCTTTCCTTCTGCTCGGGCTCACCGAGTTCCGGCTCGGCGACCTGCCGAAAGCGATAGACCACTACCGGCGTGCCCTGGAATTGCAGCCACGATCCTTTTCGGGCCACTACAACCTGGCGCTGGCCTACCTGCGGGAACGCAAAATTGAGGAGGGCCGCGTCCAACTCGAGCAGGCGGTGAAACTGGATCCCATCCAGGCTGACGCTGCCTACGATCTCGGCCTAGTGCTTTTGGAACTGGGCCAGCCGGCTGCGGCCCTGCCGCATCTGGTCCGGGCCAGACAACTGAATCCACGCCGGCCGGATGCTGCCTTCAACATCGTTCGCGCCGAACTCGAAGCCGGCAAATTGGCGGAGGCACGAAGCGAGGCGGAAGCCGCAGCCAAACGTCTCCACTCGGATTTCCAGTGGAACGCTGCCCTGGGCCAGCTTTTCCTTAAAAATAAACAACCCCGGGATGCATCGGTCTACTTGCGCTCGGCCAGTCTTCTCCGCCCTGACGACGCCGAGATTCGTCACCAACTGGCTTTAGCTTATCTGGCCTCCGGCGAGGCCCAGAAGGTGCTGGACCTGGTTTCGGAGGCAAAGACTTCCGACGACCATTTCCTGCGTGGAAGCGCGTTCTATCTGGATCATCGCTTTCCCGAAGCCGATCAGGAATCGGAACAGGCCATGGCCATGGCGCCGGACAATCCTCAAGTCCTGACCCTGCGTACTCGCATCCTGCAACGCGCTGGAGAACAGGATGCGGCGGTCGAGACCGCACAGAAAGCCATCGCCCTGGCCCCGGAATGGGATGAGCCCTACTACCTTGCAGGCGTCAGTCTTTACTTTATCCGGCGCTACGCGGAAGCGGAAAAAAACTTGGCCCGGGCGGCCGAACTCAACCCGAAGTCGTCACGAGCGCTTTTTCTTGAGGCCGTGGCTCTGGTCAGCCAGGACAAGTACGATCAGGCGGAACAGTGTTTCCGCCGCGCCATTGCCCTGCAACCCGATAATGCCCGCTTTCGTTGCCATCTTGGTATTTTCCTGATGCGCCGGAATGAGTATGCCGAGGCTGAAGCATCCTTCCGGAAAGCCATTGAACTTGATCCGAAGTATGGATTGTCCCACTACGAACTGGGAATGCTCCTGGTGCACTCCGAGAAGTGGAAGGAGGCGGCTGAAGAGTTGAACCAGGCGGTGATCCGCGATCCTGGCCTGAGCGCTGCGTACTATCAGTTGGCTCGCGTCTATGCCCGGCTCGGCGAGACCGAGAAATCGAAAAGCGCCCTTGCCGAGTTCAAAAAGCTCCATCAAAAGGAGAACAGCGACGAGGCCCAGATCGCCGACCAGGCACGAGACGAGGACACCAGAAAAGAAACCCAGTAGCGGTCCGAAGTCCGCCCTATCTGGCCGTCCATCCCCCATCGATGAGAATTGTTTCCCCGGTGATGAGAGACGCTGCACGGGACGCCAGGAATACCACCGCGCCCGCCACCTCCATGGGTTCGCCGATTCGGTGCAGCGCCGCAATGCGCTCGATCACGTCCGCGCGGGCCTCAGGATTCGCAAGATAACTCTTTGTGCCCGGAGTGCGGATAAACGTCGGCGCGACCGCGTTCACGGTTATGCCGTACTTGCCCCACTCGACTGCGAGGCATTTGGTGAGATGCGCAATGGCGGCCTTCGTCATGCAGTACACCGACTCCGTCGGCAGCGCGGCAAATCCTGCCTGGGAACTCATATTAATGATGCGACCGCTCTTCTGCCGGATCATGACTCTCCCCGCCGCCTGGCTGGCAAAAAACGTCCCTTTCAGATTGACGGCCAGGGTCAGATCGAAGTCCTCTTCGGTCACGTTCTCCGCCAGATTCTCGGGTGCAAGTCCGGCATTATTGACCAGGATGTCGAGCCGTCCGAAATGCCTGACCGTGTCATCGACAGCCTGAAATATCTCATCGAGCCGGCCCATATTCATCTGCAATGGAATTGCCTGTCGCCCCATCGCGCGGATCTGCGCCGCCAGATCTCCTTGCGCATTTACATCGCGCAGGCCAAGCGCTACGTCTGCGCCGGCGTGGGCAAGCGCCCTTGAAATCGCATTGCCCAAACCGCGCGCCGCGCCGGTAACCAGCGCCGTTTGACCGGCAAGACCGAATTCCGGAAAATCACCCAAATGCGCCTCCTGCGATTCTGGCTCTCCTGTTGTCACACGACTACGCTAAAACCTGCCTGCAACTGAGGCCGCTTGGGTGTGCGGACCCACCCATGGGCGGCCGCAATCGATTCGCATGATAATACCCCGGCAGGTACGGTGTTCCACTTGGACGCCCGCGATCTGCAACCTGCCGCCCCCGGTGCCACCGGCCAAAATGCCTCAATCTTGTAAAAACAGTAAAGTGCCCGCATTCTTTATTTATATTGAAGCTGCTGTTTCTCGCCCTCCGGCTCCTATTCTTATCAATAGGTGATTTAGCTAAGCTCACGATTTGAAATCTCTACATCCACAGTTCCATTTACTTTTATGACATGCGTATCTACCGAGCCGTCCGCTCGACGCTCGAATTTGAGATCGATCGACGATTTCCCGACCTTCAGGCGCTTGAGGTCCAGTCGTTTTATGAAAGCGGGCAAAACCGGACGCACAATTTCGAGGCGGTTCTCAAATGCTTTCGGTACCAGCCCCAGCAAAGACTCGATCATGAATGGTACCGAACCGGCCGCCCATGCCTGGGGATGACAAGCCACGGGATAACGGACAGGAACCGAGGAATGTTTGCGCGAGATTCCCGAGAAAACCTCGGGAAGCCGATAGTGTTCGAAGTGCTTTGCGGAGTGAACAATACCGCTGAAGATGGCCGATGCCGCGCGATCGTAACCGTACTTCCGCAGCCCCGCTACGATGATGGAATTGTCATGCGGCCAAACCGTGCCGAGATGGTATCCCAGCGGATTGAAGCGGCGTTCTTGACTCGAAAGAGTTCGCACTCCCCATCCAGCGAACATACTCTGCGACATCAACTGCTCCGCGGTTTTTTTGGCGTGGTCCCTTTGGACGATACCTGACCATAAGGCTTGCCCGGCGTTCGACGAGACAACGGCTGCGGGCTTCTTGCCCGCCTGAAGCGCCAGAGCATATACCGCTTGATCTTCGAGCCAAAAGTCCTTTTCGAAACGGCTCTGAAGTTCATGGGCCTCCGCTCGCAAACGCTGCGCGGCATCAGGGTCTCCGTCGCGTTCATACAGTTCTGCGACTGTTGTTTTAGCCAGGTAAACATAGCCCTGTACTTCCACCAGCGCAATCGGCGGGTGCGCAAGACTTCCATCCGCGTTCACGATGGAGTCTCCAGAGTCCTTCCAACCCTGATTGCCGAGACCCTTCTCGGACTTCGAATCGTATTGCAGATAGCCGTCGCCGGTCTTATCTCCGTAACGAGTCATCCAATCAAAAGCCCGATCCACCGATGGCCTTAACTCGCGAAATAACGAAAGATCTCCCGTCCAGTTGGCATGGCGGGCGACCAGGATCAGGAATAGCGGGGTGGAGTCGACGGAGCCGTAGTAGGGTGTCTGGGGGATCTCATTGAGGTGCGCCAACTCCCCCACACGCAATTCATGCATGATCTTGCCCGGCTCTTCGTCGCGCCAGTTATCCGTTCGTTGGCCCTGGTACTTAGCCAGCAAGCGCAAGGTTTGTTCCGCCATCCTGGGGCGATAAGCGAGCGTTTGCAATGACGCAATGATGCTGTCTCGGCCGAACAGAGCGCCGTACCAGGGCAGCCCGGCTGAGAAATATTCTTCTCCGTCGAGCGCGGAACGCAGAGTTCCCAAGTCCTGAATCGAACGCTGGAAGACCTGGTTCAGCAGCCGGCTACTACTTTTCACCTCGCAATGCTCGCGCAACCAAGCTTCTGAGCTCTTATGCAAGCGGTCGACCAGCGATTTTGTACTGGGGGCGTTGTCGATCTTGTGCGATCTTTTTCTGGGAGATTCAGATAAACGAATCGCCAGTTGAACCGCCTTGCTTTGGCTCGGCCCCAGCGACATTGCTATATCAGCGCCATTGCGGCGGCGGGTGCGAAGACGAGGGGATATGTGAATCGAAACGCTGCGGTGCAAACCGTCGGCGCCGTCATACGAAAATGTCAGGGCGCCCCGATGCCACGACGGACTTTTTTGGCGGCCCGACTTGGGAGCATTGAAACCGCGGATTTCAAAAACGTCTTCAAAATCCGCTTTAAAGCTGAAGGACAAGACGAATTCGAGCGGCTCTACCGTGTAATTCGTGCACGTAATCAGTTCTTGCACCGAAAGCTGCGAAGCTTGAATGACCCTTTGCCATTGAATCCGCAAACTTTGTTTTTTGATTTGCCCCCCTTTAGACTGCTTCAAGTCGTGGTTCGTGAGTTCAAACTCCGCCATATAACCGTGAACGGAATTTGCGGACAGCGCATTGGGCCGCGTCCCGGCAATGGTTAATTCGTAACCCTTGAGAAAGCGGCAATCGTGGTAGTAAATGCCGAATCCTTGATCACTTTCGATAGGCAGGTTGCCATTGTTCTCGCATAACAAGAACAAGTCATCGTCTTTAATGGCGATGGCGTTTGCAATGTTGGTCGCTTGCCCGCGAGCGTTCTTTGGTCTGAAGGTGGAGGGCTTCTGTTTGCCGCTGTTCGCGGGCCGGGGTTTGTGTGCTTTCGTCAATTTAAAATCGCGCCCCCAGGCGCGCACTTTGCCTGCCGACACAATGCCGAAATGCGGCGCTCCGATCGCACCCCAATCGAAAAGCTAACGGCTCTGGGTCAAGTCTGCTCCCGGACCCAGCTTGCGCGTTTTCAAGTACTCCACGAGATCCTGCACCTGATCGGGATGCAGAATGCTGGCAAAGGCAGGCATGTTGCGGCCGCCATTCAGGATTCGCACAATCATCTGCTGTTGCGTAAGGCGATTGCCGACGTCGGAAAGATTCGGCCCGCGCAGGCCCCCCAATCCGTTGATCGTGTGGCAATACTCACAACCCTTGTCGTAAAAAAGCGTCTGGCCGTGAATCGCGGCGCTGGAAGCGTCAGCCTGCAACGATTTCTGTAACGGAGGCGACTCGAACCGCGGAGACCAGGGGGCAATCTTTCCTTCCCGCCAAAAACCAAGAACTCCAACGCACACGATGATGACCCAGGCTGCGGCCCAGGGACGGCGGCGCGGGCTGCGCTCACCGCGATTGAAGAATAGCGGCAGCAGGAACATGGAACCGAATATCAGCAGCGGGGCGAGAATGATGATGTAAGACTCAAGCGCGTGGGGACTGAGCGCCAACACCGCGAAATACCACAACAAATACCAATCGGGCCGCGGTTCGGCCCGAAGAACACTTGGATCGGCGGGTGGCACCAGCTTGGGAGCTCCAATCATCACCGCTAATGTTATGCAGCCGGCAATGAGTAGCGAACCGAACAGCGCATCCCGCCAGGCGGCATCGGGCCAAAAAGGAACCCCGTCTTTCTCCAGCAATTGCTTGTATTGAGCCTTGTAAGTTGCGGGATCGACTGGCACGCCAGCTTTTGGCGGCTCAGAAATTCCGTTGTAAATCACGAGATAGAGATGGAACCCAATGATCGCCATCATCGTGGCCGGAACCACGAACACGTGCAGATCAAAAAAGCGGGTCAGTGTGATGCCGCTGAGATGATCTCCCCCATAAACAAGGTGCGCCATGAATCCGCCGATGAAAGGCACACGCGCCGCCTGCTTGGCTGCGATGTTCACTGACCACACTGCATCCTGGTCCCAGCGCATCAACTGGCCGGTGAATCCCATGGCGAGGGTCAGGATCAGGAGCAATACCCCGGAAATCCAATTCATCTCGCGGGGATATTTATATGAGCCGTACAGGAAGACGCGCAGCATGTGGATGCCGATGAACATGAACATCGCCGAAGCACCGAAGTAATGCATGCCGCGGACGACATGTCCAAATAGTGCGCCGTTTTGAATGTGACTGAGGCTCTGAAATGCGCTATTCGTTGAGGGTACATACATCGTCGCCAGGACGACCCCGGTTATTGCCTGCAAGATGAATGAAAACAACGTAGCGGAGCCGAAAACGTAAGCCCACTTGCTTTCTTTCGGTACCGGATGTTGCATCAGCGGCTTGATTTTGGCGATCAAGCCGGTCCGGCTCTCAAGCCAGGCTACGAGATGGCGGATCGGCGAGGGCACTCTAAACTTCCTCGTCGCCTTGTTCAGCGCACGGCGAGTTTTCGCCGGGCGCATGGTTGAGCTTCACGTATTGAACCTGATCCACTCGCCATTGCACCTGTACCTGGTCCTGGAGCAGACGAACAGGAAACTGCTGTAGCGGCTGTGGCGGCGGCCCCGCGGCTACATCGCCATTTTTGAAGTAAACTCCTCCATGGCAGGGACACATAAAAAGTTCCGCACTGGGGAGCCAGCGCACCGGGCAACCAAGGTGAGTGCAGGTCGAAGAGTAAGCGGTGAAGTTTGTTTCGTCGTCCCGGCGAAGCCACGCCCCTACCTTTTTGGCCGGTCCATCCCACGGGAGCGAGCTCGATGTGACGAGATTTACCTGAACGGTATCGCCGATCTTGAAGTTCTCAAGCGGTCCTACGCTTTGCCATAGGGGTGGGAATTTACGAAGCATGGGACTCAGCAAAAAGCCGACAATGGGCACGCCGGCGGCCAGCGCCACCAAGGTTCCCGCCCCGATGCTGAGTAACTTCAGCAACCCGCGCCGCGTGACCTCAGTTCGATCCGTTTTCATTTGCTCAATCTCCCTGCAACTCTTCAACCCAGCGCCTGGCGGCAACCGCAAAAATCACGGCTCCTACCCCGCCCACGTACCATTTACTGACAAATCCCATGGCAACGAAAACAATGCCCATGGCCATAATCGCAGGGGCGAAAGTGGGCAGCGGTAAAGAGTTGGGAACGGGAAGGCTCCATCCCGGCAGCGGGGCCGCGTCGAGCGACTGCGTTCGTAGTACTTCTTCGCTGGGCGCGATATTGTCTGGGGAAATCACTGTTCTCCTGGGAGTGGCCGGCGATGACTCTGGCTTTACCAGCGTTCCTCCTTCAGCGCTATGCTTCATCCGGTCGAGCGGCAGGGTGTTGGGCTGGTTTGACGAAAGGCTGGGAAGCGACCGTGATTCGGCTTCGGCCGGGCTTTTTTCAGTCGCGGATGCGGAAGACTTTTGCACTACTGAAGGCCCTTTGCCGCTTATCACCCGCCAGATAATCCATAAGCTCAGCACGGCGCCCGCCAGCAACCACGAGCCGAGACCTAACGGCTTCTCCGCTTCCGGCTTCACTGTGTACCTCGTTCAGCAGCACCGACAAGCAGACCTAACTCGGGTTCTGTCTCCGGCTGCGCATACCAATGCGCGATCAGTGCCAGAATCGCCATAAAATAAACCGAACAGCCGGGCACCCACATCAACAGCCCGCCCAGCCGCTGATCAGAAACAGCCGAAATGCCCCAACCATTGCGGATTAAACTCAGCGCGCCGTACTCGTCCACCGGATGCACGTAGGCTGGATAATAGCCAACCGGCATAAAAGTCAGGATGATTCCGAGAATCGAATTTTCCGCCGCTGCCGCGAACAGATATGCCACCGCTGCCCCCGTATTGAGCCGCCGCTCGGGCAGAGGATGCAGCACCGGCCACCAGAACATGGTTGCGGTCACCAGGAACGTAAGGTGTTGAAGGATGTGAACGTCTTCATGGGCGAGGGCGAAGTTATAAAAAAGCGGCACATGCCACAGCGTCATGGTGGAAACGCCGGCAAACCACGCAACATAGGGATTACCCAGAATGCGCTCAGTTTTGGCGATGTAAGAAAGGCGCAGCCAGGCGCGCACTTCCCGTTCGCCGATTCCCAGAATCAGCAGCGGCGGAACAATAAGGATGAGCAGAAGATGTTGCGCCATGTGGGCGCTGAACAAGTACGTATCCCCGAGAGCGTCAAGAGGCGATTGCAGGGCGAGAAACAGGAGCAGGACGCCCAAGACGAATGAAATGCGCCGCCAAATGCCGGCCCGTACTTTCCAGAAATAAATCGTCAGGAGGAATACGCAGCCCAGGTTGATCGACCATTCAAAGTCCCATGCCGTGGCCAGAAATGTCGTAGTCGTCATCGCGTTGACCACAGATACACCACGGAAAAGACGGCTACCCAAACGATGTCGACAAAGTGCCAGTAATAGGAAATGCAGCTCAGGGCGACGCTTTGCTGCTGCTTGATCGGCCTCCGCAGCGAGATGACCAGCAAAATGCCCAGCAAGACAAGTCCGGCGGTCACGTGCAAGGCGTGGAATCCGGTGAGGGTGTAGTAAGTGCTGCCAAACAAGTTACGGCTGACGGTGACATTTTCGTGGAGCAGTTTGCGGTACTCCTGCATCTCGCCGAACAGGAACACGGCGCCCAGCAGCATGGTAATGCCCAGCCAAACGCTGATGCCGGATTTTCCCTTGCGGTGCGCCCGTTCGGCCAGGAAAACCGTCACGCTGCTGCTCAGCAGACAAAGAGTATAAAAACCAGTCTTCAGCGGGTCCAGAACGCGATGAGCATTGGGCCCGTCAGGCGACGATCCCGTGTAGAAAATATAGGCGGCGATAAGGCAAGTGAAAAAGACTGCCTCCGAAGCGAGGAAGAGCCAGGTCGCGTAGAGAGTCTTGTTGTGGTCTTCGCTGGAAGTCATATCGAGGTTTACTCTATTTGTTCATATAACGGTCCTGCCGGTCAGGATGCTGCAAGTCCCACAGGGGGCGCGGGCCGTGGACTGGCGGAATCTGCGCGAAGTTGTAGACCGGAGGCGGCGACGAGGTCGCCCACTCCAGCGTCCATGCCTCCCAGGGGTTTGGTCCGGCAATCGCTCCGTGTCGATAGCTCCAAAAGAAATTCCAGAACAAAAAGAGCGTCGAGATGCCGAGAACGAAGGCGCCAATGGTCGAAATCAGGTTGAGGCTCTGCCAGTGCGGCAGGGCAGGATAAGTCCAAACCCGTCGCGGCATACCCGCAACACCAAGAAGATGTTGGACGAAGAAGGCGGCGTTGAAGCCGATGACCGTCGACCAGAAATGCCACGCTCCCAAACGCTGGGAGAGCATGCGCCCGGTCATTTTCGGCCACCAATAGTAAATTCCGGCAAAGACGGCAAACATCGTACCGCCGAAAAGGACATAATGAATGTGAGCCACGACCACATAAGAATCCGTAAGCTGCCAATCCATCGGGACGGTCGCAAAAACCACGCCGCTCAGTCCTCCAATGGTGAATTCGAGTAAGAACGCGACGGCAAACTTCATCGACGTGGTAAAGCGAAGGGCTCCGCCCCATTACATGGTGAAGATCCAGTTGAAGACCTTGATTCCCGTAGGGATAGCGATGAGCATGCTGCCGAAGGCGAAGAACATGTCGAAAGAATGTCCCAGACCCACGGCGAACATATGGTGGGCCCACACCGCGAAACTGAGCAGCGCAATGGCTACCGTGGAAGCGGCGACAAAGCCGTAGCCGAAAATTGGCTGCCGTGAAAAAACCGGTATCACCTCCGAGATGATGCCGAAGGCCGGCAACACCATGATGTAGACCTCAGGGTGACCGAAGGACCAAAAGAAATGTTGCCAGAGTATGGGGGAACCGCCGGAGTCTGGAGTGAAGAAGTGCGCATGCAATCCGCGATCGATCAGCAACATCGCCAGCGACGCATTCAGCACCGGCAAAGCGAAAACGATCAAGAACGAGTTCACCATGGTCATCCAGGCAAACAGTGGGAGGCGCTTCATGGTGAGACCAGGCGCGCGCATGGTAAACGTGGTCACAATGAGGTTGATGCCGGTAGTGACCGTGCCAATGCCAATGGCAAGCAGCCCGAAGGCCCAGAAATCCACGCCGGGCAGCGATGAATAGGGCTTTTCGCTCAAAGGCGCGTAGCTGAACCATCCCATGTCTGGAGCGTTGCCGAAGAAGATGCTGGTGTAGAGGAAGATTCCGCCAAAAAGCAGCAACCAATACGATAAGGCATTCATCCGCGGAAATGCCATGTCCCGAGCGCCGATCATGAGCGGAAGCAGGTAGACCGAGAGTCCAAGCAGGATCGGCATAATGACCAGAAAAATCATGGTCGTGCCGTGCAACGTGAACAGCTGGTCGTAAGTTTCCGGCTTCAGCAGATGATTGTTGGCCACGGCCAACTGCACGCGCATCAGCAAAGCCTCGCAGCCGCCAATCACAAAGAACCCGGACGCGGTAAGAAGGTAGAGAATGCCGATCTGTTTGTGATCGCAGGAAGAGAACCAGGCGAGCATGCCGCTGGATTGTTCAAACTGCTCGAGGTCCTGCATTGAGCGCGGCGTGACCACGACTTCGCTCATCGCAGCGTCTCCAGGTAGGCGACCAGCGCGTCCTGCTGGTTTTTGGGAAGATGCAGGTTCGGCATCTTGCATCCGGGCTTGATCACATCCGGTTCGTGCAGCCAACGGCCAAGGTTTTCCGGTGTGTTCGTAAGCCTGCCTGCAGCAAGAGTTTCCCGCGTCGCCACGTGAGTGAGGTCGGGGCCGACGCGAGAGGTGGCGCTAGTGCTGCGGACGGTGTGACAACTGGGGCAGCTTAGCTGCTGGAAATATTGCGCCCCCTGCCCCGCCAAACCCGTGGGCGTTATCTCTGGAACCGATTCCTGCTCCGCCTCCCAGCGAGCAAAATCGTCCGGCGTTTGGGCGATCACGAGAATACGCATCCAGGCGTGCTCGACACCGCAGAACTCGGCGCAGGAACCGTAGTAATTTCCCGGTGCGTCCGCGGAAAACGACACATGCTGTTCAATGCCCGGGATAATGTCCATCTTGCGGCCCAGTTGCGGGACCCAGAAGTCATGAATCACGTCAGCCGACTTGAGCGTGACCTGTTCTTCTTTGCCGACCGGTATATGAATTTCGTTGGCCGTCGTGATACCGGTGCCCGGGTAGCGGACTTCCCACCACCACTGATGAGCCACAATCAGCAAAGAGTCTTCGCCGGAATACGGCGGGTCGGAGGCCCTCATCGAGCGCACAGCAAAAACTAAAATAGTCGCGAGAATGATGAAGAACGATATGGTGTATCCCACCTCCAGCTTGGTATTTCCGTAAATGGCTTTGGGAGTGGGTTGGCCGGGAACTCCTCGAAATCGATGGAGGCAGTATGAGACCAGGGCGAGGACGACAACCAGAATTCCAAGCATTACCCACAAAACCCCATTGCTTAGATCGCTGATGCTCCGCGCATACGGGGAATGGGGAGTGAAAACCGGAAAACTTGCGGGGGCTTGAAGAAAGTTCCCGGTCAAGTAGAATGCGACCCAACTCCCATACGGCATGGCCGGCCTTTCTTGCGGCTATGATGCGATTGGCCTGAAAGCGGTTGGCGACTTCCAGTAAGCTCCCGCAAACGCACGGAAGTCCCCGCTTCGAGGCTGAGGGCGGCGTTGATCAGTCCGATGTGTGAAAAAGCCTGAGGAAAATTTCCTGCCAAACCATCTCGCTCGCCGTACTCCTCCGATAACAATCCGAGATCATTTCGAATCGCCAATAGCTTTTCAAAATGCGTTCGAGCCTCCGGCATGCGGCCTTGGAGAATATAGACGTCAATCAGCCAGAAATTGCAGGCCAGGAATGCATTCTCGCCTGCCGGCAAGCCGTCGTGTACGCGTTGGGTGTCATACCGCAGCAAGAATCCACCGCGCATTAAATGCTTCTCTACCGCCCGTACGGTGCCCGTAATCCGTTCGTCATCTATGGGTAGAAATCCGACGATCGGAAGCAGCAATGAGCTGGCATCCATGTGCTGCCGTCCGTAGGCTTGGGTAAAAGTATTCATTTGTTTATGAAAACCTTGTTCGCAGACTTCATCGTGAATAATTTTCCGGACCCTGCGCCAGCGTTCGACGGGACCCTGCACTCCGAATTCTTCCGCCATACGGATACCGCGGTCGAATGCGACCCAGGCCATTACTTTCGATTGCGTGAACTGGTGCCGGCCGTTACGAAATTCCCACAAGCCTTCGTCAGGCTCGCGCCAGATCTTCTCAAGGTGCGCCAGCAGAGGCAGTTCTAAGGCTGCGCCACTCGGGTCCGCATGCGGATACATTTTGTGTTTTCGGGCGCGATAGAGTGAGTCCATCACCTCTCCGTAGGTGTCAAGCTGAAGCTGCGACGAGGCCTTGTTTCCGATATGCACAGGTTTCGATCCGGCATAACCGGGAAGCCAATTCGCTTCCCATTCGCTGTGTTCTCGCTTGCCGGTAATGCCGTACATGATCTTGAGCTGGCTGGGATTCCCCTGGATGGAGCGGCTTAACCAGCCCAGCCAGGCTCGAGCATCCTTTTCGAACCCGCATTCGAGAAGACCCTGAAGGCTGAACGTGGTATCGCGCAACCAGCAAAAACGATAGTCCCAGTTTCGGATGCCTCCGATTTTCTCGGGCAGCGAGGTGGTGGGCGCCGCCACAAAACCTCCTGAAGGTTGATAGGTAAGGGCCTTCAAGGTAATTAGAGATCGTTCAACCTGCTCTTTATATCGACCTCGGTAATTACTCTTCGAGATCCACTTTCGCCAGAAATGGGTAGTTGAGCAGAGCGCGCCCTGGGGATGGACCGACGGTGGGGGTTTTTGAGAATACGAGTTGCTGTATTGCAAAGTAAACCAATAGCATTCTCCCGCTCTCACCGACCATTTCCCGGAAAGGCCGCCGTTCTTAGTGGCCAGGGGCGCATTGCTCCGAAGCGTCAAACGATGGGGGCCTGAAACCACCGTCCAACACTTCGCCCGTGTCAATTCAACTCTGGGTTCGCCTGCGCCGTAGTCGAAACGGGGTAAGAAAACCGACTGGAATTGCGACTTTCCTTTCAGCCCCAGCACGATTCGTACTACGCACGACTGCGAGTCATCGATTGGCATGAAATCCGTGACCCGAACAAGTTGTCTCGCAGATTGCGTGAAAGTTGTCTGCAGAATCAGTGTGCCTTCCAAATACCGCTGTTCTGCGCCTTGAACACGTCGGGGAGCAAGAGACCAAACTCCATGGGCCTTGGTGCCGAGCAAACTGGCAAAGCAAGCTTCGGAGTCGAAAATCGGCCAGCAAAGCCATGCCAGCGACCCGTTCTTGCCTACGAGACCCGCTGTGTGCAGATCACCGATCAGGCCATACTCAGAAATTTGGGGTTCACGTGGCAAGTCGAACCTTATCGGCATCTTCGTCGTCGAAGTCGACGACATACCCGGGGACAGTACCCTGAGATGCTGAAAGGCCGCCCCTAGTTGGAAATAATGCGCGGACGCAGCGATATCCGATTCCGCACTGTTTTAATGGGTTGATCAGTCCCGCAGTGTTTCGATTAGGGAAATACACGTCGAAATTGAGCAATCCCGAGTATGAGTGGTAAATCACATAGCGGCGGAGAACTACAAAAGCGCCAGGCAGAGCGCGCACCAACGAAAAGTTGCCTCCCCACTGATTTGCAGACGACATGTCCGTGCTGCAGGGCCCTGCGGCATACGTATTGTCCCTGGGGTTCCTACAGACAAAACCCTATCGTGAGTTTCTTCAATTCACGGGAATGTAGGGGAGATCCGACTCTATTGCCTGTTACGCCGCTCAAATCTGCGCCCGAGCCTCTCGCCTTATCGGGCTTAAAAAGGATGAGCGGCAGAAGGAAGCACAATGCGTACTAAAGTTGCTATTCGTGCGATGCTGTATTCGTTTGTGTTGCTAGCTTTGTTCCAAGGTGCATTCGCTCAAGTCGGAATATCCGTTAGCTTCGGCCCCCCGGCCCTGCCCGTCTATGAGCAGCCAATCTGTCCCGCCGACGGTTATTTATGGGCCCCCGGTTACTGGGACTACGACGATTATGACGGCTACTACTGGGTCCCCGGCACCTGGGTCGAACCGCCCCAGGTCGGATACCTGTGGACTCCGGGCTATTGGGGCTGGGATGGCAATGCCTTTCTTTTCCATGAAGGATATTGGGGGCCGCAGGTGGGCTTTTATGGCGGCATCGATTATGGCTTCGGCTACGGCGGTGTTGGCTATGACGGGGGCCGCTGGGAAGGCGATCATTTCTCCTACAACACATATGTGACCCATGTAAACCCCACCCTCATCCACAACACCTACAATACAAGGGTAGGCAATGCTTCGGAGACCCGGATCAGCTACAACGGTGGTGCCGGCGGAGTCGACGCGCGTCCCACACCGCGGCAAGAGTCGTACGACAATGAACATCATGCCGGTCCGGTAGCCGCGCAAACCCAGCACCGTCAGGAAGCCCGTGGTAATCCCGAACTCCGCGCTTCCACCAACCATGGCAAGCCACCCATCGCGGCTACAGCCAAGCCGTCTGATTTTAAAACCGGCGTCGTAGCCGCCCGGCAGGCAGGCGGTGAATACAAGGCTCCTCCCCCCAACGCCGTGCGGGGCAACGGGGCGCGACCAGGAAATGAAGCTCGCCCCACGGAAACTCGCCCAGAAAATACTACTGAGACTCGTTCCAGCACCTACAATCACGCCGGCGAGTTACCGCCGCATAAGGCAACGCCACCAAACACCGGTAACGCCGCCACCGACAGGAAATATCAAGAGCAGCAAGACAAGCTCGCTGCCAAGCAAACCAAGGATCACGAGAAGCTCCAGCAACAGCAGGAGAAAGAACACCAGCAAGCTGCCAAGAACAACTACAATGACGCGCAAAAACAGCAGATGGAGCAGCGTCACGCTCAGCAAACGCAACAGCTCGAGCAAAAGCATGCCACTCAGGAGAGGCAGATGGAGCAACGCCAGGCGCCGCGCCAGACTGCAAGACCGGAGAAGCGCCCTCCGGAGGAAAAGCCGCATTGATTGCGCCCCAGCCGCAAACCGGCGGCCACTCAGCCCGCGCGGCGTTGGCAAACTTAAGCGATCAACCGGGCTGGTCACGATTGCGTCGCATCGCGACCAGTCCTTTATACTTTTCTCGGATTAGCCACCTGCGATGCCGCGTCACAGAAGGCGGATTAAGCGACCCGAGAACAACGCACGAGAGCAAGAGCAATCGAGGGGCAACTTCGTCAGTTTTTGAGAAACCTGCCCGTCCGCCATTCTCACCGGATCGTGGCCCGCGTTTTTTACAAGAATGGGTGCGGAAATCAGAGCAGCGTTCGCGGTAGCCGGAAAAGGTAAGCGCGATTTCGGTCATTGCATCAGGGGGCCTAGAATACTGGCGGAGAGGGAAGGATTCTATTACCGTAGTTCTCTGCAACTACCGAAGAATTTTTCAGCTTATAGCCCCAATTGAAGACGGACCCAGCCAGCAAAAACTGACTCGCGGCCGATGAACCGAAAGTGTGCGTCTGCTTTAGCTCGTGAACTTCGTAGCTAGCACTCGGGACAAGATCGAATCGTTATCGGTACTGCTGCGCTTCAAGGCTGAAAACCACGCCCTTCGGCCACTGCGCGTCGCCAATCGAGATTTTCGTTTGCCCTGGGTCGGCAATGCCCATGGTTTTCAGCGGCACGCGCACTTCGAACGAGTGATCTCCGGCTTGAATCAGAGGATTGGGATCTGAATCCGCCCATGCCTGGAAGAGCATTTTATTGTCGCGCTCGAGCATGAGCCCATAGGCCACGTGATGGTGATGGCTGTTCGCGCGACCATTCTTATCGAATGTTGCATGGTCTCCGATGTCCGCCTCAGCGTGCAACACGAACTCGCCAATGCCGGAGGCGTTGACTTTCATCACCGGCCACCCCATGGGCGGTTTCTCCGCCGGGGTACCAGGGGCAGGCATAGGCAATGACGATTCAATCCGGATATACAAAAAAGACTCATCGTAAGTTGCCCGGACCTGAAAGCCCTGCGTAGCCGCATTCGCCTTGTCGAGTCCCGGTGCGATTTTCTGCCACGGCTCTCCCGCGCGCTCGAATGCTCCAGCCGAGGGCGGAACAATGGCATAAACGGACTCTGCGGGGTACGCCTTATCGCTAAACGCAAAGTCCCTGATCTTCCAGTTCTCGTGTTCCCTGACGAAACGCATGCTCAGGAATCCGTCTTTAGCGTATTGTCCAAGCAACGCGGCCTCAGTTCCTTGCACAAAAACCTTGGACGCCGTGTAATGCACGTCCGGTTGCGGCCGTAGCTGAGAAGCGATCTTCTCCGCTTGCGATGTCGATTTGCTGGACCACAATGCGACGAATGCCTTCGCGTCGCCGCTTTGCACAGCCTTGCCCAACTGCCCGAACACGCCGAGTACATGGTCCTCAGGACGCTGCGCCTGACACCCGATCATAAGGATCAATAAACAAAGAACGCTTCGCATGTTGCTGAATCATACCAAAGCTGGAAATCTTAAAGTGGGGCGTAGCAGATGGGTCAGTGGATCGAGAACGATAGTCATTTTGTGAGAATTTGAGTGGCGTTAGCTGCCAGATGACGGGTGACTATCGCCACTCTGACCAGCGCGGTTTCCACCCTGCCGAAAGG
>JBOGLC010000127.1:0-40733 GCA_050746005.1 Terriglobales bacterium
GTCTGATTCCGTGCTGGTTTCCGAGGACAATTATCTCAAGCATCCGCGTGACCTCGAACCCTTCGAATTCCGGTTGAACACCGAACTTGGTCTGTACAAAGCGAAGAGTTCTGCTGGCCTTCTGGCCGTCCTCAAAGAGAAGAACATCGCGTTTGAAATCCTCAATGAGTCCGCCGAAACAAATGTTTCCCAGGACAAGCGTGAGCAACTGGAAGCGGTGAAGCGCTGGTTCTATAACGACTGGCAGCGGATCGAGCCGAAATTGAGAACGTCTATCGTCGAGGGAATTTCGGTGTTCCTATCCCTATTTGACGACAGCCCGGTCGTGAAGCGCACATTTTGCCCGCCTGCGGAGTGCTACGATCCTGTGGCCAATCGGGATTTCAAATTCGGCAGGCCCCTGCCTTCTTTTTCTTGGCTAATCGAAAACGGCAAGTTGTGCTCACTCAATTTCCCAGCAGTTATGAACGCTGGGCTGGCAAAGGCACTCGGCGTGATGATGAAGCTCGACTTCGAGCGAGCCGTCTTGAATCGTATCCCGCAGATCGAGGCCCACCCAGACCAGTATTTTCGCCAGGTGCTTTTTCTGTGTGACGAATACCACCATTTCGCCACAGTGGGGGAGAGCGAGCCAACGGGCGATGAAAAATTCTTTAGTTTGTCTCGTCAACCGAAGTGCATCCCCATCATCGCGACGCAAAGCATCAGCTCATTGAAGTCCGCGCTACCGGGTGAAACCTGGCGGACCCTGCTGCAAACCTTCAGGACAAAGATATTCCTAGCCCTTTCGGACGATTTTTCCGCTCGCACGGCAAGTGATCTCTGCGGAAGGGAGGACCGCTTCAAGGTGAGTTACAACCTCTCCGAGAGCGGACACGACGCCCGTGTCAGCCTGCTTACAGGCAAGGCGATTTCTCACCGCGCAAACATCACGGCGTCGAAGAGCTACAGCACACAAACGGACTATCGCTTCGACATGAAGACCTTCATGGAATTGCGGAATGCTCAGGCGGTCACCATTGCCTACGATGGATCAAATCCGAGGCCCCCGATGTTCTGCTACCTGAAGCCCTACTACAACGACCCAAACAAATCGTATTTCATGCAAATTGCCGAAGGGGAGCTGTGATGAACGGATTCGAGATGATCCTTCCATTTCTCAAGCCCATAGAGCACCTGATCCTCGACGAAACGATCAGTGAGGTCATGGTAAACGGCCCGAGCCACGTCTTTATCGAAAGGGACGGATTCATCGAAGAGGTCCGTGGCCTTTCTCTCGGCGAAAAATCACTGATGATCGCGGTAAAGAACATTGCGCGGCGACTTGGCGACGATATTTGCGAGGCCAAGCCGATCCTCGATTCGCGGCTGCCAGACGGGAGCCGGGTTGCTGCCGTCATTCCTCCGTGCAGTCTGAATGGAGTAACCCTCACGATTCGAAAGTTCAATTCGCGCCACTTTGGTATCGACGATCTCGTCATCGCTGGGACCTTGGAGCGTTGGCTTGCCAACCAGCTCGAAGACTATGTGTTGGGACGAAAGAACATCCTCATTGCTGGTGGAACCGGGTGTGGCAAAACGACCCTCTTGAACATCCTCGGCAAGTTCATACCGGAGGAGGAACGAATCCTGCTGATCGAAGACACCTCCGAGATTCACATGGGACAGCACAATCTGGTTCGGTTCGAGGCCCGGCAGCCTCAGAACGGGCTGCCGGCAGTGACGATTCGGGATCTCTTGAGAGCAGCTCTTCGCCATCGGCCCGACAGAATCATCCTCGGCGAAATCCGTGGCGGAGAGGCTTTCGACCTGCTCCAGCTTCTGAATACCGGGCACTCTGGCAGTCTTTCAACGGTTCACGCTACTTCGGCGCGGCAGGCGCTGGCCCGTTTCACGAGCTGCGTCCTACAAAGTGGCGTGGACCTGCCTTATCGCGCCATCAAGACGAACATAGGCTATTCACTCAATGTAGTTGTGCAGCTCGAACGGCGTCCAGGTAGACGATTCGTGTCTCAAGTTGTCGAAATCAAAGGGTACGACCCAGACCGGGACGAGTACGACTTCGCGGCGATTTTTCAGAGTGAGCGGGAGCCGCTATGAATCCCAACCTGGAACCAAACCCGGATTCGTTGTCCGCGCCGGAATATATTCTTCAAAACTTTGAAGCGTCCGACCGCATTGCTGTGCTGGTACGGAGTCGCAAGGCGGGCGAAACGATTCAACGGATCACGACGGCGAAAAATGCGGCCAGCCAGGATTTTCAGGCGTGGCTCCGACAGAAGAATCTCAGTTCTGACGTGTACATCGGAATGAACACGCTCAGGCACGATGCGCAAAGTCGCACCAAAGAGGACATCGAGACAATCCGGCATCTCTACCTCGACATCGACCGCAACGGGCCGTCAGCTCTGAAGGCAGTCGAAACTTCCGGCGTGGTACCACGGCCCAACTATGTCCTTGAGACATCGCCGGAAAAGTATCAAGTCGTTTGGAAGGTCGATGGGATAGCGCAAGATCAGGCAGAGACGCTTCAGCGTGCGATGGTGCGGGAATTCGGCGGCGATCCCGCGGCTACGGATTCTACGCGCGTTCTGCGACTACCAGAGTTCGTAAATCGAAAGTATGAGACGGAGCATGTAGTAAGGGCACAACCAGGAGCTACGCAGACATACCATCTCGAAGACTTCAGACTTCGCACGGATCTTCACGAGACGCCGGCCCAATATCGCCCGCATGAAGTACGAAGCACGCCTGCTGGCGACATCACCCAGTCAGAAAGGGATTGGGCATTCGCCAAACGCGCCCTTGCCCGTGGTGACGACCCCGAAGAAATCGTTCGCCGAATTGCAGACTATCGTGGGGAGGAAAAGCACCCGAGCTACGCGCGGTACACCGTCGAGAAAGCTCAAGCCGCACTGCAACGCAAGGTCGGCGAAATGAGTAGCGCTGGTGGAGAAACAAGGCAAGCGATTGAACCTGGCCGAGACACAATCGAAATCCCATGAACGAAACAACTCCAATTGTGCCGGAGGAATTGCATTCACAGCTAGAAGCAGTGGAGCGTTACGTGAATGCGGCTGAAGCGGCGAAATTCCTGTCGATAAATCGTCGCACTCTGCTGCAAATGGCGCGAGAGGGTGTCGTTCCAGGACATCCTCTTGGCAACGGCCCCCGTCGCCTATGGCGATTCCTTCTGTCGGAGCTGGACTGGTGGATGCGCAACCGCGTAGACTCGCACTGCCGTCCGTGCTCTCCGAATAGGAGGGAAATTTCAAGATGAGAGCACGTTATCAGAAAGGAAGTCTTACGAAAATCAAGCGCAAGAACGGCTATTTGGTCTGGCTCTTCCGTTGGCGGGAGACCGGCTCCGATGGCAGCCGCCGACCTAGAAACATTGTTGTCGGTCCGGTAAGCGAGTTGCGAACCGAGGCCGATGCACGGCGGGCACTGGAAACCTTGCGGCTCAACATCAACCTTGACCCCTCTGAGCAGGCACGTCCTCCACGTAATTTTAGGTCACTCGTGGATCACTACCGCCTGAAAGAGCTGGTCTTTCAGAACGACGAACGGAAGGCGTACTCGACCAAAAAGGGCTACGAGTCCTACTTGAAGAACTGGATCGTACCTCGATGGGGCGAGTATATGCTAGCGAGGTTGGAGAACGGCATTGCGGTTCACGTCGAGGAATGGCTGGCTAGCATCACACGCAGCCGTGGAACCAAGGCGAAAATCCGCAACATCATGAGTGCCGTTTGCACCCACGCTGTTCGTTATGGTTGGATGGCGACCAACCCGATTCGCGCCGTTCGCCAGAGTGCGAAACGAGAACGCGTCATAGTCCCTTTGACGGCAGAAGAGCTTCAAAGACTGTTTGCCGAATTGGGACCGCGAGAGCGGACTCTCGTTCTTCTCGACGTTCCCACCGGAATGCGCAGGGGTGAAGTGCTAGCCACGCAATGGTGTGACATCGACTTCAAAAAACGGACTCTCAACGTCCGAAGGTCGATTTGGCAACAGCACCTGGGGCCGGTGAAAACAGAAGAGAGCGAAAAGACGATGCCGCTTGACGACGAAATGATTACTGACCTTTTGCGATGGCGTTCCGAAACGCCTTACGCGGGAGAGCAGGATTGGATCTTCGCCAGCGGGCGTATGGAGGGTCGTCAACCACTTTGGCCGGAAGCTATCGAGCGGAACTACATCCGACCGGCAGCAGAACGGGCCAAAATCACGAAGCGCATCAGTTGGCATGTATTCCGCCACACATTTTCTACGCTTCTTGCCGAAAATGATGAGGATGTGAAGACCGTGCAATCGCTGATGCGCCACGCCAACAGCAACATCACCATGAACATCTACACCCACGCGGTCAGCAGCAAGAAGCGGCGGGCGCAGAGCAAAGTTGTGGAAATGATTCTGCCGCAAGAAAAAACGACACCGGTCGCAGCGGGTGTCGCTTAATGTGTATTTTCTTGTGTATCGCGCCGATTTTCCAAAAGTGGCCTAAATCTTTTGGAATGAATGGCGGGGACGACGGGACTCGAACCCGCGGCCTCTGCCGTGACAGGGCAGCGTTCTAACCAACTGAACTACGTCCCCGGTTGAACCGGAATCACCGAAATGGCGAGCAGTGGGAGCGTGAAACTGCAATCTTCGGTTGACTCATGATTACACGAAACTTCAATAGCTGGCAAGGAATCGGACAGGGCTGACGCCAGCACAGGCGTTGTCGATTGCATCTCCTTCAAGGCGGATCCATGGTACTTCCGACTCAAGCTAACCACAAACTGTCATCAGCTAGCCACACACTGTCATCTAGCCACACACTGTCATCCCGAGCGCAGTCGAGGGACCTTGCGTTCTACCGGTCAGCATGCTGCACTCGAACGAGAGCACAACACTCTGGTAGATTTCGATTTGCTGGGGACGCATTCTGAAACTCAAGGTCCCTCGACTGCGCTCGGGATGACAGGTCAAGGGTGGCTGATGGCCTGGGAACCTCCCCGTGCGGCGGGCGTGAACCCGATGAATTAAGCTGCTTCACGTTGAATCCTTCATCGCTCGGCGCAATCCAAACACACATGAAAGCCATTCAGATAAAGAAGCCGGGCGGTCCGGAAGCCCTCGAACTTGTGGAGATTCCAGTGCCGCAGCCCAAGGCCAATGAGGCAGTGGTGAAGGTTGCCGCAGCGGGCGTTAATTTCATCGATATTTACCACCGCGAAGGCAGATACCCGCTTCCCCTGCCGTTCGTGATCGGACAGGAAGGGGCGGGCACGGTTTCGGCGGTGGGCGCGGAGGTGAAGTCTTTGAAAACCGGCGACCGAGTCGCCTGGTCTGGAATCATGGGCTCGTACGCGGAGTACGTCGCCGCCCCCGCCGACCGGCTGGTCAAGATTCCCGAAGCGGTCAGCGATCGCGAAGCGGCCGCCGTTATGCTGCAGGGCATGACTGCGCACTATCTGGCCTACACCACATTTCCGTTGAAGCGCGGGGATACAGCCCTGGTGCACGCGGCAGCGGGTGGAGTGGGACTGCTGCTGGTGCAACTGGCGCACAATATGGGAGCGCGCGTGATCGGCACGGTTTCGACCGAGGAGAAGGCGAAGCTGGCGCGGGAGGCGGGCGCGGACGAAATCATTTTCTATACCCAGGCGGATTTTGAAAGCGAAACCCGGCGCCTGACTGACGGAAAAGGCGTCGATGTTGTCTACGACTCTGTCGGCAAGACCACTTTTGAAAAAGGGCTGAACGTATTGCGGCCGCGTGGAATGATGGTCCTGTTTGGAGGCTCCAGCGGGGCCGTACCTCCTTTCGATCCCATCCTTCTCAGCCAGAAGGGCTCGTTGTTTCTTACCCGTCCCTCGCTAACACACTACATTGCCACACGCGCCGAACTTGAAATGCGGTCCAACGCCCTGTTCGAGCTGATCGCGGCTAAAAAACTCAAGCTTCGTATCGAACATGTTTATCCCCTGCAGCAAGCCCCGCAAGCTCACCGCGATCTCGAAGGACGCAAAACCACCGGAAAGCTGCTGCTGACAATGTAGGCGCGAGCGCCCCGCTCGTGCTGCAGTCGCACGGAGGCCGAGACCAGGAATCGCGGAGCACGAGCTGGGGCGCTCGCGCCTACATGAGCGCGGCAACCTGCCGCGAGGCTTCCACCTCTAAGCGGCAGGAGGATTCTCATGGCCGCGAAGAAGAGTTCAGGAAAAAAGTCCACTCATCGGAAGTATGGCAAGGCAGCAGGCAAGAGCGTCGAGAGCGCAATGCGCCGCGAAAAGCATGGGACTCTCCGTTCCGGTAAGGGCGGAAAAGGCGGAAAGGTAACGAACCGCAAGCAGGCGATTGCGATCGGACTATCCGAAGCGCGCAAGAAGGGCGCCAAGGTTCCGGCTAAAAAAGCCAGCTAGAAACAGCGGACAGAAATTACGCCGCCGGGGGCTGGACTTCGTGCAGGCGCCGCTCCAAAAACCGGCGTTCACTGTCATTGGTGACCAGTTCGAGAGCGCGGGCGTAACTCCGGGCCGCTTCTTCGGAAGCTCCAAGGCGGCGCAGGAGATCGGCGCGGGCGGCGTGCAGAAGGTGATAGTGCTCCAGATCGTTGCTGGCCGCCAGGGCATCGATCAGTGCGAGCGCCTCCCCAGGGCCATCGGCCATGGCCACGGCCACGGCACGGTTGAGAGACACGACAGGCGACGGTTGCACCTGTTGGAGCAGGTCGTAGAGCTGGACGATCCGTCGCCAATTTGTATCTTCAGCGCGCCCCGCCACGCAATGCTCTGCCGCAATCGCCGCCTGCAGGGCATAAGGCCCGGGACCGTCGCGAAAGGCCTCGCGGACAAGCGGTAATGCCTCGGCGATCTGGTCATGGTCCCAGCGCTCCCGATCCTGCTCTTCGAGAATGACGATATCCCCGGCCTCATCGAGTCGGGCATTGCGCCGCGCGTCCTGCAGCAGCATGAGCGCGAGGAGGGCAGGGGACTCCGCCGGAGTCCGCGGTCCGAGTAAGGTTCTTAGCAGACGACCCAGGCGTATAGCCTCCGCGCAAAGGTCGTTTCTCACCAGCGCCCCGCGAGTGGCGGCGTAGCCTTCGTTGAAGATCAGGTAGATCACGGTCAGGACGGCATCGAGGCGCGCCGCCATGTCCCCGGTATCGGGAACGGTGTATGGAATGCCGGCGTCGCGGATTTTGCGCTTGGCCCGGACCAGGCGCTGCGCCATGGTTGTTTCCGGCACCAGAAAGGCCCGCGCTATTTCCTCGGTCTCCAGGCCGCACAAGGTGCGGAGGGTCAATCCAACCTGGGCCTCCAATGAAAGCGCGGGATGGCAACAGGTGAAAATCAGGCGAAGGCGATCGTCGGGAATCTCGGTAGAATCGTAATCCGCCTCTTCGAACTCAGGACCTGACTCGTAGGCATAAGTTTCGAGCTTCGCCTCGAAATTCTTTTGCCGTCGGATCCGGTCAATGGCTTTGTGACGGGCGGTCTGAATGATCCATGCCCTTGGCAGCTCGGGGATTCCGGACTCTTCCCACTGCTGGACGGCGGTGGCAAAGGCCTCCTGAGCGCACTCTTCGGCCAGGTCAAAGTCGCCGACCAGCCCGATCAGGGTGGCTACGATCCGTCCCCAGTCGGAGCGATACACGGCTTCGACGGCCGCGGCGGCCTCCGTTGACATGCCCGATTGTAAATTTTTTATCGCCCAAGTGTCGATCCGGGCATCCACTATTCGATTCACCTGTGAGGGCACAGAACATGAAGTACATGTTATTGATTTATATGGACGAACAAGTCTTGAGCCAGGCGGAGCGCGATAAGTGCTACCAGGAATCTGCCCAGTTCGCGCAACAACTCCACACCAGCCACCAATATCTTGGCGCGGGACCTCTGCACCCGACTTCCACCGCGACCAGCGTCCGTAGCCGCGAGGGCAAAAGGCTGGTGACCGACGGTCCGTTCGCGGAAACGCGTGAGCAACTTGGCGGCTACTTCCTGATCGATGTCAGAAACCTCGACGAGGCCATCGACATCGCCGGACGCATACCAGCCGGACGCTGGGGCACAGTCGAAATTCGCCCGGTGATCGAGGTCGCGGGCTTGCCGGCGATTTAAAACATCCCGATGTGTCGATTTGCCCGACTCTCATTCGACGAACCAGTAGAGGGCGGGCAGCACAGACGGCTGAAACCAACCGGGGGTTCTGTCGTCAAACTCATGAAACCGGAAGCTCTGTCGTCAAACTCAAAAGAGCGAGACGCAACCAGATCCTGCAAGCCCGCCTTGCCGTTGGCGACCAGGTGCCCATGCTGGCCTGGGGAAGCCTTTATTTGCGGCATCAAGGGCTGGGCGCTCTCATTCGCTCAGGGCTTGAAAGGAAAAACTAATTGTGAGAGAAACTCATTTGGGAAATCCGAAGATCGTGTCCATGACGGGTTCCACGATCGGCGAAACTGTAAGCATCTGCGCGAAAACTAAGCAAGGGAGGAAGGAATGAGCAAAGTACGGCTTCTGGTAGGCACACACAAGGGCGCATTCGTTTTGACCTCGGACGGCAAGCGCGAGAAATGGGATGTGAGCGGCCCCCACTTTGCCGGTTGGGAGCTTTACCATCTCAAAGGATCGCCCGCCGATCCCAATCGCATCTACGCCTCCCAGACCAGCGGATGGTTCGGGCAGATCATTCAGCGCTCCGACGACGGCGGCCAAACCTGGCACCAGCCGGGAACGCCTCCCGGAGAAACGCCTGCGGCCGGTCCTCCCCAGTCCGCCAGCAACAAGTTTGCCTACGACACCTCCGCCGAGACCGGCAATCCGCTCACCACGCACCAGTGGTACGACGGCACGCAACATCCCTGGGAGTTCAAGCGGGTGTGGCATCTGGAGCCTTCGCTGACCGATCCGAACACGGTTTACGCCGGCGTGGAAGATGCCGGCATCTTCCGCTCGACCGACGGCGGAGAGAACTGGAAGGAACTGCCCGGGCTGCGAGGTCACAATACCGGCCCTAAATGGCAGCCCGGCGCGGGCTGCATGTGCCTGCACACCATCATTCTCGATCCCAGCAATCCTGACCGCATTTTTATCGCGATCTCGGCCGCTGGGGCCTTCCGCACCGACGACGGCGGCAAAAGCTGGAAGCCGATCAATAAGGGACTGCGCTCGCAATACATTCCCGATCAGGACGCCGAGGTTGGCCACTGCGTGCACCACATGGCCATGCACCCCAAACGTCCGGGGGTGCTCTTCATGCAAAAGCACTGGGACGTCATGCGCTCCGACAATGCCGGCGATCAATGGACAGAAGTCAGCGGTAACCTGCCCACCGACTTCGGCTTTGTCATTGACGTGCACGCGCACGAGCCGGAGACGATTTACGTTGTCCCCATCAAAAGCGACTCTCTGCACTATCCACCTGATGGCAAGCTGCGTGTCTACCGCAGCCGCACCGGAGGCAATGAGTGGGAGGCGCTTACCAAAGGCCTTCCGCAAAAAGACTGTTACGTAAACGTCCTGCGCGACGCCATGGCCGTGGATTCTTTAGATAAGTGCGGGATTTATTTCGGCACCACCGGCGGCCAAATGTATGGCTCCGCCGATGCCGGGGATAGCTGGGATCCGATTGTGCGCGATCTGCCGGCGGTGCTGAGCGTGGAGGTGCAGACCATCGGGTAAAAGGATTTTCTAAAGCCGTGGTTGCCGCCTTGGGCTGGAAGATATACAATGTCAATGTAGATCATTTGTCCCGGGAGGCATTGTGCAGGTCTCAAAGTGGGGCAACAGTCTGGCGGTGCGGCTGCCAAGAGAGCTCGTGGAAGCCCTCAACTTAAAGGAGGGCGACCAGATCGAAATCAGGATCGCCGGCACGCGGGAATTTAGAGTGCGCCGCGATCCCGCCCGGGAGCGGGCCCTCGACCGCTTGCGCCGGTTGCGTCGTCCTTTGCCGGCTGGTTTTGTATTCGACCGCGCGGAGGCCAATGCCCGCTAGAGAATTTCTCGATACTAACGTCTTGGTCTATGCGGTAGCGAAGAATGATCCGCGCACGTCCGCGGCGGAGGCGCTGCTGGCACAGGGCGGCATGGTAAGCCTTCAATCGTTGAACGAGTTCGTTTCAGTGGCGCGTCGCAAGCTGGGTATGCCTTGGAAAGAAGTAAACGAAGTTTTGGATCTCATTTGCGTTCTGTGCCCCGACCCGGTCCCGATTTCGCTCGATACGCACAGGTTAGCCCTGACTATCGCGGAAAAGTACGGATATAACATCTATGATGCCCTGATAGCTTCGGCCGCCGTGGAGTCTGGGTGTAAAACGCTTTATTCCGAAGATTTGCAGGATGGACAGATCATCAATCGGCAACTGACGATTCGGAATCCATTTCGATGAGGGTTGAGATGGTGGAGTAAAAGGATTCGGCTCAACCATGATTGATGGCTTCCAAGGCCACAGTGGCCCGCGAAACCAACAAGCGAATGCTGGTACTAAAATTATGATCCGCGTAATTCTCCCCTTCCATCTCCGAAACCTGGCGCATGTCGGCAGCGAGCTGACGCTCGAAGTCGAGGACCCGCCCACGCAGCGCTCCGTGCTGGATGCGCTCGAGGCCCGCTATCCCATGCTGCGCGGCGCCATTCGCGACCATGACACCCTCGAGCGCCGCCCCTTCCTGCGCTTCTTCGCCTGCGAAGAAGACCTCTCCCACAACCCGCCCGACGCTCCGCTCCCCGACGCCGTCGCGATCGGGAAGGAGCCGTTTATCATCATTGGGGCGATCGCGGGCGGATGACCCGCCTCCGCGTGGTACCATTTTGCCGTGCCGATTACCGACACAACTCCCGCGGCGCGAGCGGTCCAACTCGAAATTCAGCGGTCGATGACCGGAGAGCAGCGGCTCCTCCTGGCATTTGAGATGAGCCTGTTCGCCCGCCAGCTCAGCCGGGAGCGAATTCGCCGGGAGCACTCCGACTGGACCGATACGCAGATTGCACGGGAACTGCTGCGATTGGCATTTTTTCCCGCGCCCCTGCCCGACCTGCAATGAGTCTCCAGCGAGTGTGTCAGAAGATCACTACCGCCCTCGATCAAGCCGGAGTAGCCTTCATGCTCACTGGGTCGTTCGCCAGCGCCTACCACGGCTCTCCCCGCTCCACTATTAGCCAGCTGGAACTGACGAAAGAATGGAATGAAGCGCTGCGCCTCGCTGAACTTTAGGCCGAAAAACCATTGCCGGAGGATAATCTTCGTCAAGTCGCGAATCCCGCGAGGAACTGGTAACTAATCTATGCGTACTCTGGTGGTGGGCGCCGGGGCGATTGGCGGCTATTTTGGCGGCCGGTTGCTCGAGATCAATCGGGATGTGACGTTTCTTGTCCGCCCTAAGCGGGCTGCGGCTTTGGCCAGCCGTGGTCTGAGAATTCGCAGCCGCTTTGGCGATGTGACCATTCCGAAACCGGCCACCGTTCTGGCCGAAAGCGTCCGCGACCACTTCGATCTGGTCCTGCTCAGTTGCAAAGCCTACGATCTGGACGGCGCGATTACCTCGTTCGCCCCCGCGGTCGGAGCCCACACCGTGATCCTGCCGCTGCTCAACGGCATGCGGCACCTGGAAATTCTGAATGAACGCTTCGGTCGCGAGCGCGTGCTCGGAGGCCAGTGCCTGATTGCCGCCGCGCTCAATGATGGCGAAATCGCGCACCTCAATGACACCCACGAACTGTCTTTCGGCGAACAGGATGGCACGCTATCGGATCGGGTGCAGGCCATTGCCGCCCTGATGGATGGAGCGCGATTCAACCCGCACACCAGCACTGAGATTCTGCTCGAAATGTGGGAGAAGTGGGTTTTCCTGGCTTCGCTGGCCGGCGGCACCTGCCTGATGCGAGCCGCCATCGGAGATATTTGTGGGTCGCCCGGCGGGACGGACTTCATCATTGGGCTGCTGGAGGAGTGTCGCTCGATTGCCGCCACCGCTGGCTATCCCATGCGCGAAGCGCAATTCAAGCGCGCCCGCACCATGCTCACCGCGACCGGCGCAACGCTCACCGCGTCGATGCTCCGCGACATCGAACGCAACGCACCGATCGAAGCCGACCACATCATCGGCGATCTGCTGCGGCGTAAAACTGGTTCGTCTTCAGGAGAGCTGTCGTTTCTGAGTATTGCCTACACTCACCTGAAGGCCTACGAAGCTCGCCGAACCCGCACCGTCTGACCTGATCCAACCATCGACAGCTCTCGCGTGGCACCCTCGAGAGCGGTCATCCGTTCAAAGACGTATTCGACAGCGGCAATTCGCGAATCCGCTTTCCGGTTGCGGCGAATATCGCGTTGCAGAGTGCAGGGGCGAAGGGCGGCACTCCGGGCTCGCCGACTCCCGCGGGCGATGCGTCGCTGTCCACAATATAGACGCTGGTCTTGTAGGGAGCTTCGTTCATTCGGGCCACGGGGTAGTCATTGAAATTCGACTGTTCGATGACGCCATTTTTCGCCGTGATCGAACCACTGCGCACAATGCTGGTGCCGAAAACCGCTGCGCCCTCGAACTGGGCCCGGGTAGCCTCAGGATTCACCACCATGCCGGCATCTACGGCGGTGTGAACGGATGGAATCTTCACTTCACCCTTGTCGTCCACTTCCACTTCGACCACCGTGGCCACGTAGGTCAGGAAACTGCGGTGCACCGCAATCCCCATTCCTGAACCCTTGGCGAGCTTGCGCTTTCCCCAGCCGGATTTTTCCGCGGCCAGTTCCACCACTCGCCGCATGCGGGCCGTATCCAGGGGATAGTCCTTCGTCGATCCGTCGTAGTTGTCGTATTCGGGCGCGGTAGCCTTCACGTCCACAATCCGTGCGGGCCCGATCAATTCGAGGAGATATTCCACCGAGTCTCGTCCTGACGCCTGCGCCAGTTCGTTGGTGAAGGATTGTGCCGCGAAGGCGTGATAAATATTTGCCACCGAGCGTAGCCATCCGATGCGGACGTGATTTTCCGCGGGACCGTTCTCGACGCGATGATTGGGAAGATCGAAAGGCAAATCGGTCCAGCCCTGGGTCAAATCGCCGGCGTCGCCGTAAGTGGTATTCAGCGCGAAAGTGGAACCAATCGGCGGAAATACCGAGCGCTGCAGCCACGCGATGGGCATTCCCCGGTCGTCCAGAGCGGCTTTCATGTACATGGCGGCGACGGCGTGATAGAAGCCAAACTTGATGTCGTCTTCGCGGCTCCACACCACCTTCACCGGCTTACCGATCGCTTTTGACAGAATCGCGGCTTCGGCGGCGTAATCCGGCTTCGACTTACGCCCAAACCCGCCCCCCAGAAGGGTTACGTGGCAAGTCACGTTTTCCTTGGGGATGCCAAGCTCCTGCCCGATGGTTTCCTGCACCGCCTGCGGACTCTGGGTGCAAGTCCAGACTGTCACCTTGCCGTCGCGATAGTCAGCCAGCGCGACCGGAGGTTCCATGGTTGCGTGAGCCAGATGCGGAACGTAGTAGTCCGCCTCCATCACCTTTCCGCCTTTTGCGAAAGCTGCATCCACATCGCCGATGTTGCGCGCTACCTTTCCCGGTTTTCGCGCCGTCTCCTGCAATTGCTTTTTATATTGATCCGAGTTGTAACTGGCATTCGCGCCGTTGTCCCACATCACATTCAATTTCTTGCGTCCCTGAAACGCGGCCCAGGAATTGTCGGCAATGACTGCCACACCGCCCAGCGGTTGAAAATGATGCGGCGGGGTGAAGGGTTTGATGGGCAAGGTTTGTGTGACGCCCTTCACCAGCAGTGGAGCCTTCTCATCGTAAGACTTGACTTTGCCGCCGAGCACCGGAGGATGTTCGACCGAGGCATAGACCATGCCGTCAAGGCGGGCATCCATGCCAAAGCCGGCTTTGCCGGTGCAGAGATCGGTCAAGTCGTAGCTGGTGGCTCCTTTGCCGATGTATCGCCACGCGCTTTTTGGTTTGTATTGCAGATCTTCCTTCTTGGGTACGGGCAGTTTGGCGGCCGCCGCGGCCAATTCTCCATAGCCCGCCCTGCGCTTGCTGGGGCGATGCACGATCACGTGCAGATCGGATTCGCACTCTGCGACCGGCACTCGCCACTGCTGGGCCGCGGCCTGAGTCAGCATCAGGCGCGCCGTGGCGCCGGCTTCGCGCATCACGGCAAAACCGTCGCGGACCGAATGCGAGCCGTCGGTGTCCTGATCTCCGTAGCGCGGATCGCCGATTGCCTGTTCCAGTTTCACCCGTTTCCAGTCCGCATCCAGTTCGTCGGCCAGAATGAGTGGGACGGAAGTGCGGCTGCTGGTGCCCATCTCCGACCGGTGCGCCACCAGATAGACAGTGCCGTCTGTGTCAATGCCCACAAACACGCTGGGATGCAGAACAGCGTGGTCCGCGTGCGAGCCCGCCAAGGTCTCGGCAGCCCAGAGATATTCCGGAACCATACGAACGCTGAGGACCAGGGCCCCGGCAGAAACCAGACCCTGCAGAAAACCGCGCCTGCTTACGTTCAGTATGCTGTCGCTCATGCGTTCTCTCCCGCGGCCGCCTTGATCGCCGCCCGAATTCGCTGGTAGGTGCCGCAGCGGCAGATGTTTCCGGACATGCCGCCTTCGATGTCCTCATCGCTGGGCCTGGGTTTTTCCTTGAGCAGGGAAATGGCCTGCATGATCTGTCCCGACTGGCAGTAGCCGCATTGCGGAACGTTGAACTCAATCCACTTCTCCTGCACCGGATGCAATCCATTCCTGGAAATGGCTTCGATGGTGATGATCTCCTTGCCGGCGGCCGCGCTTACGCTGGTCACGCAGGACCGGATCGCTTTTCCATCCTGATGCACGGTGCAGGCTCCGCACAGTGCCATGCCGCAGCCGAACTTGGTTCCGGTCAATCCCAAAACATCGCGCACATACCAGAGCAACGGCAGGTTGGGATCGCCATCGTAGGATCGTTCTACGCCATTGACTTTGATCTGCATCATTCTGCCCCTCTAACCTTCGTGGATATTCTCGCCGAACAGCGGGTTGATTCTAATTCATTTCCATGTGGCGCGGGCGCCCTCGCCCGCGGCTTTTGACCTTGGACGGGCTACGCGGGTTCTTGACGCGATGAAGGGCTGGGTTGATGATCTCTGTCGAAAGTCGTCGCCTCAAACACGGTCCGGGATTTGGGAGCCATCCTACAATGCCCGTCCCGCGCTGGCGCCCGATGCCCACGCCCATTGAAAATTGAGTCCGCCCAGGTGTCCGGTCACGTCCACTACTTCTCCGATGAAGAACAGGCCGGGAATTTTTCGGCTTTCCATTGTTTTTGGCGACAATTCGTCAGTGTCCACGCCTCCAGCCGTTACCTCGGCCTTGGCGTAGCCTTCGGTGCCCGTCGGAACCACGCTCCATCCGTGGATCGCCCGCTCCAGTTCCTTGAGCGAGGAGTTCGTCCAACCTTCGGGAGCATGAAGTTCGAGCCATCGATCGGCAAAACGATGAGGAAGAAATCTTCGCAGCGCCGCCCGCAGCGACCCGATACTTCGGGGAGCGGCAGACTGGAGAAGCTCCGCAGTGACGTCCTTTTCTGGCGCCAGGTCGATGTGAATGGCATCCTTCTTATCCCAGTACGACGAAGCCTGCAGAATCGCAGGCCCGCTGAGGCCGCGATGAGTGAACAGCATTTTCTCGCGAAAATGCTGTCCGTCGCACGCCGCGATCACTTCGGCGGACACGCCCGCCAGACCGTTGTAGAGGCGGCTATCTTCTGCATCGAACAGAAGCGGCACCAGACCCGGGCGAGTTTCACGGATCTTCAACCCGAATTGCCGCGCCAGTTCGTAACCGAAGCTGGTTGCCCCCAACTTCGGAATCGACAGTCCACCGGTGGCCACGACCAGGGCCGGAGCGCAAAACTCTTTCTCCCCAGCCTTCACCGCGAACTCGCCGGTCCGCGTCACTTCCTGAATCCTGGTCTGCGCGAGCACCTGAACTCCGTATTCGCGGCATTCCTTCTCAAGCATATCCAGAATGTTCTGGGCAGAGCGGTCGCAAAAAAGCTGGCCCAGAGTTTTCTCGTGATAGGGAATATGGTGTTTCTCCACCAAGTCGATGAAATCCGCGGGAGTATAGCGGGCCAGCGCCGACTTGGCGAAGTGCGGGTTCCCCGAGAGAAAGTTCTCTGCCGAACAATGAATATTGGTGAAATTGCAGCGGCCACCCCCGGAGATGAGGATTTTCTTTCCCAGCCGCTCGGCATGTTCGAGAACGGCTACCCGCCGTCCCCGCTTGCCCGCTTCGATGGCACACATTAAGCCCGCAGCGCCGCCGCCGAGAATCAGAGCGTCAAATTTATGGGTCATCAAATTTATGGATCATCAAATCTATGGATCATCAAATCTATGAGTCATCAAATTTATGGATCCAAGGTGGGTTCGCGAGCTTGCCAGTATCTAGACGTAGTCAAAGAGGGCCATGAACCCAAAATCCATGTGCAGCTGCTGATGACAATGAAACAGCGTGAGGCCAGGGTTGTCCGCGATGAAATCAATCTCGACTTTCTGATAGCCGCCCACCATCACTACGTCTTTCATCACCCCGGAAGTCTTCTGGCCCGCCACCTGGGTGAGTTCGAAACTGTGGCGATGAAGATGAATGGGATGAATATCGTCACTCGCGTTCTGCATGCGAAGGCGGTAACGCTTGCCCTGCTGTACCCGAAACATCGGTTGCAGATGCTCTTCTGCAAAGGCGACATCATTAATGGACCACAGGTTGAAGCCATCCTGCGCGGCATTTTGTTTGGCAAAGGTCATATCGAAGACCTGGTCAGGCTCCAGCGCTGCCGCGGCGCGGCCAAAGTGGGCATAGTTCCAGCGGAACGGCTTCGGAGCCGCCCACTGCGGCTTGCCCTTCTCTCCAGCGTATTCCACCACGATGCCCATGCCATGGTGGCGGTCATCGTCGGCCACATCGCCCATGATCCAGATCCCGGGATGATTCATCTCAACGATGGCAGAAATTCGTTCGGCGGTGCCTAACCAGAGGCCGAGGACCGGCGTCGGCTTGGAAATTGCATTTCCATCGAGCGCGACCACGGTGAATGTGTGTCCGGGCAGCGCCAGGCTGCGGATCTCGGTCGCGCTTCCATTCAGCACGTGGAACAGTACGCGCTCGCCTCGTTTTACCCGTATCGGTTCGCCATGCCCCAGCATCCGCCCGTTGATGGTGAAAGAACCGTAGCCGACCTCGAATCCATGAGGCGCACCCCGCGCCAGGGAGCTTTTCATGGCGCGCTCACCCGTGTCCTTCAGCTTCTGGTCGACGGTTGCCGGAGACAGGAAGTCCATCGCCATGTCTCCACCGCGGCTGAATGTGGGCTCGAACTCCTTCAGGGTTAGAAAGACTTCGCGATCATAGTCCCCCGGATTGTTCTTCGGTTCGATGTACACCGGACCGACCTGGCCGCTGTACTGTCCTGCGCTAAGGTCCGCCTTGGCGTGGACATGGGTGTGATAAAAGCGAAACCCGAAAGGCTTGGGAATAAACGAAATGCGACGTCTCCCGTGTGGCGCGATAAAGGGCGTACCCTCCTCCGCGGCTCCATCAACATCGGTAGAAACGAATTGCCCGTGCCAGTGCAATTGCTCAGGCCGGTCGGTCTGGTTGTGAATGTCGATCGTTACTGGCCGGTCCTCCTTGAAGCGCAGCAGCGGCCCCGGAAACTGGCCATTGTAAGTGGTTGTCGACAGGATGCGATTCGGAGCAATCTCGATGGGCGTAACAGCGATGGTAAGGGTGTAGTCCGGAGGATGGCCCACCTGCGAAGCCGCTTCCTCCGCATGCGCCAAGGCCGACCGGCCAAAGATTCCTGTCGCTGGGAGCAGGGAACCTCCTGCTAAACCCACCGCTTTCAGGAATCTTCGACGCGAGCAGCCGGAACCTGCCATTGTTTTCTCGATCACACCCACTCCGGGAAAACGAAAAATGCTCTCGCCAAAGGTCATGTTGCAGGAATGAGCGGGCTACTTTCCGGTATAAGTGATCCTCCAGATGGAATCCGATCCATCGTCGGTGACCAGCAGCGAGCCATCCGGAGCGGTAGTGACGGCGACCGGCCGTCCCCAGACGTGCTGATTGTCGACCACGAAACCGGTCATGAAATCCTCATATTCGCCGCTGGCATGTCCGGTCTGATGCAGAGGCACGCGAATCAGTTCGTAGCCCACGCGAACCGCGCGGTTCCACGAGCCATGCTCGGCCCCGAAAAGATCGCCCTGATATTCCGCGGGAAATTGCTTGCCGTCATAGAAGGTGATTCCCAGCGACGCGTTGTGCGGGTTCAGGATGACATCCGGGGTGATCACTTTGTCTTTGAGCTCGGGATGCTTCCCCGCATGCCGGGGATCCTGATGTCCGCCCATATACCACCAGGGCCAGCCGTAGAATCCGCCCTCCTGCACGTGGGTGATGTAGTCCGGAACCAGATTGTCCCCCAACCCGTCGCGTTCGTTCACCGAACACCACAACTCGCCGGTCTTGGGATTCATTCCAAGCCCCACACAGTTGCGAATGCCGTAAGCGTAAATCCGCATATCCGAGCCGTCCGGATTGAACTCCAGGACATCGGCGCGGTTCTTTTCGCCTGGCGTTGTGTCCGGGTCGTCGATGTTTGAACCGGAACCCACGGAGACGAACATCTTTTTGCCATCGAGCGAGAACTGAATATCGCGCGTCGAGTGGCCTCCATTATCCGGCAGGTCGGCAATGTGCTGCGCCGGTCCGCGCGCCTGCAAATCGCCATTTTTATAGGCAAACCGCACCACCGAGTCCTCATTACCCACATAGACCCACTCCGGATTCGGACCCGGAGGATAAAAATTAATTCCGAACGGCCCCTTCAGGCCACTGGCGAAAACCGCAATTTGTTCGGGCTTGCCAGTGCTGCTGATCCCGCGGAAAATTCTGACGTCCCCCGCTTTGGTCTCGGCCACGAAAATGTCGCCATTGGGAGCGGTGCGTATCATCCTCGGGTTGTCCAGCCCGGTCGCGAACTGCTCCACCTTGAAACCTTTCGGAACCTGCGGCCACGCGCCCTCCGGACGCGCTACCACCTTAGGGCTGTTGCCGGCCGACCCGGTGGCGAAGGGTGGGGGAAGGTCTTTCAGCGTGATTTTGCGAATTTCTCCCGGCTTCTCATAGCGGAAGTCGGTAAATGGCGGTTTCGGAGGCGGTGCGTTCAATTTCGCATCCACTAGCGGGGCTGCGGGCGGGCTGCTGGCCTCTGCACTCTGGGGCAAACCGAGCGCCTGAACATAGCTCACAATCTGCCAGCGTTGCTGTTTGGGCAAAGTTGCCCACGAAGGCATGCCGTTGTTCACGTCGCCCTTGGTGATAAACCAGAAAATCTCGCCCGGTGTCGCCGACTTGATTCTTTCCGCTTTGAGCGGAGGAATATTTCCCGAGCCTTCGCCATTGTCCCCGTGGCAGCGGGCGCAGCGCAGGTGGAACAACGCTTTAGCATGGGGCGGTCGCTGACCCTGGTAGGGGTTTTTCAATGCTTTTGCCGACGCTGGTGCATTATGGAAATTTGAGTTCTGGGCCGGTGCCCGCGAAATCAGAAAGACCGCGGTAACCGCGAACAGGGCAAGCGAGGCCCGAAAAATTCCTACGATGGCTTTCAAATCTGTGTCCTCCGTAAGTACAACTCAAAATGATAAATGATGTGCTGCCTGTCAGATGGCTTTCAATATCCTTTTATTTTCACCACAAAGTAATTGAATTTTGTAGGCGCGAGCGCCCTCGCTCGTGCGGCAGCGCCGGGAACGCCGGACACGAGCAAAGACGCTCGTGCGGCAGCGCCGGGAACACTGCCGCACGAGCGAGGGCGCTCGCGCCTACATCCCCTTCAGCCTCTGCCAAAAGTCGAACCCCACGAAACCCGCGCCTGACCTTATAATTCACTCCACCAAAATTGGCAGCTGCAAGGAGTGATTGATGGGTCATCCGCTTCTCGATCTCACCGACAAGACCGCGGTTGTAATCGGAGGAACCAGTGGCATCGGGCGTGCTCTCACCCGGGCACTCGCTCAGGCGGGCGCGAACGTTGTTCCCACCGGCCGCCGCGCTGAACAAGTAAGCGCCGCCGTCTCCGAGGTCGAGGCGCTCGACCGGAGGTCGCTGGTCCAGACTTGCGATGTCACGGACACCGCCAGCCTCGACCACCTTCTGAAAGTCGTGACCGGGGAATTCGGCAGGGTGCAGATCCTGGTCAACTGCGCCGGCCGCACCAAACGAACGCCCACGCTCGACGTTCCAGAATCCGAATGGAACGCCATTCTCGAAACCAACCTCAACGGAACCTTGCGCGCCTGTCGCGTGTTTGGCCGGCACATGATCGAGCACAGTTACGGCCGCATCATTAACATCGCTTCGCTCTCATCGTTCGTGGCGCTTTACGAGGTCGCCGCCTACAGCGCCAGCAAGGCGGCCGTGGCTTCGCTTACCAAATCTCTGGCCATCGAATGGGCCAAGTCGGGCGTTTGCGTCAATGCGATTGCTCCCGGAGTCTTCCGCACCGACCTGAATGCGGCGCTCCTCGACGGGACCGACCGTGGCCGCGAATTCCTGCTGCGCACCCCGATGAAGCGATTTGGAAAGCTCGATGAGCTCGGTGGAGCAGCGGTGTTCCTGGCTTCCGAAGCCGCCAGCTTCGTCAGCGGCCATGTGTTGACCGTAGACGGAGGCTTCCTGGCCAGCGGAGTCAATCAGTAGAACCGCATGCCGCGCCGAGTGTGTTTATTCTCTCAGGTGAGGTCGGCGGGCTCCAGCTTCGGCACCAGCAACTGAATCGCGGCCAGGGCGAGCAAGTATGCGCAACCGGCCATGAGAAATGGAATCATGTAACTGTTCGTCCACTGCAAGGCGTGGCCCACGATGGTTGCGATCAACATTCCCCCGATCGAGCCCGCCATTCCGCCCATTCCCACGACCGAGCCCACGGCTTGAGCCGGAAAAGTGTCGGAGGTCAGGGTAAACAGATTGGCCGAGAATCCCTGGTGGGCCGCAGCCGCCAGACCGATCAGCAATACCGCGCCCCACATGCTCTGCATGTTGTAGGCGAACACAATGGGGACGACGCACACCGCGCATATCAGCAGCGTAATTTTGCGCGCAAAGTTGACTGTCCGGCCGCGATCGATCAGCCAGGATGACAGCCAGCCCCCGGCGACGCTGCCGATGTCTGCGATCACATAGATCACCACGATAGGCAGCCCGATCTTCATCAGCGACAAGCCATGTTTGCGCTGCAGAAAATCCGGTATCCAGAACAGATAGAACCACCAGATAGGATCGGTCAGGAACTTCCCCACCACGAAGGCCCAGGTTTGACGATGGGGGATGAGGCGCGCCCATTTTATTTTCGTCATGGGCGCCTGGGGGTCGCGGCGAATATAGTTCAGCTCCGCCTTCGAAAGGCGCGGATGCTCATCCGGTTTGCGATAGAGCAGCAGCCAGAAAATAAGCCAGATGAATCCCAACGCGCCGGTAATCACAAAGGCCCAGCGCCAGCCCCATTGAATCGTGATCCACGGTACGACCAGCGGAGTAATGATGGCGCCGATATTTGTGCCGGCATTAAAAATTCCCGTCGCCAGGGCCCGCTCCTTCTTGGGAAACCATTCGGCCACGGTCTTGATGCTGGCCGGGAAAACCCCCGATTCTCCGAACCCCAATGCGGACCGGGCAATCAGAAAGCTGGTGAACGAACTGGCGACGGCGTGCCCCATCGAAGCTAGGCTCCAGAACACCATGGCCAGCGCGTAGCCCATCCGGGTTCCCAGGCGATCCACCAGCCGGCCTACCACCACCATGCCCACTGCGTACGCCGCCTGAAAGGCAAACACCAGATTGCCGTAGTCGATTTCGTTCCAGCCCAGATCGTGTTGCAGGGTGTCTTTGAGGATTCCCAGGACCTGGCGGTCCATGTAGTTCTTGGTGACTCCGAATAGCAGGAGGGCGCAGATGACCCAGCGGAAATGACCGACCGGCGAGGATGCGCCCGGCCCTGTCGCCTCGAAATCCGCTGCGGACGCCCGATTCGCAGAGCTAGGGGCACGGTCCATAATTGAAAGGTTTACTGTTTACGCCGAGCTTTCAGCCCGGAAGATCCCAGGTCAAACCCGCGTCGCAAGTTGACCACCCCGAACTGGCGGCTTCGCTTTCGCGCTGGGCCGCCCTCGCCCAGAGAAAACAGGTGCGGCGTCCGGGAACCGAAACATTCGGATGATATCAGCACCGCATCGCCATCGTGCACCGCCGTCACCACTTCCGGACAGTCAGTTCGTTCCGAGTATAGAAAGCGCCTCATGCCTGTCAAACCATAAAAATTGAAATTTGAATTCACCAGCACGCAACGCAAGCTGCCTTCGCCTAGAGTGAGTCCAATTGCTCCCAGATCGAGGGTTCCACGGGAATGCCGTTGGCCAGGTTGTCCCTGCGCGTGGCCAGAACCCTGTGGCCTGGATGCCGCACTCGTTCTCCGGCCGAATTCGGCGGCAACTGGAAATACTCAATAATCTGATCTGCTATGCGGGCCGCGCTGGTGCCCGGGCTCAACGAAGAAGCGTTAAGAGACGAAACGTCGAACGCGATAAAAACCTGCGAGAGCCCGTTTTCGCGCTCCGGATCAATCGCAATCTGGTGCGTGGCGTTTCCTCCCGACAATATCGCGGCCAGCAGGTCGAGCATCAAGGCCAGACCTGAACCCTTCCAGAATCCGATGGGCAGCGGCCGGTTGGACGCCTCAATATCTCCCGGAACTCGCGTAAGTCGCCCCTCCGAATCAAAACCGCCATCCATGGGCAGCAGTTCGCCCCGCATGCGATACGACTCCAGTGTGCCGTAAGAAAATTGCGACATCGCCATGTCCAGGACGACATGTCCGTCCGCACGGGGTACCGCGATGACCAGCGGATTATTTCCGACCCGTGGGTCTGAAGCGCCCCAGGGCGGAAGATTGGGCAGCGTATTAGTCCAGCATATTCCGATCACGCCCGCATCGGCGGCCTGCCAGCCATAACTGCCGCCGCGCATCCAGTGATTTGTATTGGCCAGCGCAACGCATCCCATTCCATGTTCACGGGCCAGCGCGATGGCTCGCTCCATGCTGTGGTAAGCGTTCAGATTGCCCGGCCCGATTTTTCCGTCCCAGCGTTCCAGCGGCCCGGAAGCCACCAGCAACTGCGGTTTCGCGTGAATCGCAATCGATCCATTTCGAATCATGGCGACGAATCTTGGAAAACGGTTGAGCCCATGTGAGTACACGCCATCGCGACTGGTGTCGGCGAAAAGCCGAGCGCAGAGGCGGGCTGGCCCGGCCTCAAATTCCAGTTTCAGCAATACCCGCAAAAGAGCGTCAAAGAGTTCCTGGTAGGAGACTCGCAGCATCGCAGTCAGCATAACAAAGACAGCTTCTAGATGTAGGCGCGAGCGGCCACGCTGGTGCGGCGCCATTCATGCCGCTGCCGCGAGGGGAACGCTGGTGCCGCCGTCCGTGCCGCTGCCGCACGAGCGGGGCGCTCGCGCCTACATCTTTCAAACCCGTGCTCTGTTTAGTTCCGCTTAATAGTGATTTCAGTTTTTACTGGTTGACCTCGAAGCTGAGCAAGGGGACAAAAGAACCCATGGTGAACAGGATGCCGCAAATATTGGGATTAGTTCTGGTCGCCGGGATGCCGTTGGAAATGTTTCCCAGACCAGGCAGCAGAAGTATCTCGATCTGGGATTGAACTCGGCGGATAAGCAATGGACAAATTCGACCCGGACGGATTGAGTTCGCAAACCCGCCTCTGGATCGTTAGCAGCCATCGTGGCCGGCCGCAGGCTTATTTGAAGGTGTCAGCTCCCGCCTGCGCACAAACGCTGTCACGATCGCCGCTGTCTCCGGAAACCCCGATCGCACCCACAATCTGATTGTTGATGATGAGAGGAATGCCGCCCTCAAACGGAATCGCTCCGGGCAGGCGGACAACGCGCACGCCTGCGCCGCCGGCCGCCACCATATCCTGAAACGCTTTGCTGGGGCGCTTGAAGCGCACTGCGGTGCGAGCTTTTTCAATCGCCACGTCCGCGCTTCCGATTTGCGTGTTGTCCATTTTCTCGTAGTACACCAGGGTGCCGCCGGTGTCGACCACTGCCACCGCCATCTTCCAGTTATTTTTTCGGGCTTCATCCAGCGCCACTGCCGCGGCTTTCTTGGCATTCTCCACGCTGACCGGCAATCCGTAAGGAATGGGCATTTGCGCCGGGGCACTCACGGCGCACAGCACGGCCAGCAGCACGATCGGAACCTTTGAGAGCCGTCGAGACATAGACCTCCTCCTGCAGCGAATTCGAGACTAGTAGCCTTTTATCTTGATCACGAAATAGGTGAATTCAGGGGAGCCGTCGAGCAGAAGCTGATGCGGCGTTTTTGCAGGAATGCGAACGACGTCGCCCGCGCTCAGCTTGCGCTTTATTCCACCTTGAATGGTTCCATTCCGCTTTTCATGTGGTTCTGTGGTTTCTCCGCCCACCATTGTGCCGCCCACCACCAGGGTCGCCGAACCGGATTCGACGAGAAATAAATCGGCCTGATTTTCGTGCCATTCGACAACGCCATCGGCCTGTCGCCGGGAGAGCATGAACGTATCTTCTGGAAAGTCTGCCAGACGGCGCGTTGACATATGATGAGAACTCGCGTCGGCTTCGGTTTTCAGCGTCTGGCCAAGTTCTTTGAGCGATGCGCCCGTCCAGTGCTGGAATCCTTCCGGCACAGCCTCCTCCGCGCTCACCATCAGCAAGGTAATTGCAAGCAAACCCAGCAGCCATATTATTTTCATCGCGTACTCACCTCGTAAGTTGTAAGGGCGGCGTTCCGCCGGTTGTCCCGAGGGTATCTCGTCCCTCGATGGCCGGGTCTAAACATTGTTTCCGACCTTACCGAACCAGCAAACTATAAGAATCGGTCTTCTACCCTGTCAATTCTTAAAAACTGACCGTGACCTTAGCCGAACTGAACCACCTGCGGCGCGTTCTCAGCCTATACTCTTTTTTCGAACGAGCCCGGTGCGAGCAGGACAAATGGCGAATGCTCTGCTCAGGCATCGGCTCCAGGCCCCACCGCAACCACGAAGTAGCTGGCCGCCGTGGCGCCCGCGTTTCTGATGCCGTGTTCGTCATTCGAATGAACGAATCCGACCGACCTCGGCCCCAGTCGGTAGCTGGCGCCGTTCACCGTGAGTTCCACCGTACCTTCGCGAATGAGCCACATTTCGGAGTGCACGTGATGGTGGGGAGCGTGCGGCGCTCCTCCGGGCGGCAGCGTCGTTTCGTGGACTTCCAGCGCTTCGCCGGTGGCCAGCTTGCCCTTCAGAACGCGGCGCATTTCAGAGTTGTCGAGGGTATGCACGGGCAGCTTCTCAAAGGGATAATTCGCCGAGGGCAGGGAACTGTCCGGTTCGGCGAAAACGTCAATTGCGGCCGCGGCCGGCAAGAGTCCGGGAAGCAGAATACACAGTTCCCGCCGTGTGATCGCCATGCGCGCCTCTCCCGAAATGATATTGTGAAACGCCCGGCATCATACCAGAGTCTGCCAACCCGGGCTAAATGTAGGCGCGAGCGCCCCGCTCGTGCAGGAAGTCAGCACGCGCATGAATGAGGAGCAAGGTGAGCGATTCGAAATCGTTGCAGGATGATAAGCACAGATCACAGGATCTGCATACGCCCAACGGGAATCGCGACCGCGACTTTCAACCGGGCGCGCTGCAAGTTGTTGCCACGGCCTTCGTCGTCCTGTTCTGCATCGTCGGCCTCGCATTGTGGGGACTGCCGTTCTATTACGATTTCATGGTGCAGCAGTTTGGATGGACGCGCTCCCAGGTGACTTCCGGAAACGCGCTGAGCAAGCTGGTGGTGGGGCCTGTCTTTGGTTTTATCGCAGGATGGATCATCGATCGCTTTGGCCCGCGCCGCGTCATGATGGCAGGCATCCTGATGGCGGGCGGCGCGCTGGTCGGACTGGGTTGGGTCTCCAGTCTCGGCATGTTCTACTTGTTCTACTTCTTCAACGCCCTGGGCTATGTCTGTGGAGGCCCGCTGCCCAACCAGGTGTTATTGTCGCAATGGTTCGACAAATCGCGCGGCAAGGCGATGGGCTTCGCCTATCTGGGAATCGGCATCGGCGGCGCGACCGTTCCCTGGATCTCGCACGCCCTCATCCAGCATTTCGGCTGGCAGGCGGCCTTGCGCTGGCTTGGCCTGCTGATTATTGTGATTTCGTTTCCACTGGCGTTTTTCGTGAAGGAAGCACCTCGATCAACTCACCGATCATCCGGAGATCGCGACCCGGCCGGCGCCATGGAAGTGATCGGTGCGTTCAAGACCCTTTCGTTCTTTCTGCTCACTTTCGGCAGCATGTGTTCGATCGCGGCGGTCAGCGGCACCCAGCAGAATCTCAAGCTCTTCCTGAGCCTTGACCGCCACTACTCTCAGGCGGATGCGGCTCGAGTTCTGTCGCTGGTACTCTCGTTTAGTATCGTAGGGCGCCTGCTCATGGGCTGGCTCGCCGATCGCTTCTCCAAGAAGTACGTAATGCTGTTGACCTACTTGCTGGTCGCGGCCGGCATTCCGCTTCTGTTCCTGGGGCGAACCCGGGTGGCACTGTACTTGTCGGCGGCGATATTCGGTGTCGGACTCGGCGGCGATTACATGATCATTCCCTTGATGACCGCGGAAATCTTCGGCATGCAGATTTTGGGCAGACTGCTGGGCGTGATCCTGACTGCGGGCGGTATTGCCGAGGCGGTCTCGCCCTGGCTCACTGGCCGTTTGCGCGACGCCACTGGAAGCTATTCGGAAAGTTGCTTCCTGCTGGTTGGCATAGCGCTACTCGGTGCGGCCGCTACGCTGGGATTGCCGGGACCACCCAAAACAGAACAGCGGAAAACGGTATGAGCACGCAAGCCATCCTGCGCCTGGGGACCGTAAAGAGTGTAGCGGCCTTTCAGCAGCACCTGCAGTCGCTCGCTCTGACCATTCCGTGCGATGCCGGCCTCGTTAGCGGATCGGGGTCTCCGCTACGCAAGCCTCTGGTCGCAGGCGACATCAAAATCGGCAATCGCATGGTCGTGCATCCCATGGAAGGATGGGACGGCTCGCCCGACGGCACTCCATCGGAGAATACTCTCCGGCGCTGGCAGCGTTTCGGTCGCAGTGGCGCGAAATTGATCTGGGGTGGAGAAGCGGTCGCCGTTTCTCACGAAGCGCGTGCTAATCCCAATCAACTGGTGGCCGCCGCGCACACTCAAGCAGGCCTGGCCCGCTTGCGCGCCGCGTTGATCGAAGAGCACCGTCTCACCACCGGCTCCGACGACGGTTTGGTAATTGGTCTGCAGCTGACGGATTCCGGACGCTACAGCCGTCCCAACTCCCACGGCCGGCCCGAACCCCGCATTCTTTACCACCATCCCTTTCTGGATCGGCGCCTGGGACTGCACACTGACTTCCCCCTGCTGACCGATGCCGCAATTGAAGCCATCGTTGAAAACTTCCATCGCGCCGCGCTTCTGGCCTGGAACCTGGGCTTCGACTTCGTCGACATAAAACACTGCCACGGCTATCTTGGGCACGAATTTCTGAGCGCCCACACCCGCGCCGGCCGCTATGGCGGGAGTTTCGAAAATCGTACACGCTTCCTGCGTGAGGTAGTCCAGGGTATTCGGTCCGCCGCTCCGGATCTTAAGATCGCGGTCCGGCTCTCGGCGATCGACAGTGTGCCCTTCCATCCCGATCCGGCGAAATCTTCCAACGGAAAGCCCGGGCCCGGAATTCCTGAGGCATACGACAACGAACTCCCGTACCGCTGGGGATTTGGCGTGGACCGGCTCCGCCCGACCGAGTCTGACCTCGACGAACCCGCGCGCTTTCTGTCTCTACTGGAACAGCTTGGAATTCGACTGGTAAATATCACCGCCGGAAGTCCCTATTACAATCCGCACCTGCAGCGGCCCGCGCTGTATCCGCCCTCCGACGGGTATCTGCCGCCGGAAGATCCCCTGGTCAGCGTAGCGCGCCAGATGGACGCGACGCAGCGACTGAAGCGGCAATTTCCCAACCTGATATTTGTCGGGACCGGCTACAGTTACCTGCAGGATTTTCTGCCCCACGTCGCCCAGGCCGCGCTCCGCGAAGGTTGGGCGGACCTGGTTGGCCTGGGACGAATGGTGTTGACCTATCCCGAACTACTCTGGGACGCCTCCGAGGGGCGGGCCATCGAGCGCAAACGAATCTGCAGAACGTTCAGCGATTGCACCACCGCCCCCCGCAAGGGACTGCCTTCGGGATGCTATCCCCTGGACAGTTTCTATAAAGATTCCGAACTCATGACACAGCTGACTCTGGCCAAGAAAAGCTAGCGCCGCAACTATCGGAATAAAGCTGGAGAAAACAACGAATGAACATCGGGGCACTGATCGAGCGCCGTCAGCCTGGCCGCAAGGTTAAGGGAGTCGCCGCCGCCCTCCTGCCCTACCAGTCGGACGGAAAAGTAGCGGTTGAGGCGTTCAGGCAACACCTGATCGCGACTCACCAAGCAGGACTGATGAACGCGGTCAACATGGATACAGGCTATGTCAACTATTTGAGCGAGTCGGATAAGCGCGAGGTGCTGCGATGGACCAGTGAAGCGCTTGGCAAAAGTGTGCAGTTCGTAGCCGGAGCATACATTGAAAATGAAACCGGCGACGTGGTCGCTCTCTACCGCCGGCAGATGGATCTCATCGTTCGCGCCGGCGGTATTCCGATCCTGTTTCAGACCGCTCGTGTGCGAGGGCAATCCCCCAGGGAAAAGGCGGCGATCTACCAAGCCGCCTGCCAGGGATATCCGCACGTTCTTGCGTTTGAGCTGGGCACGATGTTCGCGCCTAACGGAGAGATCTTCGACGAAGACACCGTCCGTCGCCTGATGGATATTCCCGAAATCAAGGGGATGAAGCATTCATCGCTCGATCGCCTGGTCGAACTCGACCGCCTGGCTCTGCGCGATGCGCACCGCCCCGACTTCCGCATCTATACCGGAAACGATCTGGGCATCGACATGATCGAGTACGGCTCGGACTACCTGCTGGGCCTGGCCAGCTTTGCTCCGGAAAAATTCGCCGAGCGCGACCGCCTTTGGGAGGCCGGCGACCCCGCATACTACGCGCTCTCCGACGCGCTGCAGTATCTGGGCAACGTGGCCTTCCGCCCGCCCGTCCCCGCGTACAAGCACTCCGCCGCGGTGTTCCTGCACCTGGCCGGACGAATTTCCAGCGACCGCGTGCATCCCGAAAATCCGAAACGCCCGGCGTGGGAAGCGGAAATATTGCGCGACTGCGCCCGCCGGCTGGATTGTGCCTGAGGTTCAGGGTTCCTGCAGCGACACCGGTACTGTGCCGCCGTGGCGCGCAGCCCGATAGATCGCTTCCACCAGGGCAATACTTCGCCGCCCCTCACGCCCGTCACAGATTGGAGTTGTGTCCCGCTCAATCGCGCCAATAAAATCCTCAAATAATGCCCGATGCCCGCGAATATCGTCGACCACGGCTGACGACGCGCTCTGGTTTTCATCCCCCGCCGGCACGCTGCTCGCGACTGCAGGATTCCGCAGGTTTGCCGCCACAATGCGGTCTTGTTCGAGAATTACGGTGCCTTCGGTTCCACTGATCTCCACCCGTCGCGGATATCCCGGATGCGCGGCTGTCGTCGCCAGCAGGACGCCCAGCGCGCCGCTGGCAAACTCCAGAATGGCAATCGCGGTATCCTCCGTTTCAATCGGATGTAGAACGGTTGCCGTTTGCGACCGTACTTGAAGCACATCACCGAACAGCCACAGCAGCAGATCGACCGTGTGCACCGCCTGGTTGATCAACGCGCCACCGCCATCCAGCGCAAGCGAGCCGCGCCATCTCGATCCGCTGTAATATTCCGGAGGCCGGTGCCACTTCACGCGCGCATCGACCAGCAGGGGCCTGCCTATGACGCCGGTGACGAGCCACTGGCGAAGCTCGCGAATGCCGGGCTTTACGCGGTCCTGAAACATGACGCCAAGCTTCACTCCGGCGGCGTCCGCCGTTTCGATAAGCGCGTCCGCGCGCTCGGCGCTGATGTCAATTGGCTTCTCGGTCAGCACATGAAGGCCGCCCCGCGCCGCCGCAATACCCTGGGCCGCGTGCATTCCGGAAGGACTTCCAATCGCGACCATTTCCATCGGCCGATGCGCCAGGAACGCATCGAAGTCCTGATATCCCTTTCCGCCATACTCCCGGCAAAGTGCCGCGACCTTGTTCGCGTTGCTGCCATGAATCGCGACGATTTCGGCTCCGGGAATAGAGCGGACGGCGCGCGGTTGCGTCCCGCTGATGTTTCCCCCACCGGCCAGTCCGATGTGTATGGTCATCTGTTTGCTATCTCACCGAGGCAAACTCGCGTCGGATTGCCGCCCATTGCAGTGTTGCAGACCCACCGGTGGAGTTCAAACGGCACTGCGATGGTGCCAGGTTTCGGGCGGCATGATAGCAGAGCTGCCTGAAAGACGGACAATCGCGAAATTGTGAACGGTGACTTCACAAAAACCCAAATGGATGCACGCTGGTCAGCACACGCGCCGTTGGTGTAGGCTGTTTTTCCCTTTGACTGGAGCAGAGCATTGCAACGCATTCGCAGTCGCCAATGTGCGCCACACTTTTCGCGAACCGATCCACTGATCCCGAAGTTGTGGCGCAAGCCCTCTCAAATGACTGCCCATCGGGCGGTGTATAGTACGTCTTAGCGTCCGTGTCCGCTGGAGGTTGTCATGCTCAAGCCAGTTTTGCCGCTAGTTTTTTTGTTTCTCTGGACAACGGGCAGCCTGTTTGCTCAGGACGTACACCTCCCGCCCTCGGTCCGGCAGGGTCCCACGACATCCAACGTACCAGTGCGGACCGAGGAAGAAGTCGACCGGGAGCGGGTCAAAAAAGCCTACGAGGTCCTCCAGGTTGAGATCAAGCGCGACACCGAAAAATTGTTTCAGCTCACGGGCGAACTGAAGGAGGCTGTAGACAAGTCCGATCAGGGTATTCTGCCCGCCGACACGCTCAAAAAGGCCGAACAGATTGAGAAGCTGGCGCACAGCGTGAAGTCTAAAATCAAGCAGACCTACTGATGGCACAACCAAACCGAGGCTGAAGTCACCGTACCGCCTTTCTTTGCGATCTTTGCGGCCGCCTTCGCGGCCCTGGCGGTAAGGTTGTTGATCTCGTATCGTTTCGTTCAACTGTCTCGCTGGGAAAATTCAAGAGCAAACAGGAGAGATCACCCATGCGATCAGATTTTTCACGCCGCAGCTTCATAGCCAGCCTGGGACTGCTGGCCGCGGCCAAAACCAACCTTTCAGCCGCTCCCTTTCAATCATCCTCTACATCCGCGACGCCGCGCCTGGGCAAGTCGCCCTTCAGGATTGCCGTCATCAACGACGAGATTTCTCAGGATTTCGGTCACGCCTGCGAAGTTGCGTCCCGGCAGTTCGGCATGAGCTGGATCGAACTGCGCGGCATGTGGAATAAAAACGTCGCCAGTCTCGACCCCAAAGAGATTGCCGAAGCGCAACGCATCCTGAAGAAGAATCAGCTGCGCGTCACCGATATCGCCAGTCCGCTCTTCAAAGTAGATTGGCCGGGCGCGCCGAAATCCAAATTCAGTCCGGAACAGGATCAGTTCAACGCGAACTTTACCTACGATCAGCAGGGTGAAGTTCTGGAACGCGCCATTGAGCTAACCAGGAAGTTTTCCACCGACCGTATTCGCTGTTTCGACTTCTGGCGCCTCGATGACCAGGCGCCCTATCGCAAGGCCATGAACGATCAGTTGCAGCAGACCGCCGAAAAGCTGCGCAAGATCGGGCTGGTGCTCATTCTCGAAAATGAATTCGCCTGCAACACCGCCACTGGAGCCGAAAGCGCCAAGGTCCTCGAAGGCGTGCCCTCCCCGGCTTTCATGCTTAACTGGGACCCGGGCAACGCCGCCATGTTCGGTGAAATCCCGTATCCCAACGGCTACGACCTCCTGCCCAAGAATCGCATCGGCCACTGCCACTGCAAAGATGCAGCCAAAACCGCGAAAGGATACGAATGGGCTGCCATGGGCAAAGGCGTCATCGACTGGGTCGGCCAATACAAGGCTCTCAAGCGCGACGGCTATCATCACGCTGTGAGCCTCGAAACCCACTGGCGCGGCGCCGGCACCCCCGAAGCTTCAACCATCCAGAGTTGGGCAGGAATGAAAGATGCCCTGGAAAAAGCCGGAGCGCTTTAGCCGGCAGCCGATTCGGGAAGGGCACGATTTCATCGCGCCACCCGCGTCGGAAAGGGCGTGAGTTCTCGTGCCACCAGCGTCGGGAAGGGCACGAGTTTTCGTGCCACCAGCGTCGGGAAGGGCGTGAGTTCTCGTGCCACTCGATTCGGGAAGGGCACGAGTTCACTCGTGCCACTAGCTTGCTCAATCCCGCGGCGCTTCAGCGCCTGAGGTTAGCTTGTTTCATGGCGAAGCGCGCAACCAGGTTGGAGCAGTACTTCAGAGCTGCATTCCGGTCACACGTGGCGAGGGCGCTCAGCCGCAGGGCGGGATCCTACCCACCTGAAACAATGGCATAATGCAATTCAGCCCTCAGGAAAAAACAGATTCTAAAATGACGACCATCGGCAAAAGCGCGGCTGACAGAGTCCTATCCAACCACGAAGTCCGCCAGATCGTTTCTCAAGCGGCCGCAACTCTCAACCTCGCGGGCAAGCGCGTGCTCACCATCATTCCCGACGGCACCCGCACCATGCCCATGCCTCTGATGTTCCAGCTTCTGCAGGAGGAGATCGGCGCACGAGCCGCCGCCTGCGACTACCTGGTTGCCCTGGGCACTCATCCCCACATGAGCGAGGCGCAGTTAACTCGCCTGATGGGACGTCCTGTCGTCAATGGCCTCTGTGGCACGGCCCGCGTCTCGAACCACCGCTGGGACCTGCCCGGCACTTTTGTCGACCTGGGCAGCATCCCAGCCGACCAGGTTGCCGAGGCCTCTGGCGGCCTTCTGTCAGAAGCTATTCTGGTCAAGATCAATCGCCTGCTCTTCGACTATGACCAGGTCCTGATTTGCGGCCCGGTTTTTCCCCACGAGGTAGTTGGATTTTCGGGGGGCAACAAGTATCTGTTCCCGGGAGTCAGCACCGGAGAAATGATCAACCAGACCCACTGGCTGGGAGCTCTGCTGGGGAGTTACAACCTCATCGGCACCGCCTGCACTCCGGTCCGCGCGCTTATCGATCGAGCCGCCGGGAAGGTGACGGTGCCTGTTGCCTGTTTCGCGCTCGTCCTTAGAAAGCAGGAAATTGCCGGCATCTATTTCGGATCCGCGATGGATGCCTGGAAAGAAGCAGCCGCCTTGTCGGCGCAAGAGCACATTCAGTGGGAAGATCGCCCCTTCCGCCGGGTTCTATCCGTTCTGCCGCGGATGTACGACGACATCTGGACCGGCGCCAAGGGAATGTACAAGCTCGAGCCCGCCATTGCGGACGGTGGCGACGTGGTTCTGTTCGCGCCGCACATCACGGAATTCAGCTATACCCACGGAGCTTTCCTCGACCGCATTGGCTACCATTGCCGGGATTACTTTCTCAAGCAGTGGCACCGGTTCGACCACGTGCCGCGGGGCGTCATCGCCCACGCCACTCACCTCATTGGACAGGGCAGCTATGATCCCGCCAGCGGGGTCGAGAATTTGCGGATAAAAGTTACCCTCGCCACCGGCATACCGGAAGAACGCTGCCGGCGTTTGAACCTCAATTACATCGATCCCGAAGCGATCAGGCTTGAAGACTGGCGAGGGCGTGAAGATGAAGGTATAAAACTAGTCCCCCACGCCGGGGAGATTCTTTACCGCCTTAAAGCACAGAAACCCGAACCGGCGCATCGAGGGGAACTAATTGACTGAGCTGGCGACGTTCGAAAATACGTTGTTGGCATTATTTCCGACCAGCCGGATCGTGCCTACAACCAGAACCAGAATCACCGCCAGCATGACAGCATACTCCGCGATGTCCTGTCCTTGTTCTTCGGACCAAATCCTTTGAATGAACTCACTCATGATTGGACCTCCAAAGCTCTAAATATTCGTGGTTAGGAAGTCATCATGAACGCATACTTCTCGATTGTCAATCGATCATCTGTGAATTAAACGCATTTCTGTTCAAATCGCGCAAACGCCCGTTGGGCCTGTGTTTTCGAGGGTTTTAGCGATCGGCGGCGTCCCTGCCGCCACAAGCGGGGTAATCGGTTACCGCACTATAGCGGACCCCTGCAAAGCTAACGTAAAAGCTCAGCTGCTGACCGGGAAGCGTAATCAAGAACTCTGCCGGGGAGAAGGCCCAGGTAGAGAGTGGCGGCGACACTGATGGCTAACGCAACCGAGAGGGCGGGGGAAACCGGAGTTGCCGGCACTTCCTCCCGTGCTTCACGCATATACATCATCACCATGATGCGCAGATAGTAGTAGGCGCCCACTGCGCTGTTGAGGAGTCCAATGATCGTGAGTCCAACCAGGTTAGCTTGCAGGGCCGCGCTGAACACGTAGAACTTGGCGAAGAAACCGCCCGTCATCGGAATTCCGATCAGCGACAGCAGAAATATGGTTAAGGTGGCGGCGAGCAGGGGCGAGCGGCGTCCCAGTCCTGCATAGTCGTCCAGGGTTACAAATCGTTCCCCGGGGCCTGCGATGTGGCTGACCACGGCAAAGGCGCCAACGTTCATGGCTGCATACGAGGCCGTGTAGAACATGGCCGCGGAAATACCGTTGTCGGGCATGGCAGCAAAGGCGACGAGCAGATATCCGGCATGCGCGATGGATGAATAAGCCAAAAGCCGTTTGACGTTTTGCTGCACCAGCGCGCCCACGTTGCCCAGGGTCATGGAGAGCGCTGCCGTCACCCAGATCAGGCCCAGCCTGCCCGGCGCATGGACTTCAAACATGACGCGCAGCAGCACCGCGAACGCCGCCGCCTTGGGCGCCGTCGACATGAAGCCGACCACCGGCGCCGGCGCGCCTTCGTACACGTCGGGCGTCCACACATGAAAGGGAGCGGCCGCCACTTTGAAGCCCAGCCCCACGAACATGAACGCGATGCCGGCGAAAGCCAGCATCGGGATCTGGTTCGATCGCAGCGCCTCGGCAATCACCGCAATGCTGGTGGACCCGGTCGCACCGAACATCAGCGCCACTCCGTAAAGAAAGAACGCTGTGGCAAACGAACCCAGCAGAAAATATTTGAGAGAAGCTTCACTGCTGATGGCCGCGCGCCGCCTGAAGCCGGCCAGCACATATGTGGAAATCGAGGAAATTTCCAGCGCGATAAAGATCAGCACCAGCTCAACCGCCGACGACATCAGGCACATCCCGACCGCGCCAAAAAGGATCAGCCCGTAGTATTCTCCCGCCCGGATCTGCTGCACCTGCATGTACTCGTAAGAACTAAGGATGACCACGGTGACAATCACTGTCACCAGTACGTGGAAGAAAGTGCTGAACCCGTCGACCTTGATCATGCCCCAGAATCCCAGGCCCGGGTATTGCGACTGGCAGAGTGCGGCCGCTATCGCCGTCACCGAACCGATCAGCGCAAGCAGGCCGAGTAGTTTCTGGCTGCCGCGCTCGTCCACCAGCGGATCAAGCACCATGATGGCCATGCCGAACACGGACAGTACAATTTCCGGCAGAATCCGAAGGTACTCGACCCCGTGCGGCAGTGCATGAGTCATTTCGGAAGGGGTCACTGGCCAACCACCTTGCTGGCCAGCTCCGCTAACGGCGCCAATGCGGTCTGTACGGCTGGATCGATGGCGTTCAGCCACAACAGCGGAGCCACTCCCATTACCAGCGCCGCCGCCGCCGCGGGCAGGATCGCAATACGCTCGCGCACGTCCAGGTCGCGCAGCCTCTCGTTCACCGGGTGCGTGATCTTCCCAAAGAAGACGCGCTGATACATCCACAGCAGGTAGCCGGCACTCCAGATCACCCCGGTCGCGCCCAGGATTCCATAAACTGCGCGCGCCTGAAATGCGCCGCTGAGCACCAGAAATTCCCCGATGAAACCATTCAGCAGAGGCAAGCCCACCGAGGCCAGCACCATGAACAGAAAGAAGCTGGCATACACCGGCATCGCCGTCGCCAGTCCGCCGAATTCTGAAATCTCATACGTGTGACGGCGTTCATACAGCGCTCCAGCCAGCATGAACAACGCGCCCGTCGAGACCCCGTGGGCCAGCATCACGAACATCGCTCCGTCCAGCCCCGCCTGGGTGAAGCTGAAAATCCCCAGCACCACAAAGCCCAGATGGCTGATTGAAGAGTAGGCAATCAGCTTTTTCAGGTTGGGTTGCACCAGCGCAACCAGCGCGCCGTAAACAATCCCGATCAGCGCCAGAATCATCACCCACCAAGCATTGGCCCGGGCCTGATCGGGAAATAACCCCAGGTTGAAGCGCAGCATGCCATAGGTGCCCATCTTCAGCAGCACCCCGGCCAGCAGCACTGAACCGGCGGTGGGCGCCTCGACGTGCGCGTCCGGCAACCAGGTATGGAAAGGGAAGAGCGGAACCTTGACCGCGAAGGCGATGAAGAACCCGAGAAAAAGCCACTGCGCCGCGCTGCTGAAATTCGCAACCTGTCCGCCGCGGATGGCATTCTGGATGGTCACAAAGTCGAACGTCCCTACCTTGGCGTAAAGCCACAGGATGGCAGCCAGCATGAACATCGAGGCGATCATGGTGTACAAAAAGAATTTCACCGCGGCATAAACCCTGCGTCCGTGACCATACATTCCGATCAGCAATGCCATCGGAATCAGCGTTGCCTCCCAGAAAAAATAGAAAAGGAAGAGGTCAAGCGCCACGAACACGCCGATCAGCGCCGTTTCCAGCACCAGCAATATGATGAAGAATTCCTTTACCCGCTCATCAATCGATTTCCAGGAGATCAGTACGCACAATGGAGTCAGAAAAGTAGTCAACAGCACCAGCCACATGGATATTCCATCCACTCCCATGTGGTAGTGAATGTTGGGGATAGGAATCCAGGCGCGGTCCAGTTCATACTGGAATCCGCTCTGGGCCCGGTGGAAGTGCACCGGCAGATGCAATGACAGGACAAAAGTGAGCAGCGTCACCACCAGCGAAAAGACCCGGATATCGCGCTGGCGCCGCGGCAATAGCAGCAGCAGGAGCGCGCCCGCCAGAGGGATGAACGTCACCAGGGTAAGAATGATCGGACTCCACTTGTCCACGGCCACCGCCTGAAGGTTCATCGCGTTCCCCTCCAGACCATGTAAGCGATCACCACTGCGGCTCCCGCCGCCACCCATCCGGCGTAGGAACGCAGATTGCCCGACTGCATCTGGCGCACTGAATCGGAAACCTCGCGCGCGCCATGGGCGCTGTTGTCCAGCGACGCGTCGATGATGTCCTGGTCAATGCCGTGCCAGAGAATCAGGGCCGAGCCGGCTATGAGCGGCTTCACGAACAGCGCTGCGTACAATTCATCGATGTAATATTTGTGCACAACCGCCTGGTACAGTCCTCCAAGGCCGGCCGCAATCTGCTGCGGCAGCTGTGGGCGGCGATAGTAGAGGATCCACGCCAGGTAGAGACCGAGAGCCGCAGCGCCAACCGAGATCAACATCAGCAACAGCTCGGGAGAGGCGTGATGCACCTCTGGCTCGCTAAAGCCCCGGATGTCGCCATAGAACGCGGGCCTGAGAAAGTTTTCGAAACGCCCACCGATGCCGATCCAGCCGCCAATCGTTGACAGCACCGCCAACACCGTCAAGGGCACTACCATGACCCACGGGCTCTCGTGAATTCCGTGGCCATGGGAGCCGTGCCCGTGTGGCGCGGACGCCCCCACCAGCGTGTCATCGTGACCTGAGTCTGCTTCTGCCGCTCCTCGATACTCCCCAAAAAATGTCATAAACCACAACCGGAACATATAAAAGGAAGTGAGGAAGGCAGTGAACACTCCAATCGACCAGTACACCCAACTGGTTTGATAAGCCCGCAACAGGATTTCGTCCTTGCTGAAGAAACCGGCAAATGGCGGAATTCCTGCGATGGCAAAGGTGGCCATGGTTATGGTCCAGAACGTCCACGGAATCTTTGTTCGCAGCCCGCCCATCTGACGCATGTCCTGCTCGCCGCTGACCGCATGGATCACCGACCCTGCCGCCAGAAACAGAAGTCCTTTGAAGAAAGCATGGGTCATCAGGTGAAATATGGCGGCCGAGAACGCCCCCACGCCGCAGGCCATAAACATGTACCCCAGTTGCGAAATCGTAGAGTATGCCAGCACCTTCTTGATATCGGTCTGCGTGATGCCGATGGTGGCGGCGAACAGAGCCGTCAGGGTCCCGACAATGGCCACCACGGTCATGGCCATCGGCGCCCGCTCGAAAATCACATGCGACCGCGAGACCATGTACACCCCCGCGGTCACCATCGTCGCCGCGTGGATCAGGGCAGAGACCGGAGTGGGGCCTTCCATCGCGTCCGGCAGCCACACATAGAGCGGAATCTGCGCCGACTTGCCCGCGGCTCCCACCATCAGCAGCAGACCGACCGCGGTCAGCAATCCCGCCCCGCCAGTTTCAGGGCCTAGAGGCCCGACACTCTGGAAGACCTGCTCGAAGTTCAGCGAGCCGAAATGCTTGATCAGGAGAAAAAGCGCGATAAGAAATCCGAAATCGCCAATGCGATTGACAATGAACGCCTTCTTGCCGGCCGAGGCCGCCGAGTCCTTGGTGAACCAGAACCCGATCAGCAGATACGAAGCCAGGCCCACGCCTTCCCAGCCGATAAACATCAGCAGATAATTGCTGGCCAGCACCAGGGTCAGCATGAAAAACATGAAAAGATTCAGGTAGGCGAAGAAGCGATAGAACCCGCCCTCCTCCCACATGTATCCGATCGAATAGATATGAATAAGGAAGCCGACGCCGGTCACCACCAGCAGCATCACCAGTGAAAGCTGGTCGAGGTAAAACGAGAAGTCGACCTGAAACTTTCCGGCACGAATCCAGGTGGCAAGAAACTCGATATGCGGCGAAGTCAGTGAAGAAAATCGGGACGCGACATACAACACCAGGGCAAACGCCGCTCCGCTGCACAGCAAGGCCACGCCGCTCACGGTTTGCCGGGAGAACTTCTTGCCGAAAAGGCCATTGATGGCGGCGCCGACCAGCGGCAGCAGCGGAATCAGCCACAGATGCAGGTTGGGCGTCATAGTTTGAGCAGGTCTACCTGGTCGACGTTGAGAGTTTCGCGGGTCCGGTACACCGCAATGATGATGGCCAGGCCCACCGCCGCCTCGGCCGCCGCTACCACCATCACGAAGAACACGAATATCTGCCCGCTGAGCGCATGCCACTGGGCCGCAAAAGCCACAAACGAAAGATTCACGCCATTCAGCATCAGCTCAATCGACATGAAGATGCTGATGATGTTGCGTTTGATCAGAAACCCGGTCACGCCGCAGGCAAACAGGATCCCGCTGAGAATGAGGTAGTACGAGATCGGCACCATCAGTTCCTCTTTCCCTGGTCCGCGTCCGGATGGCTGGCCAGGACGACGGCGCCCATGATGGCGATCAACACCAGAATCGAAGTCACTTCAAACGGCAGCAGAAAATTGTGAAACAGCAGCCAGCCAATCGTCCGAGGGGCTCCCGGCAGCGCTCCGGCCGCCACCGTCTGGCCGCCGGTCCGCTCGATCAGCACCCAGCCCACCAGTACGCTCCCCACCAGCATTCCGGGAATTCCAAACAGAATCGCTACCCGGCTCCCTTTGGTGCGCTCTTCTTCTCCCGCATTCAACAGCATGATGACAAATACGAACAGCACCATGATGGCTCCGGCGTACACGATCACCTGCACCGCAGCCACGAACTCCGCCCCCAGCAGCAGGTATTCCACCGCCAGCGACCCCATCACCACCACCAGTGAAAGCGCGCTGTTGATGGGGTGCCGTTGCACCAGCAGGTTCACCGCCCCCGCCACGCACAGCGCCCCGAAGGCCAGAAATATGATCAGATGAGTCATAGAACCGAGAACAGAAAACTGTGAACCGGGAACTGACTTTACGACCGCAACGCCACCACCAAAGCCGTAACCACCAGATTCGCAATCGCCAGCGGCAGCAGGAACTTCCACCCAAACGCCATCAGCTGGTCATAGCGAAATCGGGGCAGCGTGCCCCGCACCCATATATAAATGAAGAGAAATCCAAATATCCGAAGCGCAAACCAGAATACCGGCAAGAGCGCCCGCAGGAGCGGCGGCCCAAACACCGGCCCATGCCACCCCCCCAGAAAAAGCAGCGAGGCCACGGCGGCCACGGTAATCATGTTGGCGTACTCCGCCATGAAGAACATGGCAAACTTCATGGCGCTGTATTCAGTGTGATACCCGGCGACCAGTTCAGTTTCCGCTTCGGGCAGATCGAACGGAATGCGATTCGTCTCCGCGTAAGCCGACATCAGGTAAATGAAGAAAGCGACGAACTGACCCCCGTAGAAAATGTTCCAGCGCGGAATAAATCCCCAAAAAGTGCCAGCCTGCGCGTCGACGATGTCACGCAGGCTGAAGCTGCCGGTCAGTATCAGCACGCCAATC
>JBOGLC010000128.1:0-12925 GCA_050746005.1 Terriglobales bacterium
CCCTTCGGCAAACTGCTGCGCAACATGCACCGCTGGGCGGCGCACTTGATGGTGATCGCGGTCTGGCTGCACATGTTCAGGGTTTTTCTGACCGGTTCCTATAAAAAGCCGCGTGAGTTCAACTGGAATATCGGCGTGCTGCTGCTGGTGTTCACCCTGCTGCTTTCGTTTACCGGTTATCTGCTGCCCGACGATCAGCTGGGATTCTGGGCGGTCACGGTAGGAACCAATATGGCGCGGGCCACGCCGCTGCTGGGCCACGAGGGTCCGTTCGGCGCGGCGTTGCACATGACGCCATACAACGACGTGCGTTTTGGACTGCTGGGCGGTTCGATCGTGGACGCCAACGCGCTGCTGCGTTCGTACATCTGGCATTGCATCGGAATTCCGATTGTGGCTTCGGTGCTGATGATTGTGCATTTCTGGCGAGTGCGGAAAGACGGCGGCATTTCAGGTCCCGCGCCGGTGATGCTGGCTTCGGAAGTGAAAGAGCCGAAGAAGTAATCCAGGATTTGGAGTAATCCAGGATTCGAGTAATTCAGGATTGGTTGTGTGGGGACGGGTCTCCGACCCGTCCGGGCCGAGCAAGGCTCGGCTGGTTTTTGGTCGAGTCTGCAGCCACGCTCGAAGGCATGCCTTCGAGCCGCTACGAAGATCAGACTCGGCCCAGCGGATGGATGGAAGGCGGCGAAACTGTCGAGCTTGGCTCGACCTGGACGGGTCGGAGACCCGTCCCCACACAGGCTAGGGAGCGATTATGGATTGGCGACAACTTTGGGAGATCTGCTCGGCGCCTGACAACGTGCCCATCGTGGGGCTGATTCCTCTGCTCGTTTTCTACATTTATCTGGCGTGGAAGCAGGCCAAGGCCAACGATGAGTTGATCGGCGAACTGGAAACCAATCCGGCGATGGCCAAGACCCATCATCGCAAGAGCTGGCCCTTCCGGCCGGGCTGGCAAAAAGAAATCCATGTGTGGCCGTTTCTGCTGCGCGTTGAATTTCTCGCGGCCATGATCGTCACCATCATCCTGATGGTGTGGTCGATCACGCTGAACGCGCCCCTGGAAGAACCAGCCAACCCGAACCTGACCATGAATCCGGCGAAAGCCCCCTGGTACTTTCTGGGGCTACAGGAGATGCTGGTGTACTTCGATCCTTGGATCGCGGGCGTGGTCATGCCCACGCTGATCATCGTCGGCCTGATGGTGATTCCGTACATTGACACCAATCCGCTGGGCAGCGGCTACTACACCTGGAAGCAGCGCAAATTTTCCATCGGCACATTCCTGTTCGGCTTCATCATTCTCTGGGTCTCGATGATCATTATTGGCACATTCATCCGCGGTCCTGGATGGCAGTGGTTCTGGCCGGGGCAGACCTGGGACCACAATCGCCTGATTTATGAAGTGAACCGCGATCTGCCGGATCTGTTTGGAATCACTTCGAATCTGGGCAAGGCGATTTTCGGCGCAGCCGTGGTGGGCGGGTTTTATGCCATCGGCGGTTTCATCATGCACGCCCTGTTCCGGCGCTATAACCCGAAAGATTACAAGCGTATGAGCCTGCTGCAGTATTCCATCATGATGTTTTTCGTTCTCACCATGGTGGCCCTGCCGGCAAAGATGCTGCTGCGGTTGGCGTGGCATATCAAGTATGTGTGGATCACGCCGTGGTTTAACGTGTGAGGGGTCGTTGGTCATTGGTCTTTGGTCGTTGGTCGTTGGCGAGAGTCAACGGCCTTAGAACTTGAGGCCAACGACCAACGACCAAGGACCGACGACCCACGACCGAGTTGGGAGGATCTGGTGCCACCTGTCCCCGAGAAGGACCCGATTGTAAGCAAGTCTTACGCAGCCTACTACGTCATCGCCATGATGATTCTCATGGTGACGCTGTTCTGGGCGCTGTGGGATGAGTCCTTCGGGCAACGCCCGTGGAAGGCGTTTCAGCATGAGTGGAAGGACCGCTACACCGCCTTCCTGAACAGCGCCCGCTCCAAGTCGTCGCAGTCGGAAAAGGGAGTCGAGAAGGATCCGCAATACCAGCAACTGGAGGAGGCTTACAAGAGCGCCTACGAGGCTGCCAAACCGCGCCGGGACGAGCTGCAAAAACAGATTTCCGATCTGAGCGCGAAGATTCTGGCGGTGCAGAGTGTCTTCACCGACCGGCGCGCTTACGTCAACGCGCTCACCTACGAGCTTGAAACCGAGACCAGCGCCTCCGGCAAGAAGAGCAAACAGCAGGACATTGACGACTACAAGAAGAGAAAAGCGACGGTCGAGTATCCCGATGGGCACAGGCAGCAATACGACTTTAAAGAGCTGGAAGAGACTTACAACTCGCTAAAGGCAAAGCGCACCAAGGTGAGCGCCGAACTGGGCGAGGTGCTGAAACCGGTCACCGAGGCCAGCAACAAGACGTCGGCTTATATTACCGATCACATGGTGGACCTCACGCCCACTCAGATTGACGGCCTGAAAAAGAAGGCCGCGGAGTGGGACCCCAAGATTGTGCAGATCAATGTGGCGGAGGCCAATATCGTGGACCGCTGCGAGTCCTGCCACATGAACGCGCGGGAGCCGCTGCACATCACGGCTGCGGTCATGATGGCCAAGGGCGAGAAGAAACCCGACGAGTACGCTCAGGCGTTCACCAGCCATCCCGATCCGGAGTTGCTGAAGACGCACGATCCCGACAAATTCGGCTGCTCCCCCTGTCATCAGGGCAATGGCCGGGCGACGACCAGCGTGGAAAAGGCCCACGGCGATTACGAACACTGGCTGTGGCCCCTGTTCCCCAAACAGAATGCCGAAGCCGGTTGCCAGCTTTGCCATGCCGCCGACATGCATCTGGCGGTGGGCGACGTCGGAGAGCATATCTCGAATGGCAAGTTTCTCTTCCGGCAGCGCGGTTGCATGGGCTGCCATCGCTATGAAGGGTACGACAAGGAACCGGAAGACCTGATCTCGATCGCCCAGCAGATGAAGTTGTTCGATCAGCAGAAGATCGACAATTCGAAAACTGCGGCTGACATGATGAAGCAGGCCGACGCATCCTCCAGCAACGACGAAGCCAACCGCCTGAACCAGGAAGCAGTGGCGCTCCGGATTGCCAACAGCAAGATCGATGGCCGCGTCCAGCAACTGGACTTCCAGACTCACAGCCTGATGCAGGACATGAAAAAGATCGGGCCGAACCTAAAAGACGTTCGGCTCAAGTTGAACCGGGACTGGATCCCGGTATGGCTGAAGAAGCCGACCGATTTCCGCCCCACCACGAAGATGCCGAATTTCCGCTTGAATGATCATCAGATCCAGGCGATTTCGGCGTACCTGTGGCAATCGGGACTGACGGATGCGTTGCCCAAGCAAAAACCGGGGAACGCCGAGCATGGCAAGCAATTGTTCGAAACCCGGGGCTGCCTGGCCTGCCACTCCATCGGCGAAGGGGACCAGATAGAGGGCGGCACATTTGCCGCCAATCTGACCCGCGAAGGCGAGAAAGCGAACTACGACTACCTGGTCCGCTGGATTCATAACGCGCGGCAGCGGACGCGTCCGTATTGTCCGTATGAGAAGAGGGACATCGGTCCCGAGGACTACGCCAAAAAGGGCCTGCCGTACCAGTTTGACCTGCAGCACAGCCAGTGTCCCAACGACGGTCACGAACTGCAAGTGCAGAACATGACGGTCATGCCCAGCCTTCGCCTGAGCGAGGAGGATGCGCAGGACATCGCGACCTACCTCATGACCCAGAAGAAGCAGGAGCCTTCGTCGTATGCCCAGGCTTCTTACATGGACGATCCGGCACTGAAGGAACAAGGCAAAACCTGGATCCGGCACTACGGATGCGCCGGGTGCCACGAAATTTCCGGCTTCGAAGACGAAGGCCGCATCGGGACCGAACTGACCTATGAAGGCAGCAAGCCCATCGAGCGTCTGGATTTCGCCCTGTTCACCGAAGTGGCGCAGCGTGGCGGCAAACACGCCGAACCGATTACCGATCCGGAAGACCGGGCACGCCTGCCGGAAGGCCCAGCCATAGCGCCGTGGTATGACCACAAGGGCTTCTTCGAGCACAAACTGGCCGAGCCCAATGTTTACGACAAGGGCAAAGTCAAATCGGAGACCGAAGCGCTGCGCATGCCCAACCTGCACCTCTCCAAGCTGGAAATTCAGGACCTTACCACCTTCCTGATGGGCAGCGAGGAGAGTTCCCTGCCCGACGGTTATCTATACAAGCCCGGCGACTCGCGGCGCGACATCCAGGAAGGCTGGTGGCTGGTCCGGAAATACAACTGCGTAGGCTGCCACCAGTTCACGCCCGGTCAGGGCACAGTTCTGATGGGCATGAAGCGCTACCAGGATGCGCAGGAGCAACTGCCTCCAAAGCTGCTGACCGAAGGAGCGCGCGTCGATCCCGAGTGGCTGCGGAAATTTCTTTCCAATCCGTCGTTAAGCACGACCGACACGAACCGCAATGGCGTACGGCCGTACCTGCAAGTGCGCATGCCGACGTTCTCGTTTTCCGATAATGAGCTGCGCAAACTGGTGCGCTTCTTCCAGGCCCTGTCGCAGCAGCCCATGCCCTACATTCCGGAACAGGTTCCGGTGCTGAGCACGAAGGAAACCGACATGGCGCGCAGCCTGTTCTCGAGCACGGCCGCGCCCTGCCTGAAATGTCACGCGACCGGCGATCCGCAGCATGACAAGATCGCCACCGCGCCCAACTTCCTGCTGGCCAAAGATCGGTTGAAGCCGGATTGGGCCGAGCGCTGGATTCTGGATCCGCAGGCCATCAGTCCGGGCACAGCCATGCCTTCGGGTTTGTTCAAGCGGGAAAACAATCACTGGGTATTCTCCGGTCCGACTCCTCCTTCTTTCCAGGGGTATGACCAGGACCAAAGCAAGCTGCTGGTGGATTACATATTCCAGTTGACGCCGGAAGAACAGAAGCGGGTGGCAGCATCCATGGGACACCGGCAGGCGTCGGTAAGGCCTGCCAGCAGGCAGAAGCAGGCCGCGAGACCATCCGGGGCGGCAAGCAGCGGTGGTTCGCGGTAGAATACTCTGTTTCGGAAATGATATCGGAACCGGGCATGGTTCGGATTTGCGCGGGCGAGTCGCCCGCGTCCACTCATTCCATATAGTCCGCATGAGAATTCTGGTTGGAGACTTACATCTGAGGAAAGGGCGACATAATGAATAGGAAACTATGGGCGGCAATGTTCGTGCTTTGCCTGCTGGGATTGCTGGCGGGCTGTAGCAAGAAGGAAAATACAAACGAAGAGCAAGGCACTTCGCCGAGTTCGGAAGTGAAACCATCGGCCGCAGCGACGCCGATCGATCCCGCCACCGCGGCCAGCGTGAGCGGCACCGTGACCTACGGCGGGCCGGCGCCAAAGGCGCAGAAAATTGACATGAGCCAGGACGCGGCCTGCAAGGGCAATAACATGGCCGAGACCATTGTCGACAACGACGGCAAACTGGCCAACGTCTTTGTTTACGTGAAAGACGGCCTGGGAGATCGCACCTTCGACGTTCCCAAAGATTCGGTCACTATCGATCAGAAGGGCTGCCAGTACCATCCTCACGTGCTGGGGGTGATGGCCGGGCAAAATGTCGAGATCAAGAACGACGACGAAACCACGCACAACATTCATCCCACGCCGAAAGACAACCGCGAGTGGAACGAATCGCAGCCTCCCAAGGCCGCGCCCATCGAGAAGAGCTTCGCCCGCGAAGAAATCATGTTGCCGGTGAAGTGCAATCAGCATCCCTGGATGAAGATGTACATTAACGTGGTCAAGACGCCTTTCTACGCGGTCACCGGCGCGGACGGCAAGTACGAGATCAAGGGGCTGCCGCCGGGTGATTACACGCTGGCGTTTGTGCAGGAAAAACTGGGCGAGCAGGACCAGAAAGTCACGCTGACCGCTAAAGATAGCAAGACGGTCGACGAGGGCTTCAAGCCGTAACTGCCGCATGAATGTAGCGCCGCCATCCCGGCGGCGCTACACAAACCTTTCCAGGAGCCGCTTCTGAAAGCTGTTGACATACGCTACAATCAGGCCCATCACCGGTTCGCCGTGTTTGTGGCGTCGATGACCTTCTTGCTGATCATTGCTGGGGCGCTGGTAACCAGCAACGATGCCGGGCTGTCAGTCCCGGACTGGCCTACCTCGTTTGGCTCCCTCTATAAAATTCCGCACCTGGTGGGCGGGGTTAAGTTCGAGCATACCCATCGCATGATCGCGCAGTTCGTGGGATTTTTGAGCATCGTCCTTGCCGTGTGGACCTGGCGCGCCGACCCTCGCCGCTGGATGAAGTATCTGGGTGTAACCGCGCTGGGCCTGGTCATCGCACAAGGAATTCTGGGCGGGATCACGGTGCTCTTTTACCTGCCGCCGGCGATCTCGTCCGCGCATGCGGCGCTGGCGCAGACGTTTTTCTGTGTGGTGGTCCTGATCGCCGTGTTCACCGGCCGGGATTGGGTGGAGGAAATTCCGCTGGTCGAGATTGAGCGGCAGCGCCCGAGTCTATTCACGTTGGTCCTGTTCTCGATTTTCGTGCTTTATGTGCAGTTGATCCTGGGCGCAATGTTTCGTCATCACGGCCTGAGCTGGTGGCCGCATGTGCTCAATGCAGTAACGGTGGCCGTGGTGTTGTCCTGGACTTCCATTCGGGCCATTTCGAGATATTCAGGGATTGACCTGGTGCGACGGCCGGCGATCGCCATGCTCGCCCTGCTGATCGCTCAACTATGCCTGGGATTTGTGGCCTTCCTCACCCGGGTGGCCTGGGGACATGACGCAGTCCAGCCCGAGCTTCCCATGGTGGTCTCAACCGTAGCCCACGTCGCGGTAGGAGCGTTGCTGCTGGCCACGACCGCGGTCATGGCGGCACAGGTGTGGCGGCACATCCGGGTGGTTGAAGAGTGCGCTCCCCGGCGGGAACGGAAGCAGGTGGCGGCATGAGTACGGCGACACAACCTCTGGTGGCGCCGCGCAGCAGCGTCCTGACCATGGCGCGCGACTATGCCGAACTGGCCAAGCTGCGTGTGACCACGCTGATCGTCATGACCGCGTGGTGCGGCTATTACTTCGGAGCATTGAAGTCCGGGGTCTCTTCCCTTTCCTGGGGCCTGTTTCACGCCCTGCTGGGAATCGGCCTGGTTTCCGGTGGGACCGCCGCGCTTAACGAAGCCATGGAGTGGAAAACCGACAGCCACATGCGGCGCACGGCGCAGCGCCCCATCCCGGCGGGCCGTTTCAGCTTGCTGCACGCCACGCTGGTAGGCACGGTGATGATGCTCGGAGGCGCACTCTATCTCGGCCTGGCGTTGAATCCGCTGACGGCCTGGCTGGCGCTCGCGACCTCAGCCGTCTACCTCGGGGCCTATACCCCGTTGAAGAAGGTGCACCCCATTTGCACGTTCGTGGGCGCTTTCCCCGGCGCCATGCCGGGCGTTTTGGGCTGGACTGCGGCTCGGGGCCAGGTTGAATGGGGCGCCCTGGTAATGTTTGCCATCGTCTTCTTCTGGCAGTTCCCCCATTTTTTCTCCATCGCCTGGCTCTATCGTCAGGATTATGAGGATGGCGGAATTCGCATGCTGCCGGTCGTCGAACCCGACGGCAAATCCACCGGACGCCAGATCCTGATTTACTCTCTGGCCCTGATTCCGATCAGCCTGTTGCCTACTTTCCTGGATATGTCCGGCAAGCTCTACTTCGCCGGAGCCCTGGTGCTGGGAATTACGCTGTTCTATTTCGGCTGGCGGCTGGCATCCCTGAAGCTGGCCAGTACGAACGCCTGGTCCAGGCAGCGGGCGCGGCAACTGCTGCAGGCTACTGTGCTCTACCTGCCTCTGTTGTTCGCGCTGATGATGCTCAACCCGAAGTAACTGCGCGGCTCCCGGGAAGCGGGGAGACGCGCCGAAACCAAGCACAGCTCGGCAGTTCCAGATAAAATACCCTGTGGTCTCCAAAGCCCCCGCTTACGTCGCGCTTGACTCCCAAAACAACACTGCGCCTGCCAGGCTCGCCGTGATTTCGGTCCAGGACCTGGTGCACCGCTACGAGGGCCGCAGCGCGCTGAACGGAGTTTCGTTTGACGTCAGTCATGCCGAACTGTTCGGGCTGCTCGGCCCCAACGGCAGCGGCAAGACTACGATGTTTCGCATCCTCTCGACGCTCATGGTGCCAAGCGGCGGACGCGCGGTCATCATGGGATTTGACGCGGCTAAAGAGCCAACCAAATTGCGCCGCCAGATCGGGGTGGTGTTTCAGGCCCAGAGCATTGACGTGAAATTGACTGCTGCCGAAAATCTCTGGCACCAGGGGCATCTCTACGGCTTACGCGGGGCAGCGCTGAAGGCGCGCATTGCGGAAATGCTTGGCCGGGTAGGCTTGTCGGATCGCGCCCGGGAAAAGGCGGAAACTTTTTCCGGCGGGATGCAGCGTCGCCTGGAACTGGCCAAGGGACTGCTCCACCATCCCGCGGTTCTGCTGCTCGATGAGCCCACCACCGGGCTTGATCCCGGCGCCCGTCGCGACCTCTGGCAGTATCTTCAAATTTTGCGGGATGAAGAAAAAGTCACGGTGATTGTAACCACGCACCTGATGGAAGAAGCCGAGCGTTGCAACCGTCTCGCCATCCTCAACGAAGGAAAGCTGGTTGCGCTCGGGACTCCCGGCGAGTTGAAGCGTGAAATCGGAGGCGACGTAATTCTGCTGGACACCAAAGATCCGGAGTCTTTGACCGCGCGAATTCGTGCCCGGTTCGACGTGGACGCCCAGGTGCTCGCAGGTCAGGTCCGGTTGGAGAGAGAGAATGGTCATCGTTTCATTACCGACGTGGTGGAAGCGTTTCCGGGGGAGATTGAGTCTATTTCGGTGAGTAAGCCGTCGCTGGAAGATGTATTCATCCACCGCACCGGACACAGGTTTTGGACCGAGGATGCCGAACGACCTTCGTAGCGCCACGGTTCCGGCGGCTCTCGATGAGTCATCTCGCGGCCTCGTCCTGGCGACGATTTGAGGTTGAGCAATGACACTTTGTCCAGGGTCAGTGGGCGGGCAGGACGCCAGAGGGACAGCGGGCGAGCCTGGCCTCAGCGAAGTCGAAGGAATGCCGGGGCTACGAGGAGCTCGCGAATGATGCTTGTGCTTTCTATTGTGCTGGGCCTGGTGCCTTTGGCGGGTATCGCCCGGATTTTCATGAGAGGCAGTCTGACCACGGTGGATGGACTTTTCATGAGCATTATCATGCTGGCGCTTTCCGGCATACTTTTTCTCAACGCGTTTCTGGAAGCGCACAAGAGGTTCGCCCCCAAAAAAGCGCCGCAGGCGCGGAAATCGAGCTGACGTGGCCACCCCGACGGCAACCCTTCCCGCGCACGCTTCTCCCACGACCGGAGTTATGTTGCCAGCCTTCACACTTTGGTGGCGGGAACTGGTTCGCTTCTACCGCCAGCGCGCGCGCGTAGTCGGCGTCATCGCTTCGCCCCTGCTGTTCTGGGTGGTCATCGGCTCCGGCTTTGGCAGTTCGTTTCGTTCGGGTCAGGCGGCGGGCGGGCAGCATTATCTCGATTACTTCTACCCCGGCGCGCTCATCATGATTGTGCTGTTCACTTCGATCTTTACCATGATGTCCGTGATCGAAGACCGCAAGGAAGGTTTTCTGCTCTCGGTGCTTGTGGCTCCGGTGCCGCGCTCCGCGATTGTGTTGGGCAAGGTGCTGGGCGGAACCACGCTATCGGCGGTCCAGGGTCTGATCTTCTTAGCATTCGCTCCCCTGGTAGGCATACATCTGAGCTTCGCAGGTTTCCTGCTGGTGGTGCTGACCGTATTCCTGGTTTCTTTCGCGCTTACCGCCCTGGGATTCACCATAGCCTGGTCCATGGATTCGACGCAGGCTTTTCACGCCATCATCAATCTTTTCCTGATACCGCTGTGGCTGCTCTCAGGGGCGCTGTTTCCGCTGGCCGGCGCGTCGGGATGGATTCGCTTTCTCATACGAATCAACCCATTGACTTATGGAGTCGAGGCGCTGCGTGATCTGCTCTTTCCCGCCAGCCTGGCGGAGTTTCCTTTGTCCTCGTCGCTGGCCACGCTGGTGCTGTTCTCCGCTTTCATGTTCGGCCTGTCCTTTATCATGGTGAACCGCCGTACGACGAAGCCGGCGGCGTGATGCAAGTCCCGGAACAATACGCGATCTACCCGGTGATCGACGCGGTCCTCAATGGCACCAGCGCCGTGCTGCTGCTGGTGGGACGAAGTTATATCAAGCGGGGACGCATGGCGGCGCATCGGGCGGTGATGATCACCGCGCTGGTTTCCTCATCGCTGTTTCTGACTTCCTACCTGTATTATCATGCCCACGTTGGCTCGGTGCATTTTCAGGGACTGGGCTGGTGGCGGCCGGTTTATTTCACCATCCTGATTTCACATACCATCCTGGCGGTGGTTATTGTTCCCCTGGTGATCATTACCCTGAGCCGGGCGTTGCGGGGACGCTTCGACCGCCATCGCAGGATCGCGCGCTGGACTTTTCCGCTGTGGCTCTACGTATCGGTGACGGGGGTGGTGATTTACTTCATGTTGTATCACTTGTTTGCGGCCTGAACGGATTGTGCGACCCGGACATTCTCTTGTCTTGATATGACAATTGTGAAACTCAAGATCGACGTTTCGGGCACGGTAGGGGACGAGGCCTGGCGCAACCTGCGCCAGTTCGACGAGATCCAGAGCGCTGCGTTCGGCCCGAAATTCGGATCGAGTGGGGCGTGCAAGCATGCCGCCGACCAGCCCCATGCCAAGGGAGAGTGGATCGGCGCCGAGATCAGGCTGGAAACGCCTCTGCTCGCCCAGTACGCGGTTTCCCATTATCTGGAACAGGAACGCGTGCTGGACGCCGATGTTGTGGAATGACGATCCGCGCAAAATGACCGCAGCGCTGTGCTGCTCCGTTGACGGAGGCGAGCCATCGCAGTAGGTTGATACCAGGAAATCGGAAATCAGTTTGGGAGGGCTTCCATGTCCGCAGCGACGACACCCCAATCAATCGATCAGACTAAGCTCCACGAATTCGTGATGAAAGCTGTAGGAGAAATGGGCGCCGCAATGAACGCCGCGCTCATCATCATCGGAGACCAACTCGGTCTCTACAAAGCAATGGCCGCGGCTGAGCCCATGACCTCAGCTGAAATCGCGAAAAAAACGGCAACCCACGAGCGCTATGTCCGGGAGTGGCTGGCCGCGCAGGCCGCCGGCGGTTTCGTTACCTACGATGCAGCCACGGAACGATATTCGCTTCCGCCCGAACAGGCCATGGCCCTGGCCGATGAGAGCAGCCCCGTATTCCTACCCGGCTTCTTTGAAATCGTACAGGCCTCGGTACGGGATGTTCCGATGATCACCGATGCCTTCCGCAGCGGCAAGGGCGTCGGCTGGCACGAGCATGACGCCTGTCTTTTTACCGGAACGGAGCGCTTCTTCCGTCCCAATTATCGCGCTCATCTGGTAAAGGAGTGGATCCCCGCGCTCGGCGAAACGGAGGCCAAACTCAAGAATGGGGCGAGCGTGGCAGATGTCGGCTGCGGCCTGGGAACTTCGACCATCCTGATGGCCCAGGCGTACCCGAAATCGAAGTTCGTGGGATTCGATTATCATCCGCGTTCGATTGAGTTGGCCCGGGAAGCCGCGGCCAAGGCAGGGGTGGCGGACCGCGTGAAATTCGAAGTGGCCAAGGCGAAGGATTTTCCTGGCAAGGGATTTCAGCTGGTGGCCTTTTTCGATTGTCTGCATGACATGGGCGATCCCGAGGGAGCCGCGCGGCATGTGCTTCAGTCGCTCGATCCGCAGGGAGCCTGGATGATCGTGGAACCCTTTGCCGGCGACAAGCTGGAAGACAACCTGAATCCCATTGGACGGGTGTTCTACGCCGCTTCTACCATGCTGTGCACGCCGGCGTCGGTCTCGCAGGAAGTCGGGCTGGCCCTGGGAGCGCAGGCCGGCGAAGGCCGCCTGACCAAGATACTGAAGTCTGCAGGATTCACCCGGGTTCGCCGCGCCGCGGAAACGCCGTTCAACATCGTCCTCGAAGCCAGGCCATAGTCATACCTTGGCTTCAGAGACGGTTCAATCCGTGCCGCTCTGCCCGACCGGCGGCACGGACAGTTCTCGCGCGTGGGATGCTTTGCGCAGCGGGTAGTGGGTCAGTTTGAACCTGCCCCCCGCTCATGAAGGCGTCATGCTGAACTTGCGAAGCATCTGGCGTGCAGCGGATATGCAGCCGCGTCAGCCAGTGGCACGGCGCCCGCCAGATCCTTCGGGACTGAAGTCCCTCAGGATGACGCCAGCGAGATGGGCGTTTTAAACTGGCCCACTACCGCGCAGCGCGCGTCTTTCTTCTGATCGTCTTTCTTCTGATATAGTTTCTGTGGGTCTGCATGTCTGCTCTTCCTCAGTCTTCTCCGTCAACCTCGCTGCCAGGCAGTGAATCCGTTTCAGCCCCGGCGAAGCAGCGCATGTCGACGCGCAACCGCCTGCTCTTTTTCGCCACCGGCTGGCTGATCGTGCTCATGCCATTCTTGTTCTGGTGGAACACCTGGTTCGGAAGGCAACTTTCGGACAAGCAACTCGCCGCGTACCTCCAGGATGACAAGAAACCGCGTCACATCCAGCACGCGCTGGTGCAGATCGGCGAGCGGGTGACGCGTCATGACCCCGGCGTCACCCGCTGGTATCCGGACGTGGTGCGCCTGGCGTCTTATCCGATCGAAGAAGTCCGCAACACCGATGCCTGGGTCATGGGCCAGGATGTCAGCAGCCAGGACGCCGTCCGTGCCGGGTTTCACGCGACGCTTTTGAAGATGCTGGACGATCCTTCGCTGGTGGTGCGAGGCAATGCGGCGCTGTCGCT
>JBOGLC010000129.1:0-30457 GCA_050746005.1 Terriglobales bacterium
TTAAGTCAACCCCACCGCCGCGTTTGAGATAGCGGCCGGTTCCTTCCAGTCGGGACGTGGCTCAGCCTGGTAGAGCACTCGCTTGGGGTGCGAGGGGTCGGCAGTTCAAATCTGCCCGTCCCGACCAACTATCAAGTGTTCATGAGGTTCCGCGCTCCCACCCTTCGCAAAGAACGCGAAGGATGGGGCACCCGGCAAACTTGATGACCGAAGACCTCCAGCAAATCCATCAGAAGGTGAGTCTGCTATCATCCAGATAAAGTGCCCATGTCATTGTACGAGCTCCTGGAAAACAAACTCACGATTGTTTTGCTTTCAGCAGTGGCGGGAATTTCCCTGACAACAATCGCGCAAAAAATTCTTTCTAAAACTGCACGATTTCGGTACTCCACCAATGTGCAAAGGGTAGCGGCTTCCGCCGATGACGCTGTTTTTGGAAGCGTGCGCGTGACTTGGGAAAATAACACGCCAGTCAGAAATCTCTACATAGCGGAACTAGAGATCGAGAATTGTAGTAGCCGGGATTTTGAAAACGTTGACTTCAAGGTCTATGTAGATCCTCAAACGCTTCTCTTGAATGAGCGATCTTCAGTTGAGGGGACTCCTTATATCGTGCCTTGGTCCGATTCGTTCAAAGCTAGCATTGTTGTTGCACCGGGAGCGGCCCCAACCGAATTACAGCAAAGAACGTACTACCATTCACGCGACTATCTGCTAGGAGTCTTCAATCGCGGCCAGCTTCTCCGCCTTAACTACCTCTGCACCCGACCCAATGACGATGTTTCGCCTGAGTTGCTCGTCAGCACACTCTTGAAGGGCGCTCGTCTATCTCGCCAAGACCGACAGAAACTTTTCTACGGCGTACCGATGCAGATTGCCCGATACCGGGGCCTTGTTATCGTCGCTTTGATAATTTTAGCTTGCGGACACTACTTACATAGTGTCTGGATGGCCGCCATTTTAGGTATGCTCGCAGGATTAGTCGTCCTTGGAATTGGTGTAGTGGAATATAAAGCCGAGCGTTGGATTTGGAGACTGATTACCGGATAGCAAGATTTTGGAACTGCGGGATTCGAAGGGGAAGGACTTTCGGGGTGCGGTTCCGCCGTCCTCCTTGCTACAAGCATCTTTGGCGAGGGCGAGACCCGCGCTGAGCGGACATCCATAAGCGCTAGAATCCGCACCCCATCCGCCCGCCCGTCCGTTAACCGTAAGTGAGCTCCGTGCTTTGTCCGACTTCGATAATGTAGCCGTCAGGATCGCGCATGTAACACCGTATCTCGCCGTATTTAGGTATCGGCGGCGTGATGAACTCGGCCCCTCGACTTTTCCATAGTTCATAGCACGCTTGAATATCGGCGACGCGGAAATTCATAAAGCTGTTGATGTGATTTGGGTCTGGGACGCCTAGCGTCACCGTAGGCTTGTCGGGGGTCGGCCCGCCTCCAACGTTCAGAATCATCCAGATATTCGCAAGCTGAAGGTATGCAGGCGAGCCCTTGCCATCGGGTCTGCTCAGAATGCGGCCGCCGAGGACCTTTTCGTACCAGCGAGCTGATCGGTCGATGTCGGCGACGGTGAGAAAATGCGCGATGCTGATCCCCTCCCGCGGGGGCATCTCATAGCTCTTCTGTTCGACTTGTACGCTGTTCATTGATGGCTCCAATTCCGATCCAGTGCTCATTATAAGTACGGTGCCCGGGGCCTGGAAACACTGCATCGATTGGGCGGGTGGCCCACGCTTTGGATGGTGAGGGTGTCCTACCCTTTGCGTTTTTTTGCAAAGGGTGGGGAGGGTTGGCTCGATCATGAACTGCTGAAGGTGCCGCTTCACAACTGGGGGTCCCGAGGGGCAGAGCTCGAAAGCAATCTGGCCGTTCCGCCTATTCAAAACAAACTGGCCATCTCTACCGCGTTGCTACTCCCGGCTGTTGATTTTCGACAACAGACGCAGAATCTCCAGATACAGCCAGATCAGCGTGACCATCAGGCCGAAGGCTGCGTACCACTCCATGTACTTGGGGACTCCGGAGCGCGCGCCGTTTTCGATGAAATCGAAGTCGAGGACAAGGTTCAGGGCGGCGACGATGACGACCACAACGCTGAAGCCGATTCCGATGGCGCCCGATCCATTGATGGTCGAAAAGTGGACGCCAAAAAAGCCCAGCACGATCTCCGCCACATAGAAGATCGCAATGCCGCCGGTGGCCGCGATCACTCCCAGCTTGAACTTTTCCGTGGCGCGAATTACGCCGGCGCGATAGGCGATGAGCAGCGCCACCAGGGTGCCGAAAGTCAGTCCCACTGCCTGGATGGCAATTCCGTGGAAGCGCGCCTCATACATGGCCGAGACGCTGCCCAGCACCAGGCCCTCCAGCAGCGCATAGAGAGGCGCGGTCACCGGGGACCACTCTTTCTTGAAAATGGTGACCATGGCGACGATGAATCCGCCGATCAATCCGATCATCAGCGGCAGCGTGGCCGTCTGCGGAGCGACCGTAAACCGGTTCCAGCTCCAGGCGGCGGTGAGCACGGCGCAAATCAGAAGGATGCCGGTCTTGTTCACGGCGCCGGAAATCGTCATGCTCTCGCCAGAATCAGTATGGGCGAGCCGGAAGGTATTCGCGCTCAACGCCGGGTTCGAGGTTTTCATCAAGGCCATAGCTGTATTTTACCGTCATCTGAGCTACGCGCACACCAACTGCGACTGGGAGGCGGCGATGCCTCATCCGACTCTTGCTGCTGTGCAGAGGCGCAGAAGGCCGGACTACCGGTCCGATACCTGCAGACGGTTCGGTCCGCAGAAACCGGCTGCAAAAATAAGCCTCGATTTTTCTTTTTATCGCTTGATTGCCGCGCCCATCCTGGGTTATGGTGCTATGCCTAATCCCATCACACCTTGCTCTGGAGTCCGTCCTCGTGAAGTTTACAACGCTGTTTTTCGCCTTCCTGCTGCTGAATTCATCTGTCGCCTGGAGCCAGGCCGCTACCTATTCGAAGATTGACGAGTCCGTGTTGGTTGACAACGGCGCCTCCGGGGCGGTTGGCTGGGGTTCGTGTGTGACTTGTGCCGGAGGCGACCCGAACGGGACGGCCAGCATTGCCAGTTCGCCCTTTATTACTACTCCCTCGGTTGACGGGGCAAGCCGCGATTTCAATATCAGCGGCAGTGCGTATACGAACGGCTTGTGGTGGTACAAGGTCGGCACCAATGATGCGGTATCGCATTTCAAGATGGATTTCTGGCTCAATGTGACCGCCGACACGCAATATGCGCAGGCGCTGGAGTTCGACGTATTTCAGTTCAACAAGCAAATCACCCAGTTCGACACCGGTACCGAGTTCATGTTCGGCACACAGTGCAACTATGCCGCGAAAGTCTGGGATGTCTGGGACGCGAGTCATTGGACATGGTTGCATACCGGGGTTGCCTGCAACCAGTTCAATCCCAACACCTGGTATCACCTGACCCTGAACTTTCACAGCAGCCCGCGGGACCATTACCAGCATTACGATTCACTGACGATCGCGCAGTACAACAGCCGCGGCAAATCGGTAAGTAATCGGACCTACAAATGGAACATCGCCGTAGCTTCTCACCCGCTGCCGGCCGGCTGGGGCGAGGATATGGGCCTGCAATTCCAGATGGACATTGCGAACGCGGGAGCCAGCATGACGGAATATGTCGACAGTGTCTCGCTGACAGTCTGGTAGATTTATGGCGGCCCGGCGTTCAGTCCTGGGCCGTCCATTTGGTCTGGAGCGCCGGCGGGCGGATCAAGGTCTGCATTACCACGCAATACTGTTCGGTTTTCTGCCGCAAGGCGCTCAGCTGTTCGCTGCTGGCATCAGGCGCTGAGACATCGAAAAGAAGGTGTATGTTCTCAAAGCCGACGGGCACGTCTTTGGCTATGCCAAGAGTGCCTCGCAGGTCCAATTCTCCTTCCACGGTGACCTGGATGCGGTCGGTGGCAATGCCCATGGCCGCGGCCACCATCTGGCAGGTAATCTGAGCGCAAGCCGCCAGAGCCCCCAGCAAAAGATCACCCGAACAGGCGCCCGTACCGCCGCCTCCGACCCCCTGGTGAGCTTCGGCCTGATACAGGGCGCGTCCAATATCGACCGAGCATGTCACTGGAACATCGGTCTGCCCCCCTTTCGCGCGCAGGGTGATGCGCGAGGCGCTGGGGTCGTTGCGGTATTGTTCTTTCAGTGGCTTCTGAAGCGATCGAAGATCCATGCCATCCTCACTTTTCTATTTCGGCCATTCCTCGTATTTCGGCCCGTTCCTCGCAGGCCGGGGCAAATTCGGGGCCGCTGCTTGAAAGGGCTCTATCCGATTGCTAGTATGAACACGCAGACGGAGGGCCCATGCCAAAATTCGTGATCGAACGCGAGGTTCCGGGAGCCGGAAGTTTATCCGATTCCCAGGTGCGGGAACTCTCGCAAAAATCGACGCTGGTATTGAAAGAGATGGGTCCAGGGATACAGTGGCTCCATAGCTACATCACCGGCGACAAGGTTTACTGCGTCTACCTGGCTCCGGACGAGGCGACCATTCAGGAACATGCCAAACGCGTCGGCATTCCCGCCAATCGCGTCTCCGCCGTGCGGCGACTGATCGACCCAGCGAGCGCGGAGTAAGACGCCGGCCGAGCGTCCCGGCAGATTTCCATGGCCACCCGCCGCTAACGCGTGGACGATGCGGCCTCGGGCGCCAGCACCTCGTCAACCGCCTTCTCAAAGCGCATGGCCCAACCTTCCAGCCAGGCCGCGGTGCCGGCGTCGTTGCTCAAGGCTTGCCGCGCTGAGTCCAGATTCGCTTCCAGTTTGGCCTGTTCCGCGGGGGTAAGCGGCGCTCCAATGTTCTGGCGCAGCGCGGCCGCGGCTCCCGCCAGTCGCAGGGAACGCTCCGCTTCGCCTTGAGCAGCCGCCGAGCATGCGAAACACTCCAACAGGCGGGCAATTCCTCGTTTGTGTTCCAGTTCCTGAAAAAGCTTTATGCTTTCCCGGTACAGCGAGTTGGCGGAGGCATAGTTTTTCTCTTCTCTCGCGAGATTGCCCAGATCAGCGAGCGTGCCGGCAATGCCCCAGCGGTCGCTGACTTCGCGGAAAAACGTCAGGCTCTGTTCGTATAACGCCCGCGCCGCCGCGGAATCGCCCTGTTCGCGCGCAACATCGCCCTGGTAGTTCTTGGTCCAGGCGACTCCCGTGTGATCTCCCAGTCCCTGGAAAATTGAAAGGCAGTCCGCATAGAGGCATAGGGCGTGGGCATAATCACCCTGCAATTTGACGACACTCGCCAGGTTGCTCAAGCAACGAGCCTCAGCCCGCCGGTCGCCCAATTCTCTCCACAGCACCAGGTTCTCTTCGAACAGAGAGCGTGCCATGGTAATCTCGCCCCGGTCGCGGTTGAGGACCGCCAGAGCGTTTTGAGAGACTGCGATGCCCTGCTGGTCGCCCAATTGATGCCCGATCTTGAGGCTCTCGCTTGAAAGAGCGATGGCCGATGTGTAATCTCCCTGCACCCCGGCGAGCACGCCCGCGGCAAAAAACACGCGCGCGCCGGCTTTGGTTGGTCCTTGCGCGCGTGCGAGTTTCAGCAACTTTCCCAATCTTTCCCGGGCTTCGGTGAGATACTCGCCTACCTCCCAAAAGCGAAACAGGGCAGCACCCAGACGCAGACCCCACTCCGCCTCTCCGGTTTCTGTCAGCCACTCGAGGGAGGCGCGAAAATTGTCATGTTCGAGAGCGAAACGTTCCAGCCATCCTTGGCCTGTCGCGTCGCCTTGCTGCGCAGCCTGCTCCTCCGCCATTACCAGGCAGTAGGCGGCATGGGCGCGTTTCATCAGAGCCTTTTCGCCGCTTGCTTCCAGCTTTTCCAAAGCATATTCGCGAATCGTCTGGAGCATCACGAACCTGGACTCACCTTGCACCGGTTCGACCTGCTGCACCAGGCTCTTGTCCACCATGGACGCCATGCCGTCGAGCAAATCCAGGCCCAGGTCCACTTTGATGTCGCAGACTGCTTCCACCCCTTCCAATGTGCACCCACCCACAAATACCGACAATCTTCGGAAAAGCTTCTGCTCGGCAGCATCCAGCAGATCGTAGCTCCAATCGATGGCGGCACGGAGGGTCTGCTGCCGCAGTGGCAGATCTCGGGCTCCGCCGGTCAACAGCTGCAGCCGGCTAGCCAGGCGGGTTTGCATGGAAGCCGGCGAAAGAACTTTAGTCCGGGCGGCGGCGAGCTCAATCGCGAGGGGAAGGCCATCCAACCGGATGCAAATCTCGGCCACCGCGGATGCGTTTTCCGCAGTAAGTTCAAAATCGGGCTTGGCAGCGACCGCCCGTTCCAGGAAGAGTGCAATGGCGGAGTACTGGGACAGGCCGTCAATCGAGGGCAAAGAGCGCGGATCCGGCAGGGCAAGGGGCGACACGGGAAACTCATGTTCACCGTAGACGTGAAGCGCAGCGCGACTGGTTACCAGAATCTTGAGATCGGGGCCCATGACCAGGAGTTCGGCCACGGTAGGCGCGGCCCCGATCAGGTGTTCGAAATTGTCCAGCAGGATCAGCATGGGTGCACGCAGTGACTCCGCCAGATTCTCCTTGAGGATTTCAAGGGGCGGCTTACCCCCGGCTTCCCGAAGTCCCAGGGTTTGAACAATCACGGCAAGGATAAGGTCGGGGTCGCTGACGGCGGAGAGCGGGACAAAGTGCACGCCGCCCGGGAACTGCTCAACCATGCCGCTGGCCACCTGCACTGCCAGACGTGTTTTTCCGATGCCGCCCGGACCCGTGACGGTGACCAGACGTACGTCCTTGCGCTGCAGGAGTTCCTGTGCTGCGGCTACGTCTTTCTGCCTGCCCAAAAGTCCGGTGCGCTGCACCGGAAGATTGGCCGGCCGGGTTTGCACCTGGTTCGGCGCCTTTTCCGAGAAGCGGTCGCGTATGGCGGCGAGTTCCCGCGCCAGATCCCGGGTGGAGGAGTAGCGCTTCTCGGGGGCTTTGGCCAGGCACCTTTCGATGGCCCAACACAGGGGAGCAGGCGCGTTGGGGTTTCGTTCTGCGATCGGCACCGCCTGTTCCCGAATAATTGCGACCATGGTTTCCGCCGCCGTATTTCTCTGAAAGGCGCGCTTGCCGGTCACCATTTCGTAGAGCACGAGGCCGAACGAAAACTGGTCAGACCGAAAATCCGAGGGACTTCCGCTGGCCTGCTCGGGGGACATGTATTCCACGGTTCCGATAATCCGGCCCGGGTGGGTCTGGAATGCGACGGTGGCGAGACTATCCGAACCGGTGCTGCTGGTCGAGGTAAGCTTGGCCAGCCCGAAGTCAAGGATCTTGACGAAGCCATCGTCAGAGACCATCAGGTTCTCGGGCTTTAGGTCGCGGTGCGCAATGCCGGCCTCGTGTGCCTTGGCGAGTCCCTCCGCTACCTGCACTGCGATTTCAAGGGCCCTCCGAGTGGGCAGCAAGCCGGGAAGAAGCAGTTCACGCAGGGTCTTCCCCTCAACCAACTCCATGGCGATGTAGGGAGTGGAAGAGTGCCGCCCGAGTTCGTAGATGGTCACGATGTTGGGATGGTTGAGAGCGGACGCCGAGCGCGCTTCCTGCTCGAAGCGGCGCAACCGATCGTGGTCTCCAGAGAATGCGACATGGAGAACCTTGATCGCTATGTTGCGATCGAGGCGCGTATCCCGCGCCCCGTAGACCTCGCCCATCCCGCCCGAGCCCAGTAGAGCGACGATCTCGTAAGGCCCGAGTTTGGTGCCCGGAGCCAGAGTCATCTCGGACTAGATTATAACCCTGGGGTGGCGCTGCTGCCTTGTCCCGGTCAAGCCGCTCTGCCGGCTTCCTTCGCGCCTTCAACTTCGACCAGCTCGCCGGAATTTACATCGTAGATGAACCCGTTAATCGGAATGCTCCTGGGTACCAGAGGATGACTGCGAATGCGCGCCACATCGTCGATGACGGCTTGTTTGGGATCGGAAATAGTCAGCCACTCGATGTACTCGCCGGCGCGCGATCCCGGTCCCTTGCCGACATCCTGGAAGCCGCTGGGGGTGAGCTGCGCCGTTTCCAGACTCGCAGCCAGCAGCTTGCGCATTACTTCATTGGTAAAGAACTCCATGCCACAGTTCGTGTGATGAATAACGAAGAACTCCTGGGTGCCGAGCAGTTTGTAGCTGATCACCAGGGAGCGAATCGCGTCATCTGTGGCGCGGCCGCCGGCATTGCGAATTACATGCGCATCCCCTTCGGCGAGGCCCGCGCTTTTGGCGGGATCCAGCCGGGCGTCCATGCAGGTAAGAATGGCAAACCGGCGTGCCGGAGGCAGACCCAACTTACCCTTCTCGCCAAAGGACGCGGCGTATTGGCGATTGGACTCGAGTACTTCTGTCACAACCTTGCTCATGAGGGTTCTCCTTATGTTCGGTGGGCTTATGGCCTCGCAAGAGTGAGTTCGGACTACGAAAAACGGATTCTAGCAACTTAATGTCGATAGAGCTACCTTGCAGGCCATCGCGCGCGGCCCCGGTTTGAACGGCCTCCGTCCGGCGTCATCCTGACGGACTCCAGTCCCGAAGGATCTGGCGTGGACCATTACAATTGCTGCCGTGCGGCGGCGTATCCGCTCCACGCCAGATGCTTCGCAAGCTCAGCATGACGCCTTCAAATAATTGTAATTCCAATTGAGCCACTACCGGTCATCGCACTCTGGTTACTTGTCCCCGGAGCGGTTTCGGGGTGCAATTGTGGGATGCGGAGGGAGCCATGGGGCGCGCTTTTGGTTTCATAAGCACCATCATTGTGATGGCAGCCGGGATGTATATCTATTCCCTACAGTTAAAGAACGTATCTGCGCCCGGCGGGGGCAGTTCTCCGACCGGAGTGGCCAACATTGCGGGGGTGAAGAACGATTTGATCAGCATCGCCAACGCCGAACGCGGGTACTTTGCTACGCAACAGAAGTACGCTTCCCTCGATGAACTGGCGGAGGGTAACTACATAACCATCCAGAAACAGCGTCCTCCCTATACTTACGATGTTGAAACTACTTCGAGCGGCTTTCGTGTAACTGCCACCCGCGACAGTGCCGGCGGCCCGGCGCAGTTCTGGATCGATGAAACCATGCAGGTTCAGTCGTCGAATTGAGAGCTTAGTACGCCTGCAGGAGTGCTTTCGCCAGCGTTTCGGTTCATCACCCAGCCTTTCGGAACAGTCCTCATCTAGTGCATCAGCAAGAACCCTGCGGACAACCGGCCAGGCTGCCGGCTTCGACAAAAATCTTCGAGCTTCGCTCGACCGGACAGCCGAGGCGGCTGTCCCCACGTGTTTCTGATGACTTGCTGATAGCGATTGGCGAAGGGCTGTATCATCTCCGATTGGAGTGACGAGACTCATGAAGCGCATTCTGGTTACGGGAGCCGCGGGCAAAGTAGGCAGCCATTTCATAGGCCACATTCTGCGGAGCGATGAGAATGTGAGTATTCGGGCACTATGTCATAACCGGCTCCTGGAGGCCGTCGACCGGCTGGAGATAGTCCAGGGAAGTATCGCGGACCGGTCGGTTGTGCGCGCGGCCATGCAGGGAGTTACTCATGTTCTGCATTGCGCTACCTGCAAAGAGACTCCGAAAGACGTAATCGATGTCACGGTCAAGGGCCTGTTCTGGCTGCTTGAAGAATGCCGCGGCAGCGCGGCTTTCAAGCAGATCGTCCTGATCGGTGGCGATGCCGCGGTCGGACACTTTTTCTATCCCCATGCTTTGCCCATTACCGAGCGGCAGAGGCACAGCGCCTACCCGGGCTGCTACGCGCTTTCCAAGGTTCTAGAGGAAACGATGCTGGAGCAATATTTCATCCAATATGGCCTCTCAGGCTGTTGTCTGAGGGCGCCGTGGATCATGGAGAAAGACGACTTCAAATATTCGCTTTCATTTGGCGAAGACGTTTTCGGAGGACCGCGGTGGCGCGACCTGGTAGGGGCGAAACGGGCCGATGAATATATGAAGGATGGCGCCGTACCTCTTATGCTTGACCCGAAAGGGAAGCCGGTGAGGCGCAACTTCGTGCACGTCAGCGATCTGGTGGATGCAATTGTCCGCGCCCTGGATCATCCCAAGGCCCGCCAGCAAACTTTTAATATCTGCATGGACGAGCCGATCGATTATCGTCAGGTCGCGGACTATTTGAAACAAACCCGAGGGCTTCCCGCGGTTGAGATTGGAACACCGTACTGGTCAACCTGGCTGGACAATGCCAAAGCAAAATTCCTGCTGCGCTGGAGGCCTGCATTCGACTTGAAGCGCTTGATTGAAGAGGCCTGGACTTATCAGCGGAGCGAAGCTGATCCCCGCCGGGTCTGGTACCCGGGATAGGCTTCGGACGATTTGGCAACCATGCGTATTGACGCTCATCAGCACTTTTGGGTTTACCAATCGCGCGAATATGACTGGATCGACGATTCCATGGCGGCGCTACGCCGCGATTTCCTTCCAGCCGACCTGAAGCCTGAATTAGAGCGAGCGGGATTTGACGGATGCGTCGCGGTACAGGCACGGCAGACGATCGAAGAAACCCGATGGCTACTGGAGTTGGCGGCTTCGTCGGCGTTTATTTTGGGAGTGGTCGGTTGGGTTGACCTGCAGTCTCCGCAGATTCGCTCACAGTTGCAGGCCTTGGCGGAGGACTCCCGGCTGGTTGGAGTTCGTCACGTGGTGCAGGGCGAGCCCGACGATCGGTTCCTTCTGCGGCCGGGATTTCTTCGCGGTATCTCTGCAGTGGAAGAGTTCGATCTGGCGTACGACATTCTGATCTATCCCAGACATCTGCCCGTGGCGGCGGAGTTTGTGAGCCGGTTTCCCCGCCAGCGTTTCGTGCTGGACCACCTGGCCAAACCGCCCATCAAGAGCGGAAGCTTGCAGCCCTGGAAAAGTGGAATTCGGGAACTGGCGGGGTTTTCAAATGTTTATTGCAAGTTGTCAGGATTAGTGACGGAGGCTGACTGGCAGCATTGGAAGCCGGAGGATATAAGACCGTATCTGGATGTCGCCTTCGAATGCTTTGGGCCTCAGCGTCTGATGATCGGGTCGGATTGGCCGGTGTGCACCATTGCTGCCTCTTATGGCGGGGTCATGAACCTGGTTCAGGATTACCTTGTACGTTATGCCGCCGAGTCCCGGGAGGCCATCATGGGAGAGAATGCGGCACGATTTTGGAAGTTGAAGCTTCCGCCACGGTAGGGTTCCCGCTTGTTGGTCACCGACTTCAGACGAATTTGGGCGACCCGTCACGGGTGCGGCAAGCTGCCTGTTCTACAATAGAAAACATGGCCAACAGGATCTTGCAACTCGATTCCAGGGACAATGTCCTGATTGCTCTGACCGATCTGAAGCAGGGCGAGCAAATCGAATTCTCCGGCAAGAACTATCCCCTGGTCTCGAGCGTGCCTGCCAAACATAAGTTTGCGACCCAGGACTTTGCGCTGGGCGCGGATGTGATCATGTATGGCGTGCTGGTGGGCAAGGCGGCGAAGCCCATCAGCCGCGGGGAAAGATTGACCACCAGCAACGTTCAGCATCAGGCCTCCGATTTCCACGAGCAGACGGATGTGCAGGGCTGGAAATCTCCTAACATTTCGCGCTGGAAGGACCGCACCTTTCTCGGCTACCGGCGTCCGGACGGCCAGGTCGGTACGCGCAACTACTGGCTGGTGGTCCCACTGGTGTTTTGCGAAAACAGAAACATCGGTGTTCTGAAACAGGCCTTTGAAGAAGAGCTGGGATTCGCAGACACACAGGTGTATCGGAAGCAGGTGGCCGAACTGGCGAAGCTCTACCGCGAAGGCAAGCTGAATGAGAGTGGCGGCACAAGCCATCCCGGGAACGGCTCAGATCCACAACGCACCCAGACGTCTGAGAATCGAGTGTTTGAGAATGTCGACGGCATCAAGTTCCTTCTGCATGAAGGCGGATGTGGCGGCACGCGGGAAGATACCAACAACCTGTGCGGGCTGATCGCAGGATACATAAACCATCCTAATGTCGCCGGGGCGACGGTCCTCAGCCTGGGCTGTCAGCACGCCCAGATTGGCGTCCTGCGGCAGCAGATCGAGCAGCGCAATCCAAATCTCAAGAAGCCTCTGTTCATTCTGGAGCAGCAACGAAGCGGCACCGAGTTCACCATGCTTTCGGAGGCCATTCGGCAGACATTTCTGGGGCTGGTGGAGGCCAACAAGGCCGCGCGCACGCCGGAGGCGCTAAGTCATCTGTGTCTGGGTTTGAAATGCGGGGGGTCGGATGGATTCTCCGGTCTTTCGGCCAACCCGGCGATTGGGCACACCTCCGATCTTCTGGTGGCGCTCGGGGGCCGCGCGATTCTTTCGGAATTTCCGGAATTGTGCGGAGTGGAGCAGGAACTCATCAATCGTAGTACGAGAAAGGAAGTTTCGGACCGGTTTGTGAAGCTGATGCGAGACTATCAGGCCCGCGCCCGATCGGTTGGAGCCAGTTTTGAGATGAATCCGTCTCCCGGAAATATTCGCGATGGTTTGCTGACGGACGCTATGAAGTCGGCCGGCGCGGCCAAGAAGGGCGGAACGTCGCCCGTGACCGCCGTGCTGGATTATCCGGAATATTCCACCGTGCCGGGTCTGCACCTGCAGTGCACCCCGGGCAGTGACGTGGAATGTGTGACCGCGCAGGTTGGCGCGGGTGCGAGTGTCGTGTTATTTACCACCGGGCTGGGTACGCCGACTGGAAACCCGATCGCTCCCGTGGTGAAGCTATCCACCAATTCAACCCTGGCGCAGCGCATGAATGACATTATCGATATCGATACTGGCGGTGTGATCTCAGGCCAGACCTCTATCGAGCGCATGGGCGAAGATATTCTGGAGCTTGTGATCAAAGTGGCCAGCGGCGAGGTGAAGACCAAGGCTGAGCTGAACGTTCAGAATGATTTCATCCCGTGGAAGAGAGGCGTATCGCTCTGAGTCAACCGGAACGCCATACTGATTTCAGGCTTGACCATAAAATAGCCGTGATTACCGGCGGCGGCAGCGGTATTGGGCAAGCGATCGCATTAAAGTTTGCCGCTCACGGGTCTGACGTCCGGGTCCTGGACGTGAGTTTGAGCGCCGCGGAAGAGACGTGCCGGCAGATTGCTTCCGCGGGCGGAAATGTTGCGGCTCATGCCGTCGATGTCAGCGACCAGAAACAGGTCAAAGACGCCTTCGCAAATCTGGCCCGGCACGGGCCTCTGTCCATCCTGGTGAACAATGCCGGAATCTCGCATATCGGCACCGTTGAAAGCACGACCGAAGAGGACTTCGATCGCGTCTTTCGGGTGAACGTAAAGGGATTCTACAACTGCATGCAGGCTGCGATTGCGCCCATGAAGGCCAATGGCGGCGGCGTGATCCTGAACATGGCTTCGGTTGCGGGCTCGGTCGGACTCTCCGACCGCTTTGCGTATTCGATGAGCAAGGCTGCGGTTATCTCGATGACTTATTCCGTGGCCCGAGACTGTCTGGCCTACAAGATCCGCTGCAATTGCATTTCTCCGGCCCGGGTGCACACTCCGTTTGTCGATAACTATCTGCGCAAGACCTATCCTGGGCGCGAGCGGGAAATGTTTGAGAAATTATCCCAGGCCCAGCCCATTGGACGAATGGCGGAACCCGGCGAAGTCGCAACCCTGGCTCTGTACCTGTGCTCTGACGAGGCATCGTTTATTACCGGGGTGGACTATCCCATCGATGGAGGTTTTTTCAACCTCCACGGCTGAAGGAACGGATCTGGACCCGCATGGATCTCGAACTGAAAGACAAAGTCGTCATCGTGACCGGGGGCGCGAAAGGGATCGGCGCAGCCATTGTGCGGGCCAGCGCCGGCGAAGGCGCGGTGCCGGTCATCGTCGACCGCGACGGGGAAGCGGGCGGGCAACTGCAAGGTGAGTTGCGGAGCAAGGGCGCGAATTGTGGCCTGGTCACGGTCGAGCTTTCGAATCCGGATGGCTGTTCGCGATCGGTCGAGCAGGCTTTCAAGACATTTGGGCGAATCGATGCCCTGGTCAACAATGCGGGGCGCAACGACAAGGTCGGACTCGAACTGGGAAATCCGCGCGAATACGTGGCCTCGCTCGAGCGCAACCTGGTGCATTACTACAGCATGGCGCATCATGCTCTGCCCCATCTGAAGCGGTCTCAAGGGGCGATTGTGAACATCGGCTCAAAGACCGCGGTGACCGGGCAGGGCAACACTTCGGGCTACGCGTCTTCGAAGGGGGCGGTGATGGCGCTCACGCGGGAGTGGGCAGCGGAGCTGTTGCCTTACAATATTCGCGTGAACACAATCCTGCCGGCGGAAGTGATGACCCCGCTCTACCGGGAATGGCTGGCCACATTTCCGAATCCTGAGGAGAAGCTCAGCGCCATCCTCTCCAAAATTCCTTTGGGAAAAAGAATGACAACCGCGGACGAGATCGCCGCCATGGCGATTTTCCTGCTCTCGGGCAAGTCCGGGCACACCACCGGCCAGCATATTTTCGTGGATGGCGGTTATTCCCACCTGGACCGCGCCCTGACCTGAACCTCTAAAGAACCGGTTTCCCGTTGATGGATGGGGGAACGAGGCGGGCCACCCGAGAATCGCTTAAAACATGCCGCCAGTCTGTACTTCGAGGATGGCGAGCGCCTGCTCCAGTTTGTTGATGGCCTGTCCGATTTCGGGATGCTCCGCGAGCTTGCTTTGCAGAGCCTTCAGCAGATTATGAGCTCCAGCCACATGTTCTGCTGCCCTGCGCGGGTCGGAGTCTGATTTGGATTCGTCTTTGGTTGGCATGGCTGGCGCCTCTAATCAATTCTAAACCCTGCCGGGCAGAGCGCCAGCCGATGGTTGTTCCGGGTGGTCATCCTGAGGGACTTCGATCCCGAAGAGCATGCTGTGAGCGAAGACGACGGGATATGGCGCGCTCGTAGCCAATCGCTGGCGCGGCTGCGGAGCCGCTTCACGTCAGATGCTTCGCAAGCTCAGCATGACGACTGCATGAGCGGGAGAAGGTTCAAACTGACCTGCTGCCCTCCTCCGATATTGCCGGATTGTGATGTATAGTTTCGCCACTCGGGAACACACCCTGTAAAAAAAACTCTTTCAGGAGCAGCATCATGTACCGTAATCTTCGGTCTCGAAAATTCGCAGGTTTACCTTCACTGTCGATATGCGCGCTGATTCTTGCGGGCGCTTCGATCCTGCCCGCAACATTGGCAAAAAACTCACAGGCCCAGACGCCGTCGGGGCAATATTCTCCCGGGCAGTATCCACCGGGACGTCCACAGCCCATCGCATCTCAATGCCAGAGCGAGCTGGCAGACCGGGTCAGCGCCGACGCGCGCCGCCGGGTGACGCTTAACCTCGAAACCCAGAGCCCATACTCGCTGTCGAACGGGCGGCAAGGCCTGCGGGGCAGGCTCCGCTACGGTATTGGAGGCCGGAATACGTGGAGGACGGCATCTTATGACTGCATCGTAGACGTTCGCCGGAATCGCGTGGAACGCGCTAGCTATAATCCCCGGGCCAGCAGCGGCAATTGGCCTGGCGGCCCTGGCTACCCTGGTGGTCCCGGTTATCCTGGCGGACCCGGTGTCCCCAACTATCCCAGGGTCCGGGTAGATACATCGGGGCGGGGCAACTACAACAGCCGGGGTGCCGGCAACGTGCAGATCACCCGCGGCTTTGTCGACAGCACTGGAGCGCGCCCGTCGGTTTCACTGCGAGGCGGAAGCTTCATGATTACGTTTTATGGAGTGGTTGAGCGCTCGGATGGCGGTGGGTTCACTATGCGCATCACCGGCTCCGACCGCGGTTCTGCGCAGGGAACTGCCCAGGCCCGGCTCAATAACGATCGCAACGAGGTGGAATCCATCACGGTGAGCGGGAGGATGGGGAGAGACAACTTCACAGGTAACTTCAGCCGTTAATCGCGCCAGGGTTCTCAGCCTGGCGTCTAGCGCCGGGCTGAGAGCATGGTGAGAATGTCCTTCAATCCCTGTCGGATGTATTTCAGGTCGGAAGCGGGACGCGCCGGAAAGGGCAGCGGGTCCTGTTTCCTGTCGCTCTTGATTTCCGCCCGGAGATGCTGCCGCGCACCGGGGATAGTGAAGCCTTCTTCGTAAAGCAGTTGCTTGATGCGCAGGACGCTCTCGACGTCCTTACGGCGATACATGCGCTGGCCGGTGCTGCTCTTCACCGGCTTGAGTTGAGGAAATTCGGTTTCCCAAAAACGCAGCACGTAAGCCGGCAGCTGGCACAGGCGGGAAACTTCTCCGATACGGAAATAAAGCTTTTCGGGAATCAGCACATCGATCGCAGCAGACTTGGCGTGGGCTCGAGTTCGTGGGCTCATCTTCAATTTCCAGACGCCGCATTCATTGCAGGGGCAGTCCCCATCCGCTTTCTAGCATGACCGGCGCCTCCGGGACAACCATATTCTAAAGTAATTCTTTAATTCTGGCCGCGCTCTGAGCGGGAAAGCGCAAAGCGGCGAGCGCGACTCGTCAACTCCGGCTGCGGGCCAGACCCTTGTCGTACACTGGCGGAGTTTGCCGAATCTGGGTTTGACCTCATGCCTCAGGATTCCATCGAACTCGAAATCTTCAAGAATATCTACCACTCCATTGCCGAGGAGATGGGGGCCGCTCTGCGGCGTACCGCATTTTCTCCCAATATCAAGGAGCGGCGCGATTATTCCTGCGCCATCTTTGATGCCCGCGGCCAAGTGATTGCCATGGGCGACCACATGCCCGTGCACCTGGGTTCGATGCCAAAATCGGTGCACGCGGCGATTGCGAGCTTTCCGCTTGGGCCGGGCGATGTCGCGATGCTGAACGACCCCTTTCGCGGGGGAACGCATCTGCCGGACATTACCCTGGTGGCGCCGGTATTTATAAACAAACAGAGTCGGCAGGATATGTGGCGTGGGCGCCCGCGAGCCTTGAGCACAACGACAACGACAAGCGCGAGCGGGAGCGCTCGCACCAGGCTTGCATCTCCAGATTTCTATGTGGCTTCGCGGGCCCATCACGCCGATGTGGGCGGGACTTATCCCGGGTCGATGGGCCTGTGCCGCGAGATTTATCAGGAAGGATTGCGCATTCCGCCGGTACGAATCATGCGCTCGGGGGCTATGGAGCGAGATGTTCTGGCCTTGCTGTTGAGCAATGTCCGCACCCCTCGTGAACGCGAAGGCGACCTGGGTGCGCAGATTGCGGCCTGCCACACGGGCGGCGAGCGGTTGCGCGAAGTGTGCGAGCGTTACGGACTGGAACGGGCGCGGTCCGCCTCGCGAAAGCTCCTGAGCTATTCAGAGAGGATGATGCGTGCGTTCCTGGCCCAGGTGCCTGCTGGGACATATCGGGCGGAAGACTTCATGGACAGCGACGGAATCAGCGACCGGCCGGTGAAGATTGTGGCGGCGGTGGAGGTGCATGGCCGGCGCGGGCGAGTCGCCCGCGGCCACGCTGTTACGGTCGATTTTACCGGGTCCGATCCGCAGGTCGAGGGCAGCATCAATGCCGTCGAGGCGATCACCTATTCAGCATGTTTCTATGTGTTTCGCTGTCTCCTCGAGGAAGATGTTCCGGCGACGTCAGGCCTGATGCGGCCGATTGAAGTGATTGTGCCGCCGGGGACAGTGGTCAATGCTCGCCCTCCCGCCGCGGTGGCGGGTGGGAACGTCGAAACCTCGCAGCGCATCGTCGATGTTTTGCTGCGGGCGCTGGCGCAGGCGGTACCGAAGCGGATTCCTGCGGCGGCCTCGGGGACCATGAACAATCTCACGATCGGGGGCATGGATCCGGGCACCGGAGAGCCTTTTGCCTATTACGAAACCATTGCCGGCGGGATGGGCGCCCGTCCGACTAAGGCGGGAGTTTCGGGCGTGCACACTCATATGACGAACTCGCTGAACACGCCGGCGGAAGCTCTGGAGTATTCATATCCGCTGCGAGTGAGGCAATACTCTCTGCGGGCGGGGAGTGGGGGCGACGGCAGACATCGTGGTGGGGATGGGATCGTCCGTGAAATAGAAGTTTTAAGCGATGCCGAGGTCACGCTGCTGGCCGACCGGCGCAGGCATGGACCCTGGGGACTGAGCGGAGGTGCGGATGGCTTGCCGGGGAACGCATCTGTGATCCGGCGGGATGGTTCGGTGGAAAAGTTGCCGGGCAAATCCAATGTGCGGCTGGCTAAAGGCGAACGAATTCGGATTGAAACACCGGGCGGTGGCGGTTGGGGAACTCAAATCTGAATCGCCGAACTACAGTTTCCTCCAACCCGGGCGCCCGCCGGCGCAGTGCTAGAATCAAAAGTTTGGCTGGTCATTCCGGAATTATAGGTTGGCATTCATGCAGAAGTCGATGCTCGCGGTGGTCAAGCCGGAAGCCGCGCCGGGCGCGGAGATCCGCGAGGTCAAAGTACCGGCGTTTGGCCGGAACGAGGTGCTGGTCAAGGTAAAAGTTGCTTCCATCTGCGGCACCGACCTGCATATTTACGAGTGGGACCGCTTGGCGCAGAACCGGATACATCCACCGCTGATCCCGGGGCATGAATTTTGCGGTGAGGTGGCGGCCTTTGGCGAAGAAGTCACCAGCGTAAAAGAAGGCGACTTCGTCTCCGCCGAGATGCACGTGGCTTGCGGCAAGTGCCTGCAATGCCGCACCGGCGAAGCTCACATCTGCCAGAACGTCAAGATTATCGGGGTGGATGCCGACGGGGCATTTGCCGAGTACGTGGTGATTCCGGAATCGAATATCTGGAAGCTCGATCCGGCGATACCCCATGGATACGCGTCGATCCTGGATCCTCTGGGGAATGCGGTCCATTGTGTTCTGGCCGGGGAGATTGCGGCCAAGACGGTCGCGATTACCGGTTGCGGGCCGATCGGGTTGTTTTCGATTGCGGTAGCGCGCGCAGTGGGCGCGACTACAATTTTTGCCATTGAGGTGAACCAACACCGCCGCGGGCTTGCCCGAGAGATGAAAGCAGACTTCACCCTTGATCCTTCGAAAGACGATGTCCGGGCCGTGGTGATGGAGCAAACCGGGGGGCTGGGCGCCGATGTCGTGCTCGAGATGGCGGGTCATCCCAGCGCCATACGAACTGCGTTTGACGTGGTCCGGCGCGGGGGCCGCATTTCTCTTCTTGGGTTGACCTCAAAGCCGGTTTCGCTGAATTTTTCCGAAGACATTATTTTCAAAGGCATCACGGTGCAGGGTATTAGCGGGCGCCGGATGTATCAGACCTGGTATCAGATGACGGCGCTGTTGAAGGCGGGCAAACTTGACCTCCATCCCGTGATTACCGACCGGATTGCGATGAAGGACTTCTCCAGGGCCATGGAGCGGCTGAAGACGGGTGAGGCGAGTAAGATTCTGGTTTATCCGGACGGGGCGAGATAGTTCAGTTTTCAGATCTGAGTCCTCGGTTCTCAGCCAATTCCAGGTCATCGGATACAATTCCAAAACGATGCTTCGGTACTTCACTGCGGGGGAATCTCATGGCGAGGCGCTGGTCGCTTTTCTTTCGGGATTGCCGGCTGGGCTGAAGGTGGACCAGGCTTTTCTGGATCGTGAACTGTGGCGCCGGCAACAGGGTTTCGGGCGCGGCGGGCGGATGAAGATTGAAACCGACAAAGCTCATATCCTGTCGGGTGTGCATCACGGCGCAACCATTGGATCGCCGATCGCGATCCTGCTCGAAAACAAGGATTGGCAGAACTGGCAGGAAGCCCTTCCGGTCGAGCCAGGCGATTCCGCCAAACATAAGCGGGTGGCTTCGCCGCGTCCCGGCCATGCCGATCTGGCGGGGGCGCTGAAATACAATTTCCCCGAGGCCCGCTACGTGCTCGAACGTGCCTCGGCGCGGGAATCGGCGGCACGCGTCGCCATTGGCGGTCTGGCCAAGTTGTTCCTGCGCGAACTGGGGATCGAAGTCTGCAGTCATGTGGTGGCGGTGGGCGGGGCCGTATTGAAAAAAGATGTTTCGTGGGAACAGATTCGCAGCCTTGCGGAGCGCGATGAGGTTTTGCTGAATTGCGCCGATCCGGAAGCTGAACAGCAAATGAAAGAGGAAGTCGACAGGGTGCTGCGTACGGGAGATTCCGTCGGCGGTATTTTTGAAGTGGTGGCGCGGAAAGTTCCGCCCGGGTTGGGCACATATGCGCAATGGGATGAAAGACTGGATGGCCTGTTGGCATGCGCGGTCATGTCGCTGCAGGCCGTGAAGGCGGTCGAGATCGGTTCGGGAGTGACTGCGGCATCTTCCCCGGGGTCAGCCGTACACGATGAAATCGGATACGGGGCGGCGACCGGCTTCACTCGCAGCAGAAATAATGCAGGAGGGATTGAGGGCGGAGTGTCGAACGGCGAGGACATCGTGGTGCGCGGATACCTGAAGCCGATTTCCACTTTGCGCCGTCCCTTGCAATCCGTGGATTTCGCCAGCCGGGAACCGGTCAAGGCCGCCTACGAGCGCTCCGACGTGTGCGTGGTGCCGGCCGCCGGGGTGGCGGCGGAGGCCATGGTGGCGCTGACGCTGGCGCGCTGCGCGCTGGAAAAGTTTGGCGGCGATTCGATGACCGAGACCTTGCGAAACTTTAAGGGATATCTGGAGCAAGTAAAGAATTACTGAAGTCGACGACTAAACCTGCATGATCTATCCCATTGTGAAGTTTGGAAATCCAGTCCTGGAACAACCTGGCGAAGCGGTAACCGCTTTTGACGGCGATTTGAAGAAGCTGGTCGACGATATGTTCGAATCCATGTACGCGGCGCACGGAGTGGGACTGGCCGCGCCGCAGATCGGAATTTCAAAGCGGCTGGCGGTCATCGATGTCACCTTCAAAGAAGACCCCGAGGCCAAGCTGGTGATCGTGAATCCGGAAATCGTCCGGACCGAGGGCCGCCACACTCAGAATGAAGGTTGCCTGAGTATTCCCGAATTTCGCGAACCGGTAACCCGCGCCCGCACGGTGACCATTCGGGCGCAAGATATTGCCGGGAAGTGGTTTGAGAAAACCGGTGAAGATCTTTTGGCCCGCGCCTTCCTGCATGAGACCGATCATCTGAATGGCAAGCTGTACATCAGCCACATCAGCGCCCTCAAGCGGGATTTCATGAAACGCAAAATTCGCAAGCTGATGAAAGCGGGAGAGTGGTAGGAAATTGGGAAATCGAGTAATTGATTGCACCTGAAGAGAGGTCAGGGCGGTGTCAATTTTAAAATTCCCCAGTTACTCAATTCCCCAATTGCTCAATTTTCTAAGTGCCTGCGTCTCTCAATCTCGTTTTCTGCGGCACTCCGGTCTTCGCCGTCCCCACTCTTGAAAAGCTGGTCGAGGCCGGATTCTCTGTGCCTCTGGTGGTGACCCAGCCTGACCGGCCCAAGGACCGGGGTATGGAACTGGCGTTTTCGCCGGTAAAGCGGCGGGCTTTGCAACTGGGTTTGCAGCTCAGCCAGCCCGACAAGATCAAGAACAATGAAGATTTTCGCCGGCAACTTTCAGGAATCGCGCCGGACGCAATCATCGTGGTCGGATATGGACGAATCATTCCGCAGTGGATGATTGATTTGCCGCCGCAGGGGAATCTTAATCTGCACGCCTCGCTGCTGCCGAAGTATCGCGGTGCGGCGCCGATTCAGTGGGCCATTGCCTGCGGCGAAACCGTGACTGGCGTTACTACCATGCGGATCGATGCCGGTCTCGATACCGGCGACATTTTGTTGCAGAAGGAGATTCCGATTGCGCCGGAGGACTCCGCTCTGACCCTGGCGCCCCGGATGGCTGCCGCCGGCGCCGAGCTGATGGTTGAGACTCTGCGCCGACTGCAAAATGGGTCGGTCCATCCGCAACCCCAGGATCATGCCAAAGCCACGCTGGCGCCCATCCTGAAAAAAGAAGATGGCAGCATTGATTTTCAGCGTACCGCCCGGGAGATCCTGAATCGCCTGCTTGGCTTTCAGCCTTGGCCAGGCGCGTATACCAGCTTTCGCGGCAAGAATCTGCGCATCTGGTCCGCTCGGCCGGTTGAGCGTCCGGTGACGGCGGCCGAACTGGTGGTAGAGGACGGTCGCCTGCTGGTGGGGTGCGGAGCCGGAAGCGCGCTGGAACTCCTCGAAGTACAGCTCGAAGGCAGGAAGCGCATGCCGGCGTCTGATTTCGTCCACGGCCATCAACCCCGCACCGGCGAAAAGCTGGGGTACTGAGAACCGGGAACTAATTTCACTAGCAACTGAGCTTTAGAAATCCATGTCCACTTCCCCCGCTCGTGCCGCAGCCTTCGACATCCTGCTCCGCATCGAGCAGCAGGATGCCTACGCCTCCGAGCTGTTGCACTCGATCCAATATGAGAAGCTCTCGCCGGCGAACCACGGTCTGACCACTGAGTTGGTCATGGGAGCGCTGCGATGGCGGTCGCTGCTGGACACAGAAATCGGCCGATTCTCCAGCAAGAATGTGAAGACACTCGACCTTGAAGTGCTGACGGCATTGCGGTTGGGAGCATATCAGCTTTTATTTCTCGATCGGATTCCCGGGCGCGCTGCTGTACATGAGAGTGTGGAACTGGTGAAGCGCGCCCGCAAGCGGTCGGCGGCGCCTTTCGCGAATGCGGTGTTGCGCAAGCTGGCGGCTGAAGGCGTCAAGAGTGAGATCCGTAGTGCCGCGCCAAATTCCGCCCATAATGATGAACTTGGTAAGGATGGACAGGCAAGTGCCACAGACCTCTCCCGAAGAACGGCCCATCCCCTGTGGCTGTGCCAGAGGTGGATACGGCAGTTTGGTTTCGATCGGGCGCGACAGATTTGCATCTCCGACCAGCATCCTCCGGCGGTTGCAGTTCGTCTCGCCGCCCCCGGAGTAGAAGGCGAACTGAGGAGCGATGGGATCGACCTTGCTCCCGGCCAGTTGCTGGCCTCGGCACGCCGAGTTCGGAATGGAAATGCTTCCGGCTCGCGGGCCTTCGCTGAAGGCCGTATTGCGATTCAGGACGAGGCCTCGCAGTTAGTTGCCTTGCTGGTGGGCAAGGGATCGAGAATGCTGGACTGCTGCGCAGCCCCGGGCGGCAAGACCCGTGTGCTGGCCGAACGAAATCCCGAGTCCGTCATTACCGCGATGGAGCTACATCCGCACCGGGCTCGTTTGCTGCGAAAGCTGGTTCCGGCTGGAAATGTGGAAGTAATTAACTCAGACCTGCTGGATTTCCCCTCTGCGGCGGACTTTGATTGTGTGTTGGCCGACGTTCCGTGCTCCGGCACCGGCACACTGGCACACAATCCTGAAATCAAATGGCGACTGAAGGCGCCCGACCTCGTAGACCTGCAGGTGCGGCAGCTGGCGATTCTGCGAGCAGCCATGCGGCAGGTCGCGCCGGGCGGAAGACTGGTGTATTCCACCTGTTCGCTGGAGCCCGAAGAGAACGAAGAAGTCGTGGAAAGGGCCCTATCCGGCCAGCCAGATTTCTCAATTCTCGATTGCCGCCTGGAACTGGAACGGCTGCGGACGAAAGGCGAGCTGGTCTGGGGCAATCTTGATTCCCTGGTGAGCGAGCAGTTCCTGAGGACTATTCCCGGGGTGCATCCGTGTGAGGGATTTTTCGCGGCGATCCTGCACAGACACCAGGGCTAGCGTACTTCGAGGGCTACTGTGGCGCCGGCCACTACTTTCTCTCCTGCCGGCGGATTCTGTGACACGATCGTGCTGCCCGGGAAGGGAGGCGATACGCTGGTTGCCGGCGAGCCTTCGGGAGGCGGCGCCGCGGTCACGCTACCCATGCGCAGTCCGGCGTCCTGTGTGGCCTGGATGACACTGCCGAGTTGCTCTCCCACGAAGCTGGGCATGACCAGCGCCTGGGGTTGCGAGGGCACTGCGACCAGCAAACTGATTTTGGGGGCGGAGACGCCGCTGGCATTCGGTGGTGGAGCTTGCGCCAGGACCTGGCTATCCGGGGCATCCGTCGATTGCATTTGCGCGAGCGAGCCCACGTCGAGACCGCGGCGGCGGATATTGATGTCGGCGGCTCGCTCAGTTTGTCCGACGACATTGGGGATCACGACCCGCTGTGGGCCCAGGCTCTCGGCGACGCGCACCTGCCAGCCCGGGCGCACCCGGCTTCCAGCCGGCGGGAGCTGGGACATAATCTTTCCTTCCGGAACCGCAGGACTGTAGTACTGCCGTTCTACACTCAGTTCCAATCCGCTTTGTTCGGCGATCATGCGAGCGGCGGCGGGACTCTTGCCCGCAAGATCGGGGACGGCGACTTCGCGCCCGTGGATGGCCAGGCGCATGGCGGTGAGCGCCGAGATCAGCGCCACCACCAGCAAAACCAGCGCCAGCAGGATCAGCCGGAAAAGAGATCTCATTCAGACAGATTATAGTTGCTTCCCAGTTCGGGATCGAGGCCGTGCGGGTCCTCGTGCCTCCCCAGCCACCAGTTATACTGACGCTGATGTCTGCAGCAGAGTGCATGCCGGGAGCCGACCTTCTGACCACGCTGCGGCGGCACTGGGGATACGATTCCTTCCGGCCGTTGCAGGAGCGCATCGTGCGCAGCCTGCTCGACGGACAAGACACTTGCGTGGTCATGCCGACCGGAGGCGGGAAATCACTCTGTTACCAGTTGCCGGCGGTGATGTTGGGGCGGACCGCAATTGTAATCTCACCCCTGATCGCGCTGATGCAGGACCAGGCGGCGCAACTGGCCCAGATGGGAATTCCGGCGGCTGTACTGAACAGTTCTCTGCCCGGCGAAAAGCAGATTCAGGTCATGCGCAAGGCATCTGCGGGCGAGTACCGGCTACTATATCTTTCTCCCGAGCGCCTGGCGCGGGCCGACACCATTAGCTGGCTGCAGCAGGTCCCAGTCGCTTTCTTCGCCATCGATGAAGCCCATTGCATATCCGAGTGGGGACATGAGTTCCGGCCGGAATACCGGCAGCTGAGCCGCCTGCGGGCGCATTTTCCCGATCGTCCCATCGCCGCCTTCACCGCCAGCGCCACCAAGCGCGTGCGCCACGATATTCTGCACCAGCTCCAGTTGCGCGATCCGCATAAGTACATTGCCAGCTTTCACCGCTCGAACCTGCGCTATCTGGTGAAAGAATGCATCAGCGGTGAGCAGCCCAGTCTGTTGCTGCGCGCTTTGCGCAATTATCAGGACAGCAGCATCATCGTCTACTCACCGACCATTGCCAGGGTTGCACAGACGGTGAATTTTCTGAAAGAGCATCAGATTTCCGCCATCGGCTACCACGGCAAGATGGAAGCAGGGGCGAGGCGCGACAACCAGGAACGTTGGATGTCGGACGAGGTACGGGTACTGGTGGGCACAATTGCCTTCGGGCTGGGGATCAACAAGGCTTCGGTGCGGGCGGTGGTGCATCTCGCGCTGCCTAAATCTATCGAGCAGTATTACCAGGAAGCGGGACGCGCCGGGCGCGACGGGCAGCCGGCAGACTGCATTTTGCTCTGGCAGAAGCGGGACGCGGCTTTGCTGGCATATTTTGCCGATCAGATCGTCGATCCTGCCGAGAAGGAGCGGGCGTGGCAGCGCTACCATACCATTCGCCGCTTTGCCGAATCGGATGGCTGCCGGCACCGGCAAATCTGCCTGCACTTCGGGGAGAGTCCGAAGTGGGCGACCTGCGGCTCGTGCGACGCGTGCGGTTGTGAATCGCAGTGGCTGGTGAAGTCGGTGCAGACGGGGCGTCCGAAGCTAAGTCCGCCGGCCGCCCGGTTGACGCCGGCGCCGCTGCCCGCCGGGGCTGTGAGAATCGCGGATATCGATCCTGCTCTGCGCGAGTATTTGCGCGAGTGGCGGCGGGCTGCGGCAAAGGAGCAGGGTGTTCCGGCTTTCGTGGTGATGCACGATTCCGGTCTCGACGAGGTCTGCCGCAAGCGTCCGGGATCGATTCCCGAACTGCGGGGTATTCCCGGATTCGGCGAATATAAAGCTGCGCTCTATGGCCCACGGATTTTCGCGGCCTTGAAGCAATTTCGCAACGGAGCCCGCGCCATCGCGCCGCCGGAGGCCGGGGCCAAGCCGCGCCCGGCGAAACCGGTGAGTGGTTTATGATGGTGGGTCCCTGGTAAGACCTACATTCTCGACGAATCATTCCGCCTGAGGTCCCAGCATGAGCTCTACCATTGTTCCCACTGAAAAAGCGCACCTGACCCGCGAAGAGATCAATCGCAAACAGAAGGAGTTCATATTTCCTTCGGTCTCCACCTACTACTCCGATCCTCTGCCCATGGACCACGCTTCCATGCAGCATGTTTGGGACGTGGAGGGCAAGAAGTATCTCGATTTCTTCGGCGGCATCGTGACCATCAGCGTCGGCCATTGCAACCCGCGGGTGATCTCGCGCACCAAGGAGCAGATCGATCGCCTGCAGCACGTCTCAACCTGCTTTCCCAACGTGCCCATGGTCGAGCTGGCGGAGAAGCTGGCGCAGATCACGCCGGGAGCGCTGAAGAAGTCCTACTTCACCAACAGCGGGACCGAGGCCAATGAAACCGCCATCCAGGTGGCGCGCATGCACACCGGGAACCTTGAAGTGGTGGCGCTGCGGCAGGGCTACAGCGGGCGCTCCTCGCTGACTCGCGGACTTACCGGCATGAACACCTGGCGCAAGGGCACGATTGAAGTCGGAATTGTGCACGCCATGAATCCGTATTGTTATCGCTGTCCTCTGGGGCTGAAATATCCTTCGTGCGAAGTCGCTTGCGCGAAGGATATTGAGAACGTCATTCAATTTTCGACCTCGGGACGTATTGCCGCTTTCCTGGCGGAGCCGATTCAGGGCGTAGCCGGGTTCATTACGCCGCCCAAGGAATATTTCAAACTGGCTTTCAGCATCGTCAAGCAGTACGGCGGCGATTTTATCTCCGACGAAGTGCAGACCGCCTGGGGGCGCACCGGGCATAAATGGTTCGGCATCGAGCATTGGGAAGTGGAGCCGGACATGATTACCGCCGCTAAAGGGCTGGGCAACGGCGTGCCCATCGGGCTCACGGTGGCCAAACCGGAGATCGCGGATTCGTTTCAGGGATTGACGATTTCGACCTTCGGCGGCAATCCCGTGACCAGCGTGACCGCGCGGGCGGTCATTGACATCATCGAGGAAGACGATTTACGGACCAACGCGGCTGTAGTGGGGGAATATTTCCGCAAGAGGCTGGAAGAATTGCAGGCGAAGCACGCCATCATCGGCGACGTTCGCGGCATGGGCCTTATGCAGGCGCTCGAACTGGTGGAAGATCGCGAAACCAAGAAGCCGGCGTCCGCCGGCACGAACGCATTGATGGAGGAAGCGCGCAAGCGCGGCTTGCTGGTGGGCAAGGGCGGGTTTTATGGCAACGTAATTCGTATGTCGCCGCCTTTGAATATTTCGAAAGCCGACGTCGATGAGGCGTCGCGGATTCTGGATGAGAGCTTTGCGGCCCTGAAGTAAGGCGGGTGGGATCTTACCCGGCTGGGCAGGTGGGGACGGCCATGCGGCCTATGGTGTCATCCTGAGCGGAGTGGTTCGATGCGCTTGCGAATCGAATCGCGCAGTCGAAGGACCCCTAGCAGTTGCACGGGGCATGGCGGGGAAAGTGTCGGCCCTTGCCCGGCCGGACAGGTGGGACACCTGCCACTGCGTAAACCCGGTGACGCTAGTGAGCTTCATCTCCTGCCGGCGCTGTATCCGGCGTGTCAACCCGGGGTTGGGATAGATTTGGCATGGGCTCGGGTGGCGACTGGAACTCTCCCGGAGGTTTTCGCGCCAGCGCGGCCTTCATGAAATCCATCCAGATGGGGAGTGCAGCGCGGGCTCCGGTCTCTCTCGCTCCCAGAAACTTCTTCTCATCGTAGCCAACCCAAACTCCGCAAGTGATGGATGGTGAGAAGCCAACGAACCAGGCATCGGTAAAGTTGTTGGTGGTGCCGGTCTTTCCCGCCAGAGGATATTTGAGGGTGGAAGCTGCGATTCCGGTGCCGTGCAGCACGACCTCCCGCAGCATGGCGGTCATAGTTCGAGCGGTGCGGGCGCTGACCACGTCGCGCACATCGGGGAAATTTTCTTCCAGGGTGCGGCCTTCGTAATCCGTCACTTTGGTGATGTAGCGCGGCGTGATGTGCACGCCGTCATTGGGGAAGACGCTGAAGGCGGAGGTCTGCTCCATGGGCGTTACCTCGACTGCGCCCAGGGCGATCGGCAAGTAGGGCGGAATGCTGGAGGTGATGCCGAAGCGATGGGCGTAGTCGATGACGGTTGCGATCCCGAGATTGTCGGCCAGCTTCAGCGCGGGAATGTTACGGGATTGCGCCAGCGCGCGCAGCAGCGTGATCGTGCCTTCAAACTTTTCGTCGTAATTGTGCGGCTCATAGGGGCCGGAGGGCGTGGGGAAGGTTATAGGCGCATCCAGGATAGTATCGTCCGGAGTGGCGCCGCGATCGATGGCCGCGGTGTATACGTAAGGTTTAAACGACGATCCCACCTGGCGCAGGGCTTGCGTGGCGCGATCGAATTTCGAGAGATTGAAATCTCGTCCGCCGACCATGGCTTTTATCTCGCCGGTCGCATTGTCGATTGCCACCAGCGCGCCCTGTACGCCAGTGTCTTCTTCCAGGCTGACCCGCGCTTTCCCGTCGGCGTTCAACGAAAGAATCTTCACGTAGGCGATGTCGCCGGGCTTCAGCATGTCCGAAAGCTTGCGGCGGGTCCAGGCAGCATCGGCAGGCGTCAGAGTCGCGGAGTATCGGCCAAATTTGATTGCAGCGGAAGTTTTCGTCACCGCGACAACTAGCGCATGAACGTAGCCATTGACCTCGGGATCGCTGTCCCAGTCCGGGTGCTGGTAGTTGGCCAGGGTCACATCCCCGCTCAGAACATTTTGCAGCCGCCCTCTCCAGCCATGACGGCGTTCGTAAGCGGCCAGGCCGTCAAACATGGCCTGGTTCGCGGCGCGCTGCAGGTCCATATCGAGCGACGTATAGACGCGCAGGCCGCCCTCGTGGACCTGGTCGCTGCCGTACTTGCCTTCGAGGTAGCGGCGGATTTCCTCGACAAAATAAGGCGCCAGCGAATCGGGATCGTGGGCCACCTCCAGTTGGATCGGTTGATCGCGGGCCGCAGTCGCCTGTTGCGCCGTGATGTCTCCGTCCTCGAGCATCGAATTGATCACCAGGTTGCGGCGCTTCAGAGCGTGATCGGGATGTGTAATAGGCGAATAGTAGGACGGCGATTTAGGCAGACCGGCGAGCAGCGCGGCTTCGTCGAGGGTCAATTTCTTGGCTGGCTTGCTGAAGTAAAACTGGGAGGCTGCTTCAAAACCGTACACGCCGTGGCCGAGGTATATCTGGTTGGCGTACAGGGTGAAAATTTGCGGCTTGGTGAAACGCCGCTCGATCTGGACCGCGAGCAGGGCTTCCTGAATCTTCCGATGAAACGAGCGGTCGGGCGATAGAAAAAGATTGCGCGCCAGTTGCATGGTCAGGGTAGAGGCGCCCTGCACCCTGCCGCCCGACCGGATATCGCGGTAGGCGGCTCCAGCGATGCGCCACACGTTGACGCCCCAGTGCCGGTAAAAATCCTTGTCCTCGATTGAAATCAGCGCCTGTCGCAGAACTTGGGGATAGTCGTCATAGCTGGCCACCACGCGTCGCTGCAGCGCGAAGGACCCGATGGTGCGTCCCTGGTCGTCGTACAGTTCGGTGATGGAACTGGGGCGGTAGTGTTCAAGTTGATCAACCTGTGGCAGGTCGGTGGAGTAGACCAGCAGCAACCCAGCCGTCGCTCCCACCAGCGCGGAGACCAGCACCAGCAGGCCGATCACAAGGCGGCCTACCATCTTGTTCTCGGCAGTTGTGGACGCCGGCGACTCTTGTAACTGAAATCTCACGGGATGCATTCAGGATAGCAGGAGGGTGGGCGGTGGTCGCCTGTCAATTCGGGAAGATCACTACTACGTGTACATCATGCAGAGCAGTTCCCGGCGAGACTCTACATCGGGATGACCAACAACCTTCATCGCCGAGTTTTCCAGCACAAAACGCAGGAAGGCGAGGGGTTCAGCGGCGCCTACGATGCTGTCCGCCTGGTGTATTGGGAAAGTACCGATGACGTACACAAAACCATCGCCCGCGAAAAGCAACTCAAGAACTGGCGTAGAGAGAAAAAGCTGTGGCTGATCGCCAGAATGAACCCGAAGTTCCAGGATTTGGCCGCAGACTGTACACCAGCGAAAATCTCAAGGCCAAAGGCGCCTAAAATAAACTGTCATCCCGAGCGTAGTCGAGGGACCTTGCGTTTTCCGCCGTGCATTCCGCGTTTCTTTGATGGACGCGATAGTTTTCTGGCACGTCGCGCAAAAAACGCAAGGTCCCTCGACTACGCTCGGGATGACAG